>JBJMQT010000154.1:0-32468 GCA_045802525.1 Gemmataceae bacterium
AGACGGCTGGCTGCGCCACGAACAGGGCGACTTGCCACGCGCCCAGGCCGAGTTGGAAGCCGCGCTCTTGCTCGACCCGCACGAATGGCGGGCTCTGACGGAACTAGGACTGGTCTACGAAGGTTTACAGCGGCCGGATCGGGCGCTGATTCTCTATGATCGATCGCTCGTGGAGAATGCCGAGCAGCCGGATGTCAAGATGCGTGTGGCCCGGCTCAAGGCCGAGGGGGCCAAGCCGCCCAAGCCGGAGTAAGCTGCCGAGAAAGCTTGGGCAATGGGCTCCATTGATTACGGTTCCAATCATCTCCATGGCGATTCCCCTTTAGCGGACAGGATCTTTTTCTATTTATCGTACCGGACTTGCCCGGTGCCTCGGCGAGCGTAGGCTGGACGCTCCCTACTTTCTCCACATCAGCCCGCGTCTACCGGCGTTCAACGCTTGACATTGCGCACCAGGTCCCTGATTATTGGTGCTCATCCTTCTCCGCACGATCACACCAAGACTCTAGGTCGCCGTCATGACAAAGGTATGGTATCGCCTATGCAGTTCTCGAATCTCGCTGCGGGAATGGTGGTGGTGGCATAAGTCTCCTTTGACGTTCTTGGTATGGGTCTTGGCGCGCTTGCGCGTGCCCATATTGATCGGATCCGATGATCCCAATGTCGAAACCCTGGCGCCGTTCGAAGTTGACGAGGCCCAGCTTCCTCAGAACGTTCGGGATAGATTCACACCGCTAATCGAGCAGCTCAAGGAACTGGGGTTTCACTCCCCGATCTATCACGTCATCGCGATTCCGTTTCGTAAGACGACGATTTCCTGGGCCACGTTCTGTCATTCTTCAGGCCAAGCGTGTGCCCGTGTCCACCTGGGGATTTGGAAGGAGACGCGACCCGTTCGGATTCGCCTCTTTCCCGTTTTCATCACCGGTTTTGACGATGGCGGCTTCCTGGTTTCCTGGGGAGGCAAGCCGGACATGTTGCCGCCTCGCTCGTGCCAGGTCCGCTTCCACGACGGCGCCGGGGTAAGGGAACTGTGGGACGAGCACCAGAAGGAACTGGAAAAACGACCGGATCGATTTGTGATCCGTGTCACTGGGCAAACCCTCGTGCGCGGCCTCGTCGAGTCCCATCATGCGCATTTGCGAGACCATCATTTGGAGCGGGGGGTTTTTGTTCCCATCCCCGAAGACGAGTTGGAGTCAATCCGCTCGTCGCTCCCAACGCTTGCACGGCCGGAGAACGGGGACGAAGCCGATGCCGAACAAACTCGCTCGGAAGATGACAAGGTCTTGGCCGAGATGCACCGAATCCGCACTCGGAAGACCGGCTGGATCGGGGCCGCCATCGCGTTAGCTTTGACGCTGGTAGTCTTCATCCTGGTCAAAGACGCGCAATGGTCGTTAAAAGACCTCTTCTACATGATTCCGATTCTTTTCTTCCATGAAATGGGGCACCTCGTTGCCATGCGGTTTTTCGGCTACCGCAATACGCGCATGCTATTCATTCCCTTTTTCGGGGCGGCGGTGACGGGTCAACACTTCAACGTGCCCGGCTGGAAGAAGGCCATCGTCTTTCTCATGGGTCCGGTTCCCGGCATTCTCGTAGGCGGTGCTTTGGGAGTCGCGGGGTTGACGTTTCAGCAGTCAAGCCTCATCGAGGTAGGTTTGTTGGCGCTAATTCTTAACGGGTTCAATCTGCTGCCCTTTTTGCCCTTGGACGGCGGCCAAGTTCTGCAGGCAACTTTGTTTTGCCGAAGCCCTTATCTGGAAGTCGGTTTTCGAGGCGTCGCAATTCTCGGGATATTAGGGCTCGGTTTGTTGCTTCAAACCTTTTATCTTTGGTTGGTTTGCCTGCCCATGCTCCTGTCGCTAGCGGCGGTCTATCGCACGGCGAAGATTTCCGACAAGCTCCGTTCGTCCGGTCTGGCCCTTCCGGGAGACGGCGATGATGCGATTCCTGACAGCATGGCCCGGGAGATCCTTTCAGAAGTCCGGGCCGGGTATCCAGGGTTGTCCCAACCCCGGGCTCTAGCGCTGGTGACAATCAATGTCTTCGAGAAAATGAACGCGCGTCCGCCCGGCGGGCTAGCCACCGCCGCAATTTGGGCCGTGCACGCCTCAAGCTTTATCCTGGCGATTATTCTGACGTTTGTCCTGGCGATAGGACAACGAGGCGACTTCGGCAAATTTCTCGAATCGGGCGCCGAGCGTCCGAAAACTCCGTACGAGCGCGGTTCAACGATTACGAAGCCGGCCATTCTGAATGAGAATCAGCAAGCTGAGGCCAGGAACACGATCGTGGCCAATTTTCCATCGCGTGATGCGGCGGAAACTGCCTTTGCCGATATCTCCGGCCGAATTCCGAAGTCCGCTCGTCTCACCCTCTTTGGCCAGACCTTGCTCTTGAGCCTTCCTGCCGACGCCGTTGTCGAGCGGAACATCTGGTTTAGCGAAGTCCAGCGCCTGACGGATGAGGTTGGGCTCGATCAAAATGAGCGCCCGCTGAACTCTTCACTGTTCGGCTTGGCCCCTTCCCGTGACACGGCCCTGCAAATCGAAGAAGAGCTCGGCGGCTACCTTGCCATATCGACCGGATTGCCGCTTATCCCGCCATGGTCTAAGGACTATGAACGCTCGCCTGAAACGGCCAAATGGAGCAAGGCCCGGCGGACGTATCATCGGCTAACGCATTGGACCCCTGATGAAATGGATACAAACGGCGCTGCTGAGTCCATGACGGAACTGCTCGAAGCCATGAAACGCGGCGACAACGAGACGCGGGACAAACTCTTAAAGGAGATCCAAGCCCGGACCGAAGAGCGTTGGAAAAATAAATTCGAGCTTATTCGCGCCGAAGGACCGGAGCATGTCGATATTGACGTTATAAACGCCTATGAGAAGTGGTGGCTGCACCGGAACGAAAGGCCCAATCCAAATGACCAAGATGATGATGACGTGTCCGGATTCCGCGCTATGCTCAAATCCATTTCCAAACGCGTAGGAGTTCTGGACGAACCCAAAGGAGTGCCGTCGGCAAAGCAGCGCCTTGTGTGGGGTTACATTAGCCATAGCGGCTTGAATGTGTCCGTCCAGCTGGCCCCGCGGCAAATTGACACCGATCTGCCTGCCCTAGCCGAGTGGCTCTATGCCCAAGGGTACATTGACGTGACCTACCAGTGTGAACTCGCCAAGGACGACGATCTTGAAGACAACTAGTGCCTTGTCGCAGCTTAGAGTGAGGGCTCGTAGTGCGGACTTTGGCCCGTTCCTGGTGGGCCCGGGCCCCCAGAATGGGCGGAAGCCAGCCCTACGTCAAGGTCTGACCGGCCCCTAAAGCATGCCACCCATGCCACCCGGCCCGCACACTTCACCAAGCCATGCCCTGAAGGGGCTGCACAACAGAGCCCAGGGCAAGCGCCAGCGCCGCCCTGGGAAAAGACCCACCCCAATTGCCTCTACCCCGAAAGGGGCCCCGAAAGGGTTGCACAAACTAACGCCTCTGGAGAAAGCCGGCCTTGTGGAACCCTTACAGGGTTCCTCGGTTCTCTTGCGGATCGCGTACCCAGGGCGGCGCTAAGCGCTTGCCCTGGGCTTTGTTGTGCAGCCCTTTCAGGGCAAAGAAAAGCGCGATTAGACTTAGCTCGCCTCCTGGGCTTTCGGGCGGGGCGTCCTGTCTTCGCGGCTCAAGAGCGACAGGCACTTGTCATCGAGGGCTTCAATAGGGTTGGACCGTTTGCAGATTCGGAATTACTCGATAATGCTTGAGGTTAAAGGTCGCCAGGGGAAGACCCAGGCCCACTGCCGTTTCACCGATCAGCGCGTCCAACAACCCGAGATTATTGCTGAGATGGAACGCCGTAAAATCGTTGAACGCACGCAAACAATCGGCCGCAGAAGGCCAGTGCAGGGTGCATCGAAGGAGCAATGCCTCCACTTGCTGTTGCTCGGCCACGTTGCGACATCCTTGCACCAGTTCCATGGCCGCCAAGCCCGGCAAGGCGATGGGAGCGTTTGTCAGGGCCTTCAGCCAAGCAAGGGCGGGGGGATGACTGCGAAGAATGTCCACCAGGACATCAGTGTCCAGCAGCATTCGCAGGGCCTCCGCGCGTTTCCGCTTCCTTCCTAAGTCGCATGGCGAATGTTTGACTGTCCTTAATGTCTTGGCGGTCCGCCCAGATTCCGACCAGCCCTGATTGACTCAAATCCTTGGCCGTTTGAATTGCCGATTGGGCCGAAGGACCCGATGACACTTGGAGCGCATCAAGAAATCGGAGCACCTCGGACCAGCGCTCCGCCGGAACGCCATGCAACGCTTCGACAATCTGCTGTTCGCTAACGCCGGATGATGCCATCGTAAGACCTCCTCCAAGAACAGCACCATTGTACCACCCGCTTGTCGCCGCACGATGGAACAACCGCGAAAGCAGGCAAGCGGCCGGCGGGGCGGATGGGTCGAAGGCAGGTGGGGGCAGCCGCTTGCCCTGAAGGGGCAAAAGATAATAGCCCAGGGCAAGCGCTTAGCGCCGCCCTGGGTTACGATGCCACCTGCCCATTTATTTCGCCTTGAAGGGGCGGGACACTCTCGCGCCCCTTCAGGGCGCTATACATTCTCTCGATGCCTCTTTCCCAGGGCGGCGCTAAGCGCTTGCCCTGGGCTTTGTTGTCATGCCCATACAGGGCAAAGAACCGCACGATTCGACCAGTAGCTCGCCTTCTGGGCTCTCGTGCCGAGTGGCATGTTTTCGCGACTCAAGAGTGACGGGCACGAGTCACCGCAGACTTCGCCAAGCCTGCCCTGAAGGGGCTGCACAACAAAGCCCAGGGCAAGCGCCAGCGCCGCCCTGGGAAAAGAGCCACCCCACATTCATCTACCCTGAAAGGTTTGCACAACCCTACGCCCGAAGATCGCCCGCCTCTCGGGGACCTCTCGGGGTCACGCCTCCATGCTCGCCTCTTGAGGGAGCTTCCGTCCTTTGGCGATAAGCAACTCCCTGAGGGATGATCCGCCGGCAAGTCCACGCGTTCCGATTCGGAGGGCCTGGTTAATCTGAAGCCAACTTTCCCTCGGATTATCATGAACGGCGCCAGAGCCTGTGTTCGGCCAGGTCCCTGTTCGTTGGAAATGAGCATCAGCCCAGGCCAGGATCTTTTTCTTGGATAGGCGCGGCGGATTGGCCGGGTTGGGCACGCCGTAATAGTGGTCCAATAATCGGGCCAAGGAGGAGCCTCCGCGCAGACCGCGACATCCATCGCGCAAGCCATCGTCGATGGCCAGCCAAGTTTCCTCCGGGGCTTCTACGATGGGACCGGATTTGCGTGTTGGCCATTCTCCCATGAGCTGGCGATGAGCAACGGCCCAGGTAAGAATCTGCTTACGTGTGAGCCGTGGAAGGGCCATGCGATTGCGTACGCCGCGCTCCGCTGCCCGCAGGCGAGCCAACGACGATTTCCCGGTCAGTCCTCGCCTGCCTTTGATCAGGGCCATTTCCACGGCCTTCCAAGTTTCCTCAGGCGCTTCCTGAATCGGACCGGAGTCTTGATTCGGCCATTGACCCGTACGCGCGTGAAAAGCATCGGCCCACTCTAGGATTTGGGCGATGGTGAAGCTCGGTCGTGTCCAAACGTTGCGCACACTCCGCCGCTCTGCCAAAAACAACGCCAAGCTCGTCCCTCCGCCTAAGCCTCGAATGCCTTGCCGCAAGGCTAAATCGACCCCTTTCCATTTTTCGAGAGAGCCCTCCATCACCAAGCCCGATTCACGGCGCGGCCATCTGCCGGTTCGCTCATGATAGGCATCGGCCCATTGTAGGATTTGTTTTTCATCCAGCGGAGGCAGTTGGGGGTGGTTGCGCTTGCCTCGGTGATCGGCAAACAGTTTGGCCAGCGACGATTCTCCCGGTAGGCCGCGGATGCCAAGCGTCAGCGCCCGGTCAAGGCCTTTCCATTTCTCTCCACCGGAACCGGGAATAAGGCCGGAACTAGGCTTGGGCCACTTGCCGTTAAGCTTGTAGTACTGATCGGCCCACCCTAAGACTTGCTCGACGGTTAGCGGTGGAGGCGACTTTTGGTTGCGGGCGCCGCGCTGCTCGGCCAATAGTTGGGCTAAGGAACTACCGCCTGGAAGTCCGCGCAGCCCTAGGATTAGAGCCTGATTCAAATTCTGCCAAGTTTCGAATCGTTCCTCCCGAATGCTGCCGCTCTTAACGGTGGGCCAATGTCCCGTGGTTTCCCGAAACGAATCGGCCCAAGCCAGGATCTCGGCAATGGTGAGGGCGCGCCGGGCCAAACGTTTGCTTGGCATAGTGCGTGGGACCTCCGAGTCAGCGCTTTCCGCGTAGTGTAGAAATGTTCCAATCATTCGGTTGGCTACAAACTGGGCGAGCATCCAAATTGTGATCCTCTCCGCTCTCAACTTCAGGCTTAAGTTCAGGGTAGCCGAGGATTTCGGTTTCGTCGATTCTGCTCATTTTGCAGATCCCGTTTTCAATTAGGAGCTATTATTCCCTTTCACGGGGGCTAGTCCATGCTCACAAGCGATCGTGTGAGGTTGCATCCGCCTCTCTCATCGTGCATTCAATGAGCGTGATGGGCGGATGTTCCATGAAAGTGGTCCAAAAATCATTGCCGAAAGCCGCCCGGCCTTCTTGCGATACCTGAGGAGTGTGCCAGCGAATCTGGGCAAACCCGGCAGCCCGCAACGCTTCCTCGTGTACGGCAATATCCAAGTAATAATTCTCAATAGAGAAAGTGCTGTCTTCCAAATAAAAGATCCACTGAATCGGCGCACCTTCTTGCCACTTTCCTTCCACGCGGGTTTCAAACCCATATTTCCGATAGGAAGGTGCAGAGGGAAACGCCAAGGCCGGACTACTGTTAACTGTGAGGAATCGGCCTCCCGGCTTGAGGCATCGCCCGATACTGGCGCACATGGCCTGGAGGTCAGCGCGGTTCTGGGAGTAGTTGAGCAAATAAGCGGCTAAAACGAAATCGTACTTTTCAGGTCGAAGTTGGCGGGCGTCGCCTACTTCATAAGAAATTCCCAGCTGATGTTCGCTCTCTTGTTTGCGGGCTAACGCGATCATTCCTGCAGACAGATCGACGCCAGTGACTTTTGCGGCGCCTTTGTGTCGAAGCATTCGAGTGTAAAAGCCTTCTCCACAAGCCAAATCCAATGCCGACAAGCCGTTTGGATCGCCAACCAAGGACATTAAACTGAATGCTTCAATGTAGGTGCGCCAAGGTTGCTGCTTGGACTGTTTGTACTGGTCAGCTATCGGATCATAGTTGGTGGTCATGAGATCATTTTAAGGCAGATCTGGAAAATTTATATTTCATTTCTTGAAAAGGTGGGCCAAGTTACCCTTTTGAAGCGAACAAAGGGGACGCGGACAGATATAGGAAAAATAAAGGGCAAAGTGGAGAGATATTGAGAATATGGCCGCGTCCTCTATGTACCCGCGAAGTGCCGCCCCGGCCGGCCGCACGGAACTGAGCCGGTTCCGCGAAAATGGTCCGCACTTGATTTGCGACGCAAGACCTCGGGTCCCGTTTTTCACCAGGTGGGGTCCCATTTTTCACCAGATCGTTCCGTTTTTCACCGAATCGTTCCGTTTTCCACCCCGAAGTTCCGTTTTTCATCGGGGGTGGGTGGGGGATGAAAAACGGAAAACGGTTGCTCGTTTTTACATCTCTTCCTCCTTTCCAAAGCTTGGACGCAAGGACCCTGTGGCTCAAGCGCCCCACCCTCTAGACCCGCACACATTGAGCTAGAGGGTAGAGGGTGGGTGATCGATTCTTTGAACAGCTCGCGCGCTTTCGTTGTCTTTCATTTGAAGGCTGCCAACGTCGGACCAAGGGTGCCAACACGTTGGCGGCCTTGGCATTTCGCAGGAAGACGCAACCTGGCGGTTTTTTGCAGCCGCATTATACTTAGGGAAATGATAACGCCGAAAACGCGCCGGCCGTTTCTTTCGGCGCATGTTCCTATTTTGCCAGGGAAGGCCTAGTCATGGTTCGCACCCGTTTTGCGCCGAGCCCGACCGGCTATCTGCACATCGGCGGGGTCCGCACCGCGCTCTTTAATTGGTTGTTTGCCCGCAAGCACGGCGGGCAGTTCATCCTGCGCATCGACGACACCGATCAGCAGCGGAATGTTGCCGAGGCTTTGCAGCCGATTCTCAAAGGCTTTCGCTGGCTCGGTCTCAACTGGGACGAGGGGGCGGAAGTCGGCGGCCCGTACGGTCCCTATTATCAGTCGCAAAAACTCGACCGCTATCAGGCTGCCGTGCGTGAGCTTGTCGATAAAGGCCATGCCTACTGGGATTACGCCACGGAGGACGAGGTCAAAGCGGAGCGGAGCGCGGCGGAAGCCGAAAAACGGCCCTTTCTCTACAGCCGCCGCTGGATGGCGGATACGCCGGCGGCCAGGACCCCGTTCGAGGCTCAAGGGCGCAAGGGCGTGGTGCGTCTCAAGATGCCGCGCGTGGGCGTCTGCCGATTTACCGACCTCATTCGCGGCGATATAGCGATTGATTGGGCGCGCGAGCAAGACCACGTCATCCAGCGGGCCGACGGCACCGTGCTCTATAATTTAGCGAATGTCGTGGACGACTTCGATATGCAGATTAGCCACGTCATCCGTGCCGAGGAGCACCTATCCAATACGCCGCGGCAAATCTTCGTCGCTCAAGGCCTTGGGTACCCTCTGCCTACTTATGCCCATGTGCCCTTCGTGGCCGAGCCGGGCAGCAAGAATAAGTTGAGTAAGCGCAAAATCGCCCAATACTTGAAAAACCCGGATTTCAAGCGCGTCTACGATCACGGCCAATCGATCGCAACCCGACTTGGCATGACGACGGCGGCCGAAACGTTCAACCCGGTCATCGTCGATTTCTATGAGCAAGTCGGTTATCTTCCCGACGCAATCCTCAATTATCTAGTGCTCCTGGGCTGGTCGCTCGACGACAAGACCGAGTTCTTTACGCGACAGAAGATGATCGACCTGTTTTCGCTGGAGCGCGTCAATAAGGGGGCGGCCAGCTTCGACGCCAAAAAATTGCTCGCGTTTCAAGAACATTACATGCAAGCGTTGCCTATCGAGGAAAAGATACGTCGAGCTGTGCCTTATTTGATGCGGGCCGGCTTGGTTCCCGATCCCATGCCGAGTGAAGTGCTCCAAATGACGACGCAGATTATCACGGATGCCGGCCCGCGTCTAACGGTGGCGGGCGATATCCTTAATTACGCTGAGTTCTTCCTGCCCGACGACAAGATCGTTTATGACACCAAGGCGTTTGATAAACATATTCGCAAACCGCCGGCTCCGGAACTCTTGCGCAAACTTCGCTCGCTAATTGCGGAGTCGGGAAGCTTTGACGCCGCCACGCTAAAGAGCCGCGTAGAAGAGTTCGCTCAAAAAGAGGGCGTCAAGGCGGGTCCCGTCAGCCAGGCGCTGCGCGTGGCCGTAACCGGAAAAGATGTAGGCTTTGGCGCCTATGAAACCCTCGCTACGCTAGGCAAGCAACGCTGCCTGGCACGGATTGACCGAGCGCTGGCGCACGCGTAAGTTTGCGAGATCCAGTACGCCCCATGCCGCCCATAAAGTTGTGGCCCGCGCAAACACGTCCGAAACCGAAGAAAGCAGCCGATCCTATGAGTACGCCAGAAACCCAGCCGTCCTTGAACTTCATCCAGGAAATAATCGAAGAGCACAACGAGACCGGCCGGTTCGGCGGGCGCGTGCATACGCGTTTTCCGCCCGAACCCAACGGCTATTTGCACATCGGCCATGCCAAGTCGATTTGGCTCAATTACGGCCTAGCCAAGCAATACGCCGGCAAGCTCAATCTCCGTTACGACGACACCAATCCGACCAAGGAGGAGCAGGAATACGTCGACTCCATCCGCGATGACGTTCGATGGCTCGGCGCCGATTGGGAAGGCCGTGAGTTCTACGCCTCCGACTACTTCGATCAGCTTTACGATTGGGCCGTGCAACTGGTCAAGGCGGGCAAGGCCTACGTTTGCGACTTGACTGCTGAAGAGACCGCCAAATACCGCGGCGATATTAAAGGCGGTAAAGAAAGTCCGTATCGCAATCGCACTGTCGAGGAGAATCTCGACCTATTCGGTCGCATGAAAGCTGGCGAGTTTCCCGACGGCTCGCGCACGCTCAAGGCGAAGATCGACATGAATTCGCCGAATTTCAACCTGCGCGATCCGGTGATGTACCGCATCCTGCATGCTTCCCACCATCGCACCGGCGACAAGTGGTCCATCTATCCCATGTACGATTGGGCGCACGGGCAATCGGACTCCATTGAACGAATCACGCATTCGATTTGCACGCTGGAATTCGAAAATCACCGGCCGCTTTACGATTGGTACATCCAAGCGCTGGGCATCTACGCGCCGCAACAGATTGAATTTGCCCGTCTTAACCTTACTTACACAGTTCTCAGCAAACGCCGCCTCATCCAGCTCGTGCAGGAAAAGCACGTCTCCGGTTGGGACGATGCGCGCATGCCGACCATTTCGGGCCTGCGGCGGCGAGGTTACACGCCGGAGGCGATCCGCAAGTTTTGCGAACGGATCGGCGTCTCGAAATTTAACGGCATCATCGACATTTCCTGGCTCGAAGACGCGCTACGGGAAGATCTTAACAAGCGCGCTCGCCGGGTCATGGGCGTTCTCCGCCCCTTGCGTGTGGTCCTCGAGAATTATCCGGAGAATCAAACCGAGGACCTGGAAGCTGTCAATAATCCCGAAGATTCTTCTACCGGCCAACGCAAGGTTCCCTTCTCGCGCGTCCTCTATATCGAGCAAGACGATTTCCGCGAAACCCCGTCTAAAGACTTCTTCCGACTCGCCCCGGGCCGCGAGGTACGGCTGCGCTATGCCTACTTCATAAAGTGCGTCAATGTGATCAAAGACCAGCAAACCGGCCAAACGGTCGAACTCCGGTGCACCTACGACCCAGCGACGCGCGGCGGCAACGCGCCCGATGGTCGCAAGGTCAAGGCAACCATCCATTGGGTTTCGGCGGCGAGCGCCGTCAATGCCGAGGTGCGGCTTTACGAACCGCTCTTCACCAAACCCAATCCCGACGACGTACCGGAGGGCGTCGATTATCGGGTCAATCTGAATCCTGAGTCGGTAACTATTCTGAAAGATGCCAAGCTAGAGCCAAGCTTGGCGAACGCGGCGGCGGGTGACAAATACCAGTTTGAACGGCTCGGATATTTCTCGATGGACCCGGATGCTTCTGCCGTCCGGGCGCTCGTCTTCAATCGAGCCGTAACCCTGCGCGATACCTTGGCCAAAATTGAAAAGACCCAGCCGCACAAGAAAAAATAACCGAAAGGCGATGCCCTCATTAATATCTACCCTATCTCTTGGCCAATCGATTCAGGATTTCTATGCCCCGATCAAGAGTTGCATTCGAAGCGGCATAGCTAATGCGGATATGCGTGTCGCGCCGGCTAAAGACGTTGCCCGGAATGATCAAGAGGTTGTTGCGAATTGCATCGGCAACGAATTCCGTGCCCGTGCCCCAAGGAGCTTTGGCGAATAGATAAAATGCTCCCGATGGTTCCACGATTTCAAAACGATCCTGAAGGCCGTCGCGTAACCTATCGCGCTTGTGGCGGTAAGCGGCTGTAAAAGCTGACGCATCATATTGCCAAGCCGCGACTCCCGCATGCTGGACAATGCTGGGCGCGCACACGAAGGTGAATTGCTGCAACTTGCTCATCTCGCCGATCAGCCGGCGCGGGCCGTGGGCATAGCCCAGCCGCCAGCCCGTCATGCCATAAGTCTTGCTGAACCCGTCGATGACAAGCACTTGATCATTGAATTCGGCCGGACTGCTGAACGGCTGATCGTAGCAAAACGCTCGATAAATCTCGTCGCTAATAAGCAACACATTATGCTTGCCGGCCAAATGGGCCAGATCGCGCAAAGTCTCACGGCGATGGACAATTCCAGTCGGATTCGCCGGGCTGTTGACGATGATTGCCTTCGTACGTGCCGTTATTGCCGCGCGCACGCGATCTACATCGATTAAACAGTCCGGATAGCTGTCGATGTAGACGGTCGTGCCGCCGGCCAATGTGGTCAGATGAGGATAGACGACGAAATAGGGATCGAAAACAATCACTTCATCGCTAGGGTTGATGGTGCACTGGAGCGCTAGCATCAAAGCGCCGGTTGTGCCGCTGTTGATCATTACTTCGCGGTCGGCGTGGCCAAATTGTTTATCAACATCTTCCTGAATCTTCGCCCGCAGCTCAGGAATTCCCTGTGTCACCGTGTAGCCATTGGCGCCTTGGTCAATGGCGGCATGAGCGGCCACCTTGATGGAATCGGGCACGTCGAAATCCGGTTGGCCGATGCTAAGGTTTACCGGGTCTTTGAGCGAGCGGGCCAGATCAAACACTTTGCGAATTCCCGACGCCTCAATGTGGCTCATGCGGTCGGCAATCCAGTGGTCGGCAGGCGTCATTACGAATACTCCCTGTAATGGATTTGCTTTCGGGAAGGCCACCGACCAGCTTACTGGTGGCTTTAGCCTTGTAGTACGAACTCGGCGTGTACAAAGCACGCTTGTCGCCTGGAAAGATTGCCGTCACCATTGGACCAATTCTGACAAAATGTGCTTGACATGCTTAATATATCTGTCATAAATTATCAGAACAGCTAGCATGCTTATCATAATATGGCATAAACTGCCAGGAAACCAACGTGCTGGTGGAAGAACGCCGTCAAAAAGTCCTAGACATTGTCAGCCAGCAAGGGGCGATAGCGCTGGCTGACTTGGCGCAATCAATTCAGGTTTCCGAATCAACGATTCGCCGGGACCTGGATTATTGGCACCAGCAAGGCGTGCTTAAACGTACGCATGGCGGCGCGATTTACCTGGGCGATAGCGCTTCTCTTCCTCCCTTGGAAGATCGCTCAGAAAAACAAATAGAAGAGAAAAAACAGATTGCCCGAGCGGCAGCGGCGCGAATTCGCGACGCCGACGCCGTCTTGCTCGATGGCGGCACAACTACCTTGGAAGTCGCCAAGCTGCTCGTCGGTCGAGCCTTGCAGATCGTCACCAACAGCTTGCCCATCGCCAATTTGTTCGCCAGCAGCCGGGAGACGGAACTTGTTATGCTTGGAGGCTATGTCTATCCGAAAACGGGAGTCGCACTCGGCCCGCTAACCGTGAAGATGGCGGAAGACATTCATGTTCAGCAGATGGTTCTCAGCGTCCACGGCCTCACGGCCAAGGGACTCTTTAATAGCAACTTGCTGCTGGTGGAATCTGAACGGGGCATGATGCGGTCGGCCGACGAAGTCGTTGTCGTGGCTGATCACACAAAAATTGGCCGGCAAGCTCTTGCATTTCTGTGCCAACTGTCCGCCATTGACACACTCATAGTTGACAGCGGAATTACGGCCGAACAACGGCAACTCATTGATTCCAGTGTCGCTCGGCTCATCGTGGCGGGAGAGACCGGCAACGGCGCAAGGGGGGAGGGCTTCCACGCATGAGTATGGCCGCCCTGGATCGGTCGGTTGTGGAACGGTTAGTCCGAAATGCGCTCTTACAGCACTTGGGCACTAACGGCGAGCGGAAACCGAGCCCGAAACGACAAGGGCCCAGCAAGCTGGTCGTGAACATTTCCGCCCGGCATTGCCATGTCACGCAGACCGACCTGGAACGGCTTTTCGGCGTGGGGCATAAGCTGCACGTGGCCAAACCCCTTTACCAGGATGGATTTTTTGCAGCCGAAGAAACCGTAACCATCATTGGCCCGCGCCATCGGCTGATTCCGAACCTTCGTATTCTGGGCCCCTGTCGCGACCATAGTCAGGTGGAGCTGGCCTTCACGGATGCGATTTCACTCGGCTTGGATGTGCCGGTCCGCAAGAGCGGCGATCATCGTGATTCCCCGGGTTGTTACCTGATGGGCCCAGCCGGCATCGTGGAACTGCCTACGGGCGTCATTCGCCACGAACGGCACGTTCACCTCGGTCCCGTGGACGCGGCCTGTTACGGCGTCAGGGACGGTGACCGCCTTAACCTGCGCATCAAGAGCAGTAGCTCGGCCGTCCTCGAAGATTTGCTAGTGCGGTTTTCGCCCTCGTCCAAGCTGGAAGTCCATCTCGACACCGACGAGGGCAATGCAGTTGATTTGCCGCATGCGACGAAAGTCGAGCTTTTTAGATAGCAGACCGGAGGAGTAAAGAGAGAGAGGGAGGACACAAGGATGACAAAGCCGCGTCAACGCAAAACGAACAACGAACAACCAACAACGAACAACTGACCCAATTTACGAGGTATCCACAATGGCCGGTTCAACTATGGAAGCCCTGGGCATGATCGAGACCAAGGGCTTGACAGCACTAATTGAAGCCTGCGATGCCATGCTTAAGGCGGCAAATGTGACGCTCTTGGGTTGGCAGAAAATCGGCAGCGGCCTGGTGACGGCGCTGGTCGTCGGCGACGTGGCGGCGGTGAAGGCGGCAGTCGATGCCGGGGCCAATGCGGCGGGCCGCGTCGGCGAGGTCGTCGGCGTCCAGGTCATTCCACGGCCGCACGAAGATCTCGGCGGCATCCTGCCGTTGGCGGGCAAAAAACAAGCCGTCGCCGCAGTCAGTTAACCCAAACTACTTTTGTTTTGTCGCAAGCCTCCGGCGAGCGCACAAACCCCCTGAGGATTTCTTTAATGGCATCGAACAACAATCGCAACGGTTCAAACCACGAGGCGCTGGGCCTGATTGAGACCAAGGGCCTGATTGCCACCATCGCGGCCACCGACGCCATGTGCAAGGCGGCCAACGTCACGCTGGCCGGCCAGGTGCAAATCGGCGGCGCTTATGTCACGACGTTCCTTCGCGGCGACGTCGGCTCGGTCCGCGCGGCGGTGGACGCCGGCGCCCAAGCCGCTACCGCCAATGGCGAACTCGTCAGCAGCCATATCATTCCACGGCCCGAAGCGGCGGTGATGGAAACATTTTTGAAGTAACTATTCTGTCATATGTTGTTCGTCGTTCGTTATTCAGACAACGGACAACAGACAACGAACAACAAACCAACAATGAAAATCCTTGTCGCCAATTTAGGCAGTACCAGCTTCAAGTATCGTCTTTTTGACATGAATGACGAGCAGGTGCTGGCGCGCGGCGGGGTCGAGCGGATTGGTTCGGATAGTTCGCCGTCGTTCGTCGAGGCGGGCGGCCACCGCGAGGAGACGCGGGCTGCCGTCAAGGATCATGCGGCAGCGGTACGCCAGTGCCTTGAACAATTGTCCGACCCCCGCATCGGCAGTTTGAAAGATCCAGCGGAACTGGCAGCCATCGGATTCAAGGCGGTGCATGCTCAGGGAATGACGGGGGTGAAGCGGGTTGATGAGAACGTCCTGTCGGCAATGCATGCTTTTGCGGATGTGGCTCCCGCGCACAATCCGCCTTACGTCAAGGCCATGCGGCTTCTCGCCAAGGAATTGCCCCAGATTCCTTTAGTCGCGGCCTTTGAGACGGGATTCCACGAGACCATACCGTCGTCCCATCGTCTCTATGCTGTGCCGTTGGAGTGGAAAGAAAAGCATGGCATCCAGCGCTGGGGTTTTCACGGGGCGAGCCATTGCTATATCGCCGAACGAACAACGAAACTGCTCGGCCAGCCCGGTGCTCGAATCATTTCCTGCCATCTTGGCGGCAGCAGTTCCATTTGTGCGATTAAGGGCGGAAAATCACAGGCCACCAGCATGGGCATGAGCCCGCAAAGCGGCCTTCCGAACAACAATCGCGTGGGCGATTTCGATCCGTTCGCGTTACCGGTGTTGATGCGGGCCACGGGCAAGACCCTGGCGCAGCTCCTCGAAGAATTGGCGAATCACTCAGGACTGGAAGGGCTAAGTGGTTCAAGCAACGACCTGCGCGACATCGAAAAAGCGGCCCTGGAAGGAAACCAGCGCGCCGGGTTCGCCATTGATGTGTTTGTCGCCTCGGTTCGGCATTACATCGGATCGTATCTGCTGCAACTCGGCGGTGCGGAAGCCATTGTTTTTACTGGGGGCATCGGTGAAAACTCCCCGACGATGAGGGCGGCAATCTGTGCAAATCTCGACTGGTTTGGCATTCGGCTCGATATGGCGCAGAACAAGCAGGGCAAAGGAGAGGTGCCGTTGCACGCCCGTTCCAGCCGTGTGCAAATCTGGATCATGCCGACTAATGAAGAGTTAATTGTCGCAAGGCAAGCTCAGGCGCTTCTGCAGGCGAGCAAGTGAGGCACCCATGTTTTTGGCCAAAGTTACCGGCAGCGTCGTCGCGACTCAAAAAGTCGCCTCGATGACCGGCCACAAACTGCTGACGGTCGACCCGCTCCGGGTCGATCCCGCCCATCGCGACAAACTGGTGAGCACGGGACGAACGTTTGTTGCCGTCGATACTGTCGGCGCCGGATTGGGGGAGATGGTGTTAATCGTCCAAGGCTCCAGCGCCCGCCTGACTCCCGAAACCGAAAAACTGCCCGTGGACACGACCATCATCGGCATCGTTGACAGCGTCAATGTGGCGAACAAGACCATCTTTTCGGCCAGACACGAGTAGTTTCAATTGTCAGTCGTCACGCTGCTCTTTGTCCCCTGACTCTTAACAACGAACAACGAACTACCAACAATAAACGACCCATGCAAGTCACCGACGAATTGATTCGCACCGTTGTACAGGAAGTCCTTTCCCATATGCGGAACGGGCAGGCCAAGGCCACCAACGGCAAAAACCGCGCTTGGGGCATCTTCGACGATGTGGGCGCCGCCGTGACCGCCGCGGTCGAAGCTCAGAAGGACTTTGAGGCACGCGGTCTAGAGGATCGCCGCAAGGCCGTTCAATGCATCCGCAAAATCTGCTCCGAACAGGCCCAGGAACTAGGTCGGGCCGAATTGGACGAGACGAAGATCGGCCGCCTTGTGCACAAGATTGAAAAGCTCCAAGTCATTGCCGACCGCATCCCCGGCGTGGAATGGTTAAAGACGGAAGCCGTTAGCGGTGAGAATGGCATATCGCTCACCGAATATGCCCCGTTTGGCGTTATCGGCGTCATTACTCCTGTCACGCACTCGCTGCCAACGCTGGCTTGCAATGCCATCAACATGCTGGCCGCTGGCAATGCCTTGGTCTGCAACCCACATCCTAGCGGCGCCAACATCGCTTGCCGGGGCGTGCAACTCTTCAACAAGGCTATCCATGAAGCGATCGGAATTGACAACCTTATCACGATCATCGCCGTGCCGACGCTGGAATCCGCTCAGGCAATCTTTGACCATCGCGACGTGCGCCTGTTGTGCGTCACCGGCGGCCCAGCCGTTGGCCGCGCCGCCTTGCGAAGCCCGAAGCGGGCCATCGTCGCAGGTCCGGGGAATCCACCGGTCGTCGTGGACGAGACTGCGGATCTTGACAATGCCGCCAAATCAATCATTGCTGGCGGAGCGTATGACAACAATTTGCTTTGCATTGGCGAAAAGGAAGTCTTCGCGGTGGCCTCGATATTCGACGAGCTTTGCGAGGCGATGACTCGGAATAAAGCCGTCAAACTCGACGCTAAACAGGTCGAGGCTCTAACCAAGGCCGCTTTCGTCAAAGAAGATAAGGGCAAGGATATGGTCAATAAGGATCTCATCGGTCAGGATGCCGCCGTGCTGGCCAAGGCTGCTGGGCTAACCGTGCCGGCGGATACGGAACTGCTTTTTGGCGAGACCGACGAATTCCATCCTTTCGTGGATCACGAGCAGATGATGCCGTTCGTTCCCTTCGTCCGCACGCCCGACGTGGACTCAGCCATTGCGCTGGCCAAGAAATATGAGCATGGCTTTAAGCACACGGCTGTCATCCATTCAAGGAACGTCGATACGATTACGCGCATGGGCAAAGAGCTGGATACGTCGTTGTACATTCAGAACGGACCCAGCATGGCCGGGCTGGGCAGCGGCGGGGAAGGCTATTTGAGCTTCAGCATTGCGACGCCCACGGGTGAAGGAGTTACGACGCCGCTTACCTTCACGCGGCAACGGCGATCGACCACCGTGAAAAGTATGCGAGTGCTTTAGAGAATTTCACTATGCAAATCGGTCGTATCGTCGGCCATGCCGTGTCTTCGACTAAACATGTCAGCCTGGTGGGTTGGCGGTTGTTGGTTGTGCAACTGTTGAACGAAGATGGGCAGGCGGACGGAGAGCCGCTGTTGGCCATTGACAGACTGGGAGCGGGGAACGGCGACCGCGTGATTCTATGCAACGACGGTGCCGAGGCGCGCCGGTTGGTGGGCGCGAAAAATTCGCCGGCCCGCTGGTTTGTGCTGGGGTTGCCGGATTGAAAAGGGGGCACTGTGCGCATCGCGGAAGTCCTTGGCACCGTAACTCTGTCGCGGGTTCATCCTTCGTTAGTCGGAAAGCGATGGATCGTGGGAGTTCCCTTTAGCCTTGGAGCCCTGAAGAACAATGGCTCGCCCGATGGCGAAGATTTTGTGATCGTCGATGAGCTGGGTGCCGGCCACGGTCAACGGGTAGGCATTAGCGAGGGCGCCGAAGCCGCGGCGCCGTTTCATCCTGAAAGAAAACCTGTGGACGCCTATTGCGCATGCCTTTTGGATCATTTAGCTATCAGCTAACAGCTATCAGACATCAGCCATGCAAGACTTTCATAATCTCAAGGTTTGGCAAAAGGCTCATGCTCTCACGTTGGCCGTTTATCAGGCTACAACGGCTTTTCCGCCCGATGAGCGCTTTGGACTTCCAGTTGCGGCGCACGGCATCCTTGATTCCTGCTAAACGTGGCCGATGGTTGCGGCCGGGGAACCGATTTAGAGTTTCGCAAGGCTTTGTCGGCAGCTACGGGAGCGGGCTCGCAACTCGAACACCTCCTGCTCCTTGCGCGCGATTTGGGCTATTTGCTCAGTGAAAAGCTTGAAAAACTCGCTGCGGATGTAATCGAGGTCAAGAAGATGCTTGTCGGCTTGATTCACAATCTGAACGGCTGAAAGCTGAAAACTAAAGGCTGAAAGCTAAATATGAATGAATTCAAACTTAAGGAACAGATCTGCCACATCGGCCGCCTCGTTTATGCCAAAGGTTTCGCCGCCGCGAATGATGGCAACATTAGCTTCCGGCTCAACGACCGCGAAGTTTTATGTTCGCCGACAATGGTCTCGAAGGGCTTCCTCAAGGTTGAGGATATCTGCAAAGTTGATTACGAAGGCAAACAACTGGCCGGCACGCGCAAGCGGTCGAGTGAGATTCTCCTCCATTTGTCGGTTTACAAGCATCGGCCGGATGTGAAAGCGGTCGTCCATTGCCATCCGCCGCATGCGACAGCCTTCGCGGTCGCGGGAGAGCCGGTGCCCAATTGCGTTCTGCCCGAAGTCGAGGTCTTTTTAGGCGAAGTGCCCACGGCCGTTTACGAGACGCCGGGCACTCAAAAATTCGCGGACACCATCGTACCTATATTGAAATCCGCGAACACGATCATCCTGGCTAACCATGGCACCGTGACATTCGGCCCCGACCTGGAAAAGGCTTATTGGAATAGTGAAATCATCGACGCCTATTGCCGAATCCTCATCCTGGCCAAACAAATCGGTCAGGTGAATTACTTCAACAAGCAGCAAACCAAGGAACTGCTTGATCTGAAAAAGCGGATTGGCTACGACGATCAGCGCTTTCATAAAGGGGATAACTGTGACTTGTGTGCCAACGATTCCTTTGGTCGAGGCTACTCCGAGGAGCCCAAGATCGCTGCAACAAGGGCCAACGGGCACACAGCCAAGACTCCCGATGTCGATCAATTAGTAAAGATAGTTACCGAGCAGGTCATGGCTGCGCTGGCCAAGTGAAGAGAGTATGGCTGAAAGCTGACAGCAATAACTGAATACTCTTCGATGTTCCTTCTTTCCGCTCACGTCAGTGGTTCCTTTCCGGCAAACACTATGAAAGTCACTATTATCGGCGGTGGCGGTTTAGTCGGCAGCATGGCGGCCTACGCCATGCAATGCGGTGGAGTGGTCAGCAGCCTGTGCGTGATCGACGCCAACAAAGAGACAGCTCAAGGAGTGGCTATCGATCTTCTCCATGGCGCTTGTTTGGTTTCGGACCAGCGCATCGCCGCCGGCGACATGAGCGACATTCCGTCGAGTGATGTCATCGTGATTACGGCCGGCCTCCGCCGCAAGCCCGACGAGAGCCGGCTTGATCTCATCAATCGTAATGTTGACTTATTCCTTGGTTTGCTCGACCAAGTCAAAACGGCCGGTTTGAAGCAAAATGCTTGCCTGGTCGTTGTCAGCAACCCGGTTGATGTGCTCACTTATTTGGCCGTCCAGCATTCCGGCCTTCCATGGCAGCGGGTCATTGGCCTGGGGACCCAGCTGGACACGGTGCGCTTTCGGAGCACCTTGGCCAAGCGCTTAAAAGTGCCGGCCACTCAAGTTCAGGCGATGATCCTCGGCGAGCACGGCGACAGCATGGTGCCGATCTGGTCGAGCGCAACGATAGCCGGCCTTCCCCTTGAGCGGTGGCCTGGCTTTAGCCCGGTCGTGCAAAGAGAAGTTTTTGAGGAAACGAAGACGGCAGGCGCAACGCTCATCAAACTCAAGGGGGGCTCGGGCTTCGGCGTCGGTTTGTCAATTCGCGAGGTCGTTCACGCCTTGGCTCAAGACAGCCGGCGGGTTCTTCCGGTTTCGACGTTACAGCAAGGGCTGTATGGCGTTCGCGACGTATGTCTGTCCATTCCAACCATTGTGGGCTGCGGCGGCGCGCGTCAACACATCGAGTTACCGTTAACCCCGAAAGAACGGCTTGGCGTGCAGAATTCGGCAAAGGTGCTTCGGGAGATTATTGACCAAGTGGAGACGCGTATCGGAGGCGCACCCGCTGCCCGACCTAATAGACGCGGCATTCCCCGCACTGCTTGGTCCCGAAACTAGACAAGGAAACTTGTTGTTGGAGAATGTCTCCATATCAAGAAATGAAAAATGAAGAACGAACAATTAATAATTAACAAATTGCATCGATGGAAGGCTCGAAGTGGAAGGCGATGATATTTCCGATCGTTTGCTTGATTACGCTGTGCGAGTGATTCGGCTTGCTCAAGCATTGCCGAAATCACAAGCAGGACGGCATGTAAGCGGACAGCTACTAAGATCGGGCACTTCGCCAGGTGCCAACTACGAGGAAGCGCGAGGTGCTGAAGTCGAGCCGATTTCGTTCATAAGCTCGGGGTGACATGGAAAGAGCTACGTGAATCGCGCTATTGGCTACAACTAATAAATCGCGCTCAACTAATGAAACCAAAAAGGATCGAATCATTATGTGGAGAAGCCGATCAACAGACGGCAATTCTTTCCAAGTCCCTCGCAACCGCCCGGAAGAATTCCTGAGCCTGCATTGTTCGTTCTTCATTGTTCGTTCTTCATTACTCAGTTGCCTTCGTATTCGTTCAAAATGAAGTCTCTGGATCAAAAGCTGTCCCGCATTCACGCCGATCCATCCGGCTGTAAGGATTTTATCCTTGCCGATGCCAAGGATGCGGATATGGCGTTCGGCATCGGTGCGCCAGGCTTGTCTCCTGAAGCGCATTCCGGCGAATTGCGTTATCGCACACTGGCCGAATATCGAGCGACAATCCAGCAGATCGTGAAACAACAGCTTGTCGACATCATGCTCATGTCAGCGAGCACCAGTGAAGTCCTTACTCAAATCAAGCGCCTTTTCGATAACAGTTCCATAACGCCGGCCGCTCGCGCCAATGATACGACGGATGTGCACGTCCTTCGCGGAGGCAAGTACCTGGCCGATCCGTCGCTGCCATTTCGCTCCGCATCGCTCGATCACATCCAATGCGGCCATCTCGATTGCACGCCGGAGGAACGACAGCGAGGCGTCAACCTGGGCCTTTATAGCATCACCTTTAACAACAAAACGGGGCCCGATCGCGACGCCCTGGAGAATTACAAGGAATTTCGTCTTGAGGCGGAACGCAAAGGGTTTCGCCATTTCCTGGAAGTCTTCGATCCAAATCACCCAAATGCCGTCGATCCGGAGAAGCTTCCGAGTTTCATTAACGATGCCATTGCCCGCACCCTCGCCGGCGTCACCGCGGCAGGCCGTCCACTTTTTCTCAAGATAGTCTATCATGGTCCGAAAGCCATGGAGGAACTCGTCCGCTACGATCCGCACTTGATCATCGGCATTCTCGGCGGTGGCGCGGGCACAACCTACGATGCGTTCAAACTCTTGAGCGAGGCGAAGAAATACGGCGCTCGCGTCGCTCTTTACGGCCGAAAAATCAACAACGCGGAAAATCAGCTTGCCTTCATTCACCTGCTACGCTACATCGCCGACGGCGAAGTGACGGCCGAGGAAGCGGTACGCGCTTATCACGGGGTTTTACAGAGCCTCGGCATCAAGCCGCAACGGTCTTTGCAAGACGATATGGTCCTGCAAACTAGCGTCATGAGCTACGGCGGCAACGCCGTCAGTATTAGCTTTCCGGTTAAATTGCCGAAACCAATGAAGGCAGCCGCCGGCTCGCAGAAGAGTTGTTCTTGTAAAGTCGAAAAACCAGCCGCAAACGGTTCTCAGCACGCCGAATGCTCTTGCCCACCGGCATCCCAGGCGCCGGCCCCCGAGGACCATGCCAGCAGCAATGGCGTAACCGACTTCAGCAAAATGTCCAATGCCGAGAAGATCGCGTATCACCGCGCCCGATGGACTCGGATTCTGGGGTAATGCCTATCTAACAGGTACGGCTTGGACCGGCGGCTGAGCCGGATCGTGGGCCGGCTGTCCAGTCTAAAAAAACGAGTCGGGATTGACCGGTTGGCCCGTTTGATTAATCTGCACCACGCTCGGCGCGAGTAAAGGCAGGGATCTGCCTCGCGCACCAGCTCTCTAGTTCGGGCACACCAAAATCAATCAGGCAGGAAGCCATGTTTGTGGGCCTAATTCCCTTTATCAACCAACTTGAGAACATCTCCCTCAAGAGCTACCTCCCTTCCTGGATTCCCAAGCCCGAAACCCTCTTGTTTTGTTCCCTGCCTTTCGCGGCCTTCTTCTCTTGCGTATTCATCGTCTATTGGATCCTGCCCTGGAAACGGGCCCGGGTTTACCTGCTCTTGTCCGCCAGTTTCGCCTTCTACGCCTGCTGGAATGAATGGCTCGCCATTCTCATCACATTCACCACGATGCTGGATTATCTCCTGGCTCGAGCCATGGAAGGCAGCGCGTCGGATTTCCGCCGCAAGGCGATGTTGATTTTGAGCTTGGTCGTGAACCTGGGTCTCTTGTGCTATTTCAAATACGCCAATTTCTTCTTGCGCTCCATCGAAGATGCGTGCCATGCGGCCGGATGGTCTGCTTCGATGCCGTTGCTCCAAGTCATTTTGCCGTTTGGCATCTCGTTTTACACTTTCGAAGCGATCAATTACACCATCGATGTTTATCGCCGCAAGGTCCCTGCCGAGCGCAACCTCGCCAACTTCATGCTGTTCATTCTTTTTTTCCCACATTTGATTGCCGGACCTATTGTTCGCTCGCGCGATTTCCTGCCGCAAACGCGCCGCACTAAGCGCTGGAACTGGGCGCGTATGGAACTCGGTGTTCAATTTTTCTTGATGGGCATGTTCAAAAAGCTTGTCATCGCCGACCGCCTGGGCGAATATTTCGTCAAACCCGTATTCGATGATCCCGGCCAGTTCAGCACGACGGCGACTTGGCTAGCTGTCATTGCCTATGCCTTGCAAATTTACGGCGATTTTTCCGGCTACACGGATATGGCCTTGGGGACGGCGCACTTGCTTGGCTATAAACTGGCTCAAAACTTCAACATGCCTTATTTCGCGACCAACGTCTCCGAATTTTGGCGGCGCTGGCATATCTCGCTGTCCAGTTGGCTGCGGGATTACCTCTTCATTCCGCTGGGCGGCAGCCGTGGCTCCAATTGGCAGACAAATCGCAACCTCATGATCACGATGGCCCTAGGCGGGCTCTGGCATGGCGCCAGTTGGACGTTCATCGTTTGGGGCATCTTGCACGGCCTCTTTCTAATTGTGCACCGTTCGTTTCGCGCTTTCTGTAAGCCGAGGCAGCGTCTTGATTATGCTTTGCAAAGTCCGCCTGGCGCGCTCCTATGCCTGCTCACTACTTTTCTGAGCGTGTGCGTCGGCTGGGTATTCTTCGGTTCGAAAACATTTGCGGGGGCAGCCACCATCTTGCACCGCATGGTCATACCCCACGCGGGGCAAGGCGTCTTGATCGCCAAAAGTAGTCTGTGGGCGACCCTCGCCGTCTTGATCCTTTGTCATTTCGTGGCGCAAAAAGGCTGGTGGCAAAAGTTGGCGCCTCGGCTGCCGGCGCCGGCGCTGGGATTTGGCTATGCCATTCTGCTCTCCATAACCTTCGTATTGGCGCCGGACACGGGCAAGGCGTTCATCTATTTCCAGTTCTAAGCCGGGTTTTTGGGGATTCAAGTTGATCGCGCTGGTCTCGCAACAGGCTGATCAAGTAGGCCCGCCGGCTTCCTTTCCATGGGCAGCGCCTCTCGTCTATTCCCGGCGGTTTCGACCCCGGCAATCTCTCGCCTGGGGTGCCGGCGCTTTCCTTGCGCTCCAACTTAGCCTGGCGATCGCCATTGAGACTTGCTTGCCCCAGTTCCGCGATCCCGATTACGCCAATAAGCTGGTACGCCTGCGCCAACGCACTATCGACGCTGACGTCAAGCCGTTGACGGTCGTCATGTTCGGCAGTTCGCGCACAGCATTCGGGCTGCGCGGGCAATGCGCCGAGGAACACCTCGCGCCCATAACAGGCCGACCGACGGTCGTCTTCAATTTTGGCATTCACGGGTATGGACCTTTGGCTCAGTTGCTCTTGCTGAAGCGGGTACTGGCCGAAGGCGTTCGTCCCGATTTAGTGCTCGTTGAAATCTTGCCCGCAATCTTGACTGACGAACGACGTAATCCCGAGATCCAACGAACGCCGGTGGATCGATTGTGGCTGAGCGAACTTTCCCTCATGGCTCAGTACGGGGCGCCTGCCAAGCAATGGAAACGGCAATGGTGGCTGGAATGGGTTTTCCCCTGGTATACCCATCGCTTTGCCATGATGAGCCTGTTCAGGCCTGCTTGGCTTAGCTGGAAGGAGCGCCACGATTACTTCCGCGCCTGCGATGCTTCCGGCTGGGTCAACCCGCCCGTCCAATTCACGACGCCCGAGTTCCGACGCAAAGCCACGGACTATGCTCGCCTGGACTACGGCTCGTGTCTGGAAGACTTTCACCTGGGCGGCCCGGCTTGCAAGGCCCTCCGAGAAATTGCGGAATTGGGCAAGCGCGAGCATGTCAAAGTTGGTTTCGTCGTAATGCCCGAAGGCGCGGAGTTCCAGAGCTGGTATTCACCTGCTTCTTGGGCCCAGGTGGAGTCATTCTTGGCTGAAATGAAGGACTCCGGCGTGACAATCATCAATGCTCGCAATTGGGTCGGCGACGACGGCTTTATGGATTCGCACCATCTTTTTCCGTCCGGGGCAATCGTCTTTTCCGAAAGATTGGCCCGGGAAGCGTTGCCGCAGCTATTGCGCGATGAATCCTCAAGCGACCACTGATTCTTATAGGTTTAAGCTCTCGTCGAACTCGTTGGAGCGCGCCGGCCTTGCCGCTAAACGATATTTAGAGAACCGGAGAGCAAAAGCGCTCCCGGGTTTCGCAAGCTTTTGATAACTGCGTTGGCAAACGCCGCCCCCACTGCCCCGTCCAGTACGCGATGATCAAACGAGAACGATAGATAGATCATGTCCGCCGGCTTTATAGCGCCGGACGCATCGAACACGGGCCGTTTGAGGATCCTGCCGAGACCGAGGATGCCGACCTCGGGAAGATTGATGATCGGCGTCGAGATAAGACCGCCAATATTGCCTACGGAAGTAATGGTAAACGTTCCGCCGCGCAGATCTTCGAGCTTTACTTTACCGGTGCGGGCGTCGTTGCTCAGCCGCTCAATGTCTCGAGCCAGCTCCAACAAATCCTTCCTATCCGCATCGTGAACGACCGGCACGATTAAGCCTCCCGGCGTGGCGGTCGCGATGCCGATGTGATAACGGTCGTGCAGGACAATTTCTTCGGTCTTCTCGTCAAGCGAGGCATTGACGATCGGCACTTTCTTGAGAGCCGCGACGGCTGCCTTGACGAAGAAGGCGAGATAAGTCAATTTCACGCCGGACCCGGCGAACGTTTCCTTGAGCGACTCGCGCAGCCTGACCAGTTCAGTAACGTCGCACTCGTCAACATACGTGTAATGCGGAACGGTTTGTTTCGCTTCGACCATGTGTTCCGCTATCTTGCGGCGTAACCCGACGAACTTAATCCGCGTGCCCGGTCTGCCGTAATCGGGTGAAGGTTGCGTTTCACGTTTCCTACTCGCCGGCTCCCTTGCCTCAAGAAAGTTCGACAAATCTTCGATTAGGATACGGCCTTGAGGTCCGCTGCCGCCGACCCGAGTGAGATCGATGCCAAGCTTGCGAGCCATTTGCCGAACGGAGGGCGCGGCCTTGATCGGCATGGCCGAAGTAGCGGTTCGCAGAGAGGTGCTGTTGCCGTTCTTGCGCGCTATAGCCGGCTTGGTTTCCTTGGCAGGCGGCTTGGCCTTATGGTCCTCTGGTTCTTTGACGGCCACGGGCGGCGTCTCGCCGGCTGATGCGTAAGTAAGGATTACTTCACCCACCTTCACCTTCCGGCCAGGCTCGGCATTGAGGGAGGCGATTGTGCCGGCAAAGGGGGAAGGGACTTCCATGGTCGCCTTATCGGTGAGGACTTCCATTAGCGGCTGGCCGCGCTTGACGGTTTGGCCGATTTTGACGAGCCAGGATACGAATTCGGCCTCGTAGACGCCTTCGCCGAGTTCAGGAATGCGAAAATCCGCCATGTCGGGAACCCGTGAATTTCGGTAAAGGGTTAGGCTTCTTCCGTGGCAACCGCCTGCATCGCCGTCTTGATGTTGGCTAACTGCGGGACCGTGTTCTGTTCGTAGACTTGGTTCAGTCCAATGCCGGGTACGTGCTTGCCCATTAAAGCGCGCGGCCGGACCAGCAAATCGTAAAAATGTTCGTCAATGACTCGTCGCAGGAGATGCTCGCCAAAATTCGTGACCTCGGTGTCTTCATTGACAACCAAAACCCGCCCGGTCTTCAAGACGCTGCCGGTGATCATTTTCCAATCGTAGGGGAAAATACTGCGGAGATCGATGACATCGAACGATAGGCCGGCCTCCTTTTGCAATTCATCCGCTGCCTGGAAGCAAAGCGGCAGAGTCCGGCCGTAGCTGATTATTGTTGCATCGTTGCCTTCGCGGACTAAGGAAGCCACGCCCAGCGGCACGAAGTATTCTTGCAAGTCTGGCCAGCGCGGCTGCCAGGCGCTGCGGTCGCCTACGGGGGCGTCGATCATTTCCTTAAGTTTTTCCGAATCGGCCGGTTCACCGGGCAAGAGCTGTTGTCCTCTTACGCGCAAAAGCGCCTTGGGCAGCAAGACCATGACGGGGTTCGGATCGGCAATAGCGGAAAGCATGAGGCCGTAAGCGTCCAGCGCATTGCTCGGCATAACGATCTTCCAGCCTGCCAGCCGGCTGGCCCAGCTTTCGAAGGAATGCGAGTGATAGAGGCTGCCTCGAATCCCGGAGCCGCTAGGCGTCATGAGGACCATTGGCAATTCAAAGTTGCCCGCCCCCGCCCAGCGCTGATTGCCGGCGACCTTCAGGAGGTCAATGGTATTGAAGCCATAATCGCAGAATTGAATCTCGGCCACGGGCCGGCCGCCGGCGTAGGCAATTCCCATCGCCGTGCCGACAATGCCACGCTCGTCAAGCGGGGAATTCCAGGCCGTTTTGAGCCCCTGTGTCGCGGTAAAGACGCCTCCCAGAGGCGGTCCAACGTCTTCGCCAAAAATGTCGGTAACGCCGAGGTGGTCCTCGCCGTAATGTAGAGCCATGCGGACGGCTTGAACGAGAGTGGCCATTCGGATTCTACTAATTGCTTTTGCGTCTTGCCTAATCCGGCAGCCCCGTATAATCGCCGGGATATATCGGGTCCACGGGGCTGGCGGCGTAGGTGTATTTTTCGACATCCGCAGGCGTGGGCCTGGCTTCTGTCATGACCACCTCAACGGCGGCTTCGATTTCTGCATCGGCCTCAACATGGACGTGCTCCATGGCGACTTTGTCCAGTATGCCGCTGTGTGAAAGTTTGCGTTCGAACTGGGCAATGCAATCTACCTCGTTTTTGACACGGTGAGCGCCGCTCGACGATGAATGTCCGTAGAGGCGAGATACCATCGGTTCGAGCAGGTATGGCTTACGATGGATTCTACAATACTCCACCGCTCTAGCGATCGCGTGCCAGCTTGCGATAGGATCGTTGCCGTCGAACACTTCGCCGGGGATGCCAAAGGCTTTGCCTCGGTCAATAATGTGCCGCTCGCCATGCTGACTGCAGGCTGACGTTGAAATTCCCCAGCCGTTGTTTTCGACGACAATCAACACAGGCAGCTCGTGGCCGGGCCGTGTAGACCAAACGAGGCACGAAGCGAAGTCCCCTTCAGCCGTGCCGGCCTCGCCGCCGCAGACGATGGTAATGCCGTCCCCGCCGAAGCGTTTCTGGACATGCGCCGTGCCGGGCGCCATGGCATATTGCACTTCAATAACCGAGGTGACCGGGATCACATTCCATTCGCGCTTAGCAAAGTGGCCGGGGAAGTTGCGGCCCATGGAGTGCGGATCGGTGGCGGTCATGGCCATTTGCCGCAAGCCGTCAAGGAGAGGCATGCCCATGGCAACCAAGGCGGCACTATTGCGATAATGAAAGTGAAGGTAATCGAAGGCGGGTCCGCGTCCCTTTTTGATTTGCAGTCCCAGACAAGCGTTGAAGGCTTCCTCTCCGGGCCCGCCTATCCAGAAGTAACCCTCACCCGACTTGCTCATTTTGATCATCCGCTCTTCCATGGCTCGAGCACGCACCATGATGCGGTAGATTTCCAGGCATTTATCGGCAGCAAGTGATTCGTTGGCGGTCCAGACTTCGGGGGCGGCGAGTAAGACCGCCCCATTGTCGTCTGAAGTAAGGTTCTCGCTTGCCATGCTGGGTACAACCTCTTGCTAAGCGAAACGCCTAAGCCACAAATTGGGGAGACAAAGGTTCAGGCGCCCACCCCACATGGGCTTTGATTCTCTTCCTATCTTTATCTTACGGCATCCAGGGAAGGGAGACATGAAGTAGAATCGCGAATTCGGCAAGTTAGGGCTTGCCGACAATCAATAAAAACGTCGGATTGATTGCCTCGAAACGTAGAGTCTCGAGTTGCTCGACGCCCTGGGCAATGTTGACCATCAATACTTGAACGTTTTTACCCAGGCGCTTGAGCGCCGCATAAGTCGCTGTAAGCGATTCAAGGGTGGCCACGTTGGCGACTAGGCGTCCACCCGGTCGCAGGGCCTCGTAGGCCGAAGCGAGCAACCGAGTGGTCTCGTGACCGGCGCCTCCCACGAAGACGGCATCCGGGGCGGGCAGGCCGGCAAAGACCGCCGGCGCGGAGCCGTGGACGGCTTTGAGATTTTGTACGCCAAACGTTTGAGCGTTGGCAACGATCAGATGGTAATCGGCCAAGTCCTGTTCGATAGCGCACACCATGCCTTGAGGAGCGAGTTGAGCGGCTTCAATCGCCACCGAACCCGATCCGGCCCCGATGTCCCAGACGATGCTCGTCGAGCGCAGATTGAGTTGGGCCAACGCAATCGCCCGAACTTCCGAGCGCGTGATCAATCCGCTTTTGGGCTGACTTTGAGCGAATATGTCGTCGGGGTTGCCGAACCGTCCGAAGCGACTGGCCGATGGCTGATCGGGCCGGCCTTCCTTGCGCTTGAGGATCATGACGTTAAGCGGCGCGAACTCCAGTTCCCCAATATCGCCCAATTCGCCTTGCGTAACGCGCTCGTCCGGCGCACCCAGGTTTTCGCACACGAAGACGCGAAAATAGTCCAGCCCGCGCGCCAGGAGCGCCCGAGCGACTACCGGCGGCGTCTCTTTCTCGCTGGTGAATAGCCCGACCAGCTCGGCGGTTCGAATGCGGTCGACAACGGCATCCAGCGGATGTGAGGCAAGGTTTGTCAGATAGGCCTCTTCCCAGCTCTCTTTGATGCGGGCGAAAGCTAGCTGCATGCTGCTGACGTGGGGAAGCACTTCAAAGCGATCTTTGCCGAGCTTTTCACATAGATAGCGGGCGACTCCGTAAAAGAGCGGATCGCCGCTCGCCACGATCACCATGCGCTTCTTGCCCAAGTTGGACGTCAATAAACCAACGAGTTCGGCCAGATCAGATCCCAACCGCACCCGCTCGGCCGGCAGTTCGGCCAGCAGGTCAAGAACCGGCTCAGCGCCCAGAACTAGCTCGGCCGAGGAAAGCAGCGACCGCGCGCGAAACGTCAACCCGCTCAGTCCGTCGTTCCCGATGCCGACGATGTAAATTTTCGATTCTGCCGGATTCACGGATGGTCCTTTGCGAGATGAAGTATTCGTAATTGTTTAACGGATGATTTTAACTGACGGATAGGAAGTGTAACAGAGTTGGCGCACGTTGGAGCTCGGGCCTCAGCCGACGCGCCGCCTAAAGGCAGTATTCCAACGGCCCTAAACGTTTTTACGCCGCCTGTTTTTCCGATGCCGGCGCTAATTGATGTGGTTCGACGAACTCCGCCAGACGCCTCAGCCCCTCGCGCAGTCTTCCATCCTCGGTCGCGAAACTGAGCCGCACATAGCCTTTGCCGCTTGGACCGAACAAGTCGCCAGGCGTCACCAAGACTTTCTTATCCGCCAGCAGGCGATCGGCGAAAACCTCGCCGCTCATGTCCCGATCCCAGACCGGCATCCAGAGAAAGTAGCCGCCTCCCGGCCATGCCGGGTTTAGACCCATCGCTTGCAAACGCTCAAAGGCGTAGCGGCGGCGATATTCAAAGCCTGCCCGAATCGGTTCGAAATACTTCCCCTCTTGCTTCAAGGCAGTCAGGCAGATTTGCTGGCAGAGCGTCGGTACGAAAGGAGCTTGCATCGCCGCCGTCACAGCGCATGGCCGAACAAGATGCCGGCAACCCGCAAGCCAGCCGACCCGGGCCGCCGCCAGAGCGTGCCCCTTGCTCAAGCTGCCAACGGTCAGCGTCCGCCGACCGGCTCCCGGCAGAGAGGCGATGCTAATGTGCTCGCCCTCGTATTGATAACGCTCGAACACTTCATCGCTGTAGATCAAAACGTCATGGCGATTGGCCCACCAGGCGATCTGTTCTAGATCGTCCAAAGAAAGGACGCCGCCGGTGGGATTGGCCGGCGTGTTTAGGATCAGCAACTTGGCCCCTCGCAAAGCACGCGCCAACTGGGCCAGCCGAAAACGCGTTCTACCCTCTTCCATCCAGGCATGAATCCAGCGAACCCGGGCGCGACGGTGCTTGAGGGCGAGCCCGAAAAGCGGCGACGCCGGGTCAAAAAGAACCACGCCATCGCCGGGATTAACGAAACTATCCAGCGCCGTGTAAAAGGCGCCGGCAGCGCCGTGCGTTATTAGCACTTCGTCCTGCGGTTGGACGGCAACTCCGTTATCGGCCTGAAGCTTCTCGGCCACTGCGGCACGCAATTCCGCAAGCCCGTTCGGACTGGGCCAGCCGCGCTGGTCGGCCGGCAGCTTGGTGCTGCCGGAAGGCAGCAGGTCGAAGTGCGGCTCCCCCAACGCCAAATCGACCGCGTCGCCAGCACGGCGCTCCAGGAGGTTTGCCGCCGACTTCAGTCCCATGACGGGTGCCGTCAAGACGCGGTCACTGTAATACGGTAAGAAGCCGGAACCCCCCTCAAGGAGACGGCGCACCGAGGGCAGCCAATTTGCCAGCCGGGTTCGGACCAGCAGCCTGGCCAAAAAAAGAGGACAAGACATGGCGGAACCCTCCTGGTTCACGCGCTTCCTGCAAAGATTGGATCTCCGTCATTGGAGTTAAGAGGGGCTGATTCTACGCCGAAGCAGCCGGCGGTGTAAATACAAGTGTGGCGAACCTCGCCTACCGGGCTTAGCGTTCGCGTGCACGAAGGTAGAGCTTCTCACCCTCTTCGGCCTCTTTTCTAACCCAAGGCGGCCACGCCATACCGTGGCCGCCAGAGGTGTTCAATTATTGATCACCCTCTGGCGCGCGGGCGGTGCACCACAGTTGGCTATAGACGAGTGTAGAGGGGGATGCCTCAATAGGCGGATTAGGGGCAAATGTGGTATTTGCCGAAGCCGCGATGTAGGAGGTCATCCCCATGAGAAGAAAAGCCTACCGAGCGACGCGTGTCAAGGATGTGGAGGTAGCGCGGTTGACGGCGGATAAAGCCGGCGAACCGGTGAGCGTGGGCATCGATATGGGCAAGC
>JBJMQT010000155.1:0-34017 GCA_045802525.1 Gemmataceae bacterium
GGTTCGCCGGCTTTATCCGCCGTCAACCGCGCTACCTCCACATCCTTGACACGCGTCGCTCGGTAGGCTTTTCTTCTCATGGGGATGACCTCCTACATCGCGGCTTCGGCAAATACCACATTTGCCCCTAATCCGCCTATTGAGGCATCCCCCTCTACACTCGTCTATAGCCAACTGTGGTGCACCGCCCGCGCGCCAGAGGGTGATCAATAATTGAACACCTGATGCCGACTTGCGCACTTTCGTTGTCTTGGGTGTCTCTCATTCAAAGGTGGCCAACGTCGGGCTCGAAGGTGGCCAAAGTCGGGCTTGAAGGTGGCCAGCGTCGGACAAAGGTGGCCCCGCATTTGGCCTGGCCCCCTTTGATTTCTAGAAGCTTTGGGCGCCTAAAGCCTTGAACGCGGTCCCCCCGGCCGAGCTGTTATATGGCACTCGAATTTCGGCTGTCATAGAGGCTGACGGCTCGCCTGCCGCTTCCATTCCCTGAGCGTTTCCAAGAGCATTTCTGCCTGCTTTTGCGCATCATCTTTCTCATCCAGTGGGCGCAAGATCCACCCCAACCGGCGTTTCATTTGCAGAGGATAGGTACAGCGTAAAATATAAGTAGAGAACAATCGGAACAGTAACTTAAGGACTCCTCACCATGAATACTCACCTATATAAAGCCGGGCGTTGGGCCGTCTTGGCCGCCGCGTTTCTTTGGCCGGCGGCGCTTTTCGCGCAGAATGCCCCTCCTGACCTAAAGGAGATTCCAACCGACGACGTGACCGTGCAGGCGCGCGGTCCGATTCACGAGGCCTATGCTCAGCCGACCGACAGCGCGCCCCAGGCGGGGCCAATTATTCCCAAACAACCGCCGGATCCCGTTGTCGAGCAGCCTCCGGATGAAAAACCGCAAGGCGACAATGTGGTTTGGATTCCCGGTTATTGGACCTGGGATTCGGACCGTAGCGACTTCACCTGGGTCAGCGGTTTTTGGCGGGTGCCGCCGCCGGACCGGAAATGGGTCCCCGGCCACTGGGCCAAGGAAGACGGCGGTTGGGAATGGATAGCCGGCTTCTGGGCGCCGGCGGCGCAGGATCAGGTGCAATATCTCAATGCGCCTCCGGACTCTCTCGATAACGGCCCCTCGACACCCGCTCCGGACGACAACAGCATCTACGTTCCAGGCGCCTGGTTATACAACTCGTCGCAATACAACTGGCGGCCCGGATATTGGACGAACGCTCAGCCGGGTTACGTGTGGACCCCGGCCCAATACGTATACACGCCGGCCGGCTACGTTTTTGTCAATGGCTATTGGGACTATCCTCTGGAAGATCGCGGCCTGCTGTTCGCACCGGTTTCCTTTGCTCAGCCGTTTTGGTCGACCCCGGGTTGGTTCTACCGCCCGCGTTATTACGTGCCCTGGGATAGTCTCCTGTCGGCCTTGTGGGTAAGGCCTTTCTGGTCGCATTACTACTTCGGCGATTACTACGGCGTGGGTTACTCCCGATTGGGCTTCCAGCCTTGGTTTGCCTACGGTCGACGTCATTATGATCCGCTGTTCAGTTACTACGGCTGGCAGCATCGCGGCGACCGGAGTTGGTATCGCGGGCTGGTTAACACGTATCAAGGCAGAGTAAACGGCGATCTGCCGAGGCTGCCGCGCACCTTTGCTGAGCAAAACGCGCTAATCCGCAATGGGAGAAACGTCAACGCCAATGCGCTCAGCGTTGTGCGCCCGCTTTCGCAAGCGCAGAACAATCTCCGCTTAACGAGGCTCAATTCGAACCAGGTGGCTTCGTTCACCCGCCAAGGCCAGCAGTTCAGAGATCTGCAACAGCAGCGACAAGGATTGGAGCGAGCAGGGAGGCCGCTGACGAGCGGAAGGTCGGCGCTTTCGCTGACGAACGTTCCTACTACTGGCCGGACGAGCTTTAATAGTCGCTCCGCTTCCCCCCTGCCCCGACCACAGGCTAGAGATAGTACGCCGGCAGAGAGTTTCGGCCGGTCCGCGCCTGTCGGGAGAAAGGGATCGTTCGGCAATCAGCAGCTTTCGACCTTCCAATCGGAATTCGGAAGAAACGGCTCAGCTTTCACGAATGGTTCAAGCCGATCCAACTTTGGCAGCCCGGAAGCTACCAGCCGATTCGATCGTTCGATAACCCGCACGGCGCCCTGGCAGCCGCAGGCGAGTAACATGTCGCCTCTATCTAACGGGGGCCGGAGCTTCTCGACCCCGGCGACACGGAGCACGGCGCCTTCCTTTCGCGGGATGACGCCTTCTTCACGGTCGGCGTTGCCGGATATCACGCGGCACCAAGCGCCGGCTTTCCACGCGGCGCCCAACGTTGGTGCGTCCTCGTTCACGCGACCGGCATCCCCGAGTTCTGCGTTTCATTCGGCTGCGCCGATAAGCCACGCCGCTGCCGTTCGGAGGGCGCCTGCCGTCTCCGACTTCCACGTAGCGCCTACTTACCATGCGCCCAGTGCACGGCCGGCAGCAACATTTCACTCGTCAACGCCGACTTCCCATGCGGCGTCGTCCGCGGGACATGCGAACGGTGGATCGGCGCACGGCGGTGGGCATAAACACTAATCAGTCGTAAAAAAAGCAAGCGGGGCCGCTGTTGCGGCCCCGCTTGCTTGCGCTTTCCTATTTTATTCGCTTTGCTCAATGTTTCCGCAAACTCAGCACACCCGCTGAGGCGACAGCCGGCTCCGCCTCGATCTGGCCCGGAGTCAAGCCGCGCAGCCAATCCCACGCTCCATAAACGGCCCAACGCGTCACCGATCCGGGCATAAAGCCCATGACCATGATCAGCATCATAAGGCTAAACGTGGCCAAGCCCATGATGGTTCCGATGCCGATGTGCAGCATGACGGAGCCCATGATCATATAAGGCCGGAGGCGCGTATTCCAAACTAAGAACGGGAAGCCCAGTTCGACGAACAGGGTGAAGAGAACGCCCGAAGTCATGGCGATTTCCCAGAGCAGCCGATGCTTGGCCAGGAAGGTCACCAGGTTGAGATAAAGGCTCACGTCCATGGGATTGAACTCCCAGTTAGCAGCGACGCCCCAGATCGCGGTGCCGCTCCACCAGGATGAACCTTGCAGCTTGGAAGTAGCCGAAGCGAGGTAGATGATGCAGAAGTGAATCTGCAGGAGACGGGTCGCGAAGTTGGCCAATACCGAAGGGGCGGGCACCGGATGCACCCCCGGAGGCAGGCCGTGCCCTTCTTTGGCCAAGCGGCGGCGCTTGAGCCAGCTATCCACCGAGAACGCCGCGCCCGAGGGGCCGATCATCAAATAAATCAGCAGGATGTTCATCATCGTATCCATGCCGAACAGCGTAGCCCACGAGCGCTGAATGTAGGAAAGTGCCGCCAACCAGGTCAGGATTGCCGTGATGCGGGTGCAGAAGCCGATCGTGAATAGGCCCATCGTTATCAAAATGCCAATGTGCACGGCGGTCATCCACTGAGGATTGACAACGTGGAACCAAATAGACGTGATCGGCGTGCCCTTGGCCAGCGTATAGCGCGGGTTGCCGGCCCAGCGCTGCATATAGTCCAATTCGTCTTGGCGGAGCTCTCCCTTCTTATCGTTGTCGCCTTCTTCGTCGCTTTGGGTCCAGCCTTCTAGCGGGGTCTCCCACCACGGTTGATCGTGGCGATACTCATTGGCCGTTTTGAGGTTGATCCAGGCGTCCTCGCCGAAAAAAGCATGGAGCGTGCCGGTGTAGTTCAGGTGAACGTAAAGCACCATGAGGCCGGTACAAATGCGCATGAAGCCGAGCGTACTGGGATCTCCGAGAGAGAACCAAAACCGGGTCCAGGCTTGCCAGGGGGAAGAACCGCTGGATGAGGAGGGATTGATGGTGATACGGGATTCGAGGTTCCGGGGGGAGGCTTGCCTCATACCCTGTCTCCTTGGAAGGAATAGGCGGCTAGGGCCAAATATTGCTGACTATGGCCTCTCAATAACCAATTTATTTCTGCACAATCTTTAGTCTTTCACTGGATCAGGCCCTGTCGTCTCCGCATGCTTTTGCCAGTAATAGACGTAATCGAGATACTTGGAAGGAGGCCTTTTGCCGGGCGTCAAATAGCGGGCCGGCGTATCCGGTTTCGGTTTGGCCTCCGTATGGATCAGCCAATAGAGGAACGGGCTTTCGCGGTCGAGTATTTCCCCGCTGGAGTTGAATTCGCCGTGATAATAGGGCAAGTAAAGCGTCGGGTCCCACGGTTCAATTCCTTCCGCCAAGCTGTCGCCGTTGACGATGATGTGGATGACACGGTAGACCTTCACGCTCTTGACCTTGAGGTTAGGATCTTTCTGCGAATGATAATGGTTGGCCACGTACTGAGCGTAGGAGGCCGTCATGTCCCGGGACTGGATGTTGGGCTCCCGATACTGGGTGCCAATCGCATAGTCGCGCGATAGGGGAATCTGTTCTTTATTGAAGTTGCCGGCGTTCTTGCGGGCCAGCACTTTGGCATCCCAAATGTTATCCGGCGGCAACTGGGCCGTGACTTGGTTTGTGCTTTCCGTAATGGCCAGCATGCGTTGATATTCTTGACGCGTGCCGAAGTCTTTCTTATCGGCCAGGCGGTACCATTCGCCGGTGCCGTCCTCGAACTTCACATAGAACCAGAGCAACGTGGCCGGCCCGGGGTCCGGTGAATAGAAATGGTACGCGTTGGTCAGATACATGAAGTAAAGATAAGGACGGAAGACCCTTGTCCACATTTGGATGCTGATCCACGGGGCCGTCGAGTTGGGCGGAGCCACCGACGTCACGGCCGAGAGGATACCCGCGAAATGGAAGACAAGCAGTAAGCTGATCACGATGCGCTGAAAAACGCGGGAAAGCAAGATAACTGCCGACCCCGCGAAACCGACAACAATGAACACGCGCAACGCGAGGCGAAGGCTGTCCCATTCCGAATCCATTGCCAGGTAATTGACTATTCCGATGAGAGCGGCCCCGACGACCAAGGCGGCCGTGCGCGTTCTTTCCTCAAAATCCCAAGACGCCGATTGCATCCGCAGACTTATGGCGCCTCCAGCAGCAAGGCATGATCCGAATATCAAAAATGCTCGTAAGGGCACGATTGCCTCTGGGGCAAGATAGCGAACCCCCAAAGCGATCGCTCCCAAAACGAGGCTACTGAAAAGCAGCATCCACGGATTGAAATGCAGCCAGCTGCCGGTCACCGGGGAAGCCGTGCCATTCTGCGCCATTAGTTCCAACTCCTGCGATGCGCGGCCGCGGCAAGCGCGACCCGTCGCTGAGATCGAGAATGATGGGAGTGAGCGAAGAGAAGGATCTACTCCTAAGAATAACCGATTCACGCTAAGGCAAGCTACGGAGGTTCAGCAGAATCCTCCGCTGTTTTTGATTATTCCCTCTCCAAGCGTTTCGATAGAAAACGTTCACGAGTGCAGTTCTTGCGCGGCAAGCGGACCCGTAAACCATGCATGTCCGCCCTTTTCATGTGCGTCCGGTCTGCGTGACTCCGTGAGCGCCGCTTCACGCTGATTTCTTGACACCATGCCGAATCCATGAACCCCAATTTCAAGCGTTGAGGACGCACTAACGTATTTATTGGCCGAAGATAGCTGCCCTCCTTAGCCAAAACGCGCAAACCCCGCTTCGAGAGGCACTTGCGGCCTCAACTCACTATTTTCCTCGCGCCATACTACCCAATTAGCCTATTTTGAAATAGAACAGTTCAACTACCGCTTTTTGGGAAGCGACGCGGACCGAATGTTCCATGCATCAAGCGAGTACTGTTGTAATAAATATGCCGAAGGGGAAGGCTGCGGAACTGTGACCTTCGTCAGAATTACCGCAGGATACCCAGTTTGTAGTTGACTCCCCATTTAACCAACTTTACTATTCAACGCAATCGCACCGTTTCGTCGGAGCAGAAAGGTGAAATCCTCTTCTGCCCAACCTTAGAACCAACGGCTCCGGGTTTTTGCTTTTTCGTGTGTACGTGGGTTGTATCAATTATTGTCTTGAAGGAGGATTTCGGAATGTACAGCGTTGTTTTGTTAATGGCTATCAGCAATGGGGCCGAAGCTCCTGCCGCCCACGGTTGCAACGGCGGTTGCACCGGCATGGTTGCTGAAAGCTGCCACGGCGGCGGACGCCACCATCGCGAACGCCACCATCGCGGCCACGGCTGCAATGGCGGCTCTAGCTGCATGGGCGGCTATGCTTGCAGCGGCGGCGAGTCTTGCCACGGCGGCGGACGTCACCATCGTGAACGTCATCATCGCGGCCACGGCTGCCACGGCGGCAGCGCTTGCCACGGCGGTGGAGCTTGCTACGGCGGCGGCGCTTGCTACGGCGGCGGTTACGGCGCGCCCGTTTCCGGCCCAGGCGGCGATATGATTCCTCCCCCTCCGCCCCCCGGCGGCGCTAAGGAAATGCCCAAGCCCAGGGAAGATAAGCCCAAGCAGGAAGAAGAAGCTCGTATTAACGCTCCCGCTACCCTCATCGTCAGCCTGCCCGCCGAGGCCAAGCTGACTGTCGACGGCGCGACCACCACTTCGACCGGCGCCACCCGCGTTTTCGTCTCCCCGACGCTGAATGCCGGCAAGGAATACCACTACGATCTCCAGGCGGAAATGCTTCGCAACGGCAAAACCGTCAGCGCCAGCAAGCGCGTTACGGTTCGGGCCGGCCAAGAAACCCCCGTCCAGATCGACATGCCCTCGGACAGCGTTGTCCAGAAGTAATGCGTCAGCCGCCCGGTTGACTCTTGGAGCCGGCAACCAGGCCAGGTATTCTTGTCAGATCGGCTGAGCACTCTGGTTAGAATGAGGGTCCGGGGAGAACCTGATCGGTTCTCCCCGGCCTTTTGCTATTGCGGCTTCCGCCATGGCCGTTTCTCTTCCCTGCCCCGCTTATTCTCCATATCCCCACAAGACGCATTGTGACCGGTCCCAAGGCGACCTATAATCGTGTAGGTTTTGGGCCGATTTCTCGGAGCAACCGTTACGTGCGTCCCCATGAGCGTCTCATCCCTTCGACCTCGGGTCAGCGACCTGATTTTCCGGCTTTACGGCCGGCCGGTCCATCCCGAGCTGTTTGAAATCCTCGCGGCACGCAAGGTCCAACGCGAAAACTACGAACTCAACGTCTGGATTACCCGAACCGGGCATGTCCTCTCCTGGAGCAACCCGCATTTCCAGTTGACCGAAGTGGCCGCCGCTCAAGACCAACCTCTGCCCGAAGGCCGTCGCTTGCTCCATCACCGCATCCGCGGCGAACATACCGACAACCTCAATCTGCTTCACGGCATCACCTATCAATCAAGCTTTCAAGTAGAAGTTCTGCCTCCGGAAATCTTCGTTCACGTTCACGATGAAATCGTGGCCGACGGCGCCAAGCGCGGGCTGCTGTATCACTTCAATAGTTCCTTCCGCATGGCTTTGGCGCCCTTAGGCTTTATTTCCGTGGAAGCCCGGCCCGGTTGCCTTCTGCTGTCCTCGTTTCACACCTTTCCCGACGAGCACACCGTCGTCAAAACACAGACGCTCATCGAGAAGGCGGAATAACGGATTAACCCCGGCAATCCTGTGACGAAGGCGTTCGGCGTAGAAGGACGAAGGTGAGTAACATTAGGTACGAGATCATTCGGTATTGGAGCAAGGAAGATCAAGCGTACATCGCCGAAGTTCCCGAGTTGGCGGGTTGCGCCGCAGACGGGGCGACTTACCAAGAGCCGCTCGCCAATGTAGAGGTGGTGATCCAGCAATGGATCGAGACGGCCCAGGAATTAGGTCGCCCCATTCCGGCGCCGCGCGGGCGGTTGTTGTATGCTTAATCAAACGCTCTCAGCGGCATCCTTTATAAGCCGAACTGCGTTTCATGGCACAGATCTGACTTTTGCAATCGCCCTATCGGCGCACAATGATCCTGACGCACGAGGAGCTTGAATCTCTGTCCGCCTGGGCGCGCGAGGAATGGGAGCCGGCCTATTATCGGCTCGCTTCCCATCGCCTTCAACTCGACCACGGAGTTTCGAGCGGCCAATTGGTCCTGTTCATCAAGGCCTGGACCGAGAGTGAAGGCAAGAAGGACCTCGATAATGCTCAGCCGTGGACCAGGGCCAATGCGGTTGGGGATTCGTGGCGGCGCTCAGAATTTTTAGCGCCCGTTTCGCTGAGACCAGCCGGTGGCGGAGCCCCCGAGGGGTGAAGAGCACTTCGGCATGATCTGAGGACTGACTCGCCACGCATGCGAATGACTGGGAAAGAGGCAGTCCGAAGTAAAGCAGGAACTCCATGAACCTCACGCGGGAACAAGTGCGGGATTTGGATCACCAAGCCATCGAAGAATTTGGGGTCCCCGGCATCGTATTGATGGAAAACGCCGGTCGTGGAGCCGCGGAGGTGCTGTTGTCTCTGGGCGTAAACGGCAAGGTTGTCCTTTGTTGCGGCAAGGGCAATAACGCCGGCGACGGCTTGGTAATCTCCCGGCATCTCGACAATCACCGCGTTCCTGTCCAAATTCTTTTATTCACTCGTCCCGAAAAACTGACTGGCGACGCGGCAACGAATTACCAGATTGCCGCTAAGTCGGAATTGCCTATTTGCATTCTCGGCGACGAAGATATTGATTCCGAAAAATTGAGCAGCCTGCTGACGGAAGCCGACTGGATTGTAGACGCACTATTTGGCACGGGCTTACAAGGCCCGGTTCGTCCTCCTTTGGACGGGGTCATCACCGCAATTAATGGTAGCGGCCGCCGTGTCCTGGCGGTTGATTTGCCGTCAGGGTTGGATTGCGATACGGGTCGCCCGATGGGAGCCACCGTCCGAGCGAATCACACGGTGACTTTCGTCGCTCCTAAGAAGGGTTTCGAATGTCCTGACGCAGCGAATTGGGTTGGCCGGGTACATGTTGTCGATATCGGCGCTCCGCGGGTTCTCGTTGATTCTTACGCGGCGCCCGACTCTTGATGCAGTTTCTTTTCGACGGCGGTCCAGGCATCGTCAATCACTTTCCGGGCGGCCGCCTGAATCAGCCCCTGTGGCACCGCCTTCAACAATCCCCCAAGCTGTTTGATATCCGCGCTCCAATGAACTTGCGAGCCCCGGTCCGTTGGACCAATCTTCAACAACGCCTCCACTTCGCTGGTGCTGCCAATGCCCTTGCTGTGTAGATGAATTTGGATGGCGTCTTCAAGAACAGGCTGGGCGAAGCGCAATGTGACCTGCAATGTCCCTCGAGCAAAGCTGAACCCCGGGCGGAGAACGCAAGTCGCTTCGGATGTGCTTGTCGCGGTTATGGATTCCACATCGGGGACACAACCGACGAGGAATCGAGCGTCGCTCAGTTTGGCAGCCAGATCCTTGGGATTCTGGCGGAATTGTTTGTCACCTTCGAAGTGCGACATTACGGCGCCTTTCCTGGTTGCTCGAAAAAATGGGTGAGGCGAAATTGATCGGCATTCCATGTCTCAAGAGAATACCAAACGCCCTCGGTTCTGGCGGCCGGCGAAGAAAAATCGGACCAATAGTGATCTATGTTAATCATGTCACTGGCCGCCCGGTTTCGTTTCACGCATTGGACACGCCGTTTCATTTCATTTCATTATCTTCTTTAATGCCAAGGACTTACGTCGAGCCGGGTGTGTCCGTGAAATGAAATGAAACGAATGTGGCTGATGAGTTAAAGGGTCGCCAGCGCCAACGCAAGGCGGCAACCTTTTTTGAAATCGTCTAAGTCTACGTATTCATCCAGCGTATGCACGTTGCGCTGGCCCGCCCCGAAAGTCACGGTCGGGATGCCATGACGGACCATCCAATTGGCATCGAGTCCCCCGTTGGTGGTTCGCAACGTGGGCTTTAACCCGGCTAATTTGGCCCCTTCCAGGGCGCGTGCAACTACCGGCGCATTGTCCTTAAGTCGGAAAGGATAATAGTCGAGCCGCCTTTTAAACCGCACCTTGGCCGATCGGCTCCGATCGTCTTTCACCATCTTGGCAGCTTCCGTAAAGGCTTTTTGATAGGCCTGCGTGATTGAGCGGACAAAGGGGAGCTGATGACTGCGTGCTTCGCCATGGATTAGCACATAGTCTGTTACGACATTGGTTGCCGCACCGGCGCTGCTGCCATTGGTTCCTCCAAAACTGCCGACATTCGACGTGCCGGCTTGACCGTTACGGTTTATTTTGCCGAACCAGCCTTGGCGCTGGATGTCGGCGAGGGCCAATGCCGCAACCATGGTAGACGAAATGCCTTTCTCCGGATGAGCCCCCGCATGGGCAGCTCTCCCCACGACTTCCACCTGCCATCGCTCAGCGCCCACGGCGCCGATAGTCAGTTCGTCGGGACAGGATCCGTCGACATTAAACGCTTCAACAGGCTCCCCAAGATCTCCCGGATCGACATACCGGGCGCCCCAGAGGCCGCTCTCCTCCCGGACGGTGAAAAGAAGGGTCATCGGTCCATGGGGCAACTGCCTTTCCAGAAGCGTCGCCGCCATGGTGACCAAAACGGCGACACCCGTTCGGTTGTCGCCGCCCAAAGCCGTTTTACCGGCTGGTTTAATGCGTTGGCCATGCAAGGCTGGTTTGGCGCCTGCGCAGAGGGGCACGGTGTCCAGGTGGGTCATAAAAAGTCGTCTAGGTCCCGGTCGCGTGCCCGGGAACTCGACGATCAGATTCCCTGTTGGGGTCGGCAAGGGAATACGCTCCTGGGCGTTATCATGCTTGATGTTACGGCGGGGAACTCCCACTTCGACTAGAGCTTGAAAGACCTCTTGGCCGATCGCTTTTTCCTCGCCTGTCACGCCCTCCACGGCAAGAAAACGCATAAGGCGCTGGATGGCTTTTTGTACACTGATCTCGATCGTCGTAACCGGCATCTATTTGCTCCCTTGTTGTCAGGGGGGTCCGCCGCGATATAATTTTCGTTTCGTGTAGCCTAAGTCGGAAATAGAGATCGGGGGCCAGTCTGACCTCCTTCACCGCCCGTTATACTCCGTAGCCGACCGAGGCTAACGCGACCTTCCTCGAAGGGACCGTCCATGTCTACTACCGAACCGCCGCTGGGTGGCAGCGGTCTCACGCGGCGCTTGATGCGTCCGGCCCAGGTGATCATCGTCAGCAGTGTGATGTTCACCTTCATTTCTTACTGGCGGACAGCCGCGGTGGTTCTTTGCGACCTGGCGAGCACAGCCTATTACATCGGCGGCATCGTGGAGACGGCCATCGGTCCGGCCGCGCCTTGGTTCATCCTTGGCGTCATGATTTTCAGCTATGCGGTGCGCTCGGTCTACATCGAAAGTTGTTCGCTCTTCGTTCGCGGCGGGGCTTACCGTGTAGTCAAAGAGGCCCTGGGAGGATTTCTCGCCAAAGTGTCCGTGTCGGCTCTCATGTTCGATTACATTTTGACGGGACCGATCAGCGGGGTTGCCGCTGGTCAGTATATCGTCGGCCTCGGGCTCGCCGGCCTGGATTTGCTCTTTGGGGTCAAATTAGATCACGCCGACGCAACGCGTTATACCAATGCCGGCTCGGTCATCCTTGCCACATTAGTCACGCTCTATTTCTTCCGACAGAACCTCCTTGGCATACACGAGTCGAGCGACAAGGCGCTGAAGATTATGAAGGCCACCACTTTAATGGCCATCATTGTCCTCGCCTGGAGTGGCGTTACCTTGATGATCAATGGTCCAAAAAACACAACGCCTCCCTTATCACCGGATCTGACGCCTAAGCTCAATTACGCCTATGACGTTCCTCAAGAGCAGGACCCCTTGGGGTTCATCAGTCATACGGCCTTAGGCGATAAGCTCCGCGAGTTGCACGGCGATCAATGGATCAGCGTGATAGGGTTCCTGGGAATATTTATGGCCTTCGGTCACTCCATTCTCGCTATGAGCGGTGAAGAAACGCTGGCCCAAGTTTATCGCGAGGTGGAATCGCCGAAGCTCCCTAATTTCAAGAAAGCCGCGTTCATTGTCTTCCTCTACAGCCTTTTCTTGACCGCGAGTTTCAGTTTCTTGGCGGTCCTCTTAATACCCGACGCCGAACGCATGCCCAATTACAACAGCAATCTCATAAGCGGCATCGTTATGAACCTCTATGGCCGGAAAGAGGTTTTGCTGGCTCTAAACGCTTTCGTGGTTGTTGTCGGTTTTCTGATTCTATCTGGGGCGGTCAATACCGCGATCATCGGCTCCAATGGTGTGCTGAATCGCGTGGCCGAGGACGGTGTATTGCCGGATTGGGTTCTCAAACCACACCCGCGCTATGGCACGACCTATCGGCTCCTTTGGCTCGTTGTCATCCTGCAAATTTTGACGATCTGGCTAAGCCAGGGCGACGTCATTTTGCTGGGCGAGGCGTATGCCTTTGGTGTGGTTTGGAGCTTTGTCTTCACGGCAATGGCGATGGTGGTCTTGCGCTTCCGCGATAAAACGCCACGTGAATTCCGCGTCCCTCTCAATTTGCGAATCGGAAAAACAGAGCTGCCGATTGGCTTGGGCCTGATCTTCCTGATTTTGTTGGTGTCCGCGCTGCTGAATTTGTTGACCAAGGAAATAGCCACGACCTGGGGCCTAGCGTTTACATCTGTTTTCCTAACTGTTTTTTTGATTTCCGGCCATTTCCACGAAAAGAGGCAAGGGCAAACAAAGCATCAGCACCTGGAGCAATTCAACCGTGGTACAGCCGATGAAGTGACTCCCGAAGCCCTCGGCATGACCAAGAAATATCGCAAATTGGTAGCGATTCGTTCGCCGCAAAACTTATTCATGCTCGAAAGAGCACTAGCCGAAACGGACCCGGATACCACCGGCGTGGTCGTCATGACCGCCAAAGTAGAAGCTCCCGGGGATGGGGCGCCAACCGTTCCGGTCCTTGATAACTACGATCAAAAGTTGATGACCGCAGTGGTCGATCGTGCCGAGAAGGCCGGCAAGCAAGTTAAGCCGCTCATTGTGCCGACCAATAATCCCCTGTTTGCCGTGTTAAACACCGCCAAAGACTTACAAGCTCATGAGCTGATCATGGGTGCGTCCAACAAGTACACGGCCGACGAACAGATGGAGCAGATTGCGTTTTATTGGATCAGTCTCCATGGGGGCAGCCCTCCGCCTCTTACAGTCCGCATTCTGAGCCGGGATCGGGATATGTACCTCGATCTGGGCGGCGGCAATCGCATCCCGAAGATCAGCGAGCGGCGCGCTCGCACGGTGGCCGAGCTTCGCGCGGCCGGCGTCGGCGTCGATCGAGTTTTGTTGATCCACGATGGCAGCCCGGCTTGTAGCGACCTATTTCAGGCTGTAATTACCATGCTGGATTCCGAGGTCATATTGGCTATCGCTCCCATTGTGGCGCCCGGTCAAGAACCACTTAATGGCCATAATCTAGTCCATCAGGACCAGGAAAGGGCCAAGCATCTGGGACGTGAACTTACCGTTATTCAAATGGCCAAGGACACCGGTGAGGAAATCGTCCGGCAGGCCCATGAAGGCCAATATGACCTAATTGTCTTGCCGCTGTCGCTTGACGCCGCGGCCGGCACTGGGGCGACTTTTGACGAGCGGAACAAATATGTCCTTCAGCACGCTCACTGCCGCGTATTTCTTGCCACGCCGCCAATTATTCCTCAAGAGGTGATTGATTCCTAACGGAACGAACCTTGCCAAAAAAGAAGTCCGAACTTCCTTAGCAGTACCCTATTTGAAGCAAACACTGTCTTTTCACTCGACGCCCTGAGCGGGACCCCTTGAACTTAACATGGTCGGATGCGAGAATCTTCAAGGGGAAATGATACTGACCAGTCAGTCCGTTTTGCCGCTACTTCGCCTTTCTGATCGATATAGAGGGCTATTTGCGATGCGCAACTTGCTTTACCTCGCGCTGATTCTAGCGTCCGTCTCATTTACGGGATGCAACAAGGGACAAGCCACTGCAATGCCGCCAAAGAGCCTGCCGGAAGTCCAGGTTAGTTGTCCGGTCTCCAAGGAAGTGATTGACTATGAGGACTTCACCGGGCGGATGGAGGCATCCAAATCGGTTGATATCCGTGCTCGCGTTACGGGCTACCTTAAGGAATTGCACTTCCAAGACGGGGAAGATGTTAAAAAGGACCAAATATTATTTGAGATCGATCCTCGACCCTTCAAAGCGGCTTTGGCGCAAGCCGAGGCGAACTTGCGGCTGGCGGACGCTCATCTCAAGCGCCTCAACGCGGATTTTCGGAGGGCGCAGGATCTTCTCCAAAGCAAGACCATTAGCCGCGAGGAGTTTGACAAGACGTCAGGCGACCGCGACGAGGCGGCCGAGGCGGTAGGCGTGGCAGCGGCCTCTAGAGAGACAGCCAAAATCAACCTCGAATACGCCGAAGTCAAAGCGCCTCTATCCGGCCGCATTAGCCGGCGCATGATGGACCCCGGCAATTTGATTAAAGCGGACGATACGGTTTTGACCCGGATCAATTTCCTGGATTCGTTGTACGTCAACTTCGACATCAATGAACGCACTTTTATTCGACTCCGGCGCCTGATGAAGGAGGGCACGATCGCTTCGGTTCAGGAAAACCGGGCCAAAGTCCTCCTTAGGCTCGCGGATGAGGCGGAATACTTGCACGAAGGGATCATCGATTTTGAGGACAATCAACTCGATGCCGGGACAGGCACTTACCGCGTCCGAGCGGAGGTTTCCAACCTCGACGGCTTCTTCTCTCCGGGACTGTTTGTCCGAGTGCGCCTGCCCATCGGCAAGCCCCATCCGGCGCTTCTGATTTCCGAAAAGGCGCTGGGAACCGACCAAGACCAGAAGTTTGTCTTCAGACTGGATAAAGAAAATAAAGCCATCTACCAACCCGTTCAAGTCGGCCGGCAACATGACGGATTAGTCGAGGTCAAAGCCGTCAAGGAAGGAACATTAGAGGCCGGCGACCGAATTATCGTCAGCGGGTTACAGCGCGTCCGGAAAAATGACACGGTGAAACCCGAGCCAGTTGAGATGCCCGTCGCCGTTTCGCCGGCTCAGCGCCGCGTCGACCAGGACTCCCGCCCGAAGAATCCCGCGAAGGAAAAATAGGGGGCCCGCTGTGATCTCGCGGTTTTTTATCAACAGGCCGATCTTTGCCGGCGTTTTGTCCATCGTAATCACGTTGGCGGGGGGAATCTCTGTCTTCACCTTGCCTTTGGCCCAGTTTCCTTCCATCACCCCGCCCACGGTTCAGGTTACTTGCAACTACCCCGGGGCCAGCGCTAAGGACGTCGCCGAAGCAGTGGCCGCGCCCATCGAGCAACAGGTCAATGGCGTGGACGGCATGATGTACATGTCATCGCAATGCACCAACGATGGCACTTACAGTCTGACCGTTACCTTCAAGCACGGCATCGATCTCAACATGGCCCAGGTCTTGGTGCAGACGCGCGTTAACCTTGCCCTCCAGTCGTTGCCGGAAGTAATCAAGCAAACCGGCGTTTCTACGCTTAAACGCTCGCCCGACATATTGTGCGGCTTTTCCATCAATTCGCCAAACGGCCGCACCAGCCAGCTCTATTTGAGCAATTACGCCTTGATGCAAGTTCGCGATGAATTGCTTCGCGTGCCGGGCGTTGGCGATGTATTCCTGTTCGGCCAGCGGGATTACAGCATGCGGATTTGGCTGGATCCGCAAAAACTAACGGCCCGCAACCTAACCGCTACCGACATTGTCGCCGCGATACGGGAGCAAAATAACCAGGTCGCAACCGGCCAGATCGGCCAGCCTCCCGTTCGCCCAGGGCAAGACATTCAAATAACGCTTAGCACTCAAGGCCGCCTAACCGATGTTGAGCAGTTTGAAAACATCATCGTGAAGGCGACTCCGGAGGGCCGCCTGCTTCGACTCAAAGATGTCGGCCGCGTTGTCCTCGGCGCCAAGAGCCAGGATGTCAGCGTCCGCATGGACGGCAAGGAAACCATTTTCCTCGCCATCTTTCAGCTACCCGACGCCAACGCTCTGGCCACTCATGAGCGCGTCGTTGCCAAGATGGACGAACTAAAAAAGAACTTTCCCGACGACGTGATTTATGAAATCGCCTTTGACACCACGCCGTACACGCAAGAATCAATTATCGAAGTCTTCAAAACCTTGATCGATGCGGTAGCCCTAGTGGCCATCGTGGTCCTATTGTTCTTGCAAAATTGGCGGTCGGCATTGATTCCGCTGGTTGCCGTGCCGGTGGCCATCGTCGGCACTTTCGCCGCCATGGCGGCCATTGGCTTCTCCCTTAATAACTTGACGCTGTTCGGGTTGGTATTGGCCATTGGCATCGTCGTGGACGATGCCATCGTGGTGGTGGAGGCGGTGGAGCATCATATCGAGCGCGGACTAGCGCCGCGGGCGGCGACCCTCAAGGCGATGGAGCAAGTCTCCGGGCCCGTAATTGCAGTGGGCCTGGTGCTCAGCGCCGTTTTTGTGCCGTGCGCATTTATCTCCGGTATAACGGGCCAGTTCTTCCGCCAGTTTGCTTTGACGATTGCGGTCTCGACCCTTATCTCCGCGTTCAATTCGTTGACGCTTAGCCCTGCTCTTACGGCGATTCTATTGCGGCCACGCGATAAAGGCACAACGCCGCCATTGCCGTGGGTGGTGTTTCCACTAGCAGGCGGTTTGCTCGGTTGGTTCGTCGTGGGACATTGGCTTGAACGAGCCATGAGCTTGGTTGGGATGGATTCGGCAAGCTTGAGAGCGGCCCCGTGGGCGGCGCCGGCGCTAGCCGCAAGCCTGGGCGCCTTAATGGGCGCCTTGATTGGCGCCCCGTTAAATCGGATCTTGCGCTGGTCCTTTGGCAAGTTCAACAACGGTTTCGGCTTTGCCACCGGACTCTATGCCCGGTCGGTCGGATTGCTGTTGCGCGGCACGGTCATTGTGCTGCTCCTTTATGGAGGTCTCCTGGGGATAACGTGGTGGCTGCACGATACGACGCCGAAGGGCTTCGTGCCGTCTCAAGATATGGGTTACTTGATGGTGAACGTGCAACTTCCCGACTCAGCGTCCGCCGAACGCACTCAGGAAGTAATGAACCAGGCCACGCAGATCGCCCTGGATGTCGACGGAGTCAAGCACGCTACGGCGATTTCCGGACAATCGTTTGTCCTAAATGCTTTCGGGTCCAACTTCGGATCGATGTTTATCAATCTAAAGGGGTACAGCGAGCGGCGCGACCCATCTCTTGCTAGCGATGTCATCGCCCAGACTCTGCGCGACCGTTTTGGCAAAGAGATTTTGGGAGCGACTTTAGCCGTCTTCCCTCCTCCGCCCATCCGGGGCGTCGGCCGCGCCGGCGGTTTTGCCATTATGATCGAAGACCGGGGCGATGCCGGCCCACCTGCTCTACAAGAGCAGGTGGAAAACCTCGCCCGCAAAGCGAATCAGCCTGAAGAGGAGAAGACGCCCTGGCTGCTCGGGCCAGACGGTAAACCGCGGTTGGTAGGCTTGTTTTCGGTTTTCCGTGCCAACGTTCCTCAGCTTCACATCCAGCCCGACTTGGGCCAATGCGTACAGCGCAGCGTCAAGATTCAGGGCTTCGAAGACACCTTGCAAGTCTATTTAGGATCGCTCTACGTCAACGATTTCAATCTCTTTGGCCGCACCTGGCAAGTCAATGTGCAAGCTGATGCGCCTTTCCGAGAACGGATCGAGGATCTCTCCTTACTTCAGGTCCGCAATGAAAAAGGCGGCATGGTGCCCTTGGGCTCGCTAGCCACGGTGCACGAGGTCAAGGGACCTCTTGTTTTGACGCGCTACAACATGTATCCGGCCGCTTCCGTCAACGGCACTGCCGGACCGGGTGTCAGCTCCGGCGACGCCATCGCATCCATGCAACGCCTGGCCGACGAAGAGCTGCCGCAAAACATGGCCTACGAGTGGACGGATATGTCGTACCTCGAACTCCTGGCCGGCAACACCGCCATGATCATCTTCGGCTGTGCGGTCGTCATGGTGTTTTTGGTGCTGGCAGCGCAGTACGAGAGTTGGTCGCTGCCCCTGGCCGTCATCCTCGTTGTGCCCATGTGTCTTCTCAGCGCGATTACCGGCGTCAGCATTGCCAAGATGGACATCAACATATTTACGCGCATTGGCTTCGTGGTCCTGGTCGGCCTGGCCAGCAAAAACGCCATCTTGATTGTTGAGTTTGCCAAGGTCCAGCGCCATGCCGGGATGTCGCGAATGGAAGCGACGCTCGAGGCCTGCAAACTGCGGCTCCGGCCAATCATCATGACTTCCTTCGCGTTCGTTCTAGGAGTGGTTCCGCTCATGGTGGCGACCGGCGCCGGCGGTGAAATGCGGCGAACCCTGGGCGTGGCGGTTTTCAGCGGCATGCTTGGCGTTACGTTGTTCGGCATCTTCCTAACGCCGGTGTTCTTTTACAGCATCGACTGGCTAAGCGAAACGAAGTTCTTTGCATCTCCTGCCGTCCGCCGCTTCGGTGCAATGTCGCTCCGAGTGATGACTTTGGGTGTACCGCTGGCCGTCCGATCAATTCGCAAACTGGGTCAGCAGCTTCGCCGTTCACCGACCCCAGCAAGCCGAAATGGCAAGCCGATTCCGGTCTCACCGCAACTGGCCGGCGTCAAGACGACCGAGTCCAGCGACGGACCGATAGAGCCGCAAATCGCGTCGGCCTCCAACGGCAATGGCAATGGCAATGGCGACGCGACTGTCTCACCTGCTCGGCCAAGGAATGGCGAGGCCAACGGCTCGGACGCCAAGACGCATTCCGAGGGGAAAAGTACGAACGGGTCGTCAGGCCGCCCAGCGCGTGACGCCGTATCCCGCCCCGACCTGCCTGCTCAACCGGGCGGCCCTGCTACTTAGAAATGAGGGTTTGTCGTGTTTTCGCGATTCTTTATCGACCGGCCTATCTTCGCGTCCGTGCTCTCCATCATTGTCACGTTGGCCGGAACCATTGCCGTTTCTTCATTGCCGATCGCGCAGTATCCGGAAATCACCCCGCCAACAGTTGAGGTTTCGGCGTTCTATCCGGGCGCCAACGCCCAAGTTGTCGCCGATACGGTGGCCGCGCCGGTCGAGCAACAAGTCAACGGCGTCGAGAAAATGCTGTACATGTCGTCGCAGTGCACCAACGACGGCAACTATTCGCTGACGGTGACGTTCGAGCATGGCATGGACTTGAATATCGCCCAAGTGCTCGTGCAAAACCGCGTCAACCTCGCTCTGCCCATTCTGCCGGATCTGGTTAAACGCCGCGGCGTCTCCGTCAAGAAGAAATCGCCAAATGTCCTCATGATCATTAACCTCTTCTCGCCCGATGGCAGTCGCAATGATCTTTACCTCAGCAATTACGCCACCATCCAGCTCAAGGACGAGTTATCGCGCTTGCCGGGCGTCGGCGATATCACCTACCTCGGTCAGCGCAATTACAGCATGCGACTTTGGTTGGATCCGCAAAAGATGGCTTCACGCAACCTTTCCACTGTGGATGTGATTCAGGCCATCCAGGAGCAGAATACGCAGGTGGCGGCGGGCCAAATTGGTCAACCTCCTGTTGCTCCCGGCCAGGCGTTTCAGTTGACCCTAAGCACCATGGGCCGGCTTATCGACGCTGACCAGTTTGCCGAGATCATCCTCAAAGCCGATGCCGATGGACGCCCTGTTCATATCGGGGATGTAGGCACAGTGAAACTGGGCGCTCAAGCCTATGACCAGACTTGCACCATGGATCGCCAGCCGACCGTCGCTCTCTCGGTCTATCAGCTGCCCGGCTCCAACGCCTTGGATGTCGCTCGCCAGGTACGGGCGAAGATGGAGGGCCTTAAAGCGCGCTTCCCCGACGGCGTGGACTATGCCATCGTCTATGACACAACGCCGTTCATCAACGAATCCATTAGGGAAGTGTTCAAGACGTTGCGCGACGCGGTAATTTTAGTGGCCATCGTGGTGTTATTGTTTTTGCAGAATTGGCGGTCGGCGTTGATTCCGCTGGTGGCTGTGCCGGTGGCCATCGTGGGCACCTTTGCCGCCATGGCGGCTATCGGCTTCTCGCTCAATAACTTGACGCTGTTCGGGTTGGTATTGGCCATCGGCATCGTCGTAGACGATGCGATCGTGGTGGTGGAGGCGGTGGAGCATCATATCGAGCGCGGGCTAGCGCCGCGGGCGGCGACGCTCAAGGCGATGGAGCAAGTCTCGGGGCCCGTGATTGCAGTGGGCCTAGTGCTCAGCGCCGTGTTCATTCCGTGCGCTTTTATCTCCGGCATTACCGGTCAGTTCTTCCGACAGTTTGCCCTTACAATTGCGGTGTCGACGCTGCTGTCGGCGTTCAACTCGTTGACGCTCAGCCCCGCTTTAACCGCCTTGCTGCTGCGGCCGCGCGACAAAGCTGCCACGCCGCCTTTGCCAAGGTTGGCTTTTCCGCTGGTCGGCGGTTGGCTTGCTTGGTCTTATCTGGCGACGCCGTTGCAGATCGGACTGGAACGGTCCTCTTCCCAGTTCTCCGCCAATATTCCGCCAGGTCTGCTGACCGCCCTGCCGTTAGCCTCCCAAATCATAGCGGCCTTGGGGGGTGCAATTGTCGCCTGGCTGCTGAGCCGCCCGCTCAACGGCATTCTCGGGTGGGCCTTCCGCTCCTTTAATGCGGGCTTCAATACGGCAACCAATATGTACACGCGGGGCGTCGGCATGCTTCTCCGCGTTAGTGCAGTTGTGCTGTTGGTCTACGGCGGTTTGCTCGGCCTTACCTATCTTGGCTTTTCGCAAGCGCCAAAAGGGTTCGTTCCCGCTCAAGACAAGGGCTATTTGCTCGTCAACGTGCAGCTTCCGGACTCGGCCTCTTTAGAGCGCACCGAGAGGGTTATGAATCGCATTGAGGAACTGGCTGCACAGACCGACGGGGTCAAGCACACGGTGGCCATCGCCGGACAATCAATCTTGCTCAACGCCAACGCGCCAAATTTTGGCGCTATGTACGTTATGCTTGACGATTTTCATGATCGCACCGACGCCAATCTCTCCGGCAACGCCATTGCCGCTCGCCTACAGGCGGTCTTGCAAGACGACATTAAAAACGGCCTGGTTCAGGTCTTCGAGGCGCCGCAGGTCGAAGGCTTAGGAACCGCGGGCGGTTTCAAGATCATGCTTGAAGATCGCGGCGACAGCGGCCTCCCCGCCCTTCAGAACGAGGCCTACGCCGTTCTTAAGAGAGGCGCCGAGGCGAACGATCTACGCGACTTGTACACCAGCTTTCGAGCCAACACGCCCTGGCTGTATCTAGACATCGATCGGGCCGGGGCCAAGACCTATGGGTTGTCGCTGAACGAGGTCTTTAATTCGCTTCAGGTCAACCTCGGCTCTCTTTATGTGAATGATTTCAACCGCTTCGGCCGCACCTGGCAGGTGAACGTTCAATGTGACTCCGATTATCGGGAGCAAATAGAGAATCTCGATCAGTTCCAGATGCGCAATTCCCAAGGCAGGATGGTGCCTTTTGGAACTATTGGCCATGTGCGCGACATCAATGGGCCCGTGATGATCGGCCGCTATAACATGTACCCCGCGGCGGCTATCAATGGCAGCCCGGCGGAGGGCATTAGCTCCGGCCAGGCTATTGAGTCGATGGCGGACCTTGCCAACCGTGATGTGCCTCGCGGCATGAATTTCGAATGGACCGAGCTGGCGCTCCTTCAGCTCCAAACGGGCGACACAGCCATGTACGTGTTCTTATTAGCAGTCGTGCTGGTCTTCCTCGTCTTGGCGGCACAGTACGAGAGCTGGTCTTTGCCCTTGGCGGTGATCTTGGTAGTGCCGATGTGCTTGCTGTGCTCGGTGGCGGGTGTGCTGGTCGCGCATCATGATATTAATGTCTTCACGCAAGTAGGCTTCGTTGTCTTGATTGGCTTGGCTTGCAAAAACGCCATCTTGATTGTCGAGTTCGCCAAGGTGCGCCGTGAAGCCGGCGCATCGCGCCGCCAAGCGACTCTAGACGCCTGCCAATTGCGCTTACGACCCATTGTCATGACCTCGTTCGCATTCATCCTAGGCGTGGTGCCCCTTGTCGTTTCCGAGGGCGCCGGCGCCGAAATGCGGCGCACACTCGGCACGGCCGTCTTCGCCGGCATGCTCGGCGTGACTCTCTTCGGCATTTTCTTGACGCCAGTCTTTTATTACGTAGTCCAGTGGGTCAACGATCTCCGCGCCAAGCCGGGCGTCGAAGAAGAAGCGGCGCAGGCGCCGCCGGGTTGGTAGTGCAAGCGTCCCGCATGCACGTGTCCTAAGTATGCAAGCGTCCCGCCTTCATGCACTAGCTATGCAAGCGGGACGCTTGCACTACGGTAGAACCGGAAGTTCTTCCAAAGATCACTCGGATTTTTTCTTCTTGAGGGTGGTTTTTTCGTCGTCATCGCTGACGGTCAGATCATTGTCGGAAAGCTTCAGAATCTTCAAAACTCTAACCTTCTCCGAACCATCCTTCCGCCTATGCGTGGCGGTGATCTTATCGCCCTCAATTCTATAGGTCCCTTCGTGGATAATCTCTGTTCCACTGACCTTGAGGACGGAGCGGAAGTGGCCGTCCTTGCTAACCTCAAAGGTCGATCCGGCCGGGGTCTTGCCTCCTTCTTGAGCTATCCACACGCCGGCAAGTTTTTTCTTGGTGGCCTCGGTATTCTCATTTTTCCGTTCATCAGCGAAGGCGCCGGCAAGAGCCAATGAAAGCGTGCCGACCAGGGCTGCCAGTTCCCACTTCATCGCCTAAATCTCCTGTGTCCAATAAAAGCCAAACTGCTTGGCAAGTTGAAAACAAATCAACAGCCTCAAATGGGGAGCAAAACATATGCCGGTACTGAGGCAATCACCATTTCGTATCGGGCATTAATCGGGCGGGACCTGGGCGGCTGAAATATGAAAAGGTTAGGCCTTTTACAAAGCCATGCCAAACGATATCCCCGTGGCGATATCGCTGTTTTGAGCATCGGCCAGGTGAGGACCGGCGCCGAACGCGGCGACGCTGTGAGCCAGCCGATATGCCCCTGTGGACCAAGTGACCCACCCTGTGGTGCACCGACATTGGCCAAGAGGGTTTACACTGTGTAAACCTAAGCGCGCAGTTGGCGCCTTTGGCGGTCTTTCATTCGAAGGTGGCCAACGTCGGACCAAGGATGCCAACACAGTTGGCCGCCTTCGAATTGCGTTAGGCAGCTTCCAGGGACCAAACAAGCGGCGCCCTGAGGCGGTTGCACCGCCATACGCCAACTACAAGCGTGCTAAGCCGATTATCGAATTTACAAGTGCTTGACCGGGACATTAGTTCGAATAGGAAGTGGGCGGCACTGGATTCGAACCAGTGACTTCTACCGTGTGAGGATAGCACTCTAGCCGCTGAGTTAGCCGCCCAGGCAAGGATTTGCTAAGGGCCTTTGAAGGCCTTTCGGCCAGTTTAGAGCAACGGGCTGGTTTTGCAAGACCTTAATGCGGTAGATGGGACCTCATCTATGTTGGCTTGTGCCAGCTTCAGCCGTCTATAAAGTAAGGAGTATTGAGACATAAGGGCTTGGCGTCCAATAACCAACCAAAAGGAAGCAGGCATGAGACGAAAAACCTTGGCCTTGCTGATCGGGCTGGCGCTTTTAGCGCTGAGTCCGGCGCGAGGGGCCGATGAACCTTCCAAAGATAACTGGAAGTTCACCCTCTATCTGCAAGGGCAGCCGCAGGTGTTGTGGCTGATCAAATTGACGAATAAAGACGGCAAATGGTCAGGTGAAGTTGCGAAGTCGCGTGAGGGCGTGCCGGCGACGACGCTAAGCGACCTGGCCGTGACCGACGGAGTTTTGCGCTTCAATCTCAAAATTGAAAAGGGCCCTGGCTTCGCCTTCGAAGGAAAGATGACGGCCGGCGCAAAAAAAATCACCGGCAACGTCAAACAGGGCAGCGGCGTCGTCCCGGCCGAAATCGAGCAGACCGCGATGACGAGTCTTGACAGCTTTGAGATCGCCAAAGATCAGTTGGCCAAGGCAACCAATCCCGTGGAGGTCGTGGATGCTGCCACGACCTTGCTACGGCAGGCCGCCAAGAGCAAGGTGAAGCCCGACGAAGTCCGCGGCTGGGCCGATAAAGCCTTCAAGGCTGCGGAAGCCTATGGCGCCCGCTATCAACGCGAAATTACTCTTCGCATCGCCGAAACCCTGGCTAAACAAGATGAATACTCCGCGGCAGCTCTTGAATACGCCCGCAAAGCCGAGCGTTTTTTGGAACCGAAGGATAAGCCGGCCGTGCAGCGGCGTACGCTCGAAATCCTCGCGGATGCACTGACGAAGGCTAAGAAGACTGACGAAGCCAAGGAAGTCCAAGCCCGGCTGGCCAAAATCGACGTGGCGGTTAAGACTCAGCCTTTCGCCGGCCGGAAGGCCAAAAGCGATCGCGTCGTGCTCGTGGAGCTGTTCACCGGAGCGCAATGCCCGCCTTGCGTTGCGGCTGACTTGGCGTTCGACGGTCTGCTCAAGACGTTCAAGCCGTCGGAGGTGGTGCTGCTGCAATATCACTTGCACGTCCCCGGACCGGATCCCTTGACCAATGCCGATGCGGAGGCGCGGGCTGAGTTCTACGGTGAAGACGTGGGCGGCACGCCGGCCCTGCTCTTCAACGGCCACATGGATGCGCCGGGCGGTGGCGGCATGGACGACGCTGAAGAGAAATACAAGGAATACGTGGGCGTCATTGAACCCGGCCTGGAGAAGCCGACCAAAGCCAATCTCAAGGTTTCGGCCACGCAAAAGGGCAACAAGGTTGACATTAGCGCCGATGTATCGGATCTCCAACAAACGGGCGACAAGATCAAATTGCGCCTGGCACTCGTGGAAGACACTATCGCCTATAAAGGAACCAATGGCATTGCTTCGCATCACAGCGTGGTTCGCGCCTTCCCCGGCGGCGTCAAGGGAATCACCTTGAAGGAAAAGGCAGGGAAGCAAAGCGCCTCGGTTGATCTCGAAGAGCTGCGCAAAGGGTTGGGCAAGTATCTCGACAACTATGCCGAGAAAGAAGGCCCCTTCCCCACGAAGGATCGGCCGCTCGATCTTAAGAACCTGCGCGTCGTTGCCTTTGTTCAGAATGATCAAACCAAGGAAGTGCTTCAGGCGACGCAGGCCGAGGTGAAGACGGAATAAGCAGTCCGATCGAGGCGCCAGCCCGCAGAGCCGCGAACGGAGGACTTTGTTCTTCATGCCGGCGCCGCGGGCTGGCTGGGGGCACGGGCTTGTTCTCGCTTGTCCTCGACCGCTATATTGAATCTCAATTGTAAGGATACCCGTTCGCCATTCTTGGCATGGGAGGCCAATATGCGGCGTTCAAATCGCTGGCTCGGGCTCGCTTTCCTCCTTCCTTTTTTTCCACTTGTCCTGGCCGTTAGCGGCTGCCCGATGCCGGACCGTGGCCTGGCGCCCAGCGCCTCGCCGGACGGCTATCTCTATTGCTTTTGGAATGTTGAAAATCTATTCGATGACCAACTCGATCATCGCCCCAGCGAAGTGGACAGACCCTATGACGAGTGGTTTGCCGAGGATCGCCAAGCCCGCGAATTGAAATACCGCCACCTTAGCCAAGCTCTGCTAAAAATGAACGCCGGCAAAGGACCGGATATTTTGGCAATTGTGGAAGTCGAAAGCCAACGAGCGGCAGAATTACTGCGCAACGAGATAAACAACGGGTTGGCAGACGAAGCCCTGCACTATGGCGAGCCGATCTGGGAGGAAGTAAACGGCGGCCGGCACATCGCTCCGGCCATCCTTTTGCGCAAGGACTTTAGGGCAAGCCGAACGCACTTGCTTGAGAAGAAACACCGCATCTTGGAGACGCATATCACCGCAAACGGTCATGAATTAATCCTCATTACGAGCCACTGGACCTCGCGCGTTTCCGACAAGGAGGGCATTGGTCGGGATAAATACGCCAAGGCGATTTATGGTCGCTACCGGGCCATCCACCATGAGAATGCAAAGGCGGATATCCTGATCGCCGGTGATTTCAACGATCCGCCCGATGCGGACAGCGTCGTTCGATTTCTTCATGCCACCGCAGACCGGGATGCCGTTCTGCGCGGTGGAGGAGAGCCCGAATTGTTCAATTTAATGGCCGGCAAATCCGCACTCGAATTCGGGACACAACACCATAAGCAAATGGCCATCTTCGATCAAATCGTTGTCTCCCCCGGCCTCCTCGATCAGGAAGGCTGGACATGCGATCCCGATTCAATCAATACTCTGAAGGACTTAACAGCAGACCAGCACGGCTATCCGAAAGCCTACGGCAACCGCAAACACGGCGAGCGCGGCTACAGCGACCATTTCCCAGTAACTGTCCGCTTGCGAGTAGCCGACCGCTGAAGATGGAAAACGAGCGTTTTTGTCATTTCCCGCTTGAACTGTGCCGAAGGGAAATGATAAGTTACTAGTATCCTCAGTTTGGACACCTCGCAGGGCGCTGTTGTTCCGGCCCCTCACCCCCGCAATCCCGCCTTCTCCGTATCGGGAGTCTCACCGCATGCTTCAGTTAAGCCTGTCTACCGTTGTCCTTGCTGCAAGCATAGAGCCTTGCCATCGAAAAAGCCCATTACGACGTCAAGCTGTTGAGACATTTAGTGTTGCGATTCTTGACGGCGTGGTTTGCGCTTGTCAGTGACGATTATGGGGGACTATACTTTACTTGGCAGTACAGTCCGCGTCCTACCAAACTTGGCCAAGCCTGTCGGCCTGTTTTCGCCGCTAGTTGAAAACGAATACTTTCCTGGAGAGATAAACATGACTTCCCTGTTGGGCAACATTCTTGGCGGTGTCGGCTTCATGGAGATGGCCATAATCCTGTTTGTGGGTGTATTGATTTTCGGCCGGAAGCTTCCCGATGTGGGCCGATCACTGGGCAAGGGCATCGTGGAATTCAAAAAAGGCCTGCGCGGTCTCGAAGACGAAGTGGATACCTCGGTGCAGCGCGCCGACGCGCCGCCTCCGGCCCTCGAAGCGCCACGGCCGCCGCAACGTGTCGCGACCTCCGCGCCCAAATTCGAAGAAAATGCGGTCAATCAGCCGCCGAAATTCAACTAGTGGTCGGACGCCATCAGTCTTGCCGGACGTCGTACCCACGTTTTGGGGTGGGACGAGTCTTCGAGTCCACCTATGCGGTGGTGGGACTCGAAGACTCGTCCCACCCTACCTGACTATGGATTCACTTCGTTGTGATGTTCCAAGGCCGTTGGTTCCCTTTTTCCCATGGCTTCCTGAGCGCGGATGGATAGCAAAGACAGAGTTGGCATCATGGACATGTCGCCCCCTGTTTCGCCAATCAATTGATTGCAGACGTTCACCACGTATTGATAGTCCCCTTCTCTAATGCGTTCTTCGGCCAAATCCTTGAAGTCAGCCGCCGCGTCCAAATCTTGATCATAATGCCAATCGCGGCCCAGCGCGAGGAGCTCGTCCTCTTGTTCCTCGTCGTCTAAGCCTTCATCGACAAATTCCCCCTCGGTTTCGAAAGCTTGCCCCGAAACTCGAAGTTGTTTCAGGAACCCTTCTAGGAAGGAAAGGTAGCCGCGGGATTCCTTGCCAGGCGAACCCCAAGTATTGATTGAGTTCAGCAAGGTGCGCAGTACACCAATGCGGTTCTCTTTGGTGGTGGCAAACCCGCTCTTAGAAAGATTAAGCCAGTTGCGCCGGATGTGGCCGATGATAAAATCCACTTCTTCGCCCGGCACATCCTGGATCACTTCGGTTTCGGGCAGAGGCGGCAAGGGACCCTTGCGAAGATCTAAAACTAGCTTTTCGAGCGCGGCCTGGACTATGCGGTCGGTAAGGCGCCGGTTCGTCGCGACGTGAGCCTGATAGATTCCCGTTTCTGTTTCCTGCACCAAAGGAAGAAGTTCATCAGACTTATATTTGTTTCCTTGATAGGCGAGAGCGTTGACCTTAGGCGATTTCGCGGCTTTCTTGGCCAACTTTCGTTTGCGCTTTTGATCACGGCTCAGGTTCTTCTTCTTTCCCACGGTGTCGACTCCTTTCGTGAACTGGAAAATCGTTCAAGGGATACGGGGACTGGGGCAGGGGCCCTTTCTGCTCGCATAATAGCAAAGTCCTAGATGCGGCAAATGACGAAAGTCAAATGCGCGCGAAGTTTTGTTTTTTCGGCATGCGACTCGGCGGCCTAATTGTCCGCACCGCGTGCGCGTCTGGGGTTATCGCTAGCCCCGTTTTCTTCCGTCCTAAATGGACTTTAGATATCAAGTTCTTGCAGATGCGTCGTCGAGCCGTCTCGACGGAACCCATCCGCTTCGCTTAATCTCAGTCTTGTGCGGCTCCGGCCGCGCCTTGCGTATCTTGATCATCAGCAATTGCGCGATCCGGATTCGTTGTTTACAAGCTAAAGAGGAAACTGAGATGGGGCGTTGTGGCATTGGTCTACTGGTCTGTTTGGCGGCATTGGCGGAACCGGCACTCGGCGGCAGGTTCGTTCGCTCGGAGGAGAAGAACTTCCCTCCCGAAGCTCGAACGAAATACGAAGAGGCCAAACAACTCCAAGAGAAAGGCCAGCACCAACAAGCCGTCACAGCCTACGATGAAGCCATTCGACTCGGCATGGAGGCTTTCCCACGAGCTCACCTCTATAGAGCTAACTCGAATCTAGAACTCAAGGAATATGACAAGGCCATCGCTCAGTATTCCAAGTTCATTGCCGATTTTAGCATTGAAAGCTCGTGTCGTTACTGAATCCGCAGCGCTTACTGCGGCCGGGCGGCCGCTTATCAAGGCAAAGGTGAATTCGATCGGGCCCTGGCAGACCACAACATGGCCATCCTTCTTTTCGGCGTTGAGCTGGAAATCCTAAAAGAAGCGTCGGCGGCGGAGCGGGACAAGTTTTTCCGAGAGGCGGCTCTTGCGCATCGGGCTCGGGCGGAATGCCTGCGTCTTGCGGATAAACAAGCCGCTGCCGAGATCGATGAAAAGTATGCCTCCAAGCTGGAAACCGAGGGAAAGAAGTTGACCGCCGAGGCCGGGAAGCCGGCGTCGCCGGAGCCGACGGCGACGGCTCCTGAATCGCCTAAGAATCAAATCCCCGCTTCTGCAAACAGCAATTCGCCGCGCGAGGGCAGTGAACCCAAAAAGCGGGGGATCTTCCGCTTTCGCGGCCGGGATTGATGAGTCTCTTCAAGATGCGCGTCAGCGAGGCATCCGGCTTCCCTTGATGACGGTTAGAATGGATCTCCGATTACTTCTTCTTTTCAGTGCCGGCTTTGCGCAGCGTTTGAATCGTCTTATCAACCTCTTCTTCTAGTTCAGCGTTCTTTTCCTTCTTGCTTCGATAATAGAGGTTGTTCAACGACTCAAGAACCTCTCTAGCATCCGGCCCGATCTTCCCCAGCGCCTTAACAGCGCCCAAGCGCTGCTGCGCTTGGAAACCGTTCACCGCCTGGATCAACGCCGGAATGGCCGGTTTGCCGATGGCCGCAAGCGCTTCCGCAGCGGTGTCGCGAAGAGCCGGTTCTTTCATCGCCTCCATTAAATTGGGAATCACTCCTTCAGCTTTTTCGGCAAATTGACCCAGCGCTTGGACGCTGATCCTACGGACTTCAACATCTTTATCCTTAAGGGCATTGGTCCAGGCAGGAATAGTCATGACCGGTAAGGCGTTGATTTGTACAAGAACCGACGCGGCATCTCGACGTGCTTCATCAGGACCATCTTGCAAAACTTCCACAAGGACCTGCACAGAGGCGAAGACGCGTCTTTCGATTTTCCAGATCGCCTCGGCCGCTTTAACACGAACATCTGGATTCTTGTCGGTGAGCAAGACGTTTAATTCTCTGGAAGCTTCCTTAGCTTCCGCTCCTATTTGCCCGAGTGCCGAGGCTGCATCTCGCCGAATATCGTCTCGATCGCTCAAGAGAGCCTGTTTGTAGACGGAGACCACTGCCTTGGGGTCTATGGCCTTAAGAGCTTTCGCGGTCGCTCTGCGAACATCGCTATCAATATCCAGGGAGGAAGCGGATAAGGACGGTATAGCGGAGCGAGCGCCCCGTCCGATTTTTTCCAAAGCCGCTAGGGCGTTCAGACGGACATTTTTGTCTTTATCGTGGGTCGATTTGGCCAGTTCGGTGACGGCTAAGATCGCATCCGCCCCGAGGTTGTTCAGGGAGGTGGCGGCAAAGAGGCGTATTGCCGGTTTGGGACTGCTTAAGGCCGCCTTCAAGGCAGTCACATCTTCTTTGGTGGGCGGTCCAAGCGCTTCCAAAACGCGTCCGGCAGCCTGACAAACCTCCTCATGGTCATCGCCGAGTGCAGCGACGACCGCCGGCTTTGCCTGTTTGGCCGCCTGGCCGATTTTTCCCAGGGCGTTAATAACCGCCAGGCGAGTCTGAGGGTCTGGATCCTTGGTCGCCTCGACGAAATCGGTAACGGCCGCGGCAGCCCCCGGGCCCAGTTCAGCGAAGGCGCGCGCGGCAGCCCGGCGGGTTGCCTTATCGTCGTTCTTGAGCAAGCTTCGTAAATCCGCGGTGGCCTTATCGACGCCCAGGAGTTGAGGCGCTTCTAGAACTAACATCTCTCTGGCCAGCTCAAAACGCAGCTGCCCCCGGCCGCCCAGCGTCACGGCAGGCAGCTCTAAGCGGAGATATTTGCCGATGTCGCGGGGCATCGTAAACCAAATCTCATCCCCCAGCGATTGGCCGGGAGCAAGCTCTCCCGGTGCCTTTTCCAAGCCGCTTCCTCCTTCAATGGAATGGCCGGCAGTATCAATCAGGTGAGGTCGATTAGCCGCTTCGGTGCCCCAGCCCTGAAAACCCACGGCCTCCGTGGTGCCGACGCTCTCCAAAAGGAGGCGAATTCGAAATTGGCCTTCATCTGCGCGCAAGCTGGCGACTTGGACCCGTACGCCGCCTAATTGGACAGCCGACACACGGGCGTCGGCCCACTCAGAATCGGAACGGTTTTTTGCAACACCGGGTCTGGGATTTGGCAGCGGTACAATTCGCGGTTCCGCTTTCTTTGTTGCCTCGGGATCCTTGAAAGATAAGGAATTGCTGTCCTTCTTGACTTCCGGTTCTTCATCATTCTCGCGGGCGGTTTCCGATGACTTTCCATCTACGACTTTCTGTTTTTCGGCCGCTCCATCCCTATTTCCCGTAAGTGCCGGCAGCCCCCAAGCGAGGAACGCCATCAAAGCAAGGAGCGAGATAAAACAGGCCGCACCCGCGGCGACCAGGATAATTGGCATATTTCGGCGGGGGGGCGCGTCGGAAAAATGATCGGCCTCTTCAGCAAGCGGCAACTTTTGAGCAATGGGAACGAGTTCGACTTCAAGCGGAATGTCCCGGTCAGGTTCAGGCGGGCTGCCTGCCTGGCCGCGTTTGGAGGAGCTTTCTTCGGGAATCAGGCGCGCTACGGGTAGCCCTCCCGATGCCGCCGGACGTTTTGGCGGCGAACCAACCAGCGGGGGAGGGTTTGCGGGTTTCCGTAAGATGGCCGCTGGAAAAACAGTGTTGCAATTCAAGCAGCGAACACGATCGCCGCGGAATTGATCGGGCAGATTGGTGGGAAAGTCGCAATTCGGACAGGAGGTGACAACGGCCATGACAGCAATCGAATCGAAACACTGCTCAAATGGTTGAGGAAACCGCACCTGCGCGGCTTCCGCGAGTTTCTTTAGTCTGCAATGCAGTCTTGCGTGCAAGTATCCATGCTCGAGTCATCTCCTACTGTAATATCGTTTGAGCGTTCTCGCAAGCGAAGGGATCGCAAAGGATCGGCATTCCGCATTCCTACGCTCCATTAGAAGTCCGGTATCCTTCGCTGAGTAATTCAAATGAACTGTCGTTAATGCAATCGCGTAGAATTGTGGTTGCTGGGACGCCAAAGGGCACTTTTCATTTTTATCCAGCCCGATTACTTCCGCATCAAGGAAAGGTGGTCATCATGAGACGGAATCGTTGTGGCTTCACCCTAATCGAGCTTCTCGTCGTTATCGCGATCATTGCCATTCTTATTGGCCTGCTAGTTCCAGCCGTTCAGAAAGTCCGCGAAGCGGCTAATCGTCTCCGTTGTCTCAATAATCTCAAGCAGCTCGGCCTGGCCCTGCACAATCATCACGATACGCTCGGAGCCTTCCCGCCGGGCATAGTGACGACAAGCTCCAACATCAGCGACGCGGAGTCGAGTGGATTCACGAATCTCCTACCTTTCATCGAACAAGACAACACTTACAAGCTCTATCATTTCGATGCCCCGTGGTTCGACCCGGTCAACTACGAAGCGGTGGGTATACCGGTGAAAGTGTTTTTCTGCCCGAGCAACCGGGAAAGTGGGGCTATCGACCTAACGCCGATTGCCGCCCAATGGAGCACGCCGCTGCCGCCGTTTGCTGCAACGTGCGATTACGCCTTTTGCAAAGGAGCTAATGGCGCCTTGAGCCGAGATTGGACACGAGCGCCGGTTGCAGTTCGCGGTGTGTTTGCGATTCATCTGCCGGGGGAACAAGGCTTGCGATTGACCGCCATTCGCGACGGCACCAGCAACACGTTTGCCATGGGGGAAGCGGCCGGCGGCAATAGTTTGTTCATGATCCGCGACTTGGACAACCCGGGCTTGCCGGCGCTCGACATCTTAACGGGGCAACCGGCCCTCATGGAGCAATCCTGGGGCGCGGCCGGCATCAGCGATCGTAGCCACCCCTATTACGCCTCCGTATTTGCGGTGACAGCTCAGTACGGTCTAGCGCCGGATCCTCGTGATGAACCCATGAACTGTCGCCTGGGCGCCCCGACGGTCTACGGCGGCGATTCGAAAGGCGACAATCGCAGCGGCCGGGATTTTGTCAGCGGCTTCCGCAGCCTGCACACCAGTGGTTGCAACTTCCTGTTTTGCGATGGGAGTGTTCGCTTCGTCGAGCAATCGATTAGTTCGGAAGTTTATCGCGCGCTTTCCACTTATGCCGGTGGGGAAGTTATTCGGGAATAGAACCAGCGTCGGCACTTCGCTCTTTTCACCAAGGCCGGTTTTCGTAAAATCTTGGAGGTCCCGGCTTTGGCTTTCAAAGCTCGCTTATGCCTGACTGGTAAATACCTATAGGTAGACGAAGGAAAGATACCCATGACCCATGCCGCTGCCGATCACGGTCATCCTGACCTGCCTTTCACAACGGCCCAAGTGGATTGGTTTCAGGGACAAGATCGTTTGGCCGCCAAAATGATCATCGGCCTGATGGCTTCCATTTTCACGACCGGCCTCATCATTTATGCGATAGTGGCAATGTATGTCCTTGCCGGCTAGCCAGGCGAGGACGTAGATCCCGAAGCTATGGCGCCAAACGAACCACGCCCACCCGCATCAAGGCTGCGACCGATCGACTTTCGTTTGAGCAATGACCACTCGAACCTGGGCTTTTGCAACGGCCAATCGCGCTTCCGCAGTCTTGAAGGCAGCTTTCTTAGCTAATACGTCGTTTTCACTTTTCTCTGCCGCATGCCTTGCTACGGACATTTCTTCGGCGCTCACTCCTTGGTGTTTATATAAGTCCGCCATCCTCTCAGCAGCCATTCGGTGCATTTTTAGATCGCTTTCTGCGGTTTGAATCGCGGCTCTCGCTTCGTCCAATTGCGCCTCGGCAACTCGAACTTGAGCTTCGGCGACTTCGACCTGGGCTTTTCCTAGCTCGGCTAACGCTTCGTCTTTTGATTGCTTGTCTTTCGGCAAATCGCCCCGGACCGGTTCGCTTCTCTTTTGGGCTTGCGCCGAGCCCGGTATTAAACTGACTCCTACACCCAATACGCCCAGACCCAACAAGAGCAGCGTCGCAATTTTGATTTTGGTCAACAACATGGCTTTCGTAACTCCTTCGGTTAAGGCGATCACCTTGGCGGATACTACACCGGCAAGGCTCCCTTGGCCTGCCGCGATCAAGACCGCGGCTTTCGTTGTGGATATAACAAGGCCCGGGGAAAAGCAAGCCGATGCGGCTTGGTCGGAAAGCAGTAGAGCCAAAGCGCCGCCCGAGATCGAGAGGCCGTA
>JBJMQT010000156.1:0-106624 GCA_045802525.1 Gemmataceae bacterium
CGCTATAACGATCCTTTGTCATTCAAGGCTTCGACCCGTTTGTTACCTCCCGAGTCTCTTGAACTGCTACCGGCTAGAATGATCAAGTTGCCGGGTGGGATTCGCACCCACTGGAAAACAACACCTTTGCACGGCGCACACCCCGGTAGGGGTCGCAGCTATTAGCCGGTGGTTGAGCGAAGCGACACCACCGGTAGACGATTCCCCATCCAAAACGACCCTGGAAGGGTCGCAGAGACTCCCCGCTTCATTGCAGATACTGCGGCCGTGGCGGCCTATCGGATTTGGGAGATGGCGATCCAAGTGCGTTGTGTTCTGCGACCCCTGCGGGGCCCCTGCGGGGTCGAATAGATGTTACGGCCGTTATTCCGGTGGTGTCGCTTCGCTCAACCACCGGCTAATGGCTGCGACCTCTCCGAGGTCAAAACCGGCGAACTCGCTGCGAGAATTCAACAAACCTAAGAGGGGCCTGACAGACTTCCTGAGCGCCCTTGGACTTCAGGGGCCGTTCCCATCGCAGGGACTGTGCGCTAACCCGTCCGAGGGGGGGTGTCCGGGGGTTGAAATGAAACGAAATTCCAACCTCCTAAGCTTATCTTCCCAGAGCTCCTAGAGGTAGCGCTGTAGCGAGGTGGGCCACTGTTTGCTTGCGACCCGTCAAAGGCTGTGTTACGGTCCTTCACGCCTGGCCTGCGAGCCGGGGCTTTTTGTGTTTTGTTGATCTGTCTCTCACGAGGCCTGAAGCATGAGCCATTCGCCCCGGCTAATGCTTGAGACAATGCCTGGGATCATGAGCAAAGTCGTTGACCAATATGAGCGGGCTTGCCAGTACTTGGCTGGAGGCGTGTCCTCGTCAACACGGCTCAACAAGGCTCTCGGCCATGCCATGCTATTTGATCGCGGCGAAGGTTGCCGGCTTTGGGACCTGGACGGCAAGGAGTACATCGACCTTTGCTGTAGTCACGGCGCCACGCTCTTGGGTCACGGCGACCCGCGGGTACGCGCTGCTATCGAGCGGGTCTTGGCGCGCGGCGCGGCTTGCTCCTATGAAAATGAACTCCAGACCGACTTCGCGCAGTTGCTTTGCAAGATCATTCCTTCTTTCGAGCGCATTCGCTTTACCGGCTCGGGCACGGAAGCCACCATGCACTGCCTGCGTTTAGCCCGCGCGTTTACCGGCCGCTCCAAGCTGCTGAAGCTGGAAGGCAACTTCCACGGCTACCACGATCAAGTGATGTATTCGATCGGCACACCTGCCGACCAGCTCGGGGGCGAAGAAGCGCCAACCCCTTATCCGGGGTCCACCGGCATGCCGCCGGGTCTAGAAGAAAACCTGCTCATTGTTCCCTACAATCGCACGGACTTGCTCGAGCAAGCGTTTGACCGCCATGCCGGGGAGTTGGCGGCGGTCATTTGCGAGCCGATTTATTACAACGCCGGCTGCGTCATCCCTACGGCCAACTTCATGGCCGCGCTACGCCGGCTGACCCGCGAAAACGGAGTGCTTCTCGTCTTCGATGAAGTCCTCAGCTCCTTTCGCACGGGTCCCGGCGGCGCTCAGGAATACCTTGGTATTACGCCGGACCTATGCACGCTGGGAAAGGCGGTCGGCGGCGGCATGCCGCTCAGCGTCTTCGGCGGTCGCAAAGACATTATGGATCGACTGATGCCGGTTGGCGATTGCCAGCACAGCGGCACCTATAACGGCCATCCGGTCGCCGTGGCGGCCGGGCTTGCCGCCGTGACTGCCTATTGTCAGCCGGGGTTTTTTGATCATATCCAAGCCGTCTCGACCCGCCTTTGCCAGGGCCTGGAAAAGCTGTTCGCCCGCCACGGCGTGCGCGCGCGGGTTCAGGGATTGGGCTCCCGCTTCGGCATTTACTTTGGCATCATCGAGCCGGTCCGGGAATATCGTGATGCGGTCAAGCACCATCGCGAGCAGATGCTGCGCTTTGTCGCAGCGGCGATCAACCAGGGCGTTTACTTTCACGATTACGGCGGCGCAGCTTGCCATCACGGCTTTTGCGCAGCAATGTCGCTCGCGGATGTCGATGAAACGCTCGACCGGCTCGACGGGGCCGTACGTGAGCTAACCAAAAATTAACCCGCCATGCGCATTGCGATCGGGCAACTCTGGCAGGAAACGAACACATTTAACCCGCTCCCTACGACACGGGCGGATTTCGAGCAGTTTGGCGTTTGCCGGGGCGCCGAATTAGTCAAGACGATGGCCGAGACAAATGAACTTGGCGGTTTCATTCAATCCCTGCGGCAATGGCCCGAGGCGCCGGAAATCATGGGGCTCGTTCGCTTGCCGGCCTGGCCTGCCGGGCCGGCAACCCAGGAAACATTTGCCTGGCTTCAGGAAGAGATACTTCAAGCGCTAAACCAGGCACTTCCGATTGACGGGTTGTTGCTAGCCCTTCATGGCGCTTTAGTGGCCGAAGGCACACCAGACGTTGAAGGTGCAATTCTCGGTCCGGTGCGCCGAAGAATTGGACCCGAAATTCCGTTGGTTGCGACGCTGGATCTTCACGCTAATGTGACGGCGCGGATGGTGAAGGCTGCCGACGCCTTGGTTCTTTATCACACGGCGCCTCACATTGATGTATTCGAGACAGGACAAAGGGCAGCGACGGTCCTGCGCCGCATTCTCGTTGACGGCGCTCGGCCGGTCACCGCTTTTCAGAAGATCCCCGCCGTGTTTCCGGCGGAGCGGGCCAACACGCAGGATAAGGCGAGCATCAGCCAGACATTCAAACAGCGGCTACTGGATCTGGAAACCAATCCGAAGATTCTCTGTGCCGGCCTGGGCACGGTGCAGCCCTGGCTCGATATTCCTGAATTGGGCACGGCGGCCCTCGTGGTCAGCGACCGGGACGAACAGTTGGCGATCTCGGAATGTCGTGGCCTGGCAACAGAAGTTTGGCAGCACCGGACGGATTACTTGCCCCAGCTAATCCCCGTCAAAGAAGCCGTTCGGCTGGCACATGAAAATGACGACGGATTGGTTGTCCTGAGCGATAGCGCGGATGCCACAACGTCGGGCGCTCCCGGCGACAGCAACTGGGTCTTGCGCGAGTTGCTTCAGTACAATTGGCGACGGCCCGCGCTCGTCACCCTGGTCGATCCTCAAGTGGTAACCGAAGTCAAGCGGCTTGGTATAGGAGCAACTTGGAGCGGCCCTCTGGGCGGCAAGCGCGACAAGCGCTTTTGCCAGCCGATCCCTGTGGAGGCAAAGGCAACCGGCCTGTTCGATGCACGGTTCATTCTGTCCGGCCACCTGGCCAAGAATATGCCCATTGACATGGGAGCGTCAGCGATTTTGCGCGTGGGCAACGTGCACGTTGTGTTAACGTCGCGCGCCGGGCCGCACTTTGCGCCGCAGCTATTCCAAGCCGCCGGTCTCGATCCGTTCGGGGCGGCTGTGTTGGTTGCCAAGAGTCCGTGCGGTTTTCGAGCGGCATATGAGGGACGCGCTAAGAAAATCATCGTGGTCAAGGCGCCCGGTTGTGCCCCGTCGGACTTTTGGAATTACGAGTACCAAAACATTCCCAGGCCCATGTGGCCGTGGGATGAAATCAAAGAATGGTCGCCAAAGTAGCTCGCCGCTCTGCGGCGAATTCCGCCGCGGAGCGGCGGGCTACTTTCAAACTGTTTCGGAGCCTCTATGTTCATCTTCGAAAAAGCGCCGTTTGCTTCTTGCCACGCGTCTACGCTTGTCGAAACCGAGCCTGGGAAACTGTTAGCTGCCTGGTTCGGCGGTAAGGACGAGGGCGCCGCCGATGTGAAGATCTGGAAAGCTCAGTTTGATGGCAAGGCGTGGTCCAAGCCGGAGATTGCGGCCGAAGAACCGGGCGTGCCCTGTTGGAATCCCGTTTTGTTCTTAAGCCAAAGCAAAATCCTGTCACTTTTTTACAAAGCCGGGACCAATCCGATGAGCTGGACGGGTTATGTTCGGCACTCGAGGGATGCCGGCAAGACGTGGGAAAAGCCGCGACAACTCCCTGCCGGCATTCTGGGACCGATCAAAAACAAACCCATTCAGCAAGCCGACGGAACGATTTTGGCGGGAACCTCGGTCGAAAGTTACAAAGCCTGGGCATGCTGGCTAGAGCGTTCCAAAGACGATGGCAAGACCTGGCATCGTTTTGGCCCGATCGCGGTGCCGGACCATCCCTACGGCATTATTCAGCCGACGCTGTTCGAAACCAGCGACCGGCGCGTCGTTGCTCTGTGCCGGTCGCGCGGGTTGGGCTTTATTGTCCAAGCCGAATCCAAAGACGGCGGCGAAACTTGGTCGCCCGCCAAGCCGACGGAATTGCCCAATCCCGGCAGCGGCATCGATCTCGTTCGGACGGCCAAGGGCCAGCTATTCCTGGTCTACAATCACAGCAAGAAGGACCGTTCGCCCCTCAATCTGGCACTATCGGAAGACGAAGGAAAGAGCTGGAAAATGGTGGCCACGCTTGAAGACCAAGCCGGCGAATTCTCCTACCCGGCCATCATTCAGGCGGGCGATGGACAACTCCACATCAGCTACACGTGGAATCGCCGGCACATCAAACACCTGGCATTTGATCCATCTAAATTCAAGATGTGATGGACGCCTCCGGGCTGAGTTGCTTGGTCGAGGCGCCGTCCCGTGCCAGGGCGGCCGCAGCGATCAGGATCAACACGCCAAGAACCGGAATGTGATGCCGGCTCATGGCCTCGGAGACGATGTGGATGATGAACACATAGGCCAGCAGACCAAAAGCCACATAGAGCCGGCGCTGGCGCCATATCGACGTCCACCAGGTGGCCGCCAAGCATTGGACTAACAAGGCGCCCCAGAAGACATTGATGATCCCCATGCACGCCTCTTCCTCCCGAATCGGCATGCGGTCATCGGATATAACGGACATGATTTGGGTGGAAGTGCCCCAGGTATACAGCGCTTTGCGCACCGCCAGCCGAAGAAATGCCATCGGATTATCCCTGATCCACTCTTGCGCGGCTTTGCGGCGCAAGCGATCCCGAGACACTTCATCGTGTTCGCCGGGAAGAGGCTTAACACGGGAATTGGTTCCCTGGCTATTGGGATTATTGGCCGAGAGCAGGACAACGCCGCCGTTCGTTGAGACCAACACGAATTCTCCGAGGACCCGATAATTGCGCAGCGTCCAAGGAGCGACAACACACGCCATGATGGCTACGGTAACCGCTCCGCAAACCACAGCACGTCTCCCCATTCCCAGCAGAAACCACCACACGACTAGGAGCGCCGGTATAGGAAGGCAAACGGGCTTGATCAGACTGCCATACCCAAGAACCAAACCAAGAAGGGCCGCAAGACCCAGTCCGGACTTTGCCGTGTCGCGAATGAGCAAGGCTAGATAAATCGTCGCAAGAAAGATGAATCCCAAAATGAGCTCGTATCCCAATGTGGCCGAGTAAAAGACCAACGTGGGCATAATGGCCGCCAAGAGCGCCGCCCATTTGGCAGCCCGCTCATTAATCGTTCGGCGTCCGATGGCATAAACGAGAAGAACGCTTGCCGTCCCGACCAAGGCATTCAGGAACTTGCCCGCGAGCGGATTCGGCCCCGCTAACCAATAGCAAGCGGTAAGGGCAAAGGTCATACCAGGCGGAAAAAAGGCTTCGCGTTGGCGGGCCGGCTCGCCATAGCCGTTGCCTTTCAGCAGCTCTAGCGCATACCGATGAAAAAAGCCAGGATCGTTTTGCGGCTCAACAGGGAAATAAAAAATGCACGCGCAGCGTAGCAAGAGCGCTACGACGCAGAGCCCAATTAGAAAGGACCTTGGACTAAAAGCGTCCAGCCGAACGTTGCACCAGTGCCTGACCCGAGCGAGGCTGAAAACAACGCCAAGCGCCAGCCCGGCTGCCACGGGCACATAGCCCAAAGGCATGTCTTTGAAAATTGGAAAGGCTAGAAAGGCAAGAGTCCACTGAAGACAGAACAAAACGCCGAATAGAGCGACTAACCAATCAATAGCTTTTGCCAAGGGCCCGGGCATCTCGGTTCCTCTAATTCTGCGCGTCTATGTCTTTCAGTACTGCTATCAAGTCCACCTTCCTTAGGAGAAACCCGTGGGTCACCCAGCGAAGAAGCGGCAGATCGCTCTTGGAATCTCCGTAAGCGTAGGAGAGACCGGGAGCGCCTTCGAGGCCCAAATACTGGCTCAGCAGATTGATCTTTTCTTCGCCCTTGCAATTCGGGCCGAGGATCTTTCCCGTGCAGCGCTGACCGAGCCAGCCGACGCGCGTGCAAACCACCTCGGTGATGCCAAGGGAAACGCCGATGTCGGGAACATAAATATCCGGGCTTGCCGAAAGCAAGATCACCCGGTGACCGGCCTGCTGATGTTCGCGCAATTTGGCTGCGACTTCGGCTCGAAAGCGGGGCGCAACCCAGGAAGTGGTGAATTGGCGCGCATGGTCCGCAATGGCGTCCCGCGGCTCTCCTTTGAAAAAAAGAGTGAGCAACCGTTCCTTCACCGTGCGGGCTGAAATCAAGCGAACTAAGTACAGCGTGATCCAAAAAGGCATCGCCACGATGGGCCAGAAGCGGCGTTTCTTTACCGTATAGCTCATCAGAAACGGCACAAAAGTGTCGCCGTGGACCAGCGTGCCGTCCAAATCGAAGATGGCCAGGGCGGAATAGCCTAACGCCGGCCCTTGCGTTTCGAGAGTCGGATTGGGAGTCGGCAATGTCATGGGGCGGTTGCTCCTAGAGCCCGGTTCAGGTAGAGCACGGCAATGGTTGTTAGGAGCCAGAGCAATCCATTCAGAGCAAAAATGGGGTCCTTTAGAAGCACTTCGACCGGGCCGTCGTGCTGCCCTTCCTGCACTTTGAAGATGTAGCGAAAGATACCGTAGGCCACAAAAGGAACGGTATAGACCAGCTTATCGGTGTGGTGCAACTTCACGGTCTCTGGCGACACGGTGTACAGCATATAAGACAGCAAACAAATCGATGACGTCACGCCCAGCACCAGATTGAGCTTATCGACGCTGTAAGATTGCAAGGCCGGACGAAACTCGTAGCTATCGCCGACAACATCAACCTCTAAGCGGCGTTTTCCGAATCCCAACAGCATGGCCAGCGAAAACCCGCAAACCAGGATCCAGGAGGTCGGATCAACATTGATCGCGGCACAACCCGCCAGCAACCGCAGAACGAATCCGATGGCGATCGAGAGCACGTCAACGATGACGCGGTGCTTTAGCAGCAGGCAGTAAACCACGCTGTTGGCCAGGTAGGTTGAACCAAATAACAAAAACGGCAAGGGCAGCGCCTGATAGGCAATAACACCGGCGAAGGCGGCCAGGCCGATGCCGAGCATGGTCGCCGTCACTGAAGAAACGCGGCCTGAGGGAATGGGTCGAAAACGCTTGCGCGGGTGTTGCCGATCCGCCTTGGCATCGATTACGTCATTGAGGCAATAAACGCTGCTGGACCAGAAGCAGAAACATACAAAAGCGATCCCGGCACTGAGCAGATTGGCCGGATTGCCGATCGATTCGCTAAAGAGCACCGGCGCCAACACGAAGACGTTTTTCGTCCACTGGCGTGGCCGGCAAATCGATACGATGTCCCGGAGCGACGTGGTCTGAATTGGTGAACGAGTCAATTCCATCGAGCTGTCAAAACCTCAAACGATAAAAGCAAGCAAGCGAGGATGCCGAATTATAGCACCGCATTTGTGATCATTGAGGCAACTTCGCCATCTGTTGCTTCTGAAATAATCTGGTATGATGTTTGCCGGTCCGAAGCCGACGCGGAATCCGAAATCCAAGCTGTCATCTCTCCAATCAGCTTGGCAGGTCGCCCTTTGAAGCCGTTCCTAATTCACCATTGCAGCCTGATCCAGTAATAATGGCTTTGTATCATTTCACCTGGGCGAGGAAAGACACCATGAATCGCACCGAAGCGACTGAACGAATCTTGGCAGCAAAAAAAGCGAAAAGCCTTAGCTTCGAAGCCATCGCCAAGGCAGTCGGCCGGCACAAAGTTTGGATGACTGCGGCCTTGCTTGGCCAGGCGACCATGTCGGCGGAAGAAGCCAAAAAGGCGGGTGACCTCCTGGGTTTGGAATCCGCGGTGGTGGCGGCTCTCCAAGAGATGCCCAGCAAGGGCTCCGTCGGCCAAACGGTGCCCGTAGACCCGCTCATCTATCGCTTTCACGAAATCACTCAGGTCTATGGCACGACGATCAAGGCGATCATTCATGAAATGTTCGGCGACGGCATCATGAGCGCCATTGATTTTGAAATGGACATCCAGAAAAAGGAAGATCCGAAAGGGGATCGGGTCGTCATCACGATGAACGGCAAGTTTCTGCCTTACAAGAAGTGGTGAAACCCATGAGTCGAGCGCTCGAAGGTCGAACCATCGCTTTGGCGGAAGGCCGGCAGCTGGAGGAGCTGGCCCAAATGCTGGAGAAGGAAGGGGCCGGCGTCGTCCGTTGTCCGATGGTGAGCATCCTGGATGCGCCCGATCCCGCGCCCGTAGTGGGCTGGATACGTGAAGCGATCGCCAACCGCTTCAACTGGGTCATTCTCTACACCGGCGAGGGGGTGCGTCGCCTTTTAAGTCTCGCAGAACGCGAGGCGCTGCGGGATGATTTCATTACAGCGCTAGGCCGGACCCGCACCCTGACGCGCGGGCCCAAGCCTGTGCGGGCGCTCAAGGAAGTCAACTTGGCCCCCACGATGATCGCATCAAATCCCACCACGGAGGGCTTAATTGCCTCGCTTCGTGCCGAAAACCTGCGCGGCATGACTATCGGCGTGCAACTCTTTGCGGAGACCCATACCGCCCTCGTGCCGTTCTTGGAACATGCCGGTGCAACGGTGCGGACCGTGCTGCCTTACGTCTATGCTCCAGCCAGCGCCGCTGACCGCGTGGGCGGGCTGATCCAAGATATGGCGATGGGCAGAATTAATCTGATCGTCTTCACCAGCTCCCCACAGGTGGAGCGCCTCTATGAGATTGCCAAGGAGCGAGGATTGGAAAAACTGTTGGAGGATGGATTGCGAAAAGTTCGCGTTGCCGCGGTCGGTCCATTGGTCGCCGACGATTTGCGCCGGCGCGGAGCGCCTGTGGACATCTGTCCCGAGCAGGGCTTCGTCATGAAGAACCTGGTGCAGCACATTGTACGATCGTTTAGCAACGCTTCGTGGAAGCGTTGCTAAACGGAATTAGGCTTCACACGCGCACATATGCCTTGATGCGAAAGGTTTCGGCGTTGTCCTTGAGCCATTTCTTGGCGGCTGCTTCGTAGTTCGCGCCGGTATGGCTCTCGGGCGTGTTCCAGCCTTCCTTCCTCGTCACACCGAGCTGGGCGAAAAGTTGAGCCGGCAGCACCGGCATACCTTGACCTGCGTTGGTCCAATCGGCATCTGCAAGGGCGAGTAGAATCCGTTTGCTTAGCTCGGCGTCGATCGGCGTCATCTTACGGCTCTTATCATGGACGCCCGTCTGGAAGGTGCGGTATTCCGCGAGCAATAGGGCAGCCGTCAAATAACGATCTTCTGGGTTTTCCGATTGAAGAGCCGTGTTCGGGTCGCGGAGCAAATTGCCCCAGCACTCGTACTGCTTTACCTCGGCATCAAAGCCCGGGTTATTGTCGCGCCAGGTCGGCAGACCAAAGCCGCGCGGCATCAAGTAAAACGGTTCCGCGAAATGGGGGTTCAAAAAGAAGCAACCCACTTGGCCGACTTGCAAGTTCTCTGCCGGCAAAAAACCGATGCGCAAGTGCGTCAACCCCACGGCCCCCTTGAGCGCTTGCATAATCTCCACCTCGGCAACGGCGAATTCCTGTTTAGCAGGGGCTCCCGCAGTCAGCGCGGCGGACACCATCCGCCCATCAAACCCAGTGACCTTGCCGACGACCACGGACTCCGCCTGAGTGAACCGAGCGAACGGATTAGGCACGCCATAGCCACAGGCTCGGACAGGAAAACTCGTTGCCAAGAACACTAGACCGGCTAGCAGAATCGATTTTGAAGGGATTCGCATGATAGATCTCCTTGGCGGAAGAGAGGCTGCGGTGTCAACGCGGTGTATCGTACCTCCTTCATCGGCAAGGAGGCGCAACAGGTTTGTAACAGGGAGGAAGAGGGAGGCTTACAGGTGTAGGGTTTTCCATGACCCCGGAGGGGCCCCGGTAGGGGTCGCAGCGCCAACTCTTTACGCCGGAGGCGTTACAGCCATTAGCCGGTGGTTGAGCGCAGCGACACCACCGGTAGACGATTCCCATCCAAAACGACCCTGGAAGGGTCGCAGAGACTCCCCGCTTCGTTGCAGATACTGCGGACCATGGCGAGCTCTCGGATTTGGAAGATGGCGATCCGAGTGCGTTGTGTTCTGCGACCTGATAGAGAGAAAAAGAGGCCGAAGCTTTCTACCCCTTTTTTGTCTCATTATTCGATATGATTTCTTTGACGCTTGGTTGCCATTAGAACCCGACCAGAATCTTTTGGAATAGCGCCAGGACAGGCCTATCCGGTTCTCATGGCGTTCATTGCCTGGGATGGTGAGCGCGGTATTGGGATTTCGGTGAGGGGCTTAGTCTCATGGAAAAGAAACACTGGTTCTGGATTTGCTTCGGAGTAGTATGCCTGGTCGCAATGTATGTTTGGATGTTTCTGTGCCTGGAACAATCCGACGTCAGAACCGGGCATGGAAGCGGCGAAGACGGCTTGGTTATACCGGAGCTTAAGTCCTAAGTTTCATTGCGGTCGTTAATTTCGTTGCGCTTGCCCTGCCCGGTGCAAAACCGGGGCGCGTGGTATGTAAAAAAAGAAATGAGTTCCGCCAATCCGGGCCGAATTCGTGTCGGTAGACATTTAGCCCAAAGCCTCCATTAAATAGCAAAATAAGCCCTATTTTTCCCGTTCAAAAATGATCACATGCTGCCAGGGCAACGTCTCGATGGTCTTGACGTATTTGAGCGGATGCAGGGCCATTTCTTTCTTGACCTGCTTTTCCGACATTTTGTGAACCGGCTTGATCGGCACTTTTTCGTCTTCGGCGCGGAATTCGACGAACACCAGCCGGCCGCCCGGCTTCAGCGCTTTCACCATCGTCACGATCATCGCGTAGGGGTCGGAAAACTCGTGGTACACGTCCACCAACAGCATGAGATCGACGGACCCGTCCCGTAGCTTGGGGTCGGTTTCGGTTCCGAGGATCAAGTCGATGTTCTCGACTTTGCGTTCCTTCATGCGCTTGGCGATGATGTCGAGCATCTCCTGTTGAATCTCGACAGCCAAGACCTTGCCTTTGGGGGCGACCTTGGCGGCCATGGGAAACGAGAAGTAGCCGGTGCCCGCGCCGATGTCGGCCACAATGTCGCCGTTCTTGAGGTCGAGCGCCTTGAGTAGGTTGGACGATTGCTCTTCCTTCTCGCGCTCGGGCCGATCCAGCCACCCCGCCGCTTCGTGCCCCATCACCTGGGCGATCTCGCGCCCCATGTAAAACTTGCCGATGCCGTCAGGATCGTGATTCTTGAGGGTCTCGTATCCGGGCGACGCCTTCGATTTCGGCGGCGGCCCGGGCTTGGTAGATGGGACGGTCTTGGTAGGCGGATCGGCGGGAGCAACGGGATTGCAAGCGACAAAAAGAGCGACCAGCCAGATTGAAAGACGAGACGATTTCATCGATGTTTCCACCTGCTCTTGGCGGATACCTAATCCGCCTCCGACACCTTTGCCTTAGACAGCGTATACAGGAAATTCTCCGGATCCGAGCTATTGAGCTTCAGGGTGCCCACGACCTTGACCAGGCCGCGCGTAAGCGTGGTGCTCTTGCCGGCGGGCAACTCCACCAGGACGATGGCGCTGATTTCGGGCATCTCGCAATACCAGCAGCCGACCGGGTATTCGATCAGCATGAACGTGGCCAGTTCCAGGTCTTCGCCGAGCGGTTGCATGAAGCCGGCAAGGGCGACTTGCTTGCCGTCGAGATCGCGGAGGTACTTGGCAAAGGTGGGTTTGTATTGCTTATCCAGAGTCGTATGGGCAATGACGGCCCAGGGGAGCGGGGTCACGCCGTCGGGATTAATCGCCGGCAGCGAGGCGTCATCAAGCTTGGAGGCGAGCGGGCGCTGGGAACGCGGCTTTAAGAGAGCGACATGCCCTTCATGGGTGGCCTTACCGTCTTCGCTGCCGGCTTTGGCCAATTCGTCGGCGGCAGCGCGCATGGCCTGGCGGTGCTCTTTGAGTTGGGGATGACGGAGATTAAATTCGGTGACGCAGCCGTCCATCATTGCGGCGGCAATTTTTACGTCGCCGTTGGCGCCAGCCAACTCTGCCAACTGCCAAAGAAGGCGCGGATCGGCGGGCAGCCACAGCGCCAATTGTTGCGTGAGGGCCACGGCATCGGAAGGAAACTTCTTCCGCTCTTGGGCGGCTATCTTGCCGGGAATATATTTGGCCTTCTCGCCCTCCCCTTCTCCGATGTAGCGGACGCCGAAAAGGTCGTCGAGATCCTGCGTGCCGGGTTTTTCTTTCTGGCGCAAGCGCACGAGCTTGAGGTGGTATTCCTCCGATTTGACCAGTTTGCCGGGGGCGAGCCGGACGCCATGCTTCAAGCACTCGGCAGCCTGTTCAAGATCGCCTTGAAGTTGCCAGGCCGTGCCCAGGTTGGCGACGATGTGAAAATGATTGGGATGCCGGCGCTGGGCCGTTCGAAGGATTTCCACCGCCTTGGCCGGGTTGCCGAGGCGCACGTGCAAGGCGCCCAAATCAGCCTGCTCGTCCGCCGTCAACTCGCGGTCATGGGCGGCCTTCTCCAGGGCTGCCGCAACCTGCTCATATTTGGTTCGCTCGGGGCTAGCCGGAACACCCTGCCGCGGTTTGATGGCAATGCTGCGGAGCAGCCGTTGATCGAGCAAAAATCCTCGCCACTGCGAAGGCAGCTCCGCAAACGGTTCGCCCGAGTAATAGAGGCCGGCTTGGACTGTTGGCGCGACACCAAGAAAGATCACCAAAACGGCAAGATAAAGGCGCATGTTAGCTAAAATCCTCGGCCGAGGAGGCGTGATGGTTTCAATTGAGTTTACCAGTGCGGAAGCGGAAATGCGACGCCTTCGGACCCAACCTCAGAGGCTAGAGGCTTGAGGCTAGAGGATACAGAATCGCTCGATTCTCTATCCTCTAGCCTCAAGCTTCTAGCCTCAAGCCTGCCCCTAGGCCGATAAATCCGTCAATTCCCCATTGCTGTCTCCAAACGATTTGATGGGGACGTCAATGCGGTTGAGCATAGCAACGAAAAGATTCGTAAGGGGGGTGTCCTTAGCGTACTTGAGATGGCGGCCGGTCTTGAGGGAGCCGCCCCCTTTGCCAACCAGCAAGATGGGCAAGTCGTCGTGATTATGGCGGTTGCCATCGCCGATGCCGCTTCCGTAAACGATCATGGACTGGTCGAGCAACGTGCCTTCGCCTTCTTTGATGCTCTTGAGCTTGGTCAGGAAGTAGGCGAACTGAGCCATGTGGAACTGATTGATTTTGCGGAGCTTTTCGAGCTTTTCTTTATTTTTTTGGTGGTGAGAGAGGTCGTGGTGGCCTTCGGGCACGCCAATCGATTTGTAGCTATGGTTGCTGCCATCGTTGGCCATGACAAACGTATTGATGCGCGTCAGGTCGGCCTGGAAAGCAAGGACGAGCATGTCAAGCAGCAGCCGGGCATGATCCTGGTACTCCTTGGGAATGCCATCGGGCTTGGCGACATTGGCAGGCGCCTCGACCTTCGCTTGCTGTTCACTGCGCGCGATTCGCAGCTCAATTTCGCGGATGGAACTCAAGTATTCGTCTAGCTTCCGTTTATCGGTGGCGCCCAGCCGGCCTTGCAGCCGATGCGCGTCCTCGGCGGCGAAATCCAAAATGCTCTTCTTGTAGAGTTCTCGTTTAGCGCGGGCCTCGGCCGTTTCCCCTTTAACCTGGTTGGAGAAGAGTCGTTCGAAAACTTGCCGGGGATCGACCTCCTTAGCCATGGGCGTCGAATCGCCGCGCCAAGACAGGTTGGCCGAATAAGCGCAGGAATAGCCGGAATCGCAGTTGCCCGCCTGCAAGCTCTTCTCCAGCCCGAGTTCCAGCGACGCGAACGGCGTATGCTTGCCCACTTGCAGCGCCGCCACCTGGTCGGCCGAGATGCCGACGCGAATATCGGCGCCGGCGGTTTTGCGGGGCTGTTTGCCTGTTAGAAAGGCGGACATGGCCCGCGCGTGATCGCCGGGGCCATCGCCATGCGGCTTCGCTTTATCGACTGCCAAACCGCTCAACACGAGTAGATCTTGCTGGACCGGCTGAAGCGGTTCGAGGATGGAAGAGAGCTTAAAACTCGCGCCCACATCGGCGGGCGTCCAATCGTCCATCTTGACGCCGTTAGGCACATAGAAGAAGGACATGCGCCGGGGCGCGGCCGCTTTCACGCCGGCAGCGGGCCCAGAAAACAGCGGCGGCAACATCGCGTCGAGCAGAGGCAGCGCGATGGCCGTGCCGAGACCCTTCAAGGCGGTGCGACGGGACATACTTCTTTCCAAGCTCATGAACGCTGCCCTCATTCTAATAAAGCTCAATGATGTGCTCGCCGCCGTGAGCCGGATTCCCAATCAACCTTTGATTCACCGGATCCACGACGAAGTCCAGAATCTCCAAAGGCACTTGGCCTATAAGGACTGGACAATCATCGGGAAGCTCAGTGACATCGCAGACACAATCGCGGCCTTGGATGGTCAGCCGTACGGTTGCAAATACCTGAACCGTAATGGTTCCCGCGCTCGTGCGCGCCTGGCGCCTACGCACTGGATCCAGGCCCAACTGAGCGATCAATTGTCTGGGCATTGATAATGCCGTCGCACCTGTGTCAACGAGGGCATTGGATACTTCAACGAATCTGGCTTCATTCTGGGGAATAAGGCCCAGGTCGACCTTATACAGATCTTTTAGATTCTCGACCTTGGCCCTTACCAGGACTTTTCCCATCGTTGCAGTTTCCATGGCTTCCTCGCCGTGCCCCTTATCAAGGGCTCTTTGAAGCTGGTCCAGTGCCCCTGCGCATCTGAAACGGCTCGCTCTTTACGATACTAATCACCAAAGCGGAGAAGCGATACTCATTCTTGGCCAGATTATCGGCTATCTGATCCACCGCACATCTGTCATAGGACTCAAGACCCCGGCCCAGGGCGTACGTTAACATTCTATCGGTAAGGCACTTGCGAAATTCTTTGTCTTTCCCCTTGAGGAGGCTCTTTAGCTCTTTGGGACCCGTGAAGGTTTTGCCGTCAGGCAGAATCCCGGCCGGGTCGATGTCGAATTTGCCGTCTTTCGTTCGCCAGGCGCCGATGGCATCGTAATTCTCGAAGGCAAAACCAAGCGGGTCCATTTTCTGATGGCACGTTGCGCAGTTGGGGTCGGCGCGGTGCTGCTCCATGCGTTTGCGGAGCGGCGCGGATTCGATGACATCTTTTTTCTCGCTCAATTCTCCGGCATCAGGCGGGGGCGGCGGAGGAGGCGAGCCAAGAATGTTCTCGAGGATCCATTTGCCGCGCTTGACCGGCGATGTTCGCGTCGGGTTGGAGGTAATGGTCAGTGTGCCGGCCATAGTCAAGACGCCCCCGCGCTGATCGCCACTCAGTTTCACGCGGCGAAACTCATCGCCCTTGACGCCTTCGATGCCATAGAGTTTGGCAAGCCGCTCGTTGAGGAAAGTGAAATCCGCATCCAGGAAATCGAGGACGCTGCGGTCCTCGCGGATGATCGTCTCGAAGAAAAGCTCAGTTTCCCTGGACATGTCCGCTTTCAGGGCGGCGCTATAGCCTTTGAAGAGCTTGGGATCGGGCGTTGATGTATCCAACCGCCGGGTTTGCAACCATTGGCCGGCAAAGTTTTCCGTCAGGGCATGCGACTTGGAATCCTTGAGCATGCGCTTGACCTGGCCTTCCAGGACGTCCGGATTACGCAGGGTTCCTTTCTTAGCCAGTTCAAAAAGTTCGTCATCCGGCATGCTGCTCCAGAGGAAATACGAAAGCCGGGAGGCCAGCTCGAACGGGTTGATTGGATGGACGGCTTTCGCATTATTCGGATCGGGATCCTGCTCGACGCGGAATAGAAAGTGAGGCGATACTAAAACGGCCTGAACGGCCAGGCCAATGCTCGCATCAAAAGTGTCGCCGTTTTTTTGGCCGATTTCGAAAAGCTTAACTAGGCGATTTACTTCCGCGCCTATAACGGGCCGGCGGTAGGCGCGCGTGGCAAACGCTTCAAGGATCTTGCGTGCGGCGTCTTGTTGGGGCAATTTGTCATTCGGTTCATAAATGACAATACGCTTACGTGTTTCCGGTTTGGCCATTGCTTGGCCGACAATCTTATCGGCGGCCGTCAGATATTTCTCCATCAAGATGGGGGGCATCGACAGAACATCGCCGATGTTATCGAAACCATAACCGACATCATCAGCCGGGAAATCCTTGGCGGGGTGGAAGTCGACGCCGACCAAATCGCGAATCGTATTGTTGTACTCAACCTGGTTGAGCCGCCGAAGCGTTGGCCTTCCTGGATCTTGGTTGATTGTGCAATCAGTTTTGAGATGCGCGGAATCAATCCAAGCGAGGATCGTGCCTCGCTCTCCATCGGTGGGCTGAGGCTTCTTTTTGGGGGGCATTTCGTTGCTGCGCAACCGCTCGGCAATGCCCTCCCAAACCTCCAGCTTTTTACGGGCAGTTTCCTCGTCCTTCAGGCCATCGAGCGCAAGATCGCCTTTAGGCTTGGTCCCGCTGTGACAACTCGTGCAGTATTTGGTGAGGACCGGGACGACTTCCTTGGCAAAATCAACTCTTGGTTTTGCTTTTTCATAAGGCGCCTTGGCGTCGGCAGCGCCAACGAGCTTGCCGGTTCCCGGCAAACCCGAGAGCAAAACGAGGGGAACGAAGAGGAGCCAACGTCCGCGCATTAAGCAAACTCCTGGATCGACTGTTCGCTTCAGGTCCGCAGGTTGGCTGGACTAGGAAGAAGTTTGGGAGGAAGTTCGCTTCCCGTTGTCCAGGCGATAGTGCGCCGACATACTAGGCAGGATTAAAGGCAGGAGAAACCACTAAGTTAAGACTACTCTACGGGGTTCCAAATGGCAATGAATCACGACTCTAGGGCGAAATTCAGAGATGTCGAATCCAAAAATCGTTGCCATCTCCGCCATACTCGAGGAGACGAAGAAAAAATGACGACCTCCTGAGGGTAATCCATTCCAGCTTCCACAACAAAGGATTGCGCCGGATCTATTCCCATTTGTTGAAGCGCTTTTTTCAATTCTTGAAAGCGTTCGGCATCTGCGGCAATCTTGCCATGATGTATGGCAACTAGCCTGCCCGGAGGATAATTCTCGGAGATAGTTCTCTTCATGCGAAGATAGGCCGCCTCATCGGGTTCATTACTCTGTGCTGAGTTTGATTCGGCCATTATTGCCTCTTTCTAAAGACAACCATCCTACTGCTTTCAATTGTACCGCCGTCCCTTCATTCGAGAAAGAAAGACTATCCTATAATCAGCAACCGATTAACAGTTTCCGCAATCGTGAAAGAAGCCACTTCCAACTTGACAGGCACGCCGAATGGGCGGGATGATGGTAGCCGATAAAGCTGTAGACCTTCCTGCCTCTCCCGCTGGCGATAGTCCTTGGGAGCCGACTTCATGTTGAACATCCTTGGCAGCGGCGTCCACCTTTGCGACGGCCTGACTCGGCGTGAAATCCTAAGAGTCGGCGGCTTGGGCGCTTTTGGGCTAAGCTTGCCTCAACTTTTGCAAATACAGCAGGCCAACGCCTCCACCAAGCAATCAACGCTTTCGAGGCCCCCTGGCAAAGCCAAGGCGTGCATCGTTTTGTTTCTCATGGGCGGGCCGCCTCAGCATTCGACCTGGGACCCCAAGCCGGAAGCGCCGCCCGAGATTCGAGGTGAATTCAAGCCGATCGCGACCAATGTCCCGGGGCTCCAAGTCTCCGAGCTTATGCCGCGGGTTGCCAAGTTAGCCGATAAAATTTGCGTGCTTCGCGCCATGGCCAGCAACGACAATGCGCATTCCTCCAGCGGCTACTACATGATGACCGGTCAGCCGCATCAGCCGATGAATTTCGAGAACGCCAATCCGGGCCCACCCAATGACTATCCGAGCTTGGGCGGCGTGGTCAAAAAACTTCGAACCGTGCGATCCGGCTTGCCGGCTTCCGTCACGTTGCCACATCGCATCTTCAATACCGACGGCAGCGTCTGGCCGGGGCAGACGGCCGGCTTTCTCGGACATGGCGCCGACCCATGGTTATTCACCTGCAATCCCGCGGCGGCCGGCTTTCGGCTAGATGAATTTAGCTTGCCGGCCGACTTGCCTGCCAACCGCCTGGAAAATCGGTGCTCCCTCTTGCAGCAAGTCAATCAGCGGCTCGATGCCGTCGACAGAACCGGCTATTTGAACCACTTTGATAAGCAAAGCCAACAGGCTTTCGATCTCTTGCGCTCGCCGCAATCACGCCGCGCTTTCGAGCTCGATCAGGAAGCGGACAAGGTTCGCGAGCGCTATGGCCGCAGCCCGTTTGGCCAGAGTGTGCTTCTCGCGCGCCGCCTTGTGGAAGCCGGGGTGACGCTCGTGCAAGTCAACTGGTATCGCGGCCCCGATGAACCGCCCGACAATCCTTGCTGGGACAGCCATACCAAGGAAACAGAACGACTTAAGACGGTGCTCGTGCCTCCGTTCGACCAAGCCTATTCCGCGCTCTTGGAAGATTTATCGTCTCGCGGCCGCCTGGAGGAGACGTTGATCGTGTGCATGGCGGAGTTCGGGCGCAGTCCCAAGATGAATGGCGCCGGAGGACGCGATCACTGGGGTTATGTGTATTCGGTTGCCTTGGCCGGCGGCGGCGTGCGCGGCGGCCAGGTTATCGGCGCTTCGGACAAGACCGGCGGCCATCCCAAGGAAGGCCGCGTCCAGCCCCAAGACCTTACCGCCACACTCTTCCACACGCTCGGTCATGAGGCCGAAACAGAAATTCACGACATCCTCGGCAAGCCGTTGCCCATTAGCCGGGGAAATGTGATTCGACAAGTGTTTTAGCCAAGCGTGCCGGGGTATTGTCCTATAGGAGGATTCGCATGTCTGTCGACACCCGCAAAGTCGCGGATCGCCGTGAACTACACTTTAACACAGTTGAAGACATCCTTGCCGACCTTGACGATATCTCCAGAAAGAAGGTCCGAGCGCTTGGCAATTGGACTCCGGGCCAAGTCTACCGGCATCTGGCAACTACGATGAACTCTTCTATCGATGGCTTCGGGTTCACCGCACCTTGGCCGTTTCGCATGATCGGCAAGCTGATCATGAAAAAACGATTGATGAATAAACCGATGAGCCCAGGTTTTAAGCTCCCTGCTAACGCAGCAAAGGTATTAGAACCCGCGCCTACAGGCGACGACGAAGGGCTGGCGACCTTGCGGAGTGCCCTTCATCGCCTGCAAACGGAGTCAAAACGAGCGCGTAGTCCTTTTCTTGGTGAGCTAACCCGCGAAGAATGGAATAGGATGCATTGCCGGCACGCGGAACTCCATTTGAGTTTTCTGACGCCGGAGCTATAAGGGGGCTAAGCCCCGCAAGGAACGTCCTTCGCGACGAAAGGAAATCATGGCCACACGGTTCTATAGCCGCCTTTTCTTGGCTTTTGCCTGCATTTCGCTCCCGGCATTGTTCGTGGGATTTTCTCGGGCGGGCGTGTCGGGGGCTCATGCGGGTGCCCACGCCTTGACCGACAACGGCGCTCCCAACTCCTATTTGGCTGACACTAAACCGGAAGCGTCCAAGCATGGTGAACCGGGGAAAGGCTTGGAAAAATCCACGGCGGACTCGAAGGTAAAGACGCCCGTGTCGGCCCGCGTCCGCTTTGTGCCCCAAAAAGATGGAGTTTGGTCCGTTGCCGAAACGGCGAATTTCCGCATCTTCTTCCGCGGCGATGTCAAACCGATCGACAAGATGGCGCAGATCTTGGAAGAATCGCGCCAAAGCGCCTATGAAAAGTGGTTTGGCCAAGCTGAGGATACCTGGAGCCCCAAGTGCTACCTCTATTTGGATGACGCCGGCAAGGAATTTAAGAAGGCGCCCAAGAACGCGCGCGGTTACACCAGCTCGTACCAAAAGGGTTGGAACTATCATCGCTATATAACGGTCCATGCCGATGACCCGGATTTATGTGACACCGTCTTGCCGCACGAGGTCACGCATGCCGTCCTCATCGGCCATTTCGTGGACCAAATTCCCACCTGGGCCGATGAAGGCATGGCCGGCCTCGCCCAGCGCCAAGCCGACCTCAAGGATTTTCACAAGCTCCTTGAAAGGGGTAAGCGCAAGGACAAGCTATTTTCCTTGCAAACCCTCGTGGAGCTGGACGGTTATCCCGACGACGATGTCGATCTCTTCTATGCACAGAGTGCCGCCGTCGTGGATTTTCTAACAAGCCAAAAGGAGCCGAAGGTTTTTGTCGCATTTCTACGTGACGGCAAGAAGGACGGCTGGTTGCCCGCGCTTAAAAAACATTACGGCTATGCCGGTTTCGAGGAATTCGAAAAGAAATGGAAAGAGCACGTCTTCAGCAAAGATCGCGAGGCGCCAAAAGGATTCACACAGAACAAGCCCAACGGGCGGGCCTCAAGGCTATTATCGGCATCAGCGACGAGAGAACTGTCCCTACGTGCACCATCCGGCATAAGACTGAATCTAAGTCCCAATCACCAATCTATTCTGCCAATCCAGCGGGCGGTTCGACCTGGATTTGTCCTCGGCATCTCGGCCAATTCCGCTCTTGAAAAGACCAATAAACAAGTTAGCTTAGCAAGAGACTCGCAACGCGAAGGACACCCAACTCGCAACGAGGTTCTGCCCATGTCCGCCCCCTCGCCCGCGCTTCTGATCTCACCTTCAATAGCCCTCCTTTTCTGAAGCGCGTCAACGCGCTGCGGCGGCTTGATAACTCCACCAACTGGCTCTACTTGGCCCGCGAATACCTTTATTTGGCGCTCGTCGTGGGTTCAGCACTCACCTTCTTTTTGTTGCGCGCGGAGTGGAGATATGCCTGGCAATGGAACATCCCCGTTGGCCTTTTGGCTATCGTGCTGATCGGCGCCGGACAGCATCGATTGACGACCCTCGGTCACGAAGCCAGCCATTACATGCTCTTCCGCAATCGCCGGCTCAACGAATTGGCTTCCGATTTCTTGTCCATGTTCCCCGTTTGGAGCACGACACATCTATACCGCATGCAACACTTGGCTCACCATCAATTTCCTAACGACCCCGAGCGGGACCCGGACGTGCTACAAATGGAAGCGAGCGGCCACCGGTTTGAATTCCCAATGCCGCCAGGACGATTCATTTGGGAATGCGTGATCAAGCAGCTCGTCTGGCTGCCCGGCCTCATTCGCTATATCCGCATGCGCGCCAAGTTTGCGGTTACAGGAGAAGGGTCCGGACCTTACAAAATGAGAAAGACACGGGCAAAGCTGCTTGTCTTAGTCGGCATTACCTATCTCGCCTTGCTTTTCACAGCCACGACCGGTCTAGCTTACTGGGGAAATCCCTGGCTTTTGGGCAGCGCTCCCGAACTTTTATGGCTGGCTGCCATGGCGTTTTTTGGATTCGTGCCCAGCTCGTATTACACCTGGACGCTGATCCGTCCCGAAGTATCGTCCCGTTGGACGTCGCTAGGAGGCCTGAGCCATCTCACGCTCGTAGCCATGGCGATCGGTTGGTTGACATATGGGACAGGCGAACCTTGGCTTGCTTACTATTTCGTTTTGTGGATCGTGCCGCTCCTAAAGTCCTTTTCCTTCTTCATGATCCTTCGTCAAATCGTTCAACACGGCAATGCCGGCCAAGAGCGGTTCGGCAACACGCGCATTTTTCTCATCAGCCGGCTAATCCGGTTCGCCGTCTTTCCGCTCGGTATGGACTATCACTTGCCCCATCATCTATTCCCGCTGGTTCCGCATTTTCGTTTGCCGGCCTTGCACGATTTGCTCTTTGAAACCGCCGAATACCGGCAAAACAGCAGAATCGTTGAGGGATACTTCTTCCATCGCCATCCGCCTCGCCATGCTACGGTCTTAGAAGTGATGGCAGGCGCATAAATGCAATGAGCCCGAAACGCCAACGGCCGAGTTCCATTTTTCATGCGGCGTATCGAGCTCCTTATCCGGGCTATTTTTTTTGCTGGGGCTCGGTTCCCAAGTTTGTCAGCAACTCAATGAGCTTAACGGTTGGCTCGGGCACGTCCTTGATGCCTTTGCCGGAAACGATGTCGCTGGTGCTAATATCTTGACGGCGATAGAACGCCTCATTGGATCGGTTGTCGATCCGAAGCGCCGAGCCGTCTAGGGATACTCCGGCGAACAAGCCCCGGCTGCGCGAATAAGAATAGATTTCGGCCTTGAGCTGCACATCCGTGGCCGCGGCCGCCTGCCGGCCAAGCGGACCCGCGGCTACCGCGGCATCGGCGCCTAGGGTAAATTTATCTTTGCCCTTTAAAATGCGCTCCACGCTTTTCTTAGTCTTAAAGACTAGCACTACATCGGTGGCTTGTGCTCCCGCCTGCCAGCCTATGCTGCCGCCGGTCACCGTAACAAAAATGGGACTGGTCCAATTGCCGTCTTTGTCCTTGATAAGGACGACGCCTTTGCCGTGCCGCCCGCCGACGACAAAGCCCACCTTGATCACATCGGGTATAATCGCCACGGCCTCGGCCTCCCGCAGCAATTCCTGCGGTATCCCCTTTTCCGGGATCGACGCCGAATCCTTAAGCGCATCGACGGCAGACTCCACCGTGCCAACGGCTCGGCGGGCTTGGGCGTGAACAAAGGCCGGACCGGTAAGAAACACGAGCACCAGTGTCGCTGATGAATTTCTCAACCAAGGCGTCATTGGCATAATGGGACCTCCTTGTGAATAATTCGACCAATGGGCATCTTGCTCTTACTTGTGTTACTCAACCGCTATCACGACGGTCAACCCCATTGTCTCGGCACGCTAGGCGAAACCCGAGGCGAGTTCTAAAATCACCGTCTCCACTTGTTGATTAATCACCCGGACAATCCCGTGGCCTATTCCTCTAAAGCGTCTGATCATGTCCCGTCGGGAAGGGCCATTGTAGGGCTGGATGCGCTGCGCGCCTTGGCATGTCTGTGGGTGATTTCGCACCACGTCTTTCAACATTTGGCGTATGAAACCCGGCGGGAAAGTTACCTGGCCTCATGCTTGGTTCGCGGGCACTTGGGCGTCGCTATATTTTTTGTGCTAAGCGGTTTCCTGCTGGCAACGCCCTTTTGGAAATCGTTCCGCAAGACCAACGGATTGCCTAACTTGAAAGTTTACGCCGCTCGCCGCCTTGGACGCATCGTGCCGGAGTATTTCCTCTGCCTAATTATTTGCGGCTTTCTTACAGGCCAACTCTTAACGCGAGCCGACGCCCTCAATCTTGTCCCATCGTTCCTGTTCCTCAATTCATTTTTCTGGTGGACGTTTCTTCCGATCTGGAACAATCCCCCGCTTTGGTCAATCGGCATTGAAATGCTCTTTTATGCAATGCTGCCATTATTTGCTCTTGGGATGCAGAAGGCACGAACAAGAGCCCGAGCATGGACCTTTGGGTTGGCCGTAATTGCTTTGATCATCGCGGTGCACTGTTTTGTGCTGAAGCGAATTCAAATTCAGATTCCGGATGATCGAGAATTGACCCATACCGAACTTCTGGGGTCATCAATGGCCATTGATTTGAACGGCCTAATCTTGTTTACGCATTTCTTAATTGGCGTCTTTGCGGCGGATTTATACTTGGCCGCCATGGAAAGAAGTCCTCACAGGAAGCGCGAGGCGCGGAAAACATTTGGTTTCAATCGTTTTGATGGCATCGCATTGATTCTGCTCGCGGCAGTTTTTTTGGTCGATTGGGACGGGTTGCCTTTTTTTTGGCGGATAAGCTCTCGTATGGCGGCTTGGGGACTAGCTTATCACTGGCCCTATTTCCACTTACTGATTATGGGCCTCCTTCTGGCCCTTCCTTTCTCACGAATAATAGGACCTATTCTGGATAATCGATTCATGCGCTGGACAGCAGCCATTTCGTTCGGTCTTTACATGTGGCATATGCCTTTATTGGGTTGGCTAGAAACAATCTGGCCTTCTCAACTGGATGGCACGGTAAGCGGTCGTCTATTGCTGGAAGCCGTTTTGCTAGTCGGCACGTATTGCCTGGCCAGCATTTCGTATTATTTCATTGGCCTGCCCATCCTGCGAAGAGCCCATCAAATTGGAACGTCAAAACCAGCACCTCTTCACCCGAATCAGGAACCTATTCCAGAACTTGGTGTGCCTAAACCGACCGAAGTCGCATCTTCGGAGGCGAGTTCATAGCCTTTGCAGTCTGGTTTAATTGAAAAACAGACGGCAGAGGCGCCGACCGAAACCCTCAGCTTTCATGTCGGCGGTTGATCAGAAACTGCGGATGAGTCAGTCACCGGAGCAGGGCTAGTAATCGGGTCAGGCGCGACTTTGTTCCGTCTTTTGGACGAAGGCCATGCCAACAGGCCAAGGCCCACTACGAGGGCGGCAACTCCGCATCCGACCCCGATGGCGCCTTCTTTTTGACGGCGCTCGATTTCCTTTTGCGCCTCAGCGATCTTTTCCTCCGCCTTCTCTCGCGGCGTGGTTCCACGTTCTATTTGGCGTTCGCCTAATTTCACATCTTCCTTGTAGGTTTTGATGGAGTTGAATGCATCAAGGGCCCACAATATTGGAATCACGGAAGCGACAGCAATAACAAGGCCGGCAAGGCCCTGCAGATTCTTATTCATTGTCCGTTCCTCGGTAAATATTAAGCCGGTTTGTTGGGTCCGAGCCCGGCGGCCTTGGCGACAGGCATACCCCATTATCGAACATAGGCGGGCCGAAGTGGTATGATCCGACGTGGTGAGGCGATTAGCATGACTCATTCGGTCGTTTGCTGCCTTCGCGCGTGAAAAAGAAGAGGACGCTTCAATCGCTGGATTAAAGCGTCCTCTCGGCCGGGTTGGAATTACATGAACTCCTCAATGCATTTCCATTTTTGTTCCTTGCTTAGGTCTACGGATTGGTGGACAAGAGGACCAGCCGAAAGGCCGGGGTCTTGCAAATCCAGCGACGGGCGCGGGTTGGGATTCTTGTAGAGCAAGCCGATCGGGATCTTTTCATCCCATTCCATCGCCCGGTCCATGGCGGCATGGTAGTCGGTCGGGTTATGACCCTTGTCTTCAAGCTTGTAGACCTTTTTGCGGAACCATTCAAAGGTGTTTTGCTTGTTAAACGTCACACACGGGCTGAAGACATCAATAAGCGCGAAGCCGGGGTACTGAATGCCGTCCATGTAAAGCTTCATCAAGTGTTTCGGGTCGCCGCTGAAGCCGCGAGCGATGTAGCCGCAGCCCGACGCCAGAGCCAAAGCCATCGGATTGAGCATGCCTTCAAGGTTCCCATGCGGCGTCGTCTTGGACTTATAGCCCACTTCGCTGGTAGGCGAGACTTGGCCGGTCGTCAGACCGTACACCTCATTGTTCATGACAATGTACGTTAGGTTAATATTACGGCGCATGGCCTGAATGAAGTGATTGAGCCCGATGCCGTAACCGTCACCGTCCCCGCCTGTGGCGATGACGGTCAGAGCATGGTTGGCCAGCTTGGCCCCTGTAGCAAAAGGCAGGGCGCGGCCATGAAGACTGTGAATGCCGTAAGACTTGATGAAGCCCGGCAGGTTGGACGAACAACCGATGCCGGAGACCACGAGCATTTCGTGCGGGTTTATTTCCAGCTCCGCACAGGTACGGAATAGAGCATTGAGCACGCCGAAATCGCCGCAGCCGGGACACCAATCCGGCGGCACTTCGGCTTTAAAATCCTTAACCTCAAGTTTGATGGGAGCCGTTGCAGTAGCCATCTATCATTACTCCTGTTGAAAGCTAATCAGTATGTTCGAACATTGTGAGGCAAAAAGCCCTTAGGTAGTGCGTTACCAGGCAGAGCCTGATAATGACGGGCTCAAACATTTCCTTAACGCGCGGCTGTTAAGGCGCGCGCGCGGCGCCCTTCCCAATCGCCGCCGGTTCCGGTGGGATGCTCGGTCTGCCAGCCCGGCTCGGTCGAGAGGACGTCAACGATTTGCTTGCCGGATAAGATTTCCTTAACGCCCGCAACAATATGCTTGGGTTCGAACGGTTCGCCGTCATACTTCCGAATGTGGCCATGAGCCACAAGCCCGGTCTCGGCGCGCAGGTGGCGGGCAAACTGACCGCTCTGATTGTTCTCCACGATAATGAAGCGCCGGCTCTTGCCTAGAATTGTTTGCGCCACGTCGGCATGGAGCGGAACCAGGAATTTAAACTGCAACTGGTTGGTTGAAATGCCTTCGCTGTTTAAACGGTCCCGGGCGTCAACGAGCGCTCCCCATGTTGAGCCCCAGCCAACCAGCGTCACCTCCGCGTTGGCAGGGCCTTCCAGTTCGGGCGGGGGAAGGCGATCGAGGACCGTGCTCATTTTGCGAACCCGCTTGTCAACCATTTTCTTGCGGCGGACAGTGTCGGTGTAAACGTCGCTGAGAAGCACGCCGTCTTCATCGTGTTCATCGGAAGCGGCGACATATACATGACCGGGAACGCCGGGAACGGCACGCGGGGAAATGCCCGAAGGCGTGTTCTTGAACCGCAAATAAGGCTCTCCGGCCGCGCCGTTTTGGCTCTGGGCAACCGCCGTAAAGTGGGCGCCTGGTGCAGGCATGTCCGCGACGGCTTTGCCATTCATCGAACCGTTGGTCGGCATGATCAACTCGCCGCGATCGATCGGGAAGTCAACATTTAAGAAGTTGGCATCGACCGTTTCGTTGCCCTCGCTCAAAAGCAAGTCGGTGAGAATGATGACCGGGCACTGATAGCGGTCGGCCACGTTGAAGGCGAGCGCCGGCGTGGTGAAGCAATCGGGCATGCTGATCGGAGCGATGATGATCCGGGGGAAATCGCCTTGGCTAGCGCCCAGCGCCTGGGTGAGGTCGCCCTGTTCGGTCTTGGTCGGCACACCGGTCGAGGGTCCGGCGCGCATGACATTGATGACGACTAACGGCGTCTCCATGATGCCCGCCATGCCGATCGCCTCGGTCATAAGAGCGAATCCGCCGCCTGAAGTGGCGCACATGCCGCGCGCGCCCATGTGATTGGCGCCGATCGTCATATTAACCACGGAAATCTCATCTTCGACCTGGCGGACGCAAATGCTCAATTCTTTGCCGTGGCCGGCCATCCATTCGAGCACGTGCGTGGCCGGGCTCATCGGATATGCGCAGTAAAATTTGCAGCCGGCGAAGGCGGCGCCCATGGCCAGCAGCTCATTGCCCGTAACCAGAGCGTATTTGTTTGAGGTTTTGGCAAGGGGTTTCGGAAGGGGCTGAAACTGCTTCGAGGCGTAATCGTAGCCGGCCCGAGCGGCATCGACGTTGACTTGGACCACCTTCGGTTTCTTGGCAAACGTCGAGGCCAGGACGGATTCGAGTCCGGCAAAGTCTAGACCCATGAGCCGAATGGCCGCTCCCACGGCCACGGTGTTCTGCATGATGGGAAGTTCTTTATAAGCGGGAGTCAAATCCGCCACCGGCAAAGGACAGAGTTGCACTCCCTCCGGAGCGGCATAACTCGGCTTTACCTTGGCGCTATTAAAAAGGGCGACGCCGCCCTTGACGAGTTCTTGGAGATGGCGGTCAAGGCTATCCTGATTCAGGGCAATGGCGATGTTGACCTGGTCGCCGTGGTTGAGCGGCTTTTTGCCCGAGATCTTCAACCGCAACCAGGAATGCCCGCCGCGAATCACCGACTGGTAGCTGTTGTAAGCGTAGACCCCCTGCCCTTGCCGGCCCACCGACAAGGCTAAAGTATTACCGGCCGAGGCAACACCGTCTCCCGCAGCACCGCCGATTCCGACAACGACTTCAGGCTGATCCATCGACAATACTCCCCTGTGGCTAGAGAAAAGCGAGTTCCCTTGCGGGCTAAACAATTAAGAGCGCGAAGCGGTTGCTTCCGCCCGTCAAACTCGGGACAGCAGTCTTTTTGGATTTGCGAACGAGCGAGCGCGCTGACCATGCCGAGCCGTTCGCTCGTCCAGGCGCTAGACCGAACGTTATTCAGGGTCCCAGGACGGCTGTCCGGGAAACGCTCTTCTCTGCCGATAAGGAAATTCAAAGTGACCGACCCATTGTAAGCCAATGCCGAAATGATGCAAACAAGAATTGGCCATGCCGACCGAGCGGGGAAAAAGAGGCAGAGCCGCGACCGTGAGGGAGCGATTGCCCATCAATCGCTGTCTTACGCTCACGGCTCTGATAACCGCTCTGGTCTAACGGCGAAGATTACTTTGTTGAGAATTTGTAAACAGTGGTCTGCGCATAAGTCTTTCCCGGCCTCAAGATCATGGAAGGGAATTTGGGTTCATTCACCGAATCGGGAAAGTGCTGGCATTCCAGGCAAAAACCTTGGTTCTTTTTGTAGACGACCCCACCCTTGCCTTTGTTTGTGCCATCGAGAAAGTTGCCCGTGTAAAACTGAACGCCGGGTTCGGTAGTGAACACCTCCATAATCCGACCCGTTTTCGGCTCATAGACTTTCGCTGCCAAAGCCGGTGATGAGTCGCCGCCCCGGAGGACGAAGTTGTGATCGTAGCCGCCCGGCTCGCCCTTCAGTTCACCAATGCGGGCGCCAATCGTTGTCGGCTTGGTGAAATCGAGCGGCGTCCCCTTCACCGGCTTGATCTCTCCCGTGGGGATGAGCGTGTCGTCGACAGGCGTGTACTCATCCGCGTTCAACATCAGTTCATGATTGAGGATCGTTCCCGAACTGGGCCCTGCCAGGTTGAAATAGCTGTGATTGGTTAGATTTACCGGCGTGGCCTTATCCGTCGTCGCCTTGTAGTCGATCTTCAGTTCGTTCTTATTGGTCAGCGTGTAGACCACGGTGGTGGTTAAATCGCCGGGGTAACCTTCTTCGCCATCTTTGCTCATGTAGGTCAGCTTGAGAGCGACGCCGTCGCGCGCCTTGATAGGTTCGGCCTTCCAGACCTGCTTATCAAAGCCTTTGATGCCGCCATGAAGAGCGTTCGGGCCATTGTTGACGGGCACTTGGTATTCCTTGCCGTCAAGCGTGAACTTGCCTTTGGCAATGCGATTGGCGACGCGGCCGACCAGGGCGCCGAAGTAAGGATGCCCGGCCAGATATCCCTTGAGGTCGTCGAAGCCAAGCACCACGTCGCCCAGTTTGCCGTCGCGGTCGGGCACGTCGAGTTCCGTAATGATGCCGCCGTAGGTAATGATCTTCGCCTTCATGCCGTTGGCGTTGGTCAAGGTGTACTGATCGACCGCCGTCCCGTCTTGGGTTTTGCCGAAGTCCTTCTTGTCGATCGAGGGTTCCATTTTGTCCGTGCCTTTCTCTTTCGGTTCGGCGGCCAGGGCGGTCCCGGCTGCGATTCCCAGGGCCAACAGGGTCGTCAAGCAAATACGCACTGGCATGTATTTTCTCCTTGGATTTGGTGCATGTCGGGTTTGGATAAGATTCTAACCTTTGGCGCAGGCAAAACCACTTACTGACGTATTTTTCTTTACCGAACTACGCGGCGCTTCGGTGTGCTGATGCTCTAAGGCGTCTTTTGATTCCAAGGCGGCCAACGTGTTGGCCCCCTTGGCCACGACGTTGGCAGCCTTCAAATAAGGGACAACCCAAATACCGTAACTCGGGTCGAATACGTTGCATTGCATGAGACCCCACCCCACCGGCGCTAGTGCATTGAGCGTCTTTGAGCGTCCCTGAATGCCGCGCCCCACCCTCGCCTCTGGCCTCTGACCTCTGGCCTCTGGCCTCTGGCCCAGTTGCGCGGGTGCAGAGGGTCGGTCACTTTGGGAAAAGATGCAAGAGCCTTTCTTTCTTGCTCTGTACATCGTAGTATTGACCGCCGGTTGGAGACACTTCATGACGGCCGCATTGAAGCTCGGCTATACCTATCAGTACGCCCATCCGTCCGTTCTGGGACGCGACGGGTCCGGTTGGGGCTTGCGACTCGCGACGTGCGGCGGTGTCTCGGCCGACCCTAGCGCCCATCCCTTTTTCTTCAATGGCAAGGTGCGCCAGCCTCACGCCGCCGCCTGCATGTTGCTCACGCTGGCCAAGGTCGTGAGCACCCGTTTCTGGATGCCGCTCAACCCGGCGTTGCTCGACCCGGTTGTGACGAGCAGCGAAGAGGTATTGCGATTCGAAGGCTTTAGCTCCTGCTGCGGCGTTTACGCGCGGGCCGACTTCAACGCGGACACGTTCGACGCCGATATTCAGGGGCGCGGCACGACTAACGTCGATTTCAATACGAGCATGCGCTCCGCCTTGGCCCAGCTCCGGGACAGCGACAACGTCCGCCTGGCGGTCGGGGCCCACGCGGTCCACTTGAGCCGCGCCGAGGAAACAGTGATCGAAAAGAAAGTCAAGCTGCCGGTGCGCTGGATCAAGGGTTTCACGGAGGTGCAGGCTTACCTGCCGGGCTTGCGGCCTCGCTTCACGCTCACGGCCCATGAGGCGATGAAGTTCCTCCGCGCCATGCCGCGCGGCGGCAATCCCAAGCAAGCCTGGTGGCTGACCGCGCTGGGACGTGGCCTGCGTTTGTCTCCGCGCGCGGCAAAAGGAACGGTGCGCATCACCGGCGCCGAACGTATCCGCATTCTCGAATCCCTGTTGGCTCACGGCAGCGAGGTCCAGGTCTGGGCCGATGACAACTCCGACGTCAGTGCCTGGGAGGTTGTCTTCCCAACCGGAAGATTTACCCTCCTCATCAGCCCCGAGGTGGCCCGCGGCTTCTCCGGGGAGGGGCAGATGCTCCAACAATTGGCGAGCAAAGTCCACGATGAGGCATTGTCTCACGTCCGGGGCGCCTTGCGCTGGCAAGCGAAAGTTGACACGGCGGACGTCAGCTCTCGCTCAGGCCTGTCGCCGCAGCAGGTCGAGGCAGCCCTGGCCGTGCTGGGAAGCCGGGGTCTGGTCGGCTTCGACCTCGCCAGGCGGGCTTATTTCCATCGTGAACTCCCCTTCGACATGGAGAAAGTCGAATCGCTCCACCCCCGGCTCTTGGAGGCACGCGAGATTGTCCAAGACAAGTGCGTTCGTGTGGTGAGCCAATCCGGCAGCGAGGATGATCTCCGCGCGGACCTCTATGTCCAGGGCACCGAAGTCGAACACCGCGTCCGGCTTCAGCCCGAAGGAGATACGTGCACCTGCCCCTGGTACGGCAAACATCAAGGCGACCGTGGGCCGTGCAAACATGTTCTGGCCGCGCGCATTTTCCTGCAGCCCAACGATGACTAAACACTTGTGTTATGAATGCCGACGAACTGATTGAGCTGATCAAAAGAGGACCGACCGAAACTCTGGTGTCAGCTCTTGCAGGCCTCACCGAGGCCCAGCGAAGAAAACTCTCCAAATCAGTGGTGCATCTCCGCAAGCAGATCTCCGGCGAAGCGGCGGAGGTATTCAAGAAGTACGTTGCCCAGGCTGCCACTGGAGAGATCGACACTCGGGTATCGTTGGAGTCGATGTCACCTTTAATTGCTCAGCGAGGGGATAAAGCCCAGCGCCTTCGCCTCGCGCTAATTGGGGTCGGTCCCTGGGGTGAGGCTGGGCGGATTCGCGTGCGGCACATGCGTTCGTCATGGAAGCCCGAGGACGCCGAAAGTGAGAATCTCTTTCGAGTGATGAGCGACCGCAAGCCGGATTGGCTACAGAAATGGGTCGAGGCAGAATTGGACGAACGAGTCCTCGTGGACTGGAGTTTTGTTCGCCGCCTGGTCCGCGCTGGGCTTTGCGAGCGACCTCAAACGGAGAACTATATCCTGCAAATGTTCTCACGCCTTCATTCGCACGGAAAGACTCGAAAGGAACTGCTGCTCGAAGATTCCGAACTGCTCAACTGGGAAATCTGGCAACTGTTTGAACAAGCTCCTGTCCGGGGGACGATCCTTTGGGATTTCGAGCCAAGCCATGCGAATTCCTGGTCCGGCGCTCTGCGCGATTTATCTGCTGAGGGAAAGCTCGACCGGCAACGGCTGCTTTCAGCGTCGCTGTCGGCTTTGCTACGGAATCTTGAGGCGCGCAACACACCCTGGTTCGCAACATTTCACGAGGTTCTCGAACCCAGCGACGAAGAGCGCCAGGCCCTTCAACCGAAATACCTTCAATTGCTCAGCCACCCGGTGCCGAAGGTGATGGGCTTTGCTCTGGCTGCGCTGGCTGGACTCGCAAAAGCCAAGCGACTCGACCCTTCCGAGTTCCTCGAAGCGGTCCCGGCAGTCTTTCGTTCGCCGTCAAAAACGCAACCGGTGGCAGCATTGCGGATTCTCGCCCGCCTCGCCGCGACCGCGCCGGGTCATGAACAAAAGCTTGTCCAAGCCGTGATGGCGGCTTTCATCCACAGCGCCCCTGAAGTACAACAGGCCGCTCTCGGAATTCTGGAAAAAGTGAACGCCCCTACGGTGATCGCCTCGATGCTGCCGGCCCAAATGGATCAACTCGCTGCTTCCGTTCAGGAAAGAGCTCGGCAGTTGCTGAAAACTGTGGAGCCTGATTCGGCAACCGACCTGCCCGCAGACAACGAAGCGCCTGTTGCCGACCTTCTTACGGAAGCACGCCAGACGCCGTCGCCGTGGCGTGAACTGGCGGGTATCGATGTCCTCTTGGATGCCTTCGAAGGAACCGGGGAGCTGAAGGCCGTCTCTTTCGATCCCATGAAAGTGCCACGGCTGTATCCGCAGAACCGATTGGCGCCCGTTCAGACGCTGGACGAGTTGATCGAGCGTCTGACAATTGCGGTTGAAGGATTGACGGATGCTCTGGAATTTGAGTTGCTGCTAGACGGGTTGAGCCGGCTTTGCGACCAGCGTCCCGACGATTTTGACGCCCGTATCGCTCCCCTCGCCTCTCGCCTTTCCAGTCTGACTGAGACGCGGTTTGCAGGCTGGAGTCCGTTCAACATGAGCTTATTGGGCCTGCGAGGACCGCTGTTCAAGCTGATCTTACGTTGGACGGATCAATTGGTTTCGACCATATCCCAGGAGGAAAGCACGCTCCTGCAGTTTCTGGAAGGTCGCTTGTATTTTGTCTCGTATCGGATTGGCAAAAGGCGAGCAGCGCCGCTCTTAGGCTGTCCCACACATCGGCCGGGCTGGATCGACTGTGAAGAGATGCGGCGCAGGCTGGAATGGTATCAAGAGAAAGGGCAAGAGCCGAGCGTTCCCGATTTCGTACAGGGCATGCTCCGGCTCGCTCCGGACGGGCGCGCCGACACGCTGTCCAGGTCCGCAGGACTCCAGGGTCGGATGGGCATCGCTTTTCGCTATGCCCTGGGAGGTCCGCTTGAGGATGCATCGCTTGCTCCGCCGCTTCTCGTGTCTGCGGGACGGGCCCGCGCCCCCTTTGTCGAGTTGCCCGAGCTTCATCCGTTCGCAGATACCCTTGGAGCCGGCGCTTCCTACCCGGCCCGTTACTCATGGCGGCTCAAGTCCGCTGCGGAGGCCACCACCAAGAATCGGCCTTGGGCAAAGCCTCCAGACGCGCCTCAGGTCTTATTTTCGGAGGAGCCCGCTCGTGGCCCGTTCGAATCCATCCGCAACATGCCTACTGTTTTGCTGCATGATTGGCAAATCAACCATAGCCTGGGGTGGCCGCCGCACAGCTGGGTGGCCACTATTTGGCCGGCGGATTTGCAGCCTTTTTTTGCGGCCGGAGTGTCCATTCCTCACTCTGACTACATGACGGCGGACTTGCTCCGCCAACGTGCCGCGTTTCTCGAACCGCTTTTCGATCCCGAAGTGCCTTTTTCGGAGATGGCACAGGTGCTGCTGGCCATTTGCCTGGGACAGAAGGAACCGCAGGTGACGGGGCTGGCGGTGGACGCCTTGATCGAGCTGATCCGCGATGGCCGCTGTGCGGGTCCAGAACTGGGCGCCGTGCTGGCACGAATGCTCCCGGCAGGCGAGATCAAATGCAATCGCCTCGGCAAGCACCTGGAAACGGTGGCGCAGGCATCCCTCTTGCATGCCCACGTGTGCGCCGAGGTCGTCCAGACAGCCTGCGCTGCGCTAACGGAGATTCCCAGAGATTTTCATTGCCTTCTCGGTCCGCTCCTGGAATGGCTCACCTCCCTTCAGGAGCCTATCCGGGAACCGCTGCCCTCCCTTCTGCAAAAGGCCCAGTCCGGCAAGACCGGAAGCTTGGCCAAGAGGTTGCTGCTCCTCTCAGGCTCGCCGGAAAAGCGAGGCCAAGTCCTATTGGAGGCGCTGCGAGGTCGCGTGCAACGCGCCGAGAGATGGCGAAGGCAGGCTCCCGCTAAAAGCCCCAGCTAAGCAGTCTTCTATAAGGTACCCGCTTGCCTATCTCATAACCTGGACTATGGCGGTTTCGGGCCTGTGCCATTCAAGAAGACGACCATTCGCTTCCCGTTCTGCCTTATATTGAGCGAGACGCAGTTCGCGCGGAGCTGTGTGAGCGGGCCGAGGATTGACTCTGGTCTAGCGTCGCCCGCGACCGCACCGGCAGCCCGCTCCTTCCTCAGCCGGCCCGACGGCTAAGCGGGGTCGTTTGGTGGCTCGGGCGGAGGGCGTGTGCATGGCAACGGCTCCTGGGATTACGCAATGGATTCCGCTCCCGTATGGCTTCTTAAAGGAGTTCTTGCGCGACCCGCTCGCCTATCAGCTTCAGGCCCGCGAGCGGTTCGGCGACGTGTTCCGCTCCCGCATCGGGTCGCTCGTCCACTTCCTCTATCACCCGGACCATGTTCGGCACGTTCTCTACGACCACCAGAAAAACTATCCGCGAGCCTGGCACTACCGCCTGCTGCGGAGGCTGCTAGGAAATGGTCTGGTCGCCAGCGAAGGGGATCACTGGCGGCGGCAGCGGCGGCTGGCGCAGCCGGCCTTCCATCGTCGGCGACTCAGCGGGTACGCCCAAGTCATGATGGAAGCCACGTCCGGGATGTTGGCACGCTGGGAGGGAGCTGCCGCGGCAGGAAGCGGCATGGACGTCGGCGTTGAGATGTCCCGGCTCACACTCGCGATCGCCGGCCTGACGCTGTTCAGCCGGGATCCCAGCCAGGACGCGGACGTCGTCGGGCGGACGTTTGGCGTCCTGGCACGGTATTTGGAACAGCGGTTCAACCACCCCTTCACCTCGCTGCCGGCCTGGGTTCCGACGGCTGGCAACCGCCAGATGAAGGACGCCGCGCGGACTCTGAACGGCGTCGTCTTGGCCCTCATTCGGGAACGACGGCGCGAGGGGCAGGATCATGGCGATCTGCTGTCCATGCTGATGCAGGCCCGAGACGAGGAGACCGGCGAAGCGATGACGGAGGACCAAGTCCGGAGCGAAGCGCTGACGTTCTTGGTGGCCGGCCATGAGACCACGTCGACCGCGCTGACGTGGACGTGGTTTCTGCTGGGTTCCCACCCTTCGATCCGGCAACGAGTTCGGGAGGAAGCGGGCCGAGTCCTCGGGGAGCGGCCGCCGACGATCGAGGATGTTCCGCACCTGACCGCGACGCGAATGGCCATCGAGGAATCCCTGCGGTTGTGCCCGCCGGTCTGGGCGCTCGCGCGGGAGGCCGCCCAGGAGGATGAAATCGGCGGCTACCGTATCCCGGCGCGGTCAACCGTGATCGTGTCTCCGTTCGTCACCCACCGCCACCCGGCCTTTTGGGACCGGCCCGAGGTGTTCGACCCCGACCGCTTCACTCCGGAGCGCGTGGCGCAACGCCCGAAGGGCGCGTATTTCCCCTTCCTGGGCGGGCCTCACCAGTGCATCGGCAACGAGTTCGCCATGCTCGAAATGTGCTTGGTCGTGGCAATGGTTCTTCAACGATTCGATGTGGAGCTTCTACCGGACCAGGCGATCCGGCCGAAAGCGGCCCTGACTCTGCGTCCGAGCGCCCCCGTTCGGGTGGTGCTCAAGCGTGGCTCGCCAAACCAAGCGCTGCACCTGACTGCGGGGATAGAATCTCGGAGCGCGGCATTCATTCTCCCCCGCCCCGGCGGCGGGTGAGCTGGGCATTCGGCGAGCCCCCCGACCTCTGTTTTTTTGGCGGGCCCATTGGGAAGAGATTCAAGAGCCTTTCTTTCTTGCTCCGCACATCGTAGTATTGACCGCCTTAGCCCAAAGGCGCGGGCCAGAAGCGAATTTGTTTCAACCCGAATGCCGTCGAAGTGTGAGGAAGAGTCAGAAAGAGTCTCGGGGGATCGCTGGCGTTTCTGTGCAACAAGCGTCATTTCTGTGCAACCGGAGGGGTGTCTGGTTTGCACAGCAATTTGCACATAAACCGAACCGCCAGGAAAACACAAAGGGCCAAAACGCCGTCAAGTGCATTCGTTTCAAGCTGGCGCTATAGGGGGTGTGTTAGGGGTTCGAGAAACGATCTTTCGTAAGAACCATGCTTGCAAAGGCTTCGGGCGAAAAAGATCGTTTCTCTACTGGTTACGGCTTGGCTTGACGATTGAATCGCCTGTTACCCTTTCGAGGCGGCCTCAAATCCCAACCCCAAATGCTTTCCATTTCTTTCCACGGGGGGTCAGGCGAAATGGAGAGAACCATTTCGGAGGGGCTTCCCGGGTGAGACCGCCTAGCTCCACAAGGCCCAGTCGCCCGTGTAGAGGACGTACCAGGCGATCAACGCATTGGTTAGCGCATGAGAGACGATGGCGTCGTTCAACTGGCCGCGCCGGTAATAGCTCAGGGCGTAGAGCATCCCCGCCAGGCTGCCGGCCAACCAGCGGCCGTGGAGCGCCCCGAAAAGCAGGGACGACACCAGGAACGACAGCCAGGTGAAACGGCCGGGAGGCACGTCGGTAAAGACCGGTCCAATTAGGCGGCGCGTTAAGTAACCTCGGAAAGCCAACTCTTCCACCACCGGCACCGTTAGGACGCTCCCGACGACGCGGCAGATCAGCCAACCGACGGCAGCCCAGGCCGGCAGATGACTCCAGTCCTCAGCCAAGGCGCTCGCCGAACCGGTCTTCTGCACAAGGACTTTTGCGAGCGCGATCCAGAGTACGAAAGCCGCCGCTCCGAGCGCCGCCGCTTGCCACGACCACGTCCATTTCCATTCCGAATACGCCGAGCGAAAGTAAAGAATCGCAAGCACGGCGGCCCCGATGCGGAGCGGATAAAGCGGGTCAAATCCGGCGGGGTAAAATGCCGACGTGACCATCGCGGTGGCCACGACCGCCATCAGAGGGACCAAATAGGCGGCCGTTGGATTGATCGGTTTGCTGCGGCCGTCGCTCAAACCGGGTCGGTACGGTCGAAAAGTGCGGACATGCAGCGACGTGGCAACCAGACCAAGCGAGACGGCAAGAAACATGTGCCAGCCCAACTGGGCGTGGAAGGCGCCCTGCGCCAGCGCCGGTGAAACCCAGGTTCCCACGGCGACTAAGCTGGCTATACGCACGGCGTTGGCCAGCCAGACCAGCAATACCCCCGCGGGAAGAAGCAACAACGCCTGGGGAAAACGTAGGCGGGCGCGGAACAGCCATAGGTAGACCGCCAGAAAAACCGCGATGAGACCCATGCCTTCATAGCCCGAACAGGACGGCGCGATCTGAACCAGGAATGTCGATGTCCCAACTACATAATCGGGTCCGCTGACAACCACGGGAGAAATCACACTCAACAGACGGGAAACGACCCAAAGCGTCGCCCCGGCAGAGACTTCCCAGCCGTTCTGGATTTCTTGGCCCACCGTCCAGGCGGCCGCGCCCACCAGGACGCCGGTCAAACCGACCACCCAGCCTTTACGCAAGGCCTTGATCCACAAGGGAGGCGGCAGAGCCGCCGCGGCCAACAAAGCAAAGGCCGCGAGCCCGAGGGCCATCCACGCCAGCATTACCGAGGAAGTCAGGACACGCGTTTCCAAGATGTGGGCGGTCAGCCCGACAAACAGAAAAAAGGCCAGCCCGTGAGCGATCACAAACAGGATGAGATGGGAAAGCGAGGCCAATTGCTTGGAGGCCCGGTTAATCTCGGGGCGCAAGCATAATACCGCTAAGGCAAGAGTCGCCACGGCCGCATCAATACTGATTTGCAGGATCGGATGAGAAAGGCCGACGAGCCCCGCCCACGGGCTGGGATTGCCGATCAGAGGGCCGGTGCTAAATCGGAAGGTCAGAAAAAGAATTTCGCCCAAGAATAACGCCGCCAAGCACGCCCAGCGCCCCAAAGCCCATGCCTTCAAAGGGCCCGAGCGCCCGGGGTTCAAGGTGCCAGCAGTCATCTTGGGGTTCGGGGCAAAGTGGCTAACGCTGCTCCTGAGAAAGATATTTGAGCCAGAAATTCGAGTTCAAAGCGCCACCGAGGAAACGAGTGCCGCTCGCTGGCGCTTTCGATCTCACAAGCCGGACTCAGAGGCTCGGCTTAGAAGGTGTCACGCTTCAGGGTTTAACCGCTTACTCTCTGCCGAAACCGGTCCGTCAATATCAGCACGCCGCCGGTTAAGAGGGTTGCGATCCCTAGAAGGGAACCCGGATCGAGTTCGGGCACTGCCGTAGGACCGGGACCGGGGCCGCCTTTTGGCAATCCGCCGCCGCCTCCGCCGCCTCCGGGAGTACCTTGCGGCCCACCGGCCCCGCCGCCTTGGGGCAGAGGTCCGCTTCCGGGCAAGTTGGCAAACGCCGGAGTTGTCACCAGCGCGATCCCCACTAGCAGAACGCCCGCGATTGAAACCGGCCGCGCCCACCGGTAAGCGCGTGTAAGCAAAGCCTTCATGTTCGGGACCCTCGAGAGATGCATATACGGATGAAACCTAGAGGAACTCGGGGCAACCGGGTTCCCAGGGCGTGCAATGTAAGCAAGGGACATCCTGGCCTTAAATTTGTCCGAAAGGCCTAAATTGCTGGCAATCCTATAGCAAACGGTATGCCAGTCGGCTACACGTAGCCGGTGGAAATGACAATCTACATTGAGCCAAAAAGACTTATACGGGCTTGCCAAGGCCAACCAGCAAAAAATGCCGGTGATTATGAGTTTTTACGAAGGGTCAACGCAGATGACCGAGGCACCGCTGCAGGATTAGCGGCACCTCGGTCCGATGGACAACGGGGGTATAAACTTCCCTTCGAAAGCACTGCGGTTGCAATTCGTGGGCGGCTCAGTTCCCTTCCCTGTTGAAGTTCCGCCTTCGGGTCGTCTGCGCGAGCTAAAAATCGCCCTGAAGACGGAACTTCAACTATGGTCAACTACCAGCGCAATTCCACGCCGAAGTTAACACCTTGCGCCCAGAAGTCTCTGTCCTTGAAGGTCACGGCGGGGCGGGCCGCCGCAATGGGCGTTCCTACTAAACCGCCAAAGTTGGGGATGCGATTGATGTCCAAACCGGTGTCAATTTGATCACCCGGACGAACCACATTGCTCCAGTAGAGGTAGGTGTACCCCATGAAAACCTGGAGGTGCGGCCCGACCTGGTAGCCCAGGTTGATCGCGCCTTCGGGCACCACGGCAAAGCGATCGCGGCTGGACCGGCCAATGTTGCTTGACAGCGCCAGCAAGCCGCCGGTTGAAATGCTATTTCCGGCCGGCCCGATGCCCACTTGGTTGCCCGCAATGTTGATAACTTCGTGGTTCGTGCCGACGGCGACCTTGGCGCGCACGTCGAGGACCCAAGACCCTCGATGCCAGTTGCCGTCCACGCCGATCTGGCCGCCGTAAAACTGGTTACGCGTGCCGAAGAGGTCGGACGTCACAAAGGTGCTGCCCGCCTGGGCCGGGAAAGGACCGCCTGGCAGGACCTGAGAAGTTTCCACGATGCCGATTGATTCTTCTAAATCCAGATAGCGGGCCCCCACGAGCAAGTCCACGCGATAATCACAACCACAGCAAAGGCTTTTGCGGATGTTGGTCTCCGCGCCCCAAAACTTGCTCGGATTGGTAATGTGGATGTTTCCCGCCGAAATGCCCGGAAAGCCGGCGAATTCGGAAAACGGCACGCCGCCGGCGTTCAGGTTCGTGAATGGACGCGCCAGGACCGGATTGTTGAAATTGAATTCACTCGTGCGATCGGCCAGAAAGAAGGCGCTGCCCTCGATGCCACAAGTACGGCAGTCATCAAGCCAGAAGCCCGAGGTGACCCGACCGCCCGAAAAATCGCCGCCGCGCTCAAGGTCGCCACCGCCAAACAGGATAACGGTTCCCGGATTGCCCAGGAAACCGACTGGGAAAGTGGCCGGCCCCGTCGTGATTAGAGGCGGCACACGATCTTCTTTAATGGCCCAGTATAAGTACTCGGCGGATATCCAGAAACGTCCCGGAGGGCCGCACGCTTCAGGCGCCGGACTGCATACCGCCGGACAAGCGTTGGCCGGGCCGGGCTGCTTCCATGCATCCATAGGGCCAGGCGCCGGTTGGCCGAGTTTTTCCACAGACCGCGTGGTCGAGGGCGGGGCTGGCGTTGGTTCTGATTGTGGAGCAGGCTGGGCAAGAGCCAGACTACTTCCGGCTAATAAAATGCCTATCGATCCGAGAAGTCCTTTTCTCATTGCTTCACCTGGTTAGAGAGATTAAACCCTAAAGGCAACCCGTGTGTACGAGTCTTTACGCTCACGAAGCATCTGGGCAGGCTTTAGCCGCTGCCCGTGCAAGTCGCTGACGCATCTATCGGCCGGTTCCAAGCAATTTTACTTATCGAATCTGATCGTCCCAGAATTGTGCGGACGCCAATCTAACGACCTTAGCGGCTGTGCCGGAACTGCGCTCCTGAGTTATGCGATTTGATCAGTTTGACTCGCTCGATGGCGTTTCCGGGTAAAAATTGGGAGGTCGGGTCCTTTCTGTCTGCGGCACACGAATTGCTACAGTTTTGAAGTTTAGAAGCAAAGCCCAAAAGCGGTGCAATGGGTCTCCGCCATGTTCGAAAACAAGCAGCTAGACGTGACGGAAGAGGCCGTGCGCGGCCTTAGGTTTCTCGATCTGGGGGAGAGATTGCTCGCCAAGGCCAAGCAAATCTCCCACCGGGCGGAAAATCGAATTTCACGTTTGTATGAGGATGGGCGGACGGAGCAGTTCGACGACCGCCCTACCGAGATCGACGAGCAGGAAATCGCCCGCTCTACCTGTGAAACTAACTAGCTCGCACCAGTAGCAACAGGTAAAGCGGGTTCTTTTTTCGGAATGGCGCTTCTAGAGATCCCAGCCCGCAGGCCGTGAGTACAAACTACACCGCCGCCCAAGCCCGGGAGATCTCTTGGCAAGCCGCCTCGATCTCGCGCCTTCTTGTGATATAAGCTCGCGGCGCCGCGTGAAATCTCTGAGCGAACACGTCCAGCACCCCGCATTTTTTGAAATCGGCTGCCTCACCCGCATGCAAAGCTTCCACTACGTAGAGTTGAACCAGCGTTCCGACATAAGCGCCGGCTTCTTCGGTTAATGGGATGGTCTTTCCTAAATAAAGCTTGACGGCCCCTACAGTGCGGTTGGTCGCGCCGTCGGGCACATTCAGGATCACTTCGGGGCGAACGCTAATGGCTACGCCCGCGATATCCAGTTTGGGAGCGTCTGAGCGCGCCGGCTCTCCGCATGCGCCTTCTAGAAAACTGTAATCTTCGATCTCGAGCATGTTTTCCAGGGCTTCGATGCACAACTCAAGCCGCTGGGCGTCCCATTCGGATTTCGGTTCCGCGTCGTTCAGCCGCTCAATTGTTTTGAGCAGGATGCCGTCATCTCGGGCCCCGCTTGCAAGAAACGAAGTAATTGCTTCGTTGGCCTCGGTATACCTGGCCACCATAAACTGAGGAGGAGTTTTCTGTTCGCGAACGATGCGCCGCCGCCGCATCGCGGATGCGGCCATATATTCGCCCAGCTTGTTCACCGATATGCGCGGTTCACGGCGAACCAGCGTTTGATCAGCCATGTCTTGGCTCCTTTCGGACGGCGCTCTTCCTAATCGAACTTCCCCTGTCTTCGGAGCGCAGCTGAGTAGAGTGCATACTGCGTGCCGAAATAGGTCGTCACCAATGACGCTTCAAATCCTCTGGCCTATTTCGCCGCTTGCCTAATAAGCGCAGCCGATACAGGAGGGAGTTTTTACCAGGCCCAAGATCAACAGACTTAGGCGGCCGTATTTGGGCGTCGCAAGGACAGACCTAATCGCCGATTACCCAGGCATGGCAGGCAAGCGACCAGGGCAACAACAAACTACCGAAAGCCGACCCAAGGCATCGGGCATCCGTCCTAAGGCCACGTGGCGGCTCTTTGTCTGTTTTTGGAGCACCCTTATCGGCTGCCAAGCTCCTCCGGCCCGGCCTGCCGCTTGTTGTTCGACCCTGCCGTTGCCTCCGCGGAAGGTAATGCTTGCTCGTCAACTCGTCACCGATACCGCTGTCGCCGTTGTTTCACATCCCGCGCGGAGCGCTTACAACTTGTTGACGGAGCCCGCCGTCTATTTGCGTGCTGCGGCGGTCGGACTCTTGGACAAACGGATTGCTTCCCGGCTGGTCCGCAAACCGCCTCCAATTGAAGATCGGGGAACGTTGAACCCGACCGTGCTCGAAGCCAAGCTAGCGCAGGTGGCCGGGAATGACCTGAGCCCGGCAAAAATCGAGCTTTTTGTTCACGGCGGCGACGCGCTTGCCTCCCTTCACCGAGTTATTCGCGAAGCTAATTCGCGCATTGATGTGCTGATGTATCTCTGGGATAGCGACGCTATAGGCGAAGAAATCGCCGTCAGCCTGGCGTCTCGGGCCGGCCCCGATTTGCCTGTCCGGGTCTTGGTGGATGGAGGCGGCAACATGATCAGCGGCTTGCCCCCAAATGCTTCGGCGGCGGAAGCGAACCGCATCGTTTGCTGGCTTGCGCGCCAGCCGTACGTTGAAGTAATGCGCACACGCAACCCCGCCGCCCGCTTTGATCACCGCAAGCTCGTCTTAGCCGACGGCCAAGTGGCATGGAGCGGCGGCCGCAATTTCACGGCTGCTTCTTTCTTCGACTATCACGACTTGTCGTATACCTTGGAAGGCCCGCTTGCCGCGGAAATGGCCGAGGTGTTTGATAACTTCTGGCATGCCCAAGGCGGCGCCTCTGCGCTTCCTCTACCGGGCGCGTCTGACGTTACCTTTGCCAATGCATCAGCCCGGCTGGTACGCACCAGACCCGTAAAGCGGCAACTGGCCGACGTGCTTTATACAGCCGTCGATCAAGCCCAGCATCACGTCTACTTGGAAAATCCTTACCTTACCGACGCCCGGCTTCTGGCCAAGCTGGCTCGCGCCCGCCAGCGGGGGGCCGACGTCCGAGTGGTCCTGACCATTCACAGCGATAGCAAAATAATCGACAGCAGCAACAAGGTGACGGCTAATAGGCTGCTGCGTGCGGGCATCCGTGTTTACTTGTATCCGGGCGTGACGCATGTCAAGGCGACCGCGGTGGACAGCGCCTGGGCATATATCGGTACCGGGAATTTCGACGCCTTGAGTATGCGCCATAACCGCGAGTTGGGGGTGGCGATCGCTCCCGGCCCCGTAGTGACGGCTCTAGAAAGTGATTTGTTCGAGCCGGATTTCCGCCCTGAATGGGAACTGACCGAACCGCTTCCGTTGACCGGACCGGAATATTTCTTCGAAGGGCTGGCGAGTCTCTTTCTATAGCGATGAATACACCAACCCGAAGCATGAGCGAGGCCATTTCCCTTGCCTCGCTCGCGCCTCGGGTTAGTGTTGATGGGCGATTAACGAACCTCGCGCACCGCCACGCGCACATGCTCCTCATAGGGAACATCAACGCGGGTGGTTACAGGGACTTTTTCCGTAACGGTTTCGGCAACGGTTCGGTACGTTGTCACTGGCACCTTGCGCACGCGGGTTTCGATGCGCGTCTCGGGAACGCGAACCGTATAGGTTTCAACCTTGGGCCGCATCTCGGTCACAGGAACTTTGACGGTTTGCACTTCCCGACGCGTCACCGGCACACGGACAGTGTAAGGCTGGACTTCCGTGCGGACGGTCGGCACCTTCTCCCGGACAGTGCGTAATTCCTCGCGCGCCGCCGGCACGTTTACCGTCACGTTGCGCGTAACGGGACGTGCGGATTCCACGTTAACCGTGTAGTTCTGGACGCGCTGCTCCGGAACGGTATGGGTGACCGGAACCGTCACATTGGTCACGGCAGGGACGGCCTGGCTGACGGCCCCCATAACGCCCGAACATGGATCCAGGATCGGCGCCATTACTTTGGCGTAAGTGGCAATCTGCCTTGTTTGCAACTCGGTCACGGGGCGGTAATTGGTCACCACCCGTTGCCGTTGCTCCTGATGCACTTCAGGAACGAGCACGGTTTCTTTACGTTGTTCCTGGCGAACCTCAGGCACGACGACTTTGACTTGGCGTTCCACCTCTTTCACCGCGGGGACCTGGACGGTGCGCTGTCTCTGTTCTTCCCGGTATTCAGTGCGATAGACAGTTCGTTGCTCGGTTCGCTCAGTCGTGACCGGCACCATTACCGTGCGTTGGCGCTGCTCTTCACGCCAAGCAGGCACCTTCACTTGTTCGCGAATTTCCTGTTCGTGGGTTTCAGGGACTTGGCGATACACGGTGCGCTGAACTTCCCGGAATTCCGTCCGATATTCGGGCCGAAATTTTGTGACCACTCGTTCCTCGAAATGGACCGGCGGAGGCACGAAGCACGGCCAATGGGCCGCTGCCCGCCCTGCGGCCAAAGCCGTTGCCAAGATCGCCGCCGCACCAGCAAAGACATATCGGTACATAAGAAAAAACCTCCTAGTTTCAATAACGGTCGGGAAAGGGACGACGCCGGTGAGCGCCTACTTGGCCCCTACTTCCCCCTGGAAGTAACGGCGTGCCCGTGAACATTTGCGCCCCTTTCTTCATTGATTTCCCAAGCAAACCGCATACCCATCATTCTCTTGCGCGCGGGCGGTGCACCACAGAGTCATTAATTGGGCACCAAGGTAAAGGGGGCCAGGCCAACTGCGGGGCCACCTTTGTCCGACGTTGGCCACCTTCGAGCCCGACGTTGGCCACCTTCGAACGAAAGACGCCCAAGACAACGAAAGGGCGCAAGTCGGCATCAGGTGTTCAATTATTGATCACCCACCCTCTACCCTCTGGCGCGCGGGCGGTGCACCATAGGGTCATCACTTGGGCCACAGGGTCAACGAAAACGCACGAAAAGGCATGAAAAACCGCAATTGCTTTCCACGGGTCTGTTTTCGAGTCTTTTCGTGCGGGCCTTACAAATCTGGGTTCTAAAAAATCGCCCGAATGCTTGATTCGAAAAATTCCGGGAATATTTCGCGAACTTTTCGCGTCACTCCTACGTCCACATTACGGTAGTCAACTACAGGAGAGAGTTAGGGCAAGGATTAAGAAGATGGCCGCAACCAGAGAGGGACCAATGCCGGGCCGGGAATCAGCTTGGAAATCTGAACAGTTAACCCGGATATGTAGCGCGGGCCAATCGGTCACGCTGCCCGCGTATCCGTTGCGCTTGTGACGCTCTATTCCTCATGCAGGTGCATTTTGAGGCCAGGCGTCACATGGATGCCTGGCCTTTTTCGTTGGGGCTGGTAGCTGAGACGGTCTAGCGGCGGTCTGAAGAACCGCAGACGAGGGTTCGAGCACCTCCCGGCCCACTGATGGCTCGATGGCCCGTTCGTCTATTGGTCAGGATACCGGTCTTTCAAGCCGGGGAGAGCGGTTCAATTCCGCTACGGGCTAATTTGTTCGTTGTTCGTTGTTCGTTGTTCGTTGTTCGTTGTTCGTTGTTCGTTGAGAGGGGAAGAGAAATGATTCTTGGTCGCCTCAATAAACGCATACGGCCGACCCAATACTCGGGGCCGTGGCGTAATGGCAGCGTATCCGCCTTTTAAGCGGTAAGGTGGGGGTTCGAGTCCCTCCGGCCCTAATTTGAGCTTGGCCCGTAGCTCAACGGCGAGAGCCGGCTCCTTATAAGGGCCAGACGAGGGTTCAACTCCCTCCGGGCCAACTTGGGATCCAGGTGTTAGCGGCAGCATCCCTGGCTCTTAACCAGCGTGGTGAGGGTTCAAGTCCCTCGGGTCCCACTTGCACCCGTGATGTAACGGCAGCCTGCCTGCTTGCCATGCAGGATGTGCGGGTTCAACTCCCGCTGGGTGCTCTTGATTAGGACGTAGGAAAGTCGGTAATCCGCCTGCCTTGGGAGCAGGAGATCGTGGGTTCGAGCCCCACCGTCCTAACTGGTTGACTGGGGACGCATGTACCAAGGGGGCGAGGATGCCTTGCAAGCAACCTGAGATGGGTTCGATTCCCATCGTCTCCACTCATCGAAATCGTTCCGATGCGGTGTGGCCCAACGGTAGGGCGGCTCCCTGTTAAGGAGACGATTGCAGGTTCGATTCCTGCCGCCGCAGCTCGCAACGGAAGGGCAAGCCAATGGGCGATGGCAGCCGTCTCGAAAACGGCCGAGCGATGAGCCTTGAGGGTTCGACTCCCTCTCCTTCCCCCGAAAAGATTTTCGGGGATCGGCTAATGGTAGGCCGGCAGTCTTTGAAGCTGCTCATGAAGGTTCGACTCCTTCTCCCCGAACCTGGAGGAAGTAGCGCGTGTCAAAAGTGACAATTCCGAGCTTAACCGGCGCTGGTGCGCCAAGGTTCCTATGTCGGCGGACTCACCTGAGCCATTGACGTCTGTCCTCGTGGAGCAGCCTGGAGTGCTCGCCACCCTGTCACGGTGGAGGTCATGGGTTCAAATCCCATCGGGGACGCTAGTTTGGCACGGTACGCAAACCGGTAAAGCGGCCAAGCTCAAACCTTGGTGATCGACTGTGGGTTCGATTCCCACCCGTGCTACTGGAATAGGCGTCGGCTAGGCATTGGCGAGCCTAAGTGGCTGTAACCCACCCGCGCGAAGCTGTGCAGGTTCAACTCCTGCCCGACGCACTGGACGGCCCGTTCGTCTATCGGTTCGAGGACGCCGGCCCCTCAAGCCGGAAGGATGGGTTCAATTCCCATACGGGCTAGTTGGCCAAGTGGTGCAACGGTAGACACACGACGCTTAGAACGTCGCGCCTAAAAGGCATGGGAGTTCGACTCTCCCCTTGGTCACTGCGGAGTGGACTGGAGCCTGGATCCAGCACGGTCTCATAAGCCGTCCCACGCCGGTTCAAATCCGGCCTCCGCAACTGGAGTGGTCAGTCGTTATTGGTTAGTGGTTAGTGGTTAGTGGTTAGTGGTTAGTGGTTAGTGGTTAGTAGTCAGTGGTCAGTTGCAAAGCCAAAAAAGACGTCTCCCCCATGTACTGTACATCTACTGACTACTGACTACTGACTACTGACTACTGACTACTGACTACTGACTACTGACTACTGACTACTGACTACTGACTACTGAACATGGTCCCGTGGTCCAGCGGCAACGACCCCTGGCCTACACCCAGGTAACGATGGTTCGAGTCCATCCGGGATCACTCTTTGTCGTTCGTCAGTAGTCAGTGGTCAGAGGTCAGTGCCAATAAGGGCTGCTCGTCCAATTGGAAAGATGCCGGTCTTGCACGCCGGAGATCGGGGTTCAACTCCCCGGCGGTCCACTTTGGCAACTGACAACGGACAACGGACAACGGACCAACTTGGAAGGTAGCCGGATAAGGTTTGCCGGGCCGCTCTGCTAAGGCGGTTCTCCTAACCGAGATGAGGGTTCGACTCCCTTGCCTTCCGCCTGCCCTCACCCCGGCCCTATCCCGGAGTACCGGGAGGGGGTGAAAAAGTGAAGGCCCCGATGGTGAAACGGAAATCATTCCTCGCTTCGAACGAGGGGTTCCGGGTTCGAATCCTGGTCGGGGTAGTTGGGGGAGGAGTCGAGGATCGAAGATCGAGGATCGAGAATCGAGAATCGAGGATCGAGTATTGAGGATGGAAGCTTATATTCTCCATCCTCCATCCTCCATCCTCCATCCTCCATCCTCCATCCTCGATTCTCCATCCTCGATCCTCAATCCTCGAATTCACAAATGGTGTCCGTAGTGTAGTGGTCTGGCATGCGACCCTGTGAAGGTCGTGGCGGCGGGTTCGATTCCCCCCGGACACCCTGGATAGGAGTGTGCTCCTGGGAGAGCCCGCGGTTTCCAAAGCCGCTCTACACAGTTCGAATCTGTGCGCTCCTGCTTGGTCTGGTGCGCTCCGGGCGCTTCGCGGCCCGGCGCCATTGCCGATGTGGCTCGATCTAGAAAGGCAGCGGTCCCGTAAACCGCCCCATGCTGGTGCGAATCCAGCCGTCGGCTCTCTTTCGAATCCTCGGGGTGTGGCCGATGCGCATGCGACCCTGCGAAGGTCGAGGATCAGGTTCGACTCCTGACGAGGATAATTCGACACCCGTTTAGCCGCGACCCGAACGGGGAGCGCTTATGACGCTGGAGCCAGATGGCGAGGCAACCGGCTGCAAACCGGTCGAAGTGGGTTCGACTCCCACCGGCGTCTTTTTGGAAGTGATGATGTCAGTAAGACCAGCGGCGCGCGTTGTTCCGTCCTTTCGTAAGGCGGTTGACAATGAGCGTTCCGAACATGGGTTCTAATTCGCCTTTTCCAAAAGACTCCAAAAGTGGAAGATAGCGAATGCTGTGCTATGCTAACGCTGGCACTCCGTTTGCTTCTGGGGTCTCTAGGATGCAAAACCAATTCGCACAAGATCTGGAGCCATTTCCGTTTCTCCAAGCGCCATTTCGCGTTGTGGCTAAACGCGTACTAGGCATGATGACCCTGTGGATGATTTTTGGCCTAGTGGTGGGAACCAATTTGATGCCCGGCAACCTGATCAGCATGCTGTCAGGGGCCATCGCCGGCGGCATTATTCTGCCTTGGCTGGGCCTGTTTCTCGCATTAATGGGCGGCCCCGTCAAAGACTCCCTGTTCGGCGCTTTAGCTGGAGCCGCCGTTGCCATGCTTTACTCGGCACTGCGGGCCGGCTCAATAGACACTTTGAACGTCAATGTCTGCCTCATCATGGGCGGCATCATGGGCGCTAATTACCCGGTGATTCTCACCGTCCACAAACGCCTCCGCGCCAAATGGCTCTGTTTGAGCAAATGACCCATCCCCTTCCAGATCCTTCTAACGATGTTGCAAAATTGGCCGTACAGCCTCTTCCAGGCTCCCCATTCAAAACTCCGAGCCTCAAAGCTTCTTAAACAAGCCGAAAATAAAAGGGGGCCAGGCCAACCCGTGGCCCCCTTTAACCGACGTTGGCCACCTTGGAAGCCGACGCTGGCCACCTTCGAATTGCTAACTTGAACTACAGCCATCGGGTCTAGCCCGGCCTCGGGCGGGACCCGCGTGAACTAGCTCATGCCCCCGTTTCATTTCATTTCAGGAGGGGGCACACCCCGCACACCCCCTGCAAAGAAATGGAAAGAATCCTTCACCGTTTTTCGTGCTTTATGAGCAGGTTTCGGCTTTTCGTTAGCTTTTTCGGTTCGAGCCCAGAAACCCCGGTCCGCACAAGCCCGTGCTCTAAGTAACGCGGCTGCGTTCGTGAGCCAGGCACAGCTGATAGCTTCCAAGGGATGCCAGAACCAGCGTATACGGTTGAAATCCTACGGCTCGCGCGAGTGGTTGCGAAACCCATGGCGCCACATAGGCTGCCACAATCAAAAAGCGAAAAACGGGTGTAATAGTCGCAGGCGGACTCTGCCTTGGTGCGTAAAGGACGTCAAGAGTCAACAAAACGCCAAGAATCGCCAGGATCGAATCGTAGACTCCCACGTAGACATTGATAACCAACGTGAATGTCAACGTCGCTGCCCAAACAAGTTTCCGTTGGTCCTGATTAAGTTGATCCAGCCTTAGCCAATACCTACTTAAGAAGTAGAGAGGCGGAATTGCCAACAAGAGCAGCAGCGCCCAGGGGGCGATAAAGCGGTCCGCAAGGAGCGCTTTGAGAAAAGAATTCAAATCAACAAATTTCCAGAGTGGGAAGCCGGGCAGGTTGCTCGAGCTAAGTCGGCTAAATGCCATCATATGATCGAGATATCTGAGAATCCCTTCGTACCCCACCGTGAAATAGGAAACGATCGCCAAGAAAACGCCGCCCAGCACGAAACCGGCGAGAGTTTTTCCCTGCCGGGCCACGGCCAGCATCGGCACAACGAGTAGCAGCAAAGGAGGTTTGTAAAGACAGGCCGCTAGGGCCATGCCGCAGCGGACTGGCTGCCGAAGCCGATCAAACTTCAACGCCAATGCCATCGCGCACAAGCCGAGGGCTGAAGTCTGGCCGCCAAGCCAGCACTCCATCACCAGCGGCTCAAACGAGAGGGCCAGTAACATTACCGTCGGCCAATCCGAGGAAGGGACGTTTTCAAGCACGGCGCGCATCATGAAAAGGGCCGCCAGCGTCAATGCCACCGAGATAACCAACCAAATGAGAAACGCCCACGGATACGGAAGGTAAGCTAAAGGGCGCAGAAGAAGGGCAAAAAAGGGCGGGTGGACATAAGGCAGTTTTTCCTCTTCTCCCAGGCCGGGCAGTATGCTGTGGTAGAGTTCGTCTTGGAGCGCAAAGTCATAGAGGCGTTCACCCGGATTTTCGTTGAGCAGCTTCCCCGCGCTATAAAATCCTGCAAAGTCCGCTCCCAGGGGCTGGCCGAAAACGGTCCGGCTGCCGTTAAACGTCACAAAAGAGGCGATCAGCAGCCCCAGGCAAAGAGCCAAGACTCCGACGCTCAAGAATTGAAGTTCCTGACGCTCCGCACGGCCGGTGAGCAGTCGCTTGAATAGCCCAGTTTTGATTGGCGGCATATAAGATGATCGGGTGAAGGATGCAGCCCGCGGTATTAGAAGAATCGTTTCCGGTTAGGAGCCAGTCCGATGTATGAACTGCGCGACCGGCCCGAAGAGCCTTCTTCGATCAAGGTCGATCGCGCGCCGACTTCTCTTCGTCTGCTCACGAGCGTCAAGGCATTCCTAGCGCGAGAGACAATCATCTTCCTGTTTATTTGGACGGTCTTGATGGTCGTCGGCCGCACGCAATTCTTCCTTGATCCCGGTTCCTTATGGCATCCGGTTGTCGGAGAAAAGATCCTGGAGACCGGTCGCCTGATTTACACCGATCCTTTCAGCTTCACGTGCGCGGACCAGCCGTGGATCGCCCAATGGTGGCTTGGCGAATGTTTTCTCGCGCTGTTGCACCGGGCGGGTGGGCTGGACACAATCCTTCTGGCGACGGCAACAATTCTTGCCGGCTTTTTCACATGGATTGCCCACCGCTTGATGGCCCGTGGGCTTCATCCTCTCCTGGCGGTTTTGGTGACCGCGCTGGCCTGCCTGTCCAGCACCTATCATCTCCATCCACGGCCGCACCTGGCGACCATTATTTTCTTGGCGGTGACGCTTGCCTGGCTTTGTGATTTTGAAGCCGGGCGCATTTCCCTGGCGAGGCTCTTTTGGCTCGTTCCCCTGTATATCTTTTGGACGAATATCCATGGCGGCGTGGTCGGCGGCGTCGTTACTTTGGGCGTAGTCATTCTGGGATGGATCCTAACTTACCTTATGGGCCTCGAATCGCCCATAAAGAGCCTCGGCCAGGCAGTCGCTCTTGCGATCCTCGTTGTTGCCTGTGCGCTGACCTGCTTGGTCAACCCTTACGGCATAGCCTTGCCTCGAGCGTGGTTCGGCCTCATGCTGTCGCCGGTCCTGCCCCGCCTGATTATGGAGCATGGCCCGCTCATGTCCAGCAATGTCGCCTCAACAGTTCTTCTTTTTGCCCTGGTTTACAGCGTGGCGCTCCTAGGGGTGCTGCCTAAATGGCCACGCATGACGTGGTTGGTCCCTCTCCTTTGGTTCCTTTTGGCCTGGACGCGCGTACGGCATGGCCCGCTCTTTGCCGTGACGGCCGCCATCGCCCTGGGCGATATGTTGCCGCATATCCGCTGGCTGTCCTGGCTGTCGAGCCACGGCAGCCACACCTGCCGATTGAGGCAGCCGGCATCGCCCGACGGTCCATTAGCCCCACGTTTACGGCCGGCTTTACTTCCTTGCGCGTTAGTTTTGTTGACGCTGGGGATCCAAGTTTCCGGCCTATCATGGCCATTGCTGGGTTCGGGCAGGGCCCGGCCAAACGCCCATGACATACCGATGGCCCTATTGCCCCAGTTGCAAGAAGCGGCCCGCGCCGGTCCGCCCGGCCAGCCGATTTTCAACGATATGTTCTTCGCCGGCTTTCTGATCTATTACACGCCGGAGCTGCGCGTTTTCATCGACGACCGCTGCGAGCTATACGGCGACCAGGGGCTTCTCGACTATGCCCATGCCTATTTCGAGGATCCCGCCCAGCTCGATCGCTGGCAGGAGCAATATGGATTCGATTTAGCCTTAGTTGCCAACGGCTCGGGGTTTGATCGATATCTGGAGAACGCCCCGGATTGGGAGGTCGTTGGGCAAACGGGGCCGGCCACGCTTTATCGGCGGAGGGACTGATGAATCCGCATAGCCCCGACGCGACACCCCTGATCCCTTGGGACCCGATCTCTCCATGGCCCAAGGCGCGTCCATGGATATGGGGAGCGCTCTTCGTATTTGTTTGTCTTTATCAGGGTCCCGGTTTTGTAAAGCAATTGCGCCCGGACCGCACCGAAGGAGTGGATTTCTTTCAAGACTGGGCTTCCGCCAAAAATCTCCTTGAAGGCCTCCCGTTATATGAGAATCACAACATTACGGTCGAAAGGCACTTGGGCTATTCGACCGGGCCGCAGGACGGGTCCGTCGTAGCCATTGAATACAATGCGCATCCGCCCCCTTCTGTTTTACTGGCCGTTCCCTTCGCTCTAGTGGATTACCCGGACGCGACGCTGCTCTGGAACCTCGTCTCGCTGGCGGCGTTTGGCCTCAGTGTCTACCTTGTGGTTCACAATCTTCCCATCAACCTTGGCATACCGGCCGTTGTTCCGTTTATTACGCTCTTTTTAATCTTCGACCCTATTCGCCAGCAATGTTCGCAGGGCCAGCTGGGATTTGTCCTCCTCTTGCTCATTACAAGCTGCTGGGCGGCGGCCAGGTCACAGCACTGCTCATGGGCTGGGATCTTTTTGGGCGCCGCCATCGCGATTAAGCTGTTCCCTGCCTTTTTGGTCTTTTATTTTTGCATAAGACGCCGCTGGAAAATCGTGGCGGCCAGTTCGCTCAGCTTCGTCGTCCTCACTGCCTTGAGCTCGGTGATTCTTGGTATTGAAAGTTATCGGACGTATTTCAACAAAGTTTTGCCGACGGTCGAAAGGTTTCGGAGCAGTTGGATTAATCAATCCTTTCCCGGCCTCTGGACGAAGCTTTTCGATCCGGAAACGGAACGGGAACATATCGTAGCGCTCTGGAGATCACCGGCGCTAGCCCAAACGCTTACCCTCATTTCCTGCCTAATGGTTGTCGCAATCCTCCTTTGGGTTGCGCGCCATACTCGTTCCCAAGCGGAAGAAGACCATACTTTCGGTTTAGCCGTCCTGGCGATGCTGCTTGTTTCTCCTATTACATGGAATCACTACCTTGTTCTAGTCCTACTCCCTGTGGCTACAACATGGTTGCGGTTGCCGGCAGCATTCTCCTGGCGTGCGGCGTTTTTAACAATATTGGCGGCGCTGGGAATCGAGCCCAGCTTGCTTTATAAGGCGATACCAGGTGGATTTGGAGTGGGGGTTGCCACTCCCTGGCAAACCCTGACGCTCCTCTCGGTGCAGTTTTACGGGCTTCTCGGCCTTTTCGCGCTTGGCATCGCCGAAGCTCAATTCTTTGGGCGATATTCCGGCTCTTCCAGCGCAGCCCATCGAGCGACTTCATGATCTCGTTGCGGTCCCAACCCAAGCCTGATTCGACCCGCCACTCACCGGCTCGGGATTTGGCCTTTCTGACCATCGTGAGCGCCTTCCTTGTATGGGGCGGCCGAGAGATCATGCCTTGGGACAAGATGTTCCCCGACTTCATTAGCCATTGGACGGCAGGCAAAATCCTGGCCTCGGGCCAGAGTCCTTATTCCATCGAATTGCAAACGAGCGTTCACCGACAATATGGCTGGGACAAGACCTCCGATGGTTTCGGAGTCTACGAATTTCTGCCGTTCTATTATCCGCCGTGGTTCGGTCTGCTCTGGGTTTTGGCGGTGCCCTTGGGATTTGAAGCGGCCAAAACGGCATGGTTTTTCATCAATGTGGAACTGGCCCTGGTATCGGGATATTTTTTGACGCAGACCGCGGCCTTCGGTATCCGTTCGTGGATTCCGATGACCGTGGCTCCTTGCTTTGTCTTCACAATCATCGCCGTTTTGCTTGGCCAAACGTCCATCCTCGTCTTTTTCCTCGTGCTCTTGGGATTGCGACTTCTCGATCTTGGGCATGATCGATGGGCGGGAGTGGTGCTTGCTTGGCTCACGATCAAGCCCCAACTCACATGCGTTCTTCTTCTGGGCTTGTTCGTCTGGTTAATTCGCCAACGGCGTTGGCAAGCGCTCACCGCGCTATTGACCATGCTGGGATTGTTGTTCTTAGCCAGCACGCTAATCGTCCCGACTTGGCCTTATCAATTGTGGAACGCCCGGCATGTGACGCCGATTCCCACGGATCATTACCCCTGGATCGGCAATACGTGGCTGTTGCTGCTGAGGTCTTTGGGACTAGAGGGAACAATCCTTTGGCTCCTCTATGGGGCCTTGGCTGTTCCGATTGTCGGAGTGGTCTTGAAGAGAGCCTGGGACCGGAGGATCGGGGCTGCCGAGATAGCAGGGCTGTCCGCCATGGCCGCATTCTTCGTAGCGCCCTATGCGCGGCATTATGATTTTCCGATTCTTTTGATCCCGGTGTTCCTGCTTATCCAAAGACGCCGCACATCGTGGCTAGGCGCCCTGCTATTGCCGATCCTGGTATTGCTGCCCTACCTCCAGATGGACCTGCTGGGTCAACTCAAGAGTAAGTACGATCCCGGTGGGAAGTTTCTTGTGGAATGCACTTTCTTTTGGGTGCCCATTCTTTGCCTAATCGTCTGGCTAGTGGAGGCTTGGAGGATAAAGCCTGCGGCTAACGAAAGTTGAAATTAAAGTCTAACCACTGACCACTAGCCACTGACCACTAGTCGCTAACCACTAACCACTAACCACTAACCACTAACCACTAGCCACTAGCCACTAATCCTGCCTATCCTGCACCTCGAATGACTGAAAACTCGATTGCGCGTCGGGATCCTGTTTGACGAAGTTGACCCAGGAGTGCAAAAGCGTTTCGAGCTTCTGGAAGTGATTGAAGTCCGCGCTCGGCTCGAACATGGGCGTGGTCACTTCGCCGATGCCGGTTTTGAGCCGATCGTAGGGCGAATCGCTAGCGAAGACGCGCGTCAGAATCTTGCCGTCTTTCACGCCGGAGCGGAGATAGAAATAGAGGGCCTCGGAAAGCGTATAACGCAGCATGATCCCTTCGGGCAATTGCAGGGCGCGGCAATTCGGATCCGCTTTGCGGAAATGTTGCAATTGGGACTGGGTAAATTCCGTTACCAGGTTTTCTTCACTTGAGGCCTTCATTTCAGCATCCATGCAATTCTCTCGTGGTTGCCTAGGAGCGGGGTGATATTGGTTGGGCGACTATTAGCATCGAACATGCCGAAGCGTGCGCGGGTGAAACGCCGATTGAGGGCGTGGCGATCAAGATGCTGCGTCCAGTTCTTAACATGAAATGGCGCAGTATCTTATGGCGCTTGCTATAGCGCGGGCCGCTTAGTTCCGGCTGGAATTGGAGAATCCGGCCGGGCCGAAAAGTGTAAAGAATAAGTGACACTCCATGCTTGGCTATTGGACAGCGCGCATTCTGTTCGCGACACGACCTCGGAGAGGTCGCAGCCATTAGCCGGTGGTTGAGCGCAGCGACACCACCGGTAGACGATGCCCCATCCACAACGACCCTGGAAGGGTCGCAGAGACTCTTCATCCACATACTGTGGATCGTAGGCGATGCTAACGGACGCTAAGGAAAGTCGAGCCCGTGGCCGCCTATCGGATTTGGGAGATGGCAATCCGAGTGCTTTGCCTTCTGCGACCCCTGCGGGGGCCCCTGCGGGGTCGAATAGATATTACCGCCGTTTTTCCGGTGGTGTCGCTTCGCTCAACCACCGGCTAACGGCTGCGACCTCTCCGAGGTCAAAACCGGTCTGGCGGAAGTAAATAGCGCGAAGCCTGTGCCCAGCGTTAGCGCCACGTAGACCAAATTGCGGGCGATCAGGAGGGCGCAGATTCTCACCGTTGGTTCTTTGAAGGTGCGCGGGACAGTCTGCGAAGCGGGGTCGTAAAGGTCGGTCAGGAAGAGGAAGGGAACCAAGAGGGTCGTCAAAAAACAGGTCAGCAAGAATCCTCCGAAAAGCCAGCGCCTCGTTCGGCCTTCGAAGGTGGCTAACGCAAACAAGGGTGCTAACCACAGGAGATACTGAGGAGAAAAAACCTTGTTGGTAAGGATAAACAGCATCAAGAACAATAGCGCATAACCGGCAAAGATTCGCGGATAAAGCAGGGCCAGCCGGGGAGGGACCCCTTGCTCGGATGACGCCGGCCCCCTCACCCCCGACCCCTCTCCCCTGAGTCCAGGTGAGAGGGGAGAAAGAGTTGGATCCTTTTTGACTTGGTGCGCTAACCCTTGGCAGTGACTGAGGAGCAGTAGCAGTGCGGCTAGGAGAGCGGTTGCTGCGAAGGCCGGAACCAGCCTGACCAGCGTCGCGGCTAGTTCTGTATTCACGTTGATGCTGCCGAAGGAATACACGACATCGATCGGGTGGCCAAGGACGTGTCCCATTAACGGCAGTGAGGTAAACACCGAACCGATTTCGAGGCCCCGCGCCTGGTGATAAGCGAGAAATCCCAGAGATGCCTGGCCTGCAACTAGGTAAAAGGGCAAAAAAATCGCGACGATCAATAAAAGCAGCAAAAAAGAGCGCCGGGCCGCTAGAAACAGGCCGTCCGGCCGGGCCAAACCCAGCATTTCTTCGGGACTTAGCGAACCCAAGATCCAGATCGGGGCCAGAACTAAGGGAACCAGCTTGAAGTTGACGGCTAGGGCTAACACCGCGAAAGACCAGACATAGTGCACGCGCGACGCAAGGAGCAGGAGCGCCAAGACGATGAGCAACGCCAAAACCAAGTCGAGCCGATCATAAAGCAGGTGCCAAAGAAGGACGGTCGCCAACACATAAAGCGCCAATCGCGGCGCCCCTAAAGTGTCAGCGCCGTTCCAGAGGCGCAGGCAAGCAAGCAAGAGCATGAAAAGAGCGACATCCATCGCCGCTTGGCCAGCCCTGAAGACGGTCATGTAGTGGTTGGCATATATGGGAGACAATTCATGCCCGGGGGGCGGCCGACCGAGGATGAGTTCGGGAAATCGCATGAACAGCAAGGACAGGGGCGGATACTCGACGTTTTTGTACTCATCCAAAGAACCTGTCAGGCGGCCGGAAGCCATAGCTTCGGCGGCCTGAGCCTCGATGCGGCGAGCATGCAGTTCGTAAAAAGGCATGCCTTGGCGGCGGGAGGATTCGTACTCGTGCACGTATTGAGCGTAGATGAACACATCGCTTATCGGCTGCGGATGGGGAAGAAAAAGCAACCGGCTAGCTAAGAAGGCCGCTCCCAAGAGAAAAAAGGGGAGCCACTCTTTGCGCCGGCCGCTTGTAGAGTTCATGCCGCCTATCCTAACTCGCCTTGCCGGCCCTCAACAGCAGATGCAGGGCCGATAAGCAAGTTCTAGTGTCAATAAAGCCTGACGCCGCCGCCGCTGGATTACAGTCGACTGTCCAGAAGAGTTTACACTTCCTTGATGCTTGTCGAGGGCGCACTGCGAATAAAGGCACGCGAAAGCATAAAAACAGAAATTCTTGGGATTGTCACAAGTCTTGTTTCCACCGGCACATCAGAGCCCTTGCCCATTTGGGGACGCTGGTAGGACGACACGTTTGTCTCCTCAATAACCCAAGCGGCACCAACGCTGCGATAGGGGACGACACGTAAAGGCTAATCCAGATCGCCGTGAGCGATTGAGGTTTAGACCATGCTCGGGCGGTGTCGCCTGGGTAGTTTTTCCGTAGCCGCGTTTCTATGAGGAGTTTGCTGATGAAGTTTTACACCGCCGCCAAGAAGTTCGCCGCCAAGTACATCACCCGGAAGGAAGAGGGCGCCACGCTGGCCGAGTACGGCTTGCTGCTGGCCTTGATTGCCGTGGTATGCATTTTGGCAATCACCGCGTTGGGCACGAAAATCAGCACGATGTTCTCCACGCTTTCGACGTCTATCTAACCCGATGGATCTGCTTCGGTCCTTATCGCACTTATTGGAGGGTCTGTCCCGTGAAACTAGTTCGTAAAGCCCTCATGTTTTTGGGCTCGTGCGGAGAAGAAGGCGCGACGTTGGCTGAATACGGGCTTTTATTGGCCTTGATCGCGGTGGTCTGCATCGCGGCCATCACGGCCTTGGGCACTGAAATCAGCACAATGTTTTCGACGCTCTCATCGACAATCTGATTAGCGGCGTCGCAACTAGTGCGTCGGTAGGTACAGTAATTGACTCGCGCTTAGTCGGTTGATCGGAGCATCAGGCAAGACGATCAGGGTGTCGTTGGCGTCTTGTCCGATGCTTCGCCTTTTGTGAAGGAACTGTAATGCACAAGCTCCTGGAAATCCTCCGGAAACCGCGTGCCGGAGAAGAAGGAGCAACGCTCGTTGAATACGCCCTACTACTGGGCCTGATCGCCGTCGTCACGCTGGCCATGATCAGCCTAATTGGAACATCGTTGAGTAGTTTCTTTACCTCGGCGGCGGCTTCGATCTAAACGCCGTTGCTGGTTGGACCGGCGTCGAACAATCCTTTCTCCCCGAAGGTTTTCTTTATAGCCGGCCGCTCTTAGAGCGAGGAGCTTCGAATCGTGAACGGAATCCTACCGCTGCCTCTGGGCGTGGTTATATTGGCTGTCCTGATCAGCGCGGCCACGGACGTTTGGAAGTTCAAGGTTTTGAATATCTTGACGCTGCCGCTCATGGCATCGGGGCTGCTTTATCACAGCCTAACGCATGGGGCGCTGGGGTTCACCTGGAGTCTGCTAGGCGCCCTGTGCGGACTGGGGCTGCTACTGCCGCTCTACATTCTGGGAGGGATGGGCGCCGGCGATGTCAAGTTGATGGCCGCCATCGGCGCCTGGCTGGGATTGCCGCTGACTCTCTACGTCTTTATCGCCAGTTCGCTGGCTGCCGGAATTTATTCGCTCATCGTCATATGCTGGTACCGCCGGACTGAGGAGACCTGGATCAATCTCAAGATCGCCTGGCATCGAATCTCGACCCTGACCCGGCATTTGGGATCCGAGGAAAGAATTGAAAGCGAAGTTGTTCGGCAGGACCGCCGAGGGCGCATCATCCCGTTCGCCGCGATGATCGCTCTCGGAGTATTAGGTGCGCTGGCCTGGACAAAGTATTGGGAAAATTACTGAGCTAATACGCCGGCGCGGGCGACAACAATCAAGAACTTCTTCATGACATAGAGGTGATGCGATGAGCATTCGAACGGTTATGGTCGTACTTTTGGCCCTGGTGTGCGGAGGGTCCTCGGTGGTCGGCATTAACTCCATGCGCGGTCAAGACCCGGCGCCTGCCAAGGTTGAAACCGTCGCTGTTGTCGTCGCCAGCGCCGAGATCCCGCGCGGCACGGCCTTGACCGAAAGCCAGATCACGACCAAGGATTATCCCCAAGACCTTGTGCCGACCGGCGCCCTCACCAAAGTGGAAGACGTGCTCGGTCGGACCATCTCCATTCCGGTTGCCAAGGACGAGCCGCTTCTGGAATCCAAGCTAGCCTCCAAAAGTGCAGGGCGCGGATTGGCGGCCCTGGTTCCTGACGGAATGAGGGCGTGCACGATCACGACTACCGTTTCTTCGGCCTTGGCTGGAATGCTTCTTCCCGGCAATCGAGTGGACGTTCTGCTCTCCATATCTTCTACCGGCCAGACCAACGATCCCACCGGTGGCGGGAGCACGACGACATTGCTGCAAAATGTCGAGATCCTGGCCATCGACCACCACATTGAGGCGCCTACGGACAATAAAGTCGACGCGAATGCGCACACGGTTACTTTGCTGGTTAGCCCCGATCAAGCCGCCCTTGTGGAACTGGGTCAAACCAGGGGCACGCTTCACTTGACCCTGCGCAATCCGGGGGACAAGAAAGCCGCCAACACGCGGCCGGCTACGCTCAACGGCATCCAGTTTAAACAAGAGAAACGATGGGATGAGCGCTTAAAAGGATTGTTTGAGGCGGTCGCCAAAATGACCGAGGCGCACCCCACGGATAAACCGGAAGAGAAAAAGCCGGAGCCCGCCAAGCCGGCAAGCGTGACCGTCCGCACGATCCGGGGAACTTCCGAAGGATCGGTGCTCATCGAGCAACCGGAAATCCCGGCAGAGCGCCCGTAGCTTGGCCGGCTTAGGGGTTGCAAGGAAATTCCATGACGTATCAATGCCTTTTGCCCGCGAGACCCATGAAAAACATTCGGAACAGGAAGTAGCCGAGAACCTCAATGCAAGCGTTCATTGTTAGCGATCAGGAACAAACGAGCATCAAAGTCCGTGAGGTGTTGCTGCACCATGGATTGGATTGCCCTGCCTCCAGCATCTTGTCGCTGGAATTGGCGGTGCAAAAGCTTGCCGGCGCTCGACCCGATGTGGTCGTGGTCGTGCTTTCGCCTGATGTGGAATACGGTTTGTCCGTGCTGCGTCATTTGCATGGCTCGGTGCATGCGCAATTGCTTGTCATTGGCCCGGCTTCCGAGCCGAAGCTGATCATGCAAGCGCTGCGGGACGGCGCCGATCAATACTTGGACGAAACCGATCCGGCCGGTGAAATTGAGGCGGTCATAAAACGTCTGCGCGCCGAAGCGGGCGCGGAAGCGGATCCCGGCCGGTTGATCGGAGTCTTGGCTCCCAGCGGCGGCAGCGGCTCCACAACGTTGGCGGCCAACATCGCTACGGCTCTGGCGAAGCACCACCACCGCTGCGCCTTGCTTGATTTGAAGTTGGAAGCCGGCGACCTCGCCTCCTTGCTTGACTTGAGACCGACGCACACGCTCGCCGATCTTTGCCAAAATGTCGCCCGCCTGGACCGCGTCATGTTCGAACGCTCGCTCGTACGCCATTCCAGCGGCGTTCATCTCCTGGCTCCTCCCCGAACTTTCGCAGATATTGACCATGTGACTCCCGAAGGCATACGCCAATCGGTCGCGCTGGCACGGCTCTTGTTCCCCTATGTCGTCGCCGACCTCGACCATTCTTTCCGGGAGGAACAGGCGTTGGTGTTGCGCCAAGCCGACGTGATCCTCCTGGTCATGCGGCTCGACTTCACCTCAGTACGCAACATGCGGCGAACCCTGGATCATCTGGAACGATTGGATGTCGAAAAAGGACGCGTGCAGGTGGTGGTTAATCGCTACGGCCAGCCGAAAGAAGTGCCGGCCGCCAAAGCCGAAGAAGCTTTGGGCGTAAAAATCCTTCATTACATTCCTGACGATCCGAAGACCGTCAACCGAGCCAACAACAGCGGCGTTCCCGTGATCCTTGAGAGCCCCTCCGCCAGGGTGTCCAAGACGGTTGTGCGCCTCGCAGCAAGCATTAACGGCCGACCTCACCCGGGGAAATAGGTTCCTGACGCCCTTATCATCAAACAGAAGTACACGAGAGGGAATGCCTGACCATGAGTCGCGTTTATTCGAATGATGTGGCGCTAGAGGCAAACGGCCGCCTGACGGGCGAAGACCGCATTCGTCATTACAAAAAGGAATTGCATCAACAATTGATCGCCAGCATGGATTTGTCGGCGATCGGCACCATGAACGAGAGCGAGCTGCGCCTCGAAGTCCGCCGGGCCGCTGAGGAACTCTGCCGGCGAAGCTCGGACCTGCTTAGCTTGAGCGAGCGCGAACGCCTGGTGGAGGAAGTGCTGGACGAGACATTCGGTCTTGGACCCCTCGAACCTTTGATGCGCGATCCGACCATTACGGACATTCTCATCAACGGTCCAAAAATTATCTACATCGAGCAGCGCGGCATGCTCAAAAGAGCGGAAGTCGCCTTCCACGATGAACGCCATCTTCTGCAAATTGTCCAGCGAATCGCCAGCCGCGTGGGCCGGCGCGTGGACGAGACAAGTCCCATGGTCGATGCCCGCTTGGCGGACGGCAGCCGCGTCAATGCCATAATTCCGCCTCTGGCGCTGGATGGCACGCTGGTTTCGATCCGGCGCTTCGGCGCCAAGCCGCTCCAGATCAATGATCTCATTGGCAAAAAAGCGATCACCAAGGATATGGTGAGATTCCTGGCGGCTTGTGTGAAAGCGCGCATAAACATGGTGATCTCCGGCGGCACCGGCAGCGGCAAGACAACTCTCTTGAATGCGCTGTCAAGCTTCATTCCCGACACGGAGCGCGTGGCGACCATCGAGGACGCCGCCGAGCTGCAATTGCAACAGCCTCATCTTGCGCGAATGGAAACCCGGCCGGCAAATATTGAAGGGGTCGGGGAGGTCACGACCCGCGACTTGGTGCGCAATGCCCTACGCATGCGGCCCGATCGGATCATCATCGGTGAGTGCCGCGGACCGGAAGCGCTTGACATGCTTCAGGCCATGAACACAGGCCACGACGGCAGCCTGACTACTATTCACGCCAACGATACGCGCGATGCCCTTGGCCGCCTGGAAATGATGGTTGGCATGGCCGGCTTCGATATGCCCATGTGGATCATTCGCCGCCAAATCGCCTCGGCGATCCAGATTGTCGTGCAGGTCGCTCGCCTAACCGGAGGCGTCCGCAGGATCGTCAAGATCTCGGAAATCACCGGCATGGAAGGCGAGATCATGAGCATGCATGACGTATTTGGCTACAAGCAGACTGGTCTGAACGATGAAGGGGTGGCCCAAGGGTATTTCTTCTCAACGGGAATTCGGCCCAAGTGCCTGGAGCGTCTGGAGATTTCCGGCGCCGCTGTGCCGATCGAAATGTTTGAGCGGCGCATGTTGAACGCGTAATTGGGACTCATTGCTCTTCATTCCTATTCATGGCATGGGAATGGAAGGTTCGGCAAGGGTATTGGTTTTTTTTGGAGCGCTGGAATTGTGAACCCTGCACTCTTGATGCTGTTAACTTTTTTGGCGGGAGTGCTCCTTGTCGCCGCGGTTTATTCGTTCATTTCGGACATTTATCTACGCGATCGCAACCGAGTGTCCAAGCGCCTGGATGAGGAATTCCGTAAGCGCCAGCGCGACAAGGCGCGGCAATCACGCCTGTTTAAGGAGTTTAGCGAACTTGCCGCCGAAGCCGGCGCGGACGAATCAGAGGCAGCTCCGACGTTCGCGAGCCGCTTTGCCGAAATGGTCGAGCAATCGGGGGTCAATCTGACAGTCCGCCGCCTCCTAACGCTCATGGCTGCCATCGGGCTGGGTCTTGGCGCTCTAGCAGGGCTGGTACGTCATAGCCTCGTGATAGCCGCTGCGGCGACCGTGGTCGGCGCTCTTGGGCCTTACGTGTATGTGCGTCTTCGCCAGAAGCTTCGCGTGCACAAACTCCTCTCGCAACTGCCGGATGCGTTTGACCTCATGGCCCGCGTGATCCGCGCCGGTCAGACGATGTCTCAGGCCATGTTGGCCGTCGCCGACGAATTTGATCCGCCCATTGCCAGTGAGTTTTCGTACTGCTATGAGCAACAAAATCTGGGACTGCCTCCGGAGCTAGCCCTTCGGGACTTGGCGCGGCGCACGGGAATGCTTGAGATTAAGATCTTCGTGCTCGCTCTTTTGGTGCAACAACAAACCGGCGGCAATCTCTCGGAAATGCTGGAAAAACTGGCAACCGTGGTGCGCGAACGCTTTCGGCTATTGGCCAAAATAAGGGCTCTGACCGCCGAAGGGCGCTTCCAGGCGGCGGTTTTATTGGCGTTGCCGCCTGGCATGTTTTTGATGATTCTATTCCTCAACCGGAGCTATGCGCAGCTTTTGATCGATAGCCCGGTCATGCTGGTTGCGATCGCCGTGGCCGAGGTGGTTGGGGCTTTGTGGATTCGCAAGATCGTCAACTTCGACTTTTAAGAAGCTAAGAAAGCACGGCCATGACTGCCGATAGTGTCACCATCGTCTCCGGATTTCTGGCGGCTAGCAGCATGGTGTTCTTGATTTTTATGCTCGTCAGCGGGCGTAAGAGCAGGCTGGAGTCGCGGCTGGACAGCCTGTCCAACGGAGATGCCAATCAGCTTCCCCAACCCGAAGAAGATGCCATGAGGCAACTGGCGCGCTCGGCATTGCCGAAAATGGGCGCGCCCCTCATGCCGCAAAATCAGGAAGAGCGGACGCGCCTGCAAGCCCGCCTCTACCAGGCGGGCCTCTACAGCCGCCAAGCCATGCTCTTCTTTCTCGGCGTCAAAATGCTGATCATTGTCGTGCCTCCCGTGGTCGGCCTGATCGCAGGTATTGTCGGTTTAGTCGGCATTCGCGAAGGCATGATCGTCGGGGCGATCCTTGGCGCCTTTGGCTTGATTGGGCCGAGCTTCTGGCTCGATCGCCGCAAGAAATGGCGCCAGACAAGTTTTCGCCGCTCGTTGCCGGACGCGCTCGATGTGCTGGTGATCTGCCTAGAAGGCGGCCTCAGCCTGGCAGCCGCGCTGAGGAAAGTCGCCGGCGAGCTGCGGACCGCTCATCCCGTTCTTGCCTTGGAGTTGAATATCGTCCAGCGCGAAATTCAGCTCGGCCGCTCCTCCGGAGAGGCGCTTCGCGAGTTTGCCAATCGCTCCGACCTCGAAGAAGTTCGCTCGCTCGCTTCGCTCATTATCCAAACCGAAAAATTCGGGGCCAGCCTGGTCAAGGCGCTGCGGGTTCATGGGGACACGCTGCGGCAAAAACGGCTGTTCTATGCCGAAGAAATGGCTCAGAAGGCTGCCACTAAGGTTCTCTTTCCAACTGTCCTCTGTATTCTTCCGTGTGTTTTTATTGTCATCCTCGGCCCCGCGATGGTCCAGATTCTTGCAATGTTTTCGAATATGGCCGGCATGCCAAAATGAGAGGTTTAGCAAGTCGGGCGTTCCTGGTTTGTACAGGATTGATTCGCACCAAGAGGAATGATGAACTACAGTGGAACCCGGCGCCTCAAGCGAACTGGCCACGCTAACGGAATGCTGGCAGCGATGGACAGACCTTGTGGAGGCATGCGTTTCTAAGAGCCGCACTCGGCGTGCTGATCGGCGCTACTATGACCGCTTGCACAAGGGATTACTGAAAGCGTGCCGGATCTTAGTCGAGAATTCGAACGATCCGGATCAATGTGCTTTCTATCAGTCGTTGGAGGAACTTGCCAAACCGTGGCTGTCCCTGCGGATTCTTGCTCGGACGGACGACCGGTTCCTAGCAAATTTGCTCGATCGCTGCCGTGCGATGGAGGAACGGCTTACCGGCCGCAAGCGGCGTTCGAAACGCCGCTGGCTTTGGCCGGCAGCGGCGTTCATAGGGGCGGCCGCTGGCGTTGCCTTTTGGCAAGCCGGACCTAGCCGGTCAGGTGGATTGGCGTTGAATTGGTTGCGAAGTTGCTCCAAAGTCCTTTACCGTGCCGCAGTCGATACGACACTTGTCCAATGGATGATTCTTGGAGGGATCGGGACGGCTATGATAACCGTTTATATCGTTACACGCGTGCGGCGCAGTTGAAAGGCCCAGGGGTTGGATGATGCGGATGACGTCTTTACGTCCAAGAAGCGTTCGTAGCCGCCGGGCGGTTGCCGCAGCCGAACTTGCCCTCATCTTGCCACTGCTTGTGACGATGGTTCTTGGCGCCGTGGATTTCGGCCGCTTCGCCTACTGCTACATTGCCGTTACTAATGCCGCACGCGCAGGCGCTCAATACGCCTGCATGAACAACTTCACCGCTTCGACTTTGACTGCATGGAAAACGGGAGTCAAAACGGCGGTCACCGACGAAATGACACTCCAGGTCGGCGCCGGCAACGTCCCGGCTCAGCCTGATCCCACGACATCCACCGACAACGGCCTCAAGCGCGTGCAGGTAACCGCGGTCTGCAATTTCACAACCATTATCAATTGGCAGTGGACCGGCCTGGGTTTGCCGAACACGCTTACTTTGCAGCGTAGGGTGGAAATGCGCCTGATTCGCTAAGAATCGGTAGGAATCGACGAGGATGTCAGATGCGGCTGCAAAACAACGACGACAAGCGCTGCGGCGCCACCATGATCGAATCCGTTTTGATTTTTAGCGCTCTAATGATGCTGCTCGTGGGAGCATTTGACCTCGGTATGGGCGTTTTCCGACAGTACGTCCTTTCCGAGGCGGCTCGACAGGGAGTACGTAAGGCCATTGTTCATGGCAACCTTTGCCCGTCGGGTTGGAACGGCGGACCGTGGGGAACTGCCACCTATGGACCTTCAGCAGCCACGGATTCAGACGTCAAAGCACAGGCCATTTCCCCCTTCCTTACGGGATTGGATCCAAGCCTGGTCACGGTGAAATATAGCTGGCCCGACAACAGCAACGCAGCGGAGAAACGCGTCAAGGTGGAACTATCCACGACATGGACGCCGATCTTGGGATTTATTTTCGGCGGTACAACGTACACGATTAACGCATCTTCCGAGATGCAGATTGCCCACTGAGGATGAAGGCCTCCATGCGACTTCCCAAAGCAACCCGTTTTCTAAGCTGGCCTCGATCGGGGAAGACCTTGGTGCTTTTTGTGTTGGTTGCCCCGGTGTTGCTCGGCATGATCGGCGTGATCATTGATGGCGGCATCTTGATGGCCTCTTACCGCCAGGCGCAGAACGCCGCAGATGCCGCCGCCTTGGGTGCGGCGATGGACCTTTTCCGTGGATCAGGTAACACCACCGCCCTCGCTACCGCACAATCGTTTGTGACAAATAACGGCATGTCTGCGACACTGAGTCTGAATGGCGGCAACAGTCCCAATACGCTTAATATACCGCCTCAAGTAACAACGGTTACGCAGTATCAGGATTCCAAATACGCTGAAGTCGTTGTCAGCAAGACAGTCAGCACGCTCTTTATCCAAATTCTTGGCATCAACTCATCCCAAACGGTGACCGCGCGGGCGGTGGCCGGTTACGAGCCGGTTGGCGCCGGCGAGGGCTGCTTCGTTCTCGATTCCTCGATTGCGCCGGGACTCCAGATCAACACCAACAATACTCGGTTGGTCGTAAACGGCGACATTACCGTCAATTCCACAGGCGGCGGCGTGGACCAGTTTGGCAATACCGTCGACAGCGCGCTGAACTCGGACGCCGTGAAAACTTCCGTTTCGACGACTACGCCGGCCCCCATAGTAGCCACGACCCTCAACGTGGTAGGCGGCATTAGCAATATCGACAACGCGCGCACATATGATGCCGCCTTTAGCGCCAGTGGTAATTACTATGACACAAGCAATATCGATCGCCCCCTCATTGCTCGTGTGCCAATTGCGCCCGATCCTCTTACGCCTTCGAATACGACTTCGGCAAATAACCTGCCGCCGCCGACCACCAGCCCGCCCGCTGGTACGCGTGTCATTAAGACGTTTCCAAAATATCTGGGAAGCGGAAACTGGGATCTTACCCAAACAACCCCGCAAGACATAAGTATTGGCAACAGCGATACGGTTACTTTCAGCCCGGGCATCTATTCGAGTATTAAAATCACGGGCGGAACGGTCACCTTCCAATCTGGCATCTACGTGCTATCTCCCCAAAGCAACACTACCAACACATTCAGCGTAACCGGCGGCACAATCACCGGAAGCGGCGTAATGTTCTACAACACGGCGAGCAATTACGATCCAGATACCGGGCTGCCCGACTCTAACGACTTGAATACGACGTCGAACCTGACAAACCAAACCCACGTCGGCGCAGTTAGCATTGGCGGAAGCAATGGCGCCAGCATTGCATTATCCCCTCTTGCTGACTCAGGCCCGTTCAACGGATTTCTGTTTTACCAGCGCCGATGGAATACGAGCGGGGCCAGCTTTACGAAAAGCAGCGGGGCGACCATGAGTTTTTCCGGCACTCTATACGCCAAATGGGCAAACTTTAAGCTCTCAGGCCAGGGCACCTACAATGCCCAGTTCCTCGTGGGTTCCATGAACATCGACGGCGGGGCGACCGTAACCATCGACGCGACCGGCAAGAACCTGGGCAAGGCCAACCTCGTATTTCTCGTCGAGTAGCATTTCTCTGTTAGATGTCAGCAGTTTCCGCGGAATGATCCGCTTTGTTACATTGATCAGCCATCGTCTGATCCGCGCCGAACCTATCGACTAAGACTTCATTGGACAATTGGAACACCAAATCTCCTTTTCATGCTCTCACCCCTCTTTTTGGAGGATTGACGGTGGCAAAAACGTGGCGGAATGCCTGCGCTTTTGAACTGTAGCCCCAATGTTGGAAAATACACTTGCCCTTGCTAGGGAGTTTCCGGACTATAACACCGGGTAGTCAGATCCTAGCAAGGAAACATTCGGACCATGGCTTCCTCTCGCCTTGAAGGGGTTGACGGGGACGGTTCGCCGTCAAGCAAGTTGGGCCAGCCGCAATTGGTTCGAGTCGATGATCCGCATTCTGCCAGGGCCGTCCGGATCAATGGCCACCCCAGTTCTCAACTCAATCTCAGACAGCAATTGCTCTCGGCCATCCCTCCTGACCGTCTGGCCCGCTCCAGCAAGGAAGAAATACGGGAAGAACTCGTCAGAATCCTACAAGGACTATGTGCACACAATTCTGAATCCGCGAGCTGGCCCAATCATGAAACGATAATCCAGGAAGTTTTGGACGAAGTCTATGGGTACGGACCCATAGAAGGCCTGATGCACGACCATGAGGTCTCTGAGATTTTGATTAACGGGCCACGGCAGCTATTTATCGAAAAACGCGGTCAACTCCAGCCGACGGATATCACGTTTCGGGACGAAGACCAATTAGCGCGACTGGTCCAGCGCATGAGCGCCAGCGCCGCGCGGAAATTGGATGCAAAATCGCCCATGTTGGACGCCCGGTTGCCGGACGGCAGCCGCGTGAATATCGTCGCCAAACCCCCCGCTCTAAATGGCCCGCTGATATCTATCCGGCGCTTCGGCGTGCGGCCGCTGACGGTCGATGATCTCCTGGTAAGCGAATCGCTTACCAAGGAGATGCTTGATTTCTTGTCCGCATGCGTCCGAGGCCGCGTTAGCATGATCATCTCCGGAGGGACTGGCAGCGGAAAGACAACCCTCTTAAATGCTCTCTCACGGTTCATTCCCGACTCCGAGCGCGTAATCACCATCGAGGACACGGCGGAGTTAGAGTTGCAACAATCTCACGTGGCGAAGATGGAGGCACAACCAGCGGACATGGCCGGTGTCGGAGCGGTTTCAATGCGCGACTTGGTTAGAAACTCGCTTCGTATGCGGCCCGATCGCATCATAGTCGGGGAGTGCCGGGGAGCCGAAGTCATCGATATGTTCCAGGCCATGAACACGGGCCATGAAGGAAGCATGACGACGATCCATGCCAACTCGACGCGCGAAGCGCTTACCCGAGTCGAATTGATGATTAGCTTGGCGGGCATCGACGTGACTGAGCGTGCCATCCGCAAGCTTATCGCGTCCTCAGTAAACTTGATCGTCCAAGTCTCGCGTGTGGCGGGCGGCAAAAGAAAGATTGTTGCTATTTCAGAAATTACCGGAATGGAGGGTGAAACGGTTTCCATGCACGATCTTTTTGAGTTCGTGCAGACAGGCGTCGACAAGTATAATGCCGTTGAAGGTTACTTTCGCGCAACTGGCATACGTCCCCAGCTCCTTAAGAAATTAAATGCCCGGGGCGCCGCTCTGCCCATTGAACTGTTTATGGAACGTCGTCTCCAAAGTCCCAAGAATCGGGAGCCAGGCAAATGACTGGAAAAGCCGAACCGGGCGCGCAAAAATCCTTGGGCAACACGATCCAATCGCAGCATCCCGGCATCAACAACGAGATCGAAGGGGCGATCAATACGCTGAAAAAGCTGCAAAAGATCACCACCAGCGCTGGGCCTGGAGACCCGTCTCTTAACAATGATGCAGGGTCCGCCGAGGTGACGAATGATGCCACGGTGGAGCACTCCTCCGGTGTCGAAAATGAGGATGTTAAGTTTAGCGTCGACGCGCAGGGCGGCGGGAAGGCAATTCCCATCCTGGCGGCCGGCGAAAGTTTTGGCCGCTATCAAATAGCGCGGTTGCTGGGCCGCGGCGCTATGGGAGCAGTGTATTTAGCCTACGACTCGCAACTCCACCGCTACGTGGCCCTGAAGACCCCTTTTCTTGGCGATAACCCGCAAACGGTTCAACGCTTTTACAGGGAGGCACGCGCGAGCGCGCAACTCCGCAGCCCTTTTATTTGTCCCACCTATGATGTGGGCCAGCTTAGCGGCATTCATTTCATCTCTATGGCATTTATTGACGGCCGTTCGCTCACACAATTCTTGGCCGATGCTCAAAGAAGAGATAGCAAGACTATTGGAGAAATCACGAGCAAAATAGCTCGCGGTCTACAAAAAGCCCACGAGCAGGGAATTATCCATCGCGACCTAAAACCGGACAACATCATGATCGATCCCGACGGGGAACCTATTGTGATGGATTTCGGGTTGGCCCGGCGTCTGGACGACGAAGCTCAAATCACCTTGGCGGGGAGAATTCTCGGCACTCCGGCGTATATGTCTCCGGAGCAAGTCGAAGGCGACCCGAAGAAAATTGGACCACAAACGGACGTTTACAGTCTGGGAATTATCCTCTATCAAATGCTCACCGGCCGGCTGCCTTTCGTTGGTTCGCTCACCTCAATTCTTCGCCAAATCGGCAACGAGGTGCCTCCCAGGCCGTCGGCTATTGCGCCGGAAGGCGGCGTGGATCTGCGCCTGGAACGGATTTGCCTGAAGATGATGGCTAAATCGCAAACGGATCGCTACGCCAGCATGGCCGATGTAGCGGCAGAACTCGAGGGATCAGGGCCACGCGAGGAGCTTCAAGCCGGTAATCGGTCTTTGCTTAGGAGCATTGGAACGTGGTTTATCGGCATCTTTAGAAGCAGGGGCCAAGGGAGAAGTGTCGCCAAAGCAGACGCAGGAAGCTCTTTGAAAGAAAACCTGGCCGTCTCAGACCGATCGAGGCCTTCCAAAAAAGAAGACGCGCAAAGTGGCTCTCAAACTTTTCAAATTCAAGATCCAGGCCAAGTCGATATTCAACGTGGCTCCGGTACGAGCCAGGGAACAATCCCCATCAGTCCCAATGCCGTACAAGCCGATTCCCAGACCGTGGATATTGTTGCGACCCAGGATAACTCTTCCTGATCCCGGAACAGGGAAGTTGGTTACTTTTGCTCTCCCAAAGATTCCCATGGATGACTTGATCGCTGAGCATTGGCGCAAGCTTGTTGACAGGAATCTGACTGCTGCCTTGCTTTGAACGTAAGCAGCCTTCTGCTTCATGAATCAGTAAAACCCATGAGCTGGTGTTGAAACCGGGCGAGGCTTCAGGGCGCCATCAGTCCATAGAGGTGCATTTTTTTGTAAAGGGTCATGCGGCTAATGCCCAGCTCGGCGGCGGTCCGCAGACGGTTATTGCGGTGCTTGCCCAGCGCCCTAGCGATCCAGGCGGCTTCCGCTTCACCTTTGGCATGGCGCAGTTTGGACCGATCGATGGGTGCAGCCGGGTCGGTTCGGTGAAAAGCCGTTGGGACGGAAACAGCCCCGCGAATTGCCTGGGGCAAATCGGCCAACCCGATCTTATGGCCGGGGCAAAGCGCGACGGCCCGCTCGATGGCATTGCGGAGTTCGCGGATATTGCCGGGCCAGTCGAAGAGCTCGAGCGCCTCGAGAGCTTCTTCGGTAATCCCTCGGACGGGACGGCGGTTGCGCGCCGCGAAAGCGGCGATGAAATGCTCGGCCAGGTGGGCGATGATGGCGGTCCGCTCGCGAAGCGGAGGCAGGTAAAAGCTGACGACGTTGAGCCGGTAATAAAGGTCCGAGCGAAACCGGCCCGCCTCTACTTCCTTTTCCAAGGACTTGTTGCTGGCCGATATCAGCCGGGCTCTAAGCGGCAGAAGCTTGTTCGATCCAACCGGCTCGAAGACTCTTTCTTCGACGGCGCGGAGAAACTTGGCCTGGAGAGGCAACGGCAAAGCGTCAATCTCGTCTAAAAGCAGAGTCCCTTGCCCCGCCGCCGCAAACTTGCCTATGCGGTCTCGGTCGGCGCCGGTGAAGGCGCCGCGAACGTGGCCAAATAGCTCGCTCTCGATTAACGAATCAGCCAAGGCGCCGCAGTTGACAACGAGAAAAGGATGATGCCGCCTTGGGGAGAGTTCGTGGATTAGGCGAGCCAACCGGGTCTTGCCGGTCCCCGTTTCGCCGCCCAAAAGCAAAAACGTCTCTTGGGGCGCCACCCGATGGACTTGCTGCATTAAGTCGCCCATCGCGGCGGAATCGAGGTAAAAGAACGGCTCCTCTTGGCCTTCCCGGCGAATTAATTCCAAAGAGCGGGATTCCGCCTTCTTGGTGAAACGCATTCGGACCGTAAGCGTATCGACAAGGTAAGAAAGACGCCCCAGATCAAGGGGGCGGCTCAAATAATCGGCGGCCCCCTGGCGCAGGATGCGCAGCGCCTCTTCTGGGTGGTGGTCGTCGGCAAGGACAATGGTCGCCGGAGGATGCCTCAAACCGGAAGGCAATTCGAGCCATTGTAGGGCTTCGTCATAGTCCTTTTTGCATGTGGCGTGCCACAGAACCAAGGAAAATTGGCCGTCATGGACGGCAGGCAAGGCATCTGCTAAAGAACTCTCTACCCGGAGGTCCAGTTGAGGAATTGAGTCCAAGACTTCTTGGACCGAGCTTACGAGAGATTCATCTCTGCTGATTAACAACGCTGTTAATGCGGGCATTGGGCCGACTCCTGGCCGGTGGGGGATTTCCGACTCTAAGATGCGCCATTGCACCTTAGTCGGGCGGAGGGATCATGTTTCTCGCGGGGCAAGCCGAATCCGAGCCAAGCGAAATGCTTTTCAGCAGGGATATTGGGCTACAAATCGGGTTGGACAGCCATGCCTCTACCAAACGACAGTTTTTTGTTGTTGCGGAAGCTTAGCAAAGCACAATGAATGCCAAGCCTTAATTTACCTCCCCTGAGCTAGTCATATTGCTGAATGAATACCGCAAGGAATTACTGCGGCGGCTTTTGCGTCAACACGATCGCCATTACAGAGGAAAGGACCCCCAGGAAGCTGTTAATCATTGGAAACACTGGTACTTTAACATGGCGAATACGCGCTAACCCGCCTTATCATTTCCGCTATCTGCGGTGAACTCCTCATTCTTTGCCAACAAAAGTACTATTCTCAAGACTCCTAGCTTGCCGTCCGATAACAGCAGGGACGGGTTCTGTCGATAATACTGAGTTTGCGGAAGGATCCGAGACTATGGCCTATACCCACTTGGCCCGCTTCAGGAAGCGATTACGCTTCAGCGGATTGACAGCGCTTTTGTCGGCCTGCCTAGCAACCTGTATTCTTGCGCCCGGCGTCTCCGCCCAGCCGGAGATCGCCCCCCCGCCCCATCGTGTTGAAGAACCGCTGCCGACGTTGCCGTCGAAGAACCCACGGCCGCTCAGCGAGGTCAGTTCCTTCGTGGAGGATTTGAGCACCAGCGACGCCATGTTTGAGGTAACGGTCGGCCAAGGCCGAATTCTGACCTTAAAGGAAAAAATCAAATCGCCAGCGCTAATCGCTGTCGGGGATCCGACCGTCATCGACTTCAACGTGCTTCCACCACGCCAGATTCGGCTGGTCGGGCAGCGCATCGGGGTGACGGATCTGTCAGTCATTAGCAGCGATGAACGAGTTTTCAACTTTCAGGTCAACGTCGTAGCCGACTTGGACTTACTTCGCGCCCGATTGCGCGCTCATTATCCCGATGCGCGCCTGCGGTTAAGTCATATTCGCGGTCATCTCATTGTGGAAGGGCAAGCTCGCGACACCGTCCAAGTCGCACGAATTCTCGAGACAATCCGAGCCTATCAGACCTCGATTTTCGCCACCGAACAGAGAAAGATCAGGCAACAAATTACTTCGAGGCCCGGCCGGGCCGGTGAAGGCGGGCCCAGACCGCCCAGGGAAGGAGAGCCGGCCGTATTGCCCGTGGAACAGGCGCCGCCGGCAGAAATTATTGCGACCCTCGAACCTCCCCAACTGATCAATCTCATCACCGTTCCGGGGCCTCAACAGGTTCTCCTAAAGGTTCGCGTCGCCGAGCTCAACCGGACGGCTTTGCGGCAAATCGGCACGGACATCTTTGGTATAGACAAGAAAAACGGCACCATCGTTGGCACGCAGATCGGCGGGGCCTCGATCGTAAACACGGGCCCTACGGCGGTCGGCAGAGTTGCGTCGGATGCGACCGTCAGCTCGGGTCTGACGACTGCTTTTGGTGTTTTCAACCGAGCTGACTTTGAGATCTTCTTTGCCGCCTTGCGTCGCAATACGATCCTCAAGATCCTCGCTGAACCGAACCTTATGGCCATGAACGGGCAAAAAGCTACCTTCAATGCCGGCGGCAAATTCCCCGTCCCGGTCGCTCAGACCAGCAGCGGCGGGGCCGCGCCCACTGTCACGGTCCAGTTCGAGCCCTTCGGCGTGTCGCTGGACTTCGTTCCCCAGATCCTGGACGGAGATCGGATCCGCCTGGCCGTGCATCCGGTGGTCAGCTCGGTTGACTTTACTCTGGGAACCGTCTTGGTCCCCGGCGGCACGCCTGTCCCTGGCCTGAACAGCCGAGAAGCGTCCACGACCGTGGAACTCAAACACGGGCAAACTTTGGCGATCGCAGGTTTGCTGCAACTGACTCTAGATGGCAGCACTAGTCGCATTCCCGGCCTGGGCGACTTGCCGATTCTGGGACCCTTCTTCAGCAACACGACGGGCAATCGCGTCGAAAAGGAGCTAGTCGTTCTAATCACCCCGTACCTTGTCGCCCCCATGAATGCCGACCAAGTGCCCCCCGGCCCGGGCGACGAAGTGAAAGAGCCTAACGATCTGGAGAGGTACCTCCTGGGCCGTATTGAAGGCCGCACGGGTCGCGATTTCCGTTCCACGGTTCAATATGACGATGCGACACACACCTTGAGACACTTCTTGAAGCTGGAAAATGATCACGTTTGCGGCCCCCACGGGTTCAGCGAATAAAGGATCGAGCAAAGCAGCTCATGTCGCCGGCGCCCTTGGGTTAGCCGGTGGCTAAGGAGGAATTTGCCATGACGATGAGGCAACGGCAGTGGGCTATGGCCGCGAGCATTGCTTTTTGCGCCATGAGCGGAAGCTACGCCCCGGGGGCCCAACCCGCCAGTTCACCACCGGAGATAATTCAGGCCCGCGGCGGCAATTCCTTGCCGACCTCCACGGGAACCATTGAATTCGCGCCGGCAACCAAGCCGACCGCATCCCCTGAAGTCAAGGGCCGGCCCGCACTGATCCTTGCCAGCCCCTATAGCCCGGTCGTCCGCGACGTAGCCAGTCCTGCCGCGTCGGCGCCGCCTATGCCCCTAACGGTCGCGCCAAGCCAGCGCATGCTGTCGAATCGACAAGTCAAAACTGCGGACTTCTCTGTGGCGCCCAGTGGCTCTGTTGCTCCGTCTTGTGCGTCGGATCGTTATGACGCGGCGCGCCGTCCGTCGTTCTGGAATCGTTGCAAGCACAATCTTCAAGACTGTTTCCTTGGGTATCCTGGGGAATTCCAGGCAACACAACTGGGCCAGTTTCTCTATGAGACGAACAAGACTCAAGTCGCCAATGGCGAAGCCGCCCTTATGACCTTGTATCACTACGATTTCCAGGAAGGCCGCGAAGGCCTTACTTCACGCGGCAAAGATCAGGTAGCTAAGATCCGCGCCATGTTGCCCCAGAACTTCTTCCCGATCGTTATTGAACGGAGCCCGGATGCTCCTGGGCTGGCCGAGTCGCGGCGGCGGATCATTCTAAACGAACTGGCCAAAGGCCCCTTCCCAGTCCCCCCGGAGCGAGTGGTCATTGGCGCGCCCCTGGCCGATGGGTTGAGCGGCGTGGAGGCGGAGATCATTTACCGCAATTTGTTATCGCAAACTATAAACGCCGGGGTTTCATCCGGTGGAACCACAGGTGGACCCACGGGAGCGGCCCGCACTCCTACTGCGGTCTCGCCGCCTAGCGGTCAATGACCGCGGGCACGGACGCGGGACTCTTGGTTGGTTTATTTGAATAACCCCTGCCGGTTGACGGTACTGGAGTCAGAGGAGACATACTCATGAGTCGGTCACATTGGACAACCGCGGGGCTTTTTCTCGTAGCGGGATCCGTCATTGCGTTCACCGGCTGTCAATCAATGTCGCCGGCCTCCCGCACGCAGGCGGGGGCTACCTTTAGCAACGATCCCGTAAAGCCGCTCAAAGCCGGGCAGGTCGCCGACATCCAATTGGGACTCGGCCATTCGTTGGAAAAGCAAGGCGACCTCGAACAGGCGATGGCCGCATATAAGGAAGCGCTCAGGCACGATCCCAAATGCGCTGAAGCTTACTTGCGGTTGGCCATACTGCACGATCGGCAGGGGCAATTTAATGAGTCTGAAGCTCTCTATCGCGGCGCCCTAGCGCTCAAACCAGGCGATACGGAAATCTTTTGCGACCGGGGTTATAGCCTTTACCTTCAGCAATGTTGGGCCCAAGCGGAGATGAACTTGCGTCAGGCTATCGCCCTTCAACCCCGCCACAATCGAGCTCATAATAATCTGGGCCTGGTGTTGGCTCACACCGGCCGAATTGATGAGTGTTTGGCCGAGTTCCGCAAGGCCGGCTGCACGGAGGCAGACGCCCAATCCAACTTGGCCTACGTTTTGGCTCTGGAACGACATTGGAACGACGCCCGAGAGCACTATGAATACGCACTGGCTATGGACGCCAATTCGCCCCAAGCCAAAAGGGGCCTTGAGGAGTTAATATCCCTCGTTAGCAAAGCCAACGGAACAAGGCCTAGCAGCGTCCCCGCTACGGCTCTTACTTCCTCCGCATTGCCTCTGCCAACCGGTAATTAGCCCATACTCCGAAAGTTTCCGGCTAGGTACGCCGGCTTTTGAAAGTTCGTCATTAACTTCATGGTTCAAGGTTGGCCGGAATCCACGCCAACCGCTCGACCGGCGAAATGGAGCATCTCCAATATCTCCGCCCGCAGCTTCAAGAACCCGGGGCTGTTGCGTAATCGGGGCCGCCTCATCGGCACTTCAATGATCCGGTCCACGCGGCCCGGCCGCGGGGTCATAATCACTATGCGATCACTCATGTATATGGCTTCGTCGATATCATGAGTGACCAGCAACATAGTTGTGCCACGGGCCTGCCAGAGCCTTAGCACTTCATCCTGCATTCGCATTCGGGTGAATGCGTCGAGGGAACCGAGCGGCTCGTCCAGCAACAAGATCTTCGGGTGATTAACTAGCGCTCTCGCCAAGGCCGCGCGTTGTGCCATGCCGCCGGACAATTGATGCGGATAAACATTGGCGAAGGCATCAAGGCCGACAAGCTGAAGAAACGCGTCCACCTCGCCGCGACGACGATGAAAAATGCCACGAGCCACCAGGCCGGCCTGGATGTTTCGGCGGACCGTCAGCCAGGGAAATAGATTAGGATCTTGGAAGACTAGGCCGCGCTCGGCGCTCGGATCGGTGATCGACTCCGTTCCGACAAATAAATCGCCCGCCGTTGGATGGTCCAATCCCGCAATCAGGCGCAATAGGGTGGATTTGCCGCAGCCGCTGGGCCCAACCAGGGAAACCAATTGCCCGGCAGAAATAGACAGAGTCAGGTTTTCCAAGGCAAGAACGTGTTTGCCGTCGGCCGTGAGGAAGTCCTTGCTCACGTCTCGAACTATCAACGAGTCTGCTTCATTGGAATAAGTGGGCGGTGCCGCGATCACCACTTGATTACCCCCTTCTGCCAACTCAGCAGCCAATCGCGCGCTTTGAAGAGCAGCGTCATAATGGTCGAAAAAAACAGAGCCATAATGATGAGGGATCCGTAAACCTTCGCATACTCGGCATAACCTTTTTGCATTGCGATGTACCAGCCCAATCCCGCTTTCACGCCTAGCGTCTCGGCGGCAATGAGCGTTAGGAACGAGGCGCCCAAGCCCTGGAACAGACCGATAAAGATATTCGGCAGTGCCGAAGGGATGGCAACGCGAAAGATCAGAAACAGGCGTCCCGCACCCAAAGTCCGCGCCACATCGAGGTAAGTGAGACGGACGTTGGCGATGCCCGACGACGTAAGCATCGTCACGGGAAACCAAACAGCGAAGGCGATGAGCGCGGCGCCGCTTAGGAAGAGAAAGTCCCTAACGGGCAGCATCATCACCAGAGGAATGAGTGCCGTCGCCGGGAGAGGGCCTAGCAACTTCAGGACCGGCATGCCCCAATAGCGAACCCGAACGAACCAGCCAATCAGGACGCCGCTCGCAAGGCCGGTAATCACGCCGCCCGCATAGCCGCATGCCAGCAGTCGCAAGGAATGCAGAGTGCTTTCCATGAGTATCTTGCGGTCCTCGATCATGCCGCCTAAAACTGCGTCCGGACCAGGGAAATACGGCAGCGGCAACAATGCCATTTTAGTTGTGATCAATTCCCAGAAGCACACGATTCCCAGCGCCCCAGCCGTTAGGGGGCCGTAATGGCTGACCCAAGGCCGTAGCGGACGCCAAATCCATTGTGCGCCTGCGGCTAGAAGCGATATGGCAAGCAGAGCCGAAAGCAGCAGCGGGTAAGGATGCAACCACGCTGACAGACCGTCCATCCAGCTCGGCGGTATTTCTTGCCGGTGCGGGATGAACCAATGAACCAACAACGCCAGACCGACCCCGATGACCGGCGCGACGGCGGAGGACAAATGCAGATCGTTTGCGCCACGGCTGCCATTTAATAAAGGGCGCAGCGTTTCGGGCGCGTTGGCAGGTGAGACCGATTCAGCAACGTTCACAGACAACGGACCAATCTCCGGTTTAGGGGCTAACGGTCCCGCCTTATTTGTCGAGGCAGCAACGGCTGCAACAAGTGCAATCCTTGTTTAACTCGAATAACGCCGCAAATGCGGCTGGATCAAGCAACACCGGCTTGCCGCCATCTGCCACCTTCTCGACTTTCAATTTGGCAATCCAATCGTCCGTTACGCCATCGAGGTCGATCCACGCTTTGTTGGACAGTTCCACCGGATTGGTGGTCGGTTTCAGGAGACCGGCTTTCTGCATCTCCTGCGCGGCCTGATCCACGCTTTTGCGGCAGCGAGCGACGCCTGGAACGTAGTTGAGCTTCGCGAGCGCCTGGGCATTTATTTCCTTCGACGCAGCGACGTAATTCTTTTCGACGCCTATGGCCGCGGCGGCTTGGGGATTCTCGCTGACCCATTTAGCTCCCTTAAGCAGCGACCGGGTAACTTTGGCGGCCGTACCTGGATTCTCACGGGCCAACTTGCCGCTGACAACCGCGGCGCAGCAATACTCGTCCTTGTAGGGTTCATCCACCGCCTGGTCGGCGAGAGTTTTCACTTGACCTTTGCCGATGAGAATCGTGCCGATGGGGTCGGAGGTTGCCAGGGCATCAATCTTCCCCTGGGAGAGCGCTAGGCCCAATTCAGCAGGCGGATAAGCGACCCAGTCCACATCACCCTGGTCAGGGCGCGGATCGATTCCGGCGGCCGCCAGCGTGCGAGAACAAAATAAGTAGGGCGGGCTGCCAATGTGGGTCGGCACGCCGATCTTCTTGCCCTTGAGGTCCTTAACGGATTTGATGTCCGAATTCACCCCGGTTTGAACGCGTAGACAGCCTGTATGGATTCCCGCGGTGATCTTCACGTCCACGCCGTTTTCAATGGGCTTAAGCAGGTACATTATAAGCGTGTGGTTGGCATCATACTGACCGGTTCCAAGCCCCTCGCGAAGGCCATCCCAGTCGGTTTTCACAAGCTCAACGTCCAGCCCTTCTTCTTCGTAGAATCCTTTCTCGAGGGCGACAAAGATCGGCGCCTCGCAGGTTAGACCCAGGTACGCGACCTTGAGTTTGACCGGGCCATTAGAATCGGAGTTGTTTGATTTGTTTTGACAGCCCGTCGTCATCACCGTAACGAGCGCTGCTGTCGGCAACAGCATTGCCACGATGAAAGCCCACGTCCGTTTGTAGGACGAAATCATTTCAGATCCCCCGGTAAATAAATAATGGCGCCTTTTTACGGCACGATCCCCATTAGTATCCTACGTCACGCGCTCGGATTCCCCAGAGTCCAAAGCAGCGGCAATTCCATGTACTTAGTTCTAAGCGAGCTTATTTAGCCAGAATTTTGTTCTGGTTGGATAAGATCTCGTGCTGATTCTGCTGGATCTTTTCTTGATTTTCCTGAATCGTTTCTTGGTTGGCGATCAACGTCGCCTGGTTGGCAAGTGCTTTGTCGAGTTTTGCCTGATTGGCCAGAATGCTTTCCTGATTGGCGAGAAGAGAAGCCTGGTTGGCGAGAATTTTGCTCAACTTGCTTTGGTTGTCCAGAATGATTTTCTGATTGCCCAGAATCTCTTGTTGATTGACAATCACATCGTCCTTTGCCATGGTATGCCAACCCTTTCAGTGATAGTTGAATGCAAACATTAGATAAATGATGACAATGCAAGGACCAAATCCATGAAGATCTGGTCGCGGCCAAATCAGCTTAAACGGCGACCATTGGCTACAGCGGAAGGGCTCAAACGATTAAGAGACCCTTATCGCGCTGGGTGACCCGCAAGGTCACGGCCTTTCACCTGGCCCAGTTTGTTGGAAATAGGCTTAATGAGCGGTCAAGCCGAGCCGTTCGGCAAATCCGACGGATTTAGCGACGGCCAAGAGCCCGAACAGCGAACGTCCAGGATATTTATGGGAACTAGTGAGAGCCCAGGCGAGGAGGTCGCTCAATTCGGAAGGCGTAAGGCATGGGATAGAAAGAATCGGAATCCGGAATTGACGTACGAATGTCGCTTTCATGAATTGTTGGCACAGCAAGAGTCGCCAAGCCCTGATCACGGACTGATGAGACAACGGAAGGCGGGGTCAGAGGCGTTTGCCCCGATCGCTGGGAGCAATACGGGCCCGAGCAAGGAGCCTTTTCCGGGCTTGGGGACTGCGACTTTTCTACAGGGATGGAAGAAGACCGGCTCTGGTGGCCTTCGGAAGTCATCAAATAGTCACCGCAACTTGCTTGAATCCAGGCCGGAAATAGGAAAAACCCTAGACCTACAGCCAGCCCCCAACCTGTTAAGCAGGCAATCCAGTGTTTATTCGTTTGCAGTGACGACACAGAAACCGACCATTCTGCGAGAACATGCTGAAATAATCTGCGTATACATGACTATACGATTCATCTAGGGAATGCAAGAAAAAAGTGACCGCCTCCAAGTTGCGGCTCACGCGCTTTTAGAAAAGGTCTTCCAAGAGCGGATAACCTATGACCTCTCCATTTTTGTTTAGACCGCGCATTTTGATCCCGGCCCTAGTCATTGTCCTCGTGGCATTGAGCGTCACCGGCTATTTTTTGTACACAAGAAAGTCGGGGGCCCAATTGCCCGAGCCCGGATCTGCTCTTTATCAAGAGTATTTGGACGCCTTTCAAATCGGCGTGGCAGCAGTTGATGTAGATCAGTTCGAGCTGGCCAAAGATAAACTGACGCTGGCCGTCACCAAGGTCCCGCAAGAGCCGGCCGCCTGGGCCAATCGAGGCCTGCTTTACCTTCGCCATGAGGAAGTCGATCTATCGGCTCGTGATCTGGCCGAAGCTCGCAGGCTAGCCCCGGACAACAGCGAAATTGAAACGCTCCTGGGGCTTCTCGCGGAGAAACAAGGCAAGTTCGGAGAAGCACTCGATCACCTTAAAAACACGGTCGCCGCGCGTCCCCACGATGTTGCCAATCGCTATCTTTTGGCGACCGTCATTGTCCGAGAGGGGGGCGATAACGCGGATGCCCGATACCAAAAGCTGATGGACGAAATCATTAATGTTCAGCCAAATAACTTGTTCATCCTCAAGGAAAAGGCCGGCGTGGCGGCTCGACTGGGCGACAAAAAGGCTCTGCAAGATGTATTGGACAGATTTAAGGAACTGTCGACCGACTGGTCCCAAGACACGCGCTCTCTGTTGGCTGACCTGGAAAAGGCGTCGCAAGAGAGTCTGCCGGGCCAGGTTCCGGCCATTCTCGTCCAATTCGATAATTTTCTACGCGGCGAGCGTGGCTACACGCGTAGCCGAAATGCCGTTGAGCCTTCCGGCAATTCCGTTGGAGAGCCCCTTTACCACTTTGTGCGCTTGCAGCCGCCCCGGCAATCGCCGGCGCCGGCCGATTCTGAATTGACGTTTGCCAGCGAGCCGTTCACCAACCCGATGCTCAATGCCTCGATCAGGCAATCACGCTGGGACATCGCAATCCCGGTTTGGACGGCCAGCGAAGCCAAACCCTCTATTTTCGTTGCCAACGACAAGGAACTACGTCGGCTTGATGACGAATCGTTTCACGAGACCTTCCCAAGTGGTCCTGGGACAGCCCGTCTCGGCCCCCATGGCGTTCTTGCCCTGGATTGGAACAACGACTTCAAGATGGACCTGTTGTTGGCCGGAGGAAGCGGTTTGCGTTTCCTACAGCAGAATGAAATGGGAACCTTTATCGATGTCACCGCGAAGACAAACTTGGACCTCGCTTTTCTGAAAGCGGACTATTACGGCGCTTGGGCCGCCGACATTGATATGGATGGCGATCTTGATATCGTCCTGGCGCCTCGAGCCGGGGAGCCAGTCGTACTCCGCAATAATCGCGATGGCACGTTTAAGGTCGTGAAGCCTTTTGCCGGCGTCGAAGGCCTGCGTGATTTTGTGTGGGCCGACTTCGATAACGACGGCGCTCCGGATGCGGCCATGCTTGACGTCCAGGGGAAACTCCATCTGTTTGCCAACGAGCGCTCAGGATTGTTTCGATCCATTCGACCGCCCGAGAAATTAGGCAAGTTGCTAGCGCTGGCTGTGCTGGATGCGGATAACGACGGAGCCCTCGATCTGTTAGATCTCACGGAAGCCAAGGAATTAGTGCGAATAAGCCAGCAAGACAAGGTCGCAGATCCCTGGAAGATCAGCACGATTGCCAAATGGGCAAGCGAGCAGCCCGACCAAAAAGCCGGCTCTTTGCGGCTATTCATTGCCGACCTGGACAACAATGGCGGCTTGGATGTGATTGCAACTGGGCCTCATGAAACTCTGGTCTTCCTGAATAATCCTGACGGCAAGTTCCAAGCCTTGTCAACAAACATAAGCGAGCCGGTTTTCGCTGTCCTGGATCTTAATTCGGATGGCCGTCTCGACCTCTTAAGCGTCTCTAAGGACGGTCAGCCGGCTTACTTGGTCAATCATGGCAAGAAAGATTATCACTGGCAAAATGTCCGGCCCCGGGCGACACGTAAAGAGAAGGTCGTAGGCGACAATCGCATTAACACGTTTGGCATCGGCGGCGAGGTGGAGGTGCGCTCCGGCTTAATCGTCCAAAAGCAAATAATTTGCTCGCCGGAGGTTCATTTCGGCCTGGGGGAGCAAAAGCAATCCGACGTCTTACGCGTTCTTTGGCCCAATGGCACGTTTCAGATCGAGTTTGAAACCCCTTCCGACCAGCTTGTCGAAGCGGAGCAGCGCCTCAAAGGTTCATGCCCGTTCCTATTCACCTACGATGGGCAGGGCATGCAGTTTGTCTCGGATTTCATGTGGAGCACGCCGCTGGGCATGTACATCAATGCCCAGGACAAGGGCGGCTTTCTGCAAACGACAGACTGGGTGAAGATTCGCGGCGATCAACTGGTTCCGCGCGACGGTTACTACGACGTTCGAGTCACCGCGAATTTGTGGGAGACGCACTATTACGATTTCATGGAGTTGATCGTTGTGGATCATCCGGTCGACACGGAGATGTTTGTCGATGAGCGGTTTTTCCTATCGCCCACCGTTCCCGAAGTGTATCTAACCACTTCACCGCACCCCGTTGCCAAGGCCTTGGACGAAAACGGCAAGGATGTCACCGATCTCATTCAAAAAATCGATGGCCGGTACCTGGACACCTTTGAAAAAGGACCCAATCAGGGCGTGGCCAAGGATCACTGGGTGGAAGTCGATTTAGGGGAGGAAGCGCCCAAGGAAGGGCCGGTTTGGTTATTGGCTTATGGCTTCGTTCATCCGACGGACAGCTCCATCAACTTCGCCGTCGAGCAAGGCGCCAATGACCCGCCGCGCGGCCTGGTGCTCGAAGTGCCCGATGGCCACGGAGGCTGGAAAGTTGGCCGGCCAGCCCTTGGGTTCCCGGCCGGCAAAAACAAGACCATCCTCATTCGCCTCGATGGGATCGCCGGACCTGGCGTGGCCCGGCGCTTCCGCTTGCGCACCAACATGGAGGTTTACTGGGACGCTCTCAGCTACGCGACGAACCTCGACGCTAAGACTTTGACACGGCAACAGCGCTTGGAGCCGGCTACGGTGGAATTGCGCTATCGCGGTATCTTGCAAATGACCCAGGCGAATCCCAGTTCCCCTGAATTGCCGCACTATGATAAGCTGGTTTCTAAGAAACAATACTGGCGCGATCTGATCGGCTTCTACACTCGCTTCGGCGATGTGCGCGAATTGCTCCGCGAGGTGGACGATCGTTACGTTATCATGAACGCAGGCGATGAATTGGCATTTCGCTTCAAGGCGTTGGAGGACCCGCCTTCCGGCTGGAAGAGGGACTTTGTTTGGGTATGTGACGGCTGGGCGAAAGACGGCGATCTGAATACGCGCTTTTCAAAAACCGTGTTGCCGTTGCCCGCTCATGACCTCAAGACGTACATCACTCCTCCGCGCCGGTTGGAAGACGACCCGGTTTACAAGCGGTTCCCCCAAGACTGGAAAAAGTACCACACCCGGTATGTAACGCCGCACGAATATGCGATAGGTCTCCAAACGACGCGCCGCCCCATTCCTTGATGAGAATGCTCCATGAATGGCTCGCTTAAGCAGTTGATCCTGTTTCTTCTTTTCATCGTGCCCCTTGGCGGCTTCTTTGGATATAAGTACCTCTCCAAGGGCCCGGTCGATCAGCAACCGTTGGAAGGCAACGAAGCCTTGCGCAAGTACGGCTTTTATTTGAAGGAAGTTTCCAAAGAGTGCGGCATCGACTTTACCCACCAGGCGCCGACCCTCGATGCCAAGCTGGATCATATCATGCCGCAAATCGCCTCGATGGGCGCCTCGGTTTCCATTGTTGATTTCGACAAAGACGGCTGGCTCGACATCTACATCATCAACAGCGGCGAGGGCAGTAAGAACCGCCTTTACCGCAACATGCACGACGGCACCTTCAAGGATGTCGCCGAGGAAATGGGGGTCGCTGATCTGAATCAGCTCGGCGCCGGCGTCTGCATGGGCGCCGTCTGGGGCGACTTCGACAATGACGGCTACGAAGATTTGCTCGTCTATAAATGGGGCAAACCTTTGCTCTTTCACAATAACCGGGGCAAAGGCTTCACGCTCGTGGACCATGCAAAAACCGGTTTGCCCGATTGGGCCAATATTAACAGCGCCATCTGGGTCGATTTCAATCGCGATGGCCATCTCGACCTGTTCTTGGCCGGTTATTGGCCCGAAAACATCGATCTCTGGCATCTCCGCGACACCAAGATGATGACGGAAAGCTTCGAATACGCTAAAAACGGCGGTCGCAAGTATCTGCTGCGCAATCGCGGTGACGGCACCTTTGAAGACGTGACTGAAAAGATGGGCATCACGAGCACGCGCTGGACGTTGGCCGTCGGCGCAGCCGACCTGTGCGGAACCGGTTACCCCGACCTTTTCCTCGCCAACGACTATGGCGTCTCGGAAGTCTACGCCAATCAAAATGGCGAGGGGTTCATTGATATCGCGGAAAAATGCGGCATTGCAAAGAATCCCAAAAGCGGCATGAACGTCTCCTTCGGGGATATTTACAACCAGGGTCGATCGGCAGTCTACGTCTCAAACATCTCGGAACCGGGAAACATCGTCCAAGGCAACAACTTCTGGGTGCCTCAAGCCGGGACCAGCGGCGACAATACCAAGTTCATGAACCAGGCAAACGGCCTGGGCGTCGAGCTTGGCGGCTGGAGCTGGGGGGCGCAGTTCGGCGACCTCAACAACGATGGCTTGCTTGATCTGTACCTGGTCAATGGCTATGTCTCGGCCGACAAGGGCCAAAGCTATTGGTACGATTTCGCCATCATCGCCGGCGACAACACCGCTATTATTTCTGACGCCAAGAATTGGCCCGCCATGAAAGGGCGCAGCCTCTCCGGCTATCAACACAAGTGCGTTTGGCTCGGCAAAGGAGGCAAGTTCGTCGATGTGGGCCAGGCTATCGGCGTTACGGACACCTTCGATGGCCGGGCCATTGCCATGGCAGATCTATGGAACCGCGGCGTTTTAGATGTCGTCGTCGCCAACCAGAAAGGACCACTCCTCCTTTACAAGAACACCGTCAGCTCTGAAAACGAGTGGATCGAATTCGACTTGGAAGGGATCAAAAGCAACAAGAGCGCGATCGGCACCAAAGTTCGACTTTTTTGGGACGGCAAGGAACAAGTCCAGGAAGTCTCCGGGGGCAGCGGCTATGCCTCACAGAACATGCGCCGGCTGCACTTCGGACTTGGCAAGAATCCTAAACTGGAAAAAGCAATTATCGAATGGCCGTCGGGCCGCAAGCAGACTCTTGAGAGCCTCAAACCTCGCATGATCATGTCTGTGAGGGAGGAGTGATGAGTTCAAAGACTCCCGATTCACTCGCTCCGCCATCAGCCGTTGCCCCGACTCCTTCGGTTTCCAAGGGCGCTCGGCCAGGCAAGCCTCCGGCAACCGCTCTTGGTCTCATTCTTCGGAGCCTGCTCACGTTTCTTGTCGTTGGGCTCTGTTTCGTTACCTTCGATGGGAAAACACTTTTCGGAACACTAAGCGGCCTGGTTCCTGGGTTCCCGGCCGGCTTGCTGGCCTTGGTTGCCACCTCGCTGGTGGCGCTGGCTCTTGTGGTTATCTGGCGCGGCGTCATCACGATCGACAGCCGATTCCAGGCGCCTTTGCTAATTACCTACATAATCGCGGTCGGCCACGCAACCTACGGCATTCTCGAAAACCATTACAGCCCTTTGTTGGACGAGCTTACGCGCGGCTGGGTCACTACTTACAGCCCGACCTTCGTGGCCATCGCCACCGCGATCATCATGGAGCTTGTGCTGGCCCGGATCCTTACGGGCAAATGGCCGCACCTTGCCAGCGCCTATATTTCCGGCATCAGTGTCGGCATTCTGATCAAGTCGCCCGAACTCTGGCCCTACATTTTTTGCTCCGTTATTACGATCGCCTCCAAATACGCCATCCGTGTCAAGGGGCGGCACATCTGGAACCCGTCAAACTTCGGCGTCACGCTCATGCTTGTCTTGGCCGCCGATTCCGTGGCCAGCTTGTCGGTGCAGAGTGGAAACGAGATTTGGCCCGTCATTGTCATCTTTATGCTCGGTTCGCTGATTATCTACCGGCTCGGACGGCTGCACATCCCGCTGGCCTACGTGGCGGCCTTTATTCCATTGGCTTATCTGCGCAGTTTAGCCACCGGCAACACCTTTGCCGCCGAAGTCGGGCCCATGACGTCGCCCATGTTTCAACTCTTCATCTTCTTTATGATCACGGACCCCAAAACCACAACCCACCGGCGCTGGAGTCAAATCGCGGTGGCCGTCCTAGTGGCCGTGGCCGATCACATTCTCCGTCTCTATTTCCGGGATCAGCACTCGTTCTACCACTCTCTCTTTATCGTTGGCCCTATAACAAATCTCGTCGAGATTTGGTGGACCAGTGAACGCGGCCAGAAAATCGGGGCTCGCAACAGGGCTTTTTAGACCCTTGGCGCCGTTAGCTGATGGCTGAGAGCTAAAAGCTGATGGCTGTTTTTTCTCCAGTTCTTTCAAAAAAGCTATTGCAGGTCGATGAAGAATTTGGGGAATAGGATAGCACCACAGCGCTCATCGAGAATCGTCTTGCGCAGCAGTCGCCACTTGAAAGAAATGACGAGGGTTTCATGGTCAAGCCGCAGATGGTCATTTTAATCACAGTCCTCGCATGCTCCAGTTTATTGGCAGCGCCGCCAGTGCGCAAATACGATGATCCCGGTTCCCCGCCTTTCAAAGTGCTGAAAACCGGCGAGAATCCTCCCCTCGATGTCGCTGGCAATTTCGTGATCGGGCCGGAGTATGTGCCCGCCCGGGAACTCAAGATGGTTAAAGGAGTGCCGCAGGGAAAGGTGCAGCAGTTCGAGATCGATTCGAAGGCGACCAAACTCCTTAATCCCGGCATCGCCCGCAAGGAGTTTGGGAAGGTGGATCCGACCAATCCGAAAACGTTAATCGTGGAAACTCATAACATCGATTACAAGCGCAAGATCACTGTTTACATTCCCGCGCAATACAAGCCGGGCAGCGAAGCGCCGTTCATGATCGTCCACGACGGTCCAACGGGAAATCCCGACTTGGATTTGCCGCACATCCTCGACAACCTGATCGCCCAAAAGCGGGTCCCTCCGCTCATTCTTATCATGATCGCCAACGGCGGCGGCGACGCCCAGGGGCACGAGCGCGGCAAAGAATATGACACCATGTCCGGCGTCTTTGCCGAATACATCGAGACCGAGGTGCTTCCGCGGGTGGAGAAAAACTGTCAAGTGAAGTTGACTAAGGATCCCGACGGCCGCGCGGCAATGGGCAATAGTTCCGGCGGCTCGGCCGCGCTCATCATGGCCTGGTTTCGCCCCGATCTCTACCATCGCGTCCTAACCACGTCAGGCACGTTCGTGAACCAGCAGTGGCCTTTCGATCCGAAGATGCCCGACGGCGCTTGGGGTTTTCACGAAACGCTTATTCCCAATAGCCCCAAAAAACCCATCCGGCTGTTCCTCTCTGTCGGCGATCAGGACCTGTATAACCCCAACGTGATGCGCGACGGCATGCACGACTGGGTAGAAGCCAACCACCGCATGGCCAAGGTGCTCAAGGCCAAGGGCTATGACTATCAATACCTGTTCTGTCGAGGATCCGGCCACAGCGTTGCCAATGCTAAAGCCCAGTTTCTGCCGCACGCCATCGAATGGGTGTGGAAGTGGTATGCCCCAAAGAAGGAAAGGTAGGCGCCGCGGCCAAAACCTCGATTGCAGTCACCGTGGAACATCTTCTTTTTGAGCGTCTTTCGATGTCTTTTGCAGCATGCCGGTGGCCAGCCGAACGCGTTGTGCTCCTGGTCCAACGTTTGTGTGCAAATTGCTGTGCAAATCAGACACCCCTCTGGTTGCACAGAAATGACGCTTTTTGCACAGAAACGCAATTTGTTGCACAGAAACGTCCTCACTTGCACAGAAATACTCTCACAATCCCGTGGCTAAGCCCGAAGCGCCAGCGTGGCGAATTCGTCCTCGCTGGCGCTTCGGGCTCACTCGCTGGCCGCAAGCCCGCGCGGAGACCGACAACCTCGCGGGAAAACGTTGCCAGGCCCAGAACTTACCAGGTAAAGTCGAACCGGGGGACTCGTCCCGGTCATCGAATCTGCAAGGACGCTGCGTCGCGGATCAGTCCAACAGGAATGCTCCTGTGGGCTCCGCCACTCGGCGACGGCACAAACGGCAGGCTCACCCAGGCGGATGGCAAAGATCGCTGCAATGACAAAGTTATCTCGCTCGCCTTTGCGAATTGTCCTTGACGGAATCTGGTTCCGTGGCGGAAAAGGTGTGGCTAGCAAGGAAGAACTAGATGCTTTCGAGCGATTATCGGCTGAGGATCGCAAGTTCGTCCAGAGATTTGAGAAAGGCGCCCAATGCGGCAAGAAGGACGGCTGGCAGGTTGACAAGGGAGGTATATCTACTAGGAATCTTGCGCTTCCAAGTATCGAGGAGCTCAGAAAGCTCTGTCAGTCGATTGCCACATTGGATGCCATCTTGTCGCCGGAATGGGAATTGCGCTACTATTCTTTCAACAATAGTTGGGCAGCCGGTGCCGCGTGCGCCTCAATGCGAAACGGCTCCGGTGACGACTATTTCATCCACTCAGTGCAGTCGGTGCCTTGATCAAGGGGTTTGCTCACGAATATCTAATGAGTCCGTGGTCGAGGATCAGTCGATCCTATCACGAGGGCGCGCCTGGCCATTGGCCCGGGATCATGGACCATGTACCGGCTGCTTTTCGGGAAGCACTTCAAGAGCCCGCTTTTACCTGGGAAGCTACTACGTTTTGCATTTGGCGAACCTATGAGGATGATCGATGGCTCCTAGGCGACATCGACTTCCCCCTCTATGCCTATTGGCAACGGCCAGATGGTGTTTTGGAAGTAGGTTCAATTTCTGATCCGGATGGATCTAACTTTCTCTTGTCCGTACTCGACGGCAATCCAGAAACCTACAAGGAATTTGCCGACGAATACTTCGTACAAAATGATGGTGCACCTAACGATTATTCTTTGGCGATGATTCAGCACGTTTTCCAGCGATTGCCTTTGACTGAGGAAACTGTCCAGCGACTCAATCCAAGAACCCGTTTGGCGGATCTGGAGTCTGAAATCTAGGAAACAATAGGTTATCCTCGCTATCGCTCAGCGAGCGGCTAGAATTGCTTCAAGATCACGCAGGCGCATTGCCCGCCGTAAGGCTTCTTCGACTGCTCGAATGACGCTACTGTCCGCCTGTCCTTGTTTGCCCAGGGCTTTCACTGCTGGAGCGATTCTGTCCTCAAACCAAACATCACTTTCCAGTTCCATATTTCTGTTCCTTATCCCCGTTCGCCGGGAAAGAAAGCGGGTTACTGAGCGAGCCTAATCAAATGTTGTAGGCCGGTCAAACTGCGTAGGTCGGAGAACTCGACGCTTGCGGACCAGGCAAAGAGCGGATAGGTTGCTGTCATCATGTGCGGTCGCTACACCCTTGCTGAATCCCCCCGCAAACTGGCCAAGCGATTCGATGTTCCGGAAACGCCGGACCTTCCCTTCGACGGCCAACGCTACAACATCGCGCCTACTCAGCAAGTCCCTATTGTGAGACAGAAGGACAACGCACGAGAAATGCTCCTTGCCAAATGGGGTCTAATCCCGTCATGGGCCAAGGACATGAAGATCGGCAATCAATTGATAAACGCCCGCGCCGACACCGTGGCCACCAAGCCGTCTTTCCGAGCCGCTTTCAAATCACGGCGCTGCTTAATTCCGGCTGATGGATTTTATGAATGGCACAAAACCGAGGATGGCAAGCAGCCGTTTCATATTCGCATGAAAGACAAAGAGGTTTTCGCCTTTGCCGGCTTGTGGGAATGGTGGAAACCGGAGGAAGGGGAACCGGTCCAATCGTGTGCAATTATCACGACCGATGCCAATGAACTGATGGGGCCGATCCATAATCGGATGCCGGTGATCTTAGCACCCAGCGATTATGCAACTTGGTTAGAGGGGAATGGGAAACCGGACGCGCTGGCGTCCCTGTTAAAGCCGTTCCCTTCCAGCCAAATGGAAGCCTACCCCATTTCCAAGTTGGTCAACAACCCGCGCAATCAGGGCGAGAAGCTGATTGAACCAGCTTAATATGTATTGCCGGGCCGGGTGGTGCAGGCGAAGCGACGGTCACTGGGGAAATGAAGATGGCCGAAGCTTGCCCTGAATCGACTTACAAACCCAGAGCAGCGAGTCTGCCGGCCCATGGCCGTTATCACTGAAGTAACCTTTCCGAGTAAATCGGAAGTACATACCAGTCAATCCAACTGTCGGAGGCACCTTTTCAAACATATTTCTGCGCACCACCGACCATGCCCTCTAACCGCAGGAGATAGAGTTCCGGTCCTCGGTTCCCAGCCAGGACGGTTTCCGAAGAGTGGTGGGCGAGATGAGTAAATGACACTGGAAACCAGGCTGCTGGATCTTTTCGATCTGCTTGTCGAACGAAGGTTTCTTCGGCAGCCGCTCGTCCCAATCCCATTACTTTGTCCCCTTCATCCATTTTGTTATGCCCAACCACTGCGCGATGAACGACCGCCTGCCAGGCCATTCCACTCGCCAGAGCATTTACATCGAAAATGCCGCACAGGATGCGAGTCACCTCCGCGAGGCGCTGGTAAACGGAATCCCACTTTGTCACGTAAACTGTATCAAGAGTGTCATGCCCCATTCCAACAGCCATCGTGATGATACTACTTTCGTCTGCGCTGAAAGCGACCGCATCTGCTTCGCACTCGGTGTTGTCCAACCAGTCGTCTTCGTCGAGAATGGTAACTAAATCGTTTTCGCACCAGGTGTTCCCCAGCCACGTTTCCCACTCCAGACGTAAGACCCCGAGCCGGGCCATGGCCAAAATGGCAAGGAACCTCCCGGACGGTGCTATGGCAAGCGCCTGTATGCCTGCGCTCCTTCCCCAGGGAGGGTGCGCTTTGCAGAGCAGCCGACCCGTTGCCACCTCCCAAAAAAGAATTGCCCCATCGCCTCCTCCGGTGGCAAGGAACTTCCCTTCCGGAGAAAACGCAATGCATCGAACTCCTCCCCCTTTCACCCTGGTCTCCCCAAGTACATTCTGCCAAGTTTCCCAGGGCCGGTTTTCGTGCCCTTGAAGATTCGCCATTTCTTCCCCGGTCGGCAAGAAATACAGAAAGGTGTTTGCTTCGTCGTCGCCAGCAGCCAGTAGCAACTTGGCTTCATTAGATGCAACGGCCACTGTTCGCACCGGAGAGTGATGACCCTTAATATCGGCGGCCAACCTTCCAGTTTGAGCATTCCAAAGGCGAATTTGTCCGGAATGGTGGCAGGTGACCAACTGCCGGCCATCTGGAGTAAAGGTCATGTCATGAATGAAGTCGCTATCGCTGCCCAGCAAAGGCGTTTCCTTGCTCGTTGTCCAAATTCGAATTCCGCGATCGGCAGAAGCGCTGGCGAGAAGCTGACTATTCGGGGAAAAGGCCAGACTCGTGACCGTGTCCGAGTGCCCTGGCAACCACCACTCCTCTCCCGTCGAGTCTTTGCGAACCAGAATTCGTTCTCGAACCGCAATGGCCAGCAACTGGCCATTCGGGGTGAGGACCAAGGCACCGACCGGGAACGGGTATCGCGAGCAGGATAGCTCTCGGCCGGTTGCGGCAGACCAGGTTCGCAGCGTGTGATCGCGCGATCCCGAGAAAATAACCGTCCCATCCGAGGAAAAGGCCACGGCATCGACCATCCCGTCGTGGCCCAACAAGCAAAGCAATTCAACACCCACGTTCGTATCCCACACGCGGACAGTCCCATCGGCACCCCCGCTAACAAGCCGCCGATTATCTGGCGAAAACGCTACGCTCAGCACGCTCTGCGTGTGCCCTTCAAGTTTCCATCGTTCTACGTTGCTTTTCAGGTCAAAGACGCGAACCGAGCCATCCAGTGCCGCACAGGCGACGCTCTCGCTGTCTGGTGTGAATGCGAGTCCCCATAGCCCGTTTTCGACTTGAAAACGGCGCCAGGGCTTCTCCGTGTTTTGCGGCATGACCCTCAAGGATTGCCGGTTGTGACTCTCGGAAACGAATGCGATGTGTTGGCCGTCCGGAGACCAGCCAACCCCACGAATGGGGTCCCCGTCTCCAAAGTCGTCCCATAAAGTCTTACTTTCTCCTGTGACCAAGTCCCAGACACGAACGGAAGTGTCGCGGCTACCACTCACCAGGTGGCTGCCATCTGGGGAAAAAGCAATACTTGTCACGAGATCGCGGTGTTCATCCCATCGTTGCCGCAGCACATTGCCAATCGGCAGGGATGGGGGGCGGAGGGATCGAAGCCAGACGGTCTGGGAGCCGGCCTCTCGCTTCTCGGATTCCCAGGATTGAAGTAAAGTGGAGAGCCGCGGTTCAGGCCTCGCCCATGGCGGCAGCCCCTGCCAACCATCCTCCGGAGCCGGATAATGCTGGGCCGCCTCAGCACAGTCGTACCACCAACAGGAGTTCCACAGGCACTGAAACAATCCTTGCGGATAGTCCTCCGCATGCCGAGCAATGAAGTGAATGTCTCGCCGCAATGCTTCGTGAATCAGTCCGAGAATCTTCCGACGAGAGTCGTCGGCAGGCAGTTTGTCGAGCGTGTCGTGGAAGTCCACTGCCAAGTCGAAGGTGAACCCTGCTTGATTCTTCTCCTCCAGCCAGCGCAATTGATGGAGGAGGTCAGCCAATTCCCCGGTTCGGCCGGCGTCAATGAGGTGATGGCGCAGGTGCGTTAAGAAATAGCCGTCATTGGGGCCGCTCGGCCAGCCCTGTGGGCACTTCTTCGCGTAACCTTCGATGAGTAGGTTGTGGAGCGTCTTGGTGTCACCGATGTCACGCTGGGATAGCCGGACGGCGAGGTCGAATAGCAAATCGTGCAACGACACCATCGATCCGACTGTGTCGGCGCCGCGCGTCACTTGCGCGAAGGAACGCTGTTGCAAGAGGATCAGCAGCTTGCGGGAATTCCGTTCGCTCAAGCCGCCGGTGGAGGACCACATTGTCAGGACGGCGGCTTCGGGGAACGCCTCTTCCGCAGAAAAGACTGCAAGTTCGGCAAAACGCCGGGCGGCGTCCTTCAGGAGTGGTTCGTCGCCGGCGCGTTCGCTAAGCATCCGGACGCTGACTTCCATCGCTCGCCAAAGGTTGGCATGTTGCGGCTCCGCCCGATGCTCGTCCGAGATGAATTCCAGCTCGTGCTCGCGCAGGGCTGAAAGCACGTCGCCCCACGGAATGCCGCTTTGCACCATTCCGCCGCACAATGCAACTGCCAGCGGCAGCCGGCCGCATTCGTCGATCAGGTCGGCTGCTTCGCTCGGCAGTCTGTCCCGCTCGACGCCCGCAGTTTGTGCCAAAAGGTTCAGCGCTTCCTGATCGGTCAGTAGCTCGACCATATGATGGACGCCGCCCAGCGAGGTGAGCAGACCGGAGTCGCGCGTCGAAATCATCGCTCGGCAGCAAGGACCGAGGATATCGAACCAATCGGCATCCTCGCGGCGCCAGACATCGTCGAGGATTAGGAGGACGCGCTTCTCTTTTAGGAGGTCGCGCAACTTGACGCGGCCATCGTGTTCGGTCAGGAACGCACCATCGCCGCCGAGGTCCTTGTGGACGCGCCGCTGCAGATCAGCGATCGTCGGCAGCGGGCCAAGGCCGACCCAGACGATACCGTCGGGGAACGCTTCCCGTACCTTGCGATCGCGAGCCAGCGCCGACGCCAGCACCGACTTGCCGATGCCGCCCATGCCATGCACGCCGACGCGCGCTGCCGCTCCTGTGATGACGACCGGCCGATCCAGATCGGCGCGAAGAGCGTCACGCAATACCATGAGCCGCTCGGTCCGCGAGAGGAAGTGCGCAGGCAGCGATGGCACAGCGATCAGTTTCCCCAGAGGCGGAGCCGGCTCCGCGACCTGGCGGATCAGGTTCTTGAAATGGAAGTCGTATTGGGAATCATCCCGAAAATCCTCGCAGTGCAGCAGCTTGAGCTCGTCCGGGACTTGAGAATAATCTCCGCAGCGCAGAATCGGCGTGACAATCTTGTCCACTTCGAAATAAGCGAACTGCCATTCCTGGCGCACGTACAACGACCCCGCCGCCTTGGGGCCAACGACGACCACCAGTCGATCGCGCGTTGCCACGGCATCACGAATCTCCTGATGAAACGTCAGCGACCGGCTCGGCATCGACACGCGGTCGAACCACACTTCGAACCCCGCCGTGGTCAGATCGCGGTGCAGCCGCGCGACAAACGACGTGGACGGATGGAACGGTTCGCCGTCATCGCCGCGGGCATAGGAAAGGAAGATGCTAGTCATAGCTGCGGTCAACCACCACTCGTGCAGCGAGGGTTCGAATCCCCGGCCCCACACAACCCATTACTACTTCCTCGCCAAATCCTGAAAAGCCTGAAGTTCATGGAGGGACTCGAAATCCTTGTTGAACATTAGCATGTCTCTTTTAGACGGTGGATTGAAATAGCCTTTCTTCAATGCTGACGTGAGTAGCTCCAGGGAACGGGACTGGTAACCTTTGATCAATTGATTTCGATCTTCAGCGGGCGGGTTATTGTCCGCCTTGACTGAGGCTGCTGCCAGGGCATACACACTAGCGGCATCATACAGGTTGCCGGTGTCATTCATGTTTTTCTCTAACGCAGCCTCGGTCTTATCGACCGCTTCCTTGTGACGACCAAGGCGGGCAAGGACACAGGCCCTGGCAACCGGAATCCAATCCGAGCCTTGATCTTTGCTTAGTTCTAGGGCCGAGTCATAGGCTTTGAGGGCTTCTTCATGTTTGCCCAAGAACTTACTCAGAATCCAGCCATGCCCCGTATGTGAGTCCACTAACGTACGAACCAACACTTTGTTTGATCGCTGGTTTTCCAAATAAGGGGTGAGCAGGGACAGGCTCTTTTCAAACCAAACCAGGGCGTCGCTCGGCATCTTGGAATCACCCACGCTGTTGCCCAGATTCAGATATGCCCTGGCTAATCGGCAGGCCGATTCCAGCCCTTGCGAAGACGTGTTGTGAGCCTTCGTCCTGACCTCAATAGTTGCTTTGAACAAATTCTGAGCTTCCGCGTTGTGACCCAATTCTTGATTGACCCAGCCAAGGGAAGTTTGGCAATCGGCCAGACGATCCAGGTTCTTGGCATTATTCTTTGTTTGAGCGGCTAACTCCATAAAAAGCCCCAACGCTTTTTGATAGTTGCTCTGGGCGTCCTGCAACCGGTCTTGCTCTTGAGCAATGAATGCCGTGTTAGAGTAGGCATCGGCCAGATTCGACTTCCGCGGTTCGAGCTGTGGATCTGCCTTGTAGAGCGACTGGTTTATGTGAAGGCATTCGGCATAAGCCTCGCGGGCTGCCTCCAATTGATTCATTTTCCACGACAGCGCTCCGAGGGACTTGAGGCTGTCGAGTAGGCTCGTCTGGTATTCCTCGATTAAAGGGAATTCGTTGCTTAGCGCACGGCGAAGGTCAACAGCTTGTCGATGAGATTTCTTGGCTTTGTCGAATTGTCCGAGCCTTTCGGCGAGCATGCCCAGATCGTTGCAAGCCCAGGCCAACTTACTTGTGCGATCCGGTTCGTAGGGAAACTCCCGAAGCAAGCCCTCGTAGATTTTCACGATCTTGGGATATTCCTGAAGAGCTAACCGGTCGCGGTGCGTTTTTTGATAGACCAAGGCCATCTGATAAAGGGTATCGGCCAAGTCGCTCTTGTATTCCGGGACGGCGGGATGATCGTCGACCAGTTTCTGGCGGCGGTCCAGGGCGACCTTGTAGTATTCCTCTGCCTTGGACCAATTGGACTGGAATTGATAGGTCATTCCAAGAAAGTGAATAAACATAGCCAAATCCTTTTGATAAACCGTTACCGCGGGATTCAGCTCCACCACTTCCGTCATAATCTCGATCCCTTTTTCGCGGTCGGCAATCCCCGGCAAAGGTTGACCCGTAAGGGCATAGAGGTAGCCGCGGTTGCTCAGCAGATTAGCCAAAAACGACCAATAACGTGCGGTCTTACCCGTTCTTGGTTGATTTCTAGTTATCGCTTCATAGAGAGGCAGCGACTCATTAAACGCTGCCTCTGCCTCTTCCATGCGATTGGTATCGCGATAGATCATGCCAAGATTAAGGAGCGAAAGCGCGGCTGCATGGGTGTGCTCCGTTTCGTCCGGTTGAGCGCTGATTAGCGTTTCCTGTAATTGCCGAGCTTTCTTCAGATATTCTTCTGCCTCGGGAAGTCTTTTCAGATCGATCAGGAAATGGCCCAAATCGTGGTATTGCATTTGGAGTTCGGTCTGATACTTGAGATTGTCCTTAAACTCTTCGTGGAGTTGTTCAAGGGCTGAAGCTGCTTTGCCGAAGTTGCTCACGGCCTCTTGCCGATTTCCCAAGACAGCGAGTTCTACGCCCAATCGAGAATAGGCCATGGCGCGCTCAAACCGGAACGATTCTTCATCGCCTTGGAGATTGACAAATTGCTCGTAGAAACTAGCGCCGGCTTGAGCCAGTTTTTTGCGTAAGTCTTCTAACTTGCCGGAGCGAAGGCGTTCGTCCTCGCTAATTTCCAGCGTGGATTCGAGGCCCTTCCGCGCTAACTGATAACTTGCAACCGCACGCCCTTTTTGGGTCACGGCCTCTTCTTTGGCCCGGCGCTCATTAGTGTTGGCAATGTTGAGATCATGATTGGCTCGAGTGAGCAGGGCTGTCGCAATGCCCAAGGAAAGCGTCGCCACCACGACGGCGGCCGCTACACCGGTGACGCTGGTTCGGTGCCGGCTGACCCAACGGCGCGCCCGGACTGTCCAGGGATCGGGCCATGCGGAGACCGCTTCGCCGGCTATCCAGTGATCCAGATCGTCGGCCAAATCCCGCGGCAATTTGTAACGATCTTCCGGACGCAGAGCCATGGCCTTCAAACAGATCGCTTCAAGAGCAGGATGAATGGTCTTGTCACGATCACGCGGTTTCAGGAGATTCCCGCTTTGGACCTTTCCCAGAACTTCACGGTGCGCTGTGTCCTCGAAGGGCGGTCGTCCGGTTAGCAGTGCGTAAAGAGTCGCGCCAAGGCTGTACACGTCGGTCGCCGGCCCGATGAGATCAAGGCGACCGGCCGCCTGCTCGGGGCTCATATAAGCCGGAGTGCCCAGGACAGCCCCCATCTCCGTTGGACCCGAACCGCTTTCGGATGAAGGAAACCAACTGGGAAGCACATCGGTTTCCCGTTTGTCGGGACGATCAAAAGCCTTGGCCAGGCCCCAGTCGACAACAAGAGTTTCCCCGAATTCGCCCAGCATGATGTTGGCTGGTTTGATGTCACGATGAACCACGCCACAGCTATGGGCGTAAGTCAGGGCGTTGCACACGTCGCTAAACCGACGCAGCAATTTGCGCAATTCCACTCCTCGTGACTCAGAATCGTTGGGAAAACTCTTATGTAAGGCGTCAATGGCTTCTTTCAAGCTAGTACCCTGAATAAAACGCATGGCGTAATACGGGCGCCCATCCGCGTAACAGCCCAGGCTGTAGACGGGAACGATCCCCGGATGTTCGAGGCGGCCGGTTAGTTCAGCCTCACGCATAAAGCGAGCACGGCTGGAGGAGTCATGGGCATAGTGCTCCTGAATCTCCTTGAGGGCCACCTGCCGATTGAATTCGCGATCCAGCGCGACAAAAACTTGGCCAAGGCCGCCCCGAGCATGGGGCCGCAGGGTACGAAAACGTTGGCCGGGCAACCGGCCCGTTGCAAAGGAGGATTCCCGATAAGGTATCTCGCCCTGCCAGGTGGACACCGGCGCCAGGCTAGCCTCAAGTTCCTGGTCGGCTAGATCATGCAGTTGCGAGGCAAGCGAAGGTGCAACCGAAAGAGAAGCCATGCTCTTGGCTAAAGACTGATTGTGGTGCTTGAGATGCTTGTCCACAAGGGTATCCAGAATCGCTTGATGCTCGGCGGAAAGTGCCTGGTGTTCGCAAAGGATCGTCCCCAGCGACTTGGTCTTGTCGCGGACCCAGATGTGCATGGCCCGGATAAATGCCTCCTGGCTGACGAAATCCAGTTGCAAGGCGAGGATGCCAAACAGCAAGTTGCTACCGGTTTGCGAAGAAGTCATGGGCCGCTCCCGGTGAAAGAAGGGAGAGAATTGGAAAGCGGAGCTTCACATACTAGATAGAAAGGACACTAAAGACGAGAAAAATCGGTCTTACGCCAAGTAAACCTGTCTTTCGATTCAACGAAGTTCCCCTTTATTCCACCATTTCAATTTTCCATTGCGATTCGTGTCACGATTTCAATCGGCCGAGCTACGTGAAGATAGAGAACGAAAGCACTCAGAACCTCGGCTTGGATTGCGTTTACTAGGGGGTTCTTCAACCACCTCGGGATCAAAGGCCCTCCAAACTTCTAACTACGGTGAATTTTCATGGGATTCCGAAAGTACACTCGAGAGATTCGTGAATACTTGAAGACACGGCGAAACCGCCGGTCCGCCAAGAAGCAAACCAAACGACTTCAATTGGAAACCCTCGAAGATCGCACCGTGCCGACGGTCGTCTTCGTGCCTCAGCAGGCGATCCTTGCGCATCAGTTGCCGAGTGAATCGGTCGGTGACAGCGGTGGACCGGTGCTCAGCAATGTGCCGATCCAGTTGATCCTCAACGGCAACGGTTGGGGAACGAAGTCAGCGCCCAGCGCCGCAGCCGTCCAGGTGGAAAACGCACTAACCGGTCTGATCAATACCGCTTACTTCAGCGGAATCAACGAATACCGAGGCTTACCCGGCCACATCACTTATGATCCGGTCAACAGCACGGCCTGGGATCCGAATAAGCTGTCCAACGGTTTCAGCTTTTTCGACCCCAAACTTCTCCTCCCGCCTCCGACGCTTGGCTTGGGCGATCCCATCGATTTTACCGGAAGTCTGGACGGCAACATCAATAGCATCATTGACTCCGGCCTGTTGCCCGAGCCCTCATCCCCGACTCCTCTGTATGTCCTGGTGACGTCGCCCGATATCAATCCGACTGGGAATGTTGCCGGCCTCCATACCTGGTTTCCCGATCTCGACACCTGGATTCCTAATATCAGCATCATCCCCATACCACCCACGGTGCCGTCCATTGGTTCTCACGTGGATTTCACGGCTTGGGTGGGAACCCAAGCCAATGCGGACGGCACGTTGAATATGGACGGGTTCACCAGCACCCTCTCCCACGAGCTTGTTGAATCCATTACCGATCCCGGTGCAGGCTTTTCGCTTCCCGGAGGCAGCATCACAAACGGCATCCTCAACGCTATTACCATTCCCACCTCGGCAATTGTCGGAACCGGGGGACTGCTGACGGGGGGTTCCTCGCAAGAGATTGCCGACGGTGAGCCGGAAGGCAAGAACGGGCCCTTGTTTGGAAATCCATATAACTATCATCTTCCCGATCCCACGGGCGCTAGCAACGGCATCAATGTTCAGGCTTTCTGGTCTCAAAGGCATGGCGCGTTTATCGTTTCCGACGGAAATTCAGAGAACTTCTTTCTCACGCCCCAATACGATGCCGCTAACAATTTCTTGAATACCTACGCCCTGCGCATCCAAGGCGATCAGATACCTGGCAGTCCCGGCGACAACATAGTCATTAACCAGACCAGCGATCATAGGCTCATCGTTAACGAAAATGGTCAAGTGGCGACGTTTGACAACAACATCACTTCCATCGAAGTGGATTCCGGCAGCGGCAATGACAACATCACGGTGGCCGGGCTGCCTGCGGACATGCCCATGACCGTTAACCTGGGCGGAGGCTCGGACACCGTCAATTTCGGCGGCCTGAACCAGAATATCGATGGGGTACTAAGCAACGTGACGGTCAATGGCGGGGGCGGCGCCGACACCCTGCAAGTTAACGACTCGGCCAATAGCCACGTTCATACATACACAATGGAAGCCGACAGCATTCGGCGCGAAGTTGGCAGCGTCATCCATTTCAACGGCATGAGAACGGTTTACCTCGACGGCGGCACTGGTAGCAACGACTACGAGATTCACAACACTCCGGCCAACGCGGCCACCAATATCAATTTGGCCCGCAGCGCGGCCAATTTGGTGAACCTGGAAGCCGATGCCGGCATGGTTGACATCTACTCGGCCTCTTCCGACACGGCTGCGAACAGCGACGGCATTTCCATCGGCGCCGGCAACCTCGACAGCATCACCGGTCTTGTCACCGTTCACGGCCTGTCCACCAGCACCCATGTCAGCCTAGATGATCACAGCGAAAGTCACAGCAACCGCACTGATACAGCTATCACTAGCACCGGTGTGACGCGTGTCTTCGATGACGGCTCCAGAAATCCCTTTGCCGGCGTCAATTACAGCGGCCTGGCGGGCTTGACCTATTCCGGCGGCGCGGGACCCAACTCGGTCAACGTGCAGAGCACGGCGGCCGGCGCTCCGGTGACTGTCACAGCGGGCAGCGGGACGGATTCCGTCGACGTCGGCGCCATCGACTTCGATTCCTCTCATCTCGGCAATCAGTTCGGCAGCCTGGATCCCGTCCGGGCCCGCGTCACTGTCAATGGCAACGGCGCATCCACGACACTCAACGTCGATGACACGGCCGTGATCACAACGCAGACCTACACGATCGACTCAAGCAATGTGAATCGAACCAACTCGCCAGGCATCGGTTACTCCGCACTCAGCTTCCTTAACGCCTATACCGGCTTCGGCTCTGACACGGTCAACATTGAAAGCACCGGCGCCTCGCAACTGACCTCGGTCCACGGAGGCCCGACCACCACTTCCATCAACTTGGCGCCTGTTTCGCGCAACCTTGACAGGATTACCTTCCTGGAAGTCTCCCGGGCCCGGACGCTAAACGTCGATGATCAAGGCTCTGCACTGGGTAATCCGCCCGGCAGCACGGCTTATTCAATCGGAAACAGCAGTTTAGGTCGCACGGCTACTTATCTCGGTTTCATCGGCAGCCAACCCATCGTCGCCACGCGCAGCGCCAGCATCAATTACCGCGACATGTCCAATCTGGTTCTCAATGCCGGACCGCGCCATAACACCATCAGCGTAGGAGGAACTTCCGCCACGACGACAATCAATGCCGGACCACATGCCGACACCATTACCGTCGCGAACAGCCTTGATAATATTGGTCTGCTGACCCCTGGCCCCGTCAACGTCCAGTATGGCGTCCCCACCCAGTATGATTCCCATGGTGTGTTGACGGTGAATGCCAACGGGGGCTCGCTGACCTTGGACGATAGTGGCACGCAAAACATCGCCCACGATCCATTGACTAACAATAACCAGGTTACGCATACTTCCCTTTCGTATACGATTACGTCCCAGTCGGTTGCGCGAGCCGATCAAGTCGCCGAAACTCTGTACCTGAGCAGCCCCGGCTTTCCCCGGCCGCCCATTATGATTGTTCCCACGACCCTGAATTACACCGAAACCATCAATTACAACGGCGCATCCAGCTTGACGATCGATGGCAGTTCCGTCCCGGCCGGCTCCACTTTCACCGTCTCGTCCACCGCGGCCACCACGCCCGTTTCAATTAACGGCGGTATGGGCAATGATCGCTTGGTTGGGCCCAATGCCATCAATACCTGGCTAATCCGTGGGTTAAACCAAGGCAGCGTCGGTAATGTAGCCTTTGCGGGGATAGAAAACCTGACAGGCGGCTCTGGCTTGACCGGCCAAACGGGCGCTGACACCTTCCAGTTCTACACCGGCGGGCAGATTACCGGACTTGTGGATGGCGGCGGGGGCATAGCCAACAACACGCTCGATTACGAGTACTATCCCACTGGCGTGTCGGTCAACTTGCTGACCGGCGCGGCCAGCGCTGTCCATAATGGCGCCGCCATCGGCGTTCAAAGGATTCAAAACCTCATCGGCACTCGCTACAACGACACTCTAATTGGCGACAACAATGCCAATGTCATTCAGTCTCCCGGCGGGCGCGATGTCATGATGGGCAACGGCGGTGACGACACCTTCCGTATCTGGGGCGCTCAAGATCCCGGCACAACTATCGATGGCGGCGCCGGCACAGACGTCATGTGGGTTGCCGACTTCCCAAACACCTGGAACATCACCGGCGCCGGCAACGGGACTGTGTTGGGAACGATTCCCGGTTACCAAAGCGGATTCAGCTTCAGCAACATGGAGAACCTCTTGGGAGGCTTGAACACGGATACGTTCGTAATGGCAGACGGCGCCACCCTTAACTACGTCAATGGCAATTCCGGCGTCAACACCCTTGACTATTCTGCATGGACTACTCCGGTTACCGTTAGCCTGTCCTCTCACGGCAGCTATGGCTCGGCCATGAACGTCCATGACATTGTCACGAATTTCCAAAACGTAATCGGCTCGCGCACCGCGGTCAACACGCTCACCGGCAGCAATGTCGCAACTAGCATTTTAGTCGGGGGAGCGAACAATGACGTGATAACGGCCGGCACTCAGCAGGCTATTCTAATCGGCGGCCTTGGGGCCGATGTCCTGACCGGCGGAGCTGCTGATGATTTGCTCATCGCAGGAGCCACCAGCTATGACGCTAATATGTCAGCTCTGCAGTCAATCATGGCCGAGTGGCACTCGGGTCATTCCTACGCCGACCGCATCGATCTGATACGGGGCGTCACGAGCAATCCGCTCTACTCGTCGCGGCTTAACGGCAGCAACTTCTTCAATGCCTCAACCGTGTTCGGCGATAGCGCTACGGATCAACTGACCGGTGGCTTGGGCATGGATTGGTTCTGGGTCGCGATGGGCCAGGATTCAACCGACCGCAACGGCACGGAGGTGCTAAACTAACCCTTGTTAGACTAAGGCTGGCTGATGGCTGAGAGCCAAGAACTGATGGCTGTTTTTTCTTCTTCTTTTTCCAAAACAGCAATCAGTTCTTAGCTCTCAGTTCTCAGCAGTCCTGGTTTCGTCGATAACTCTGCTTCGAGGCTGATCGTGGACGCCGATTCTCTTCCTTCGCGCCTGAGCCACATATCCACGATGTGGTCGATGTTGGACCAAGTTCGCGACGGACAGTCCGAGGCGGCGACAGCCGCTTGTAATGAACTTATGCAGCGCTATGGCGGGCCGATCCACCGTTATCTGATAGCAGCCCTTCGCGACACGCATGCGGCGGATGACTTGACGCAGGAATTTGCGCTCGGCTTGGTGCGCGGCGCCTATCACAACGTCAGTCCCGAACGCGGCAGATTCCGTTCCTATATCAAGAAAGTTCTCTTTCACTTGGTTAGCCGTTATCGCCGGCAGGAGAAAAAAAGAGGCATGCCCTTGCCTCAGGATGGCCGAGCATTGGAAGAACTGGCCAGCCCATCTCACGACCTCGCCTTGGAATCGGCTTTCGAGGAAAACTGGCGCGACGAGTTGTTGGCCCGCACCTGGGAGACCCTCGGTCCCGCCCACCCCCGTCTCTATGCCGTCCTCCGCCTCCGAGCCGCTCACCCGGATTATTCGTCGGAGCAACTGGCGGAGCTACTGGGCAAGAAGCTAGGCAAATCCATCAAGCCCGAAACCGTTCGCCAAAACCTGCACCGGGCCCGCACGCTTTTCGCCGAATTGCTCCTGCAAGAGGTGGCCTGCTCCTTGCGTTGTCCAACCAAGCAGGAAATCGAACAGGAGTTGAGCGAGCTCAATTTACTGACCTATTGCAAACTAGCTTTGGAAAGCCGCGAATAAGCTTGCGGGTGATGGACCAACCATGTGGCGTCCGCACACCCACGACGCACACGGAAGGCCCATCCGGAAACGTGCCATCCATAACCACTCGCAACTTTCCAGCTCCATCCTGCAACTTCTGATCTTTTTGGCCCAGCGCCGTGTCTGATGGGGGAAAAGCGGGAAGTCAGTGAACGGCTTGGCGGGCTTGTCAGACTTGCTCTTGCGTTTGGAACAGATAGACTTGGCCACTGACGGGCTTCCTGATCAGGGTTGGCCTGAAATGATTTCCTTTAGGGCCCATAGCTCAACGGCAGAGCAGGGGACTCATAAAGCAAACCGCATATTTGGACAAATCGCAGCAAATGCCGTGTTTTATGCGGTGAAATCCACTTTCCAGCCAGATCAAGAATCCCTCAATAAGCACCAAAAAGCGCTCTTGGCAGGTGTCATGACACCCGGGTCTAAGGGCAAGGTTCTTTTGAAACGCTACACACAAAATCCTTGTTTCTTTATACTATCCGCCGTCAGCGGATGATAAAAAGCCGCCAGTCATGGGCGCCTGAAAAGCCGCCATTTTGAGGGCTCTGGCTATTCGCGTTTGCTCCCATCCCCTGCATTAGAAGGCGGCAAACTGCTCGATAACTAAGAGTTCTTCGGAATTTTCACTGACGGCCGGTTAAAGGCGGAAAAGTGACTCCACTTTCGCTTGGCTATTCGGTCAAACGACCAAGGCGTAGGCCTTTCTTTTGAAAGTGTCCGAACAAACAAAAACGGTCCGACCGTTTCCGAGCTGGCCGACAGGTCAAGGCACTGAAGGCTGCCAACACCATCGAAACCACGCCACAGCGGGTTCAGTCGAAGCAAGCATCCGCCGACATTGTCGCCCGAGTCCAACGCTTGGAAGTCCTCTCCATCGGCTTGGCTAAGGAAATATTCACTTGGAAAGAATGCAACGACCCGTTGCTTTACCGCGAGCGGCAGAACTATCTGCAAGGCATTCGAGACGCGCAGAGCGGAATTGAGACCGCCCGGGTGGCGCTGGTCAAGGTTAAACAGAGATTTACAGCACTAACAGACGGCGGTTAGTTTTGGCTATAAAACTGACGAACGTACCGTTGCAATTGGCGCAGGTCCGGGACCGCGTCGGTGTGCGGACAATCACATCAATCGACGC
>JBJMQT010000157.1:0-13198 GCA_045802525.1 Gemmataceae bacterium
GCGTCCATCGTATCTTCGAAGAGCGGGTCGCCGAGCAAGCGGCGGAGTTCATTGAGGAGCAGGAAGCCCTTGCCCGAGGCGATGCGATACCATTCATCTTGGTCCATGGCGGATTTGATTTCATTGAGGGGCACGTCGCCGGCGATCTTGACGGCGGCGAGATATCGGCTGCGATAGGCATTGCGGGCAACGGCAAGCCGTTCCCTGTCTTCGTCCTTGAGTTTGCCGTCGTTGGCCAGCCGCATGTTTTTTTCCGTGGCAACATAGCGGTGATAGTCGGCGAAGGCAGCCGCAAGCCAGATGTCGGCGTCGCTCTTGGGAAAAAGTGTGCCGTGCCAGACTGTATTCGAGGGCGCGCTGTCATCCTGGGACGCGGCCATGAGGTTTTGCTCGGTATCCTTTGGTTTCTCATGGCCTTCTTGGCCCTGGCTTTCCTTCAAATCGACGGCGGACTTGCCGTTGTTCTTGTCCACTGCCGGTGGTTGGGCATGCAATACGGTCCAGCCATTGCTCACCAACGGTCGAATTTCGGGAAAACGAGTCCGTTCATCCTCGGTCGGCTGCCAAGTTTTGCCGAGGGGCGGTCCAAAGATTGCCCAGGATTGCAGGTCCTTCGCCATGTCGGTCGTTGTGAATTTGGCATCGAGCGAATGATAGGCGGCCAAGGGAGGCGTCGTGAATGCTTCCTTGCCGAAATCCGCGTTGATCTTACCTTTGTGCTTGGCATAGAGCTTGAGCCACATTTTGTCGCGATCGGAGGGATGAAAGACCACGTTGGCCGGTGCGCCGTCGATGCTCGCCACGGTTTCCAGGCGTACGTCATGGTCCTTGGTGTTGTTGCAACCCCAGTAAAAGCCTTCCGTGCCGCCAAACCAATCCTTGTTGCCGCTGCGGTAAAGCTTGCTCTTATGCGTGCCCAGCTCAAACATGGCGATTTCGTTAGTCTTCGTGTCGCCCAGGAGCCATTCGTTCGTGTACAAGCCGTTGTTTTCCCGGGCGAGGATCTCACAAGCCGTGTCAATGTTGTCGGCATACTGAAGGGCTTGACGAATGCGCGTGGCGACCGTCATGCCTTTGATGTCGAACTTGGTCTGGGCCAGCGTGGTCTCGCAAACGAGCAAACCGGCGTCGTTCATGTAGTAATCAAGCCCGCTTTGAATGCCGGCGGGATACGTCTGCATGATGACGCGATGACCCTTGGCCGGTTTGACATCGAGCCAGACGTTGTAAAACGAGCCGGGATAGAGGCCGAACATCGTGATATGCCCGAAGACGATCTTGCCGTCGGCGGTCGCCGGCCCCGTGGCGGCGAAAGCGCTGCAATGCATGGGCTTCGGTGTGGGCATGTTTTTCGGCTGAGCTTTGGGAAAGCGCTTGCCTTCGAGCCCGATGGCGGTCGCTTCTAGAGCGGAATCAAGCGTATCGATTTCCGGCCACGAGTTCAGCGCGATGACATCGATAAGATCCACGGTCCGCCCGTCGAACTTGGCGCCCCCCGCCGCAGCGCCATCGGCGATGCCTTTCATTTCTTCCAAGTATTCCGGGTGGTAGCGACGCACGAAGAGCGAGTTGGTCAAGGTGCGCGTCAGTTTCCAGCCCTCCGACGGCGACTTGGGGCTTTGCGTGGCGGCAAAGCAGCGAATATGGGCCGCGATTTCGGGGGCCAGCAACTTGCCATGCTGGTAGCCGCGCTCATACGGCTCGCCTTCGATGTGCAAGACGATCCAGCCGGCCTGCGGATAGCGGTAAGCCGGGCCGTAACGTTGCACCGATTTCGGATCGGGTTGGAAATCCGGCGGCGTCTGGGCCGCGTGAACCCGTGTCCCAGCTAAAGGGCTAAGCAGAAAAAGAGCAAGCAAAGGAAGCATCGCACATCGCATGGAGTTTTCCTGGCAAGGGATTTAGAAATCGTTTCGGAGCCGAGAGAGGTACAAAGGCATTGTCCTGATTCCCGGTAAAGATGGCAAAGGGAATTCTGTTTGCGGCTAAAGTGCGACCCCAAGCAACCGTGCCTTCCCTAATAACCGTGACGCGAATAGCTGGTATTTTGCTACAATGGCCAAAAGATTAAGGAACCATTCTTTATTTTCTTGAGAATCCGATTCGATGATTGAAAACCAGGATGCCAGGGACCACTGGAAAGAATTGGCCGAACAACTGGGCCTGCCGCCTGAACCCGAAGGCAATGCCACAGCGCCCGTGCAGCCCGAAAGTCCAAGGGTACGAGAGGCCGAACAGGAGGATCAAGAAGAGACGGCGAATAGGAAAGATCGCCGCGAATTGGAACCCGTCGAGGAGCAAAGCCGGTCTCGACCGCCCTATTCCAGAGAACCCGAAGAGCCCGTCGAGCCCAACGAGTTTCCTCCAATCGAAGAAGACATCGAGGCGCCCCTTCAACCGGAAACGCCTGAATTGGAGGAGCTGCCTTCCGCTCTGGACGAAAGCGCTGAAGAGGAGGAAGGGGGAAGGAATGACGACGAAAAGCAAGGCGCCGTCGCAGCCCAGGAAGAGGAGCCTTCACGGGGTCGCCGGCGCCGCGGTGGACGTGGCGGCAAACGCCCGCACGAAGGCGGCCGCCCCGAGGGCAAGCGCGGGCGGGGCAGGGAAGTAGCGGCAAAACCCAAAGCGGAGATCGCAGAAAAAAAACCGGCGCCGGCTGATGAGGAAGAGGCCGACGACATGGAAGATTTAAGCAACTGGACGGTTCCATCTTGGCAAGAATTGATTAGTTCCCTGTATCGACCGGACCGTTAGCTGTAACAATGAGTAAGAGTAGAGTGAGTCACGTCTATTGTCAGTTAAACACCAAATGAGGCGAAAGGACTTCTATCCTCGAATTGTGAACGGGATGGAGGCAACATGGCCGATGCAATTATTGACCGGGTGGGCCCGGAAGAGTTGCCGGGCATCGTCAAATTATACAACCAGATCTATCGCCCCAACCGCGACTTGGCTTCGTTTGAACGGCGCTACCTGGGCCGTTACAACATCTTGCAATTAGTGGCCCGCGTGGAAGATCGCCCGGTCGGCTTTTTCCTGGGGTTCGAACTCAAGCCGATGGTCTTCTTCGCCTGGTTCTATGGGGTTTTGCCCGACTGGCGGCGTCAGGGCATCGCCTCGCAGCTTATGGAAGCCGTGCATGAGTGGGCCAAGCAAAACGAGTACGAATCCATCCGGTTTGAGTGCCACAATCAAGTGCGGCCGATGCTGCATTTGGCCATAGCGCGCGGCTACGACATCGTCGGCATCCGTTGGGACCCCGATCGCGGCGACAATTTAGTGATCTTCGAAAAAGTGTTAAATAATTAGAAAGTAGCCCGCGACTCCGTCGCGGTATCCGTTGCGGAGCAGCGGGCTACCTTTGCATTTCCAAGAAATTCTTCAGCAGCTTTGGCCCTTCGAATGTCAGAAAGCTCTCCGGATGAAATTGAACGCCGTGGAGCGGCCAGGTCTTGTGGCGCACCCCCATAATCTCGTTTTCCTCCGTCCAGGCCGTTACAAGAAAATCGGGATGGTGGAAGGAGTCGCGCCGGATGACAAGGCTATGGTAGCGGGTCGCTTCAAAGGGATTGGAAAGGCCCTGGAAAACGCCTTGGCCGTCATGATGGATCGGCGACGTTTTGCCGTGCATGATGCGGTAGTTTCGGACGACTTCACCGCCGAAAACGTGGCCGATGCACTGATGCCCTAAGCAGACGCCAAGGGTTGGCACACGCGGGGCAAAATGCTCGATTATTTTGTTTGAAACACCGGCCTCGCGGGGTGTACAGGGGCCGGGGGAAATAATGACATGGCTGGGATCCAAGGCCACGGCTTGGTCCACGGTGATCTGGTCGTTACGGAAGACTTTCAAATCTACGCCGGCATCCAGCTCGCCCAGCCTCTGGACCAGGTTGTACGTGAAAGAATCATAATTATCGATTAACAGAATCATTTTGTTCGTTGTTTGTCGTTCGTTGTTCGTTGAAATCTGCATTTTTGCAACGAACAACGAACCACTGACGTCTCACGCCTGCTTCTCGGGAATCGGCTGAGCGCTATTGATATCGCCCTTGTACTTTGCTTTGCCCTCGGCAGGATCGAGTTTTTTCAGACAATCGACGGAAGCGGAAATGTCATACCAGCCGCCGTCCTGAAAGTCGATCACGGCCTTGTTGTTGAAGTTGACCGTGATGACGCGGCCGACGATGCCGTCGAAACGCTTGAGTTCGGGGTGATCCGGATTGACGACGACAAATTGGTCGGTCCATTCTCGTTTGAGCGCTTCGGTCTGGGTTTCTCGGGAATCCATGGCGTTAAGGTCCTTTGCAACGCTTTGCCTTCCTCAATTATTCTAGGGGGCCTAGCTTGGTCGAAATGCCTGATTGCGGCGAATTTGCGGAGCCTGCTCAAAGTCTAGTCGTTTCACGAATTGGCAAGCGTCCATAGCGCCGCTATTGCGGTCCATGGCAGCGTCCTTGAACTCGACTGAAAGGGGGCCGCGATAGTCGATTTCGTTGAGAGCGCGGATGATGGCTTCCCAGTCCAGGCCGCCTCTTCCCGGTGCACGGAAATCCCAACCCCTACGGGAGTCTCCCGAAGGCACATAAGAGTTCAGAAGGCCGGAGCGGCCGTTAAGAGTCAAGCTCGCGTCCTTAATATGGACGTGGTAGATGCGCTCCGGAAACTTGCGCAAGAACTCAACCGGATCTATGCCTTGCCAGAGGAAATGGCTCGGATCAAACGTAAAACCGAATTCTTCCCGACCGTTCAAGGCGTCGAGGGCGCATTCGGCGGTATATAAATCAAACGCAATTTGGCCGGGGTGCACCTCGCAGGCATATTTCACCTCGCATTCCCGACAAACATCCAGAAGCGGATTCCACTTGGCGGCGAAGTCGCCCAATCCGTCGGCCACTTCTTCGGCGTTCAATCCCGGATAGCCTCCCACGCACGGCCAAATGGTCGAACCGCTAAAGCCGCTGACGACATTAACGCCCAGTCTTTGAGCCGCACGAAACGTTGCCGCCATCTCTTCAATGGCGCGCTGTTGCACACCCGCAGGTTGTCCGTCTCCCCAGACGTAATCCGGCACAAGCCGCCGATGACGCTGACTGATCACATCCCCTACTGCTTGGCCGACGCGGTGGTTGGAAAGGACGCTCGGAACGAGATCGTATCGCGCCAAGAGATCTAAGGTTTGCTGACAATAATCCGCTTCACCTAGAGAGCGCTGCACGTCAAAATGATCGCCCCAACAGCCAAGCTCCAAACCCTGATAACCCCACTCGGCGGCTTTAGGAGCAAGCTCCTCCAGAGATAGATCAGCCCAAGTCCCACTAAAAAGAATGATGTCCCGGCCCATTGGGGCCTCCTGAAATCATAAAACCAGGCGGTCGGTCCGCCTGGTTGATTGCTGCGACTCTCCAACCGAGTTAACCAGGGTTGCTGAGGTTCCCCGGGGACCGGAGCATGCCATAAGAAGCCTTCCTTGCTCCGGTTCTGGAGATTAAGGATTCCCGCTCGGATTGGACGGCGTGTTTCCATCTGAAACTGCCGGGGGCTCCGAAGGCGTCAGCCCCGAGGGCGATGGGCCGGAATCACCGGAACCTGTTGTCGGGACCGCCGGCTGGGAGGCGGGTGGCACGCGCAGCGAAGGAGATTCGACCATGTTGGACGGTGCTCCAGCCGGCGTCGCCGGAGCGCTGGGGGCGCTGTAAGACGGTGGTTCCAGCTGGTCGTCTTCCTCCATATAGACTTCATCAAGGTCGGCGTCATCGACCTTGCGGCGCATGAGCATGTAAATGATCGTGCTGCTGCTCCAAAAGTAGCTATAGCCGAAACCGATGATTAAAAGAAAAATGAGATTCAGCCAGAATCCGGAAACGAGAACCGCTCCCACTTTATTCCACCAGGACATGTCATTAGGGCCCGTTAGAAACAAATTGTAAGCATCCTCATTGATCGTTCCGTTACTGCTGACGAGATTAGTGCCTTGCGAATTCTTTGCTTCGCGCAACAAGAGTTCTCGCCACTGAAACGACCTAGGCGCGTACACAAAAAGGAAGCTCGGATCGCGCCTCGCAGTTTCGACAAAGGGAGTTTGCCGAACGCCCCACCTAGCGAGATCCACCGTTAAGGAGCCAACGAAGCCCACGAAAAAGACAACGACCGCGCCATACGCCAGTGCCACAAGGCAATACCAGGCAAAATGCCACGGCGCCTGGAAGACATAACTATAAGAGCGGCTGACGGCTTCCCAGCTATCGGTCCCTTCCGTGCTGATGGTGGCCGACATCATGGGCCACCCGACCAGGCCGATGAGCGCCACCGCCATGCCCAAGCCAAGCAGTACGATGATCGGCCAAAAGATGCCGTAGACAAAGATGTCGCCCAGAATCGGGATCATTCCAAACAGCCCGAACACGATCATGATGATCAGCAGGACGGCAACAAGAATAAGTGGGAAGACCGGTGCGGATAGATAATGCAAGTACCGCGCGACGGTGTAGCGCAAGGCTTCGCGCATGCCGATTTTTTCTTGCCGCGCGATTTGTACAGCCGCCATGCGCGTGATCGCTCCGCCGAAAAGGGCCCAGGTGGCCGCCGTCCATAGAAGGACCAAGAGAAAGTAAAGCTTTGCCAGAGCGCCCGAGCGCGGATCGATGAAGTAGCCCACGGGTTGCAAGAGCTTATAAAGCGGTTCGATAAGGACGGGAAATTCGCGGGTAAGCAGCCAATCCCAGAAGTGGCCCGCTTCCCAAGGAACGCCGGATTTGCCCGTCACCATTAGAAAAGGATTAGGGCCCCGGTCTTCATTCCAGGGCAAGGTTCGAAGAGTTCCCCCCGCGCGGTATTGGCCGACGAGCGCCAGTTTACTTCGTTCCTCGGGAGTCAAATCCTTAATGTAATCAGGGTTTCTGCTTGCTTGATCGAGATCCAGGTATTCTTCATAGCTATCGGCCACATCCTCGACCTTGACCTCGGCCGGTTCGGGGCCGGCGGCCTTGTGAATTAAGGTCCATTTGCCAACGTCCGTTTTGAATTTAGACCAGGCTAAGCGATTGCGGGCCTCACTGTCGTCCCCTGTTTCGCTGGCACTGGAGTATTTGCCGTATTGCGGCTTATCGTAATAAAAAACGCTGGCCAATACCCACCAGCCCAGGGCCATGACGACGATGCCGGCGGCGGCCAAAAGGAGCTTGTTGACGTCCAGCGCGATGCGAAAGCCTTGAAAAAGCTCCGTCCACGGAAGCAACTGCCGCCAATTGAATTCGCGCGGCTCACCTTTTTCCTCGACCATGATGGCTCCTTTGACAACGGACCGATCAAACGCGAAAATGCCCCAAGCCGCTGAGAGGGCTAATAGTTGCGTGATTCAAAGTGAGCATTATAGAGCCTTGGCCGGGGTTTGCAAATAAACATCGTCAGCCCGCCTAAAAGGAGCAGGGAACGAAGATCGCCTTCGTCCCCTGCTCCTTTTAGGCGGGCTATATCCGGAGCGGCCGGAAATTGAGGCGCTGCTCGGCTCTTAGAAGTTGATAGATACGCCGAATTCAAAGCCATCGAAGAACCGGGCTCTGCGTTGCCATGCCGGATCCAGGCCCCCATAGTTGAATGAGACCGGTTCCGGGGCGGCGATTGTGTTGAAAAAGGCCATATAGTCGTAGCTAAAGTGGACTTGCACCGCTTCGATTGGGTACCAATACACCAAGGCTTTAGCTTGCAGTTCCGGGACGACCGTGTAATCGATTTTGGTCCGCTTGATCTGACCCGGAGAATCCTTAACCCCCAACTCGTACTTGGCGATCTCTTTAACCGAGTCAATAAACAGAGCGGCTTCAATTTCCGTACCGATGGCAAACCCGTAGCCTAGGTAAACTTCATGTCCCGAGCCAATGTGGGCCCCGTACATGCGGTTGGACACAATATTCTGGTAGATGGCAACGTCGTTGCCGGGGAAAAACTGGCCAAAGATGTCCGTGCTGGTCGTTCGCCAAAGAAATCGTTCCCACTGCCATGCGAAGCGCGGACCGACGAGGCCGTAACAGCGATAATACTCATTCTCGAAGATGGGTTCGCGATAGCGCACTTCGGCTTGGTCAAAACGCTGTACAAATTCGATAGTCATTTGCTCGGCCCCGTTCCATATGCCGTAAGCATTGAACGGGTGCCCGGCTCGTAGGGTTCCATCGACGTTGAAGATAAAGTCGGGGCTCACGACCTTAAATTGCGGACCTGCAAAAAGGTTCGGAAAATTAAATACAGGCGCCGTTATGAACGAGTTCTCGCCGTTTACGCCCGTCGCAAAGTTATTAGGCACCGTGGAAGCCCCGGCAATATACCGGGAATTCATCAGGTGCATCCAATTAAAATCGACGGCTGAACCGTCCGAGAACCTCCAGCCGACCGCAAACTTAAAACCAGGCTGATAGGTTCCAGGCCCGCCTGCGTCTCGGACGTCGAGAGCAACTTCGTGGCTTCCCACAAATGTGCCCGGAGTGCCCGATATTAAACCGTCAGAGTCAAAAAAGCCCCGGTTGGCGATGACCTGGTTCCGCAAAGGGTTAGTTTGGCGATATAAAATCACATTGGCGTCGGTGAAGAAGCCTCCCGTTTCCGGCCGATCGTGGCCGATGGGCAAGGGCCATACGGGATCGGGCCGGCCCGGTTCTTGACCGAAGCCTTGATCAGGAGCCAGGGCCATGACCGCTAGGCCCGCCGTTAGCAGCCACGCCTGCCATTTAGTCTGTCCGCGCATAAGCCCCATCTCCTCCCTGACAGAGGTGCTCCACTCTTTGCCGCACAGCCTATCCCCCGGGCTGCCTGGCATCATCCAAGAGAGCAGGCACACTGCTGCCTTCCCCTCGGTTCGCTTGTTCCGGCTCAAAATTACTGACGGAAGGCGGGCACTATAACGAGCGACCTGGGCATGTCAAGACGTTTTGCGAGCGCCTATATGATACCGAAGAAAAGCCCGCCACTGATGACGAACTCCCCAATACCATTTCCGTTTTCCGCAAAGCCGGTCTGCCCGGATCCACAGATTCTCAGGAATAATGGAAAAAATGAGAAAACCTAGCGCAAACTTCGCAATTGAGTGCATTACCATCGAGAATGCCCAAGCTATCAGAAATTGTTCCTTGACTTGGACCCTGGTAGACTGGACAATTCCATTGAGGCGCGACTCAACTTAATGATTTGGAACGGTTTAGTCGACGAGTCGGTGGTTTGGTGTTTTCATTCACCTATTTGGGTTAATAACCCAACAAGTCTAACAAGCAGGTGGGGGTAGGCATGCTAATAGCATTGCGTTGGCTCAAGGTTTTAGGGGCCTTGGCTCTGGTTTTCGGCATTCTGGCTTTCCTCGAAAGTAGCCCAGCCAGTGCACAGCGCAGCCCGACAGTATTGCTGCTCCGTCCCGTACCAGTTGACAAAGTAGTTACTAACGTACCCTTGCCTTTGGATCCCTTGTCGGGCGCGCTTCGCCCTTACATGCCTCCCCGACCTATAATTTCCAACTTGCAGAACAACGGCCAGCAATTCGGTTTTAACGGCATCACGGGATCGACTAATACCGGGACTGGTTTTGCCGGCGGGGTAGCCGGCCTCGGTGGCGGCGGAGCTGCCGGCCTTGCCGGAGGTCAATTCGGCATCGGCGGCAGTCTCGGCGGCGGCTTGGGTGGTGGCCTGGCGGGTCTAGGCGGTGGCCTGGGCGGTGGTCTGGCTGGCCTGGGTGGCGGCGGTTTGGGTGGTGGCGGTCTAGGCGGCTTAGGCGGTGGTCTGGCTGGCCTGGGCGGCGGACTTGGCGGCTTAGGCGGCGGACTTGGCGGCGGGCAACTTGGAGTCGGCGGACTCGGCGGCCTGGGCGGCGGCAAGCTTGGCCTGGTCGGCAACGGGCTTTATGGTCAGTAGAAGGGCGCTGGATTTGAATCCGGCGCCCTTTGTTGTTTCGGCGCCGTTCCACTCCCTTTCCACTTCAGCTAACCAATTGAAAAAACAGTTCTTCCAAGTCGTTTTGCCGATAGCGCTCGCGCAGTTCCGCCAACGTGCCAATTGCCTGTATTCTGCCGACGGAGATAATTGCTACGCGATCGCATAATCTTTCCGCCTCGCGCATGATATGGGTCGAATACAGAATGCATTTTCCCAAAGCGCGCAATTGTTCAATGCTTTGTAAGACAGCGCGGGCAACCAAAACGTCCAGTCCCAGCGTGGGTTCGTCAAAGATCAGCACCGGCGGATCATGAATGATAGCGCGGGCAATGGACACTTTTTGGCGCATGCCCGTGCTCATCTTTGCTCCCAGCCGGTCGCGAAAGCCATTCATCTGCAACGAAGTGAAAACCTCCTCCATCCGATCTTTAAGGCGGTCCTCTTTCATGCCGTACAGACGGCCAAAATACTCGACCAGCTCCCAAGCGGACATGCGGTCATAAATGGCCGTGTTCGCGGACAGAAAACCGATATGCCGGCGCACTTCGCCCGCCTGGGTCGCCACATCGTAGCCGGCAAGTTGGGCCGTTCCGCTGGTGGGTTTAAGCACCGTGCACAAAATGCGCATGGCTGTAGTCTTGCCCGCTCCATTGGGGCCCAGCAGCGCCAAGACTTCGCCCGGTTTCACGTCAAAGCTGATGCGATCCACAGCTACGACCGCGCCCCGGCGCAGATCGCGAAACGATTTCGTCAGATTCTCAACATGAATCATGGGTGACTCAGTGGACTGTAAGCGGTTGTCAGCGCCATTTGGAGGTAGGGTGGGAGGAGTCTTCGAGTCCCACCGAAGCGCTCGTGGGACTCGAAGACTCGTCCCGCCCTACGAAGAAGCAGTGGACAACGAAGGCTGTCCCGGTTCACGCTCGTCTATGTATTCATAGAACACATTTCGCTGACGCGGGATGTAGCCGGCTTCTCGAATGGCGTTTTTGATTTGTTCCAGGGTCAGATAGTGCACGGTGCCGGCGGCGGCGACGACATTTTCCTCGATCATGAGGCTGCCCATATCGTTGGCGCCGAAGAATAAGGCGAGTTGACCCGTTTTTAAGCCCTGCGTGACCCAGGATGACTGGATATTGGGGATGTTATTCAAGTACAACCGGGCAATGGCTTGGGTCTTCAGGTATTCGTATGCTCCGGCTGGCGGCACATCCGACATAGCGGTATGTTCGGGCTGAAATGTCCAGCAAATGAATGCGGTGAACCCGCCGGTCTCATCTTGAAGACGGCGCAGTCGATCGAGGGCCTCAATTCGCTCCGCCAACGTTTCAATATGGCCGAACATCATCGTGCAGGTAGACCGGCCGCCGAGCTGATGCCAGACGCGATGGACTTCAAGCCATTCTTCGGTCAGGCACTTATTGACGGTCATGGCCTTACGAACCCGGTCCACGAGGATTTCGCCCCCGCCGCCAGGCAGGCTTCCCATGCCCGCATCTTTGAGGCGCGACAACACTTCCCGGAGGGGGATCTTGTTGATCTTGTGAAAGTGCCAGATTTCCGGCGGGCTGAAGGCATGCAAGTTGACCTGCGGATAACGATTGCGCAGGTCGCGCAGCAAATCTTCGTACCATTCCAGTCTCAAGCTGGGATGCATGCCCCCCTGCATCAGGATTTGGTCGCCGCCCAGGGCGATGGTTTCCTCGATCTTCTTGTAGAGTTCTTCGCGCGTTAGCACATAGGCGTCGGCGTCGCCGGTCTTCCGGTAGAAAGCGCAGAAATCACAAACCGCCGCGCAAACGTTGGTGTAATTGACATTGCGGTCAATGTTGTAGGTGCGATACGGCTCGGGGTGCAAGCGCCGGCAGACGGAATCGGCCGCCCGGCCCAAAGCTGCCAAGTTTTTGCAATCAAAGAGCGCGACCCCCTCCGGCGGGGTCAGACGCTGCCCTTCAACAGCTTTCTGCAAGAGCCGCTTGACGGTAGTACTCAAGGCTAACCCCTCGGCGCGCCAGTCCCAGTTCACTGGCCAGCATATAAAAATGGTGCAAACCAGCTTGCTCCCGGGGCCCCAGATCGAAGCGGATGATATTGGAAAGATAGCGCCGGCAAAATCCCGCGTCTAAGCCGAGCAAGGGCGCCTCCTGGTGGGCAATTTGTCCGATCCGGGCTAAGCCTTGACGTTTGGCGCTTTCTAGCGCGCCATCCACTCCTCCCAAATCCACCCCGCCCCTCACGGCCCAGACGGCATAAACAAAAGGCAAGCTTGTCCATTCATGCCATTCCTGGCCCAGATCGAAAGCATGCCGAAAACCCGGCAAACAGGCCCGCATCGCTCGATCGCCTATGAGCAGCACGGCATCCGCATCCACATTTTCGGCAAGCTGGTCCATTGCTAGGGGGACCAGCTCCGGGCTAACTTCGTAACGCTTTCGCAAAAGAATCTGTGCCAATGCGGCACTGGTGCGCGACCCGATATCCAGCGCCACACGACGAATAGCCGGCCACGGGACCCGGCTGAATAGCGTCACGCTAAGCACCGGGCCATGCGAAGCAATGCTGATATTTGGCACAATGGTATAAGTGCCGGACCGGAAGTATTCAATTACCGGGATCAAACCGACTTCCAGCTCGCCTTGGGCGAGTTGGTCGGCAAGGCGGCTAGGCAAATCCAAGCGCAAATCCGCATCCGGAGCGAAGTCTTCAAAACCGCAAATGAGCGGCTTGGAATTCAAATAATTGACGGCCCCCACACGAATGGGTCGGTTCATACTTTTTGTCACCTCCGCGGATATAACCGCCGGCAGGTGGTAAGTATAACAACAATGGACCGGTTTCAAAGACTTCTGAAAGTGTATGCCAAAGACCCGGTCCGATTTACCCAGCTGACCCTCTGGCGCGCGGGCGGTGCACGACAGGGTCATCGCTTGGGCAACAGGGTAAAGGGGGCCAGGCCAACTGCGGGGCCACCTTTGTCCGACGCTGGCCACCTTCGAGCCCGACACTGGCCACCTTCGAAGGAAAGACGCCCAAGACAACGAAAGTGCGCAAGTCGGCATCAGGTGTTCAATTATTGATCACCCTCTGGCGCGCGGGCGGTGCACCACAGTTGGCTATAGACGAGTGTAGAGGGGGATGCCTCAATAGGCGGATTAGGGGCAAATGTGGTATTTGCCGAAGCCGCGATGTAGGAGGTCATCCCCATGAGAAGAAAAGCCTACCGAGCGACGCGTGTCAAGGATGTGGAGGTAGCGCGGTTGACGGCGGATAAAGCCGGCGAACC
>JBJMQT010000158.1:0-9519 GCA_045802525.1 Gemmataceae bacterium
AGCAATTGGAGGGTCTGATGGGACGGCTTGGGATCGCCCCTAGCCGGCCGCGTAAGATGGCGGCCTGGTTCGCGGAAAAACTCACCGAATTGAAATTGCGAACAGATGACAAAGCCGGGGGCCCACTCCATTTGCTGGAAATACTAGACGGCTTATCAATTGGCATCGAAGGCAAGCGCCTCCTTTGGCTCGCTCTGGCAGCCGCGTGTGAGGAGAATCCGTCTCTCAAAGGCCCCGATTATCCTTACTTGGAGGGGCGCGCCAAAGAACAACGCCGCAGCGTGGAGATAGTGCGCCTCGAGGCTGCAAGGCAGGCTCTTAAAAACCCTTGACGGCATATCCTCGTTTTCTTTTCAAAGTAGGAGGTTGATATGGCAAAGCCTGTTAAGCCTATTCCTGAGGGGTATCACACCGTCACGCCGTACTTGTACGTGCGCGGCGGAGCACTGGCCATCGAGTTTTATAAAAAGGCTTTCAATGCCCAGGAACTCTTTCGCATGCCCGGCGCCGATGAACGATCGATTGGCCATGCAGAGATCAAGATCGGCGATTCCGTTATCATGCTTGCTGACGAGGCCCCCGCCATGGGTGTTCGCTCCCCGCAAACGCTCAACGGCAATTCGGCGTCTTTCCTCATCTATGTAGAGAACGTAGACGCGGCCTTTAAACAGGCCATAGACGCGGGCGCTACCATTGATCGTCCGCTCGAAAACAAATTCTATGGCGATCGTATGGGCTCACTCAAGGATCCCTTTGGCCACCAGTGGACGCTGGGAACCCATATTGAAGACGTCAGCCACGAGGAAATGAGCAAACGACTTGCCGCCGAACAAGCGAGGATGGCGGGCAAAAAGCAATCGTAGATCCAAAAGGGGGCCAGCGAGCGGGGCCGCGTGAGCGCCCCGTTTATCGGGGCTGTCCAAAGCTACTCAAAATCAAAGGGGGCCAGGCCAATGCGGGGCCACCTTTGTCCGACGCTGGCCACCTTCGAGCCCGACGCTGGCCACCTTCGAGCCCGGCGTTGGCCACCTTTGAAGGAAAGACGCCCAAGACAACGAAAGGGCGCAAGTCGGCATCAGGTGTTCAATTATTGATCACCCTGTGGCGCAGTGTTGGTGGGACCAGAGGGTGGGTCACTTGGGCCAGAGGGTCAGGAGCCGAGACCTTCAAAAACACCGAAAAGGCGCAAAAACCCACAATTGCTTTCCACGGGTCTGTTTTTGTGTTTCGTGGCTAAGATGGCAGCCATCAAAAGGCGACCGTGTTTAACTGTCTCGCTTCTCGCAACTGGCCGTTGTTGCCGATGAAGCAGGGGAGGCCTCAAAATTGCTGGAACTGCGGCTTCCCTTAGGGAGCCTAACAGATCTCCATCACTTTTCCGGCTGGCTGCTCTTCCGGACCGCATGGACCATCTCGTCTAGCTTGGACAGAAAGCGGGAGCGATCCTTTGGCGTCATGGGAGCGGGTCCGCCGGTCATGGTCCCCCCTTGGCGGAGCTCGTCCATTAATTCGCGCATTGCCAGCGCCGAGCCAATATCCGCATCGGTAAACGCCTGGCCTTTGGGTCCGAGGACACGAGCGCCCCTCGCCAAACAGCGGGCCGCAAGTTGAATGTCCGCGGTGATTACAATGTCGCCGGATCCGGCTTGCTCGGCAATCCAATCATCGGCTGCTCCAAAGCCGGCCCGAACCGCTAATTCGACGAAATCGTCATTTGGCACCCGCAACGGTGCATTGGCCACCACGGCAACGTGCAAAGAATAGCGGCGCGCGACCCGGTAAACTTCATTCTTCACCGGGCAAGCATCGGCGTCGATGTAGAGCTTGGACATGCTGGATCAAGTTTGCCCCAACTTCGCTCGCCTGGCAATGGTGAATTCCAGACCTTTAGGCGGATTCAGGAAGGGAACTTTGGCGGCGTCGAACAGCCGCGATATGAATGAGGGATGTCCACTGGACGGTGTCGGCTTCGGGATCCGCGACAACCAAAGTGTTTTTCAACACAATCACCGTCTCTGGATACTTTATTCTAAAAACCTGACCGCTGGAAAGTTCGACCTCGATAATCTCGAAGGGACGAACATTCAACAGCTTTCGTAGACCTTCTGCGTTCATACCGCCATGATAATGAAGCGGCCCTAATTTGACATCAGCTAACCTGCCAAGGCTTCGCTTATCGGCTGCGATCGGCAACGTTGCTTTGCGTATACGTCTGGCCGAAGGCGAACATTTCCCACCTTTTTTGCATGTCGCTATAATCCGCGAAGCCATAGTGGCGCTTGACCGCGGCTTCATAACCCAGGCGCGGGCCATCACGGAGAAACTTGGCCAGCGTGGCCGCGTCCTTCTCCTTCAGGAGAAACTCAACCAGCGAAACGCTTTCGCAATAGAAGGCGTCGATGCGCCTGGCCTCGGGATACTCCTGCATCTCCATCATCTTGCTGAAGTAGAAGAGCTGATGATTGCGACGGCATTCTTGGAGCTTTTGCAAGTAGCGATCGATCTCCGAGCGCGGTTCCGCCATAAGGGCTAGACCCTCATCGGCCCAGCGCGGCAACGGTTTATCGCCGAATTTTCCTGCCAAGACGACATGAGTAGTTTCATGCGGCAACCGCTGAGTAAGCATGGCAGGCTCGTCACAGTGCAAATCGATTCGCCGCGAAATGACGCGATCGCTCTCCATGCTTACGGTCGAATGGCCCGGTGAATTTGCCGTCTTGCCGGTTTCGCGAACGTAATCGTCAACAGTTGCGTGTAAGAAAACTTCACATGTCGGTTTCCATGGCTCTCCGGCTTCACCCAGCCATTTTTGTCCCATGGCCGTTCGAGTTCGCTCAGCCAGGTTGGCGGCTTTTTCAACGAGTTCCCGAGCCTGGCCCTTGTGCATGATGCGGAAATTGGCCGTTTCTGCGACTTGCCAACCGTTATCTCCGTCGCGATGCTTTACTGTAATGGGCGCTGGTTCGCTCTGGGATAAGCCGCTACTTTCGCCGCCCTGGCGCTCGCGTATGCGACCGAGCAGGGTCTTGCCGTAAGGCGCCAACTTAGGAGCTAATTGAACGGCTTGCTCGACTTCCTGCGCCAGGGCCGTAAGCGCAAGCCCGCCGGCCGGTGGACTGTTCAGTTGCCGCACGACGTGATCGAGTTGGCAATACGCCAGCCGGTCTTCCTTGCCGGTCAAGATGGCGCGATCCGCTTGATAGGCGCGCTGGTAGAGCTTGCCGGCTTCGGGGAATTGCCGCTTGTCGAAAGCGTTGTCAGCGTTTTTTAGAAGGCTCTTGGCAAGGTAATCTTTGCCGTTTTCCGGTTGGAAGGGATCGTCGATGTTAGCGCGAAACACCGGTTCCGGAGAAGGGGGCGAGGAATCCGTGTCATTCTTTTTCACTTGCGGACTTGCTGCCTGCCTAACCGCATTCTTGACTGGATCAGCGGACGCCTTTGCCTCGGCGTCCTTGGCAACCGTCGTTTTGCCTTGAGGCTTTCCGTCTAGAATCGCCAGGCGCCGAATGTAGAGCCTGGCTTCATCGTCTTTCTTTTCCCGGCGAAGCTCGTCGATGTAGCCTCGATAAGCGTCGCGCAAGGCGGTTAAGTATTGGCGGTTGCCGTTGATCCGAGGCAGTTGGCTCTCCAGGATCTGCACGGCTTCCTTGTATTCGAATCGCTTGACATGATCGGTGCCCTGTAGAAGCGCGGTCTGCACCGCCAGAGTAGTGCCGATTCCGGCATCCCCATCGGGCTCACCGGCTCGGCAAATGCCGGGCAAGTTTGTGAGGATTAAGGCCGCCAGCAGCACGGCTGCGTGGCGAAGAAAGCGAGGGCCATCCTTGGCCATTTGTGCATCCTTGCTTGAGGCCTAATGAAATGGAATAAAACGTTGGCATCCCAGTCGAGAGGAAGGCGGAAGAGAATTCGGGAAAGAAGCTCAAGACCGGGGGTGGCGCTGAGCAGATTCAGCGGCTCGCGCTCAAAGCGGCAACGCGCCCTGGCAGCACCGCGCCGTCCTGGCGCAGTGCTTCTCCTCAGCGGAGGCTGAGATTAGAGTGACCATCAAAAAAAAGCAATCGGAACTTTTGAGAACGGAATCGGTGCGCGAGAAGATAGGACGGCGCGAATTGAAACTTGGCCCTTAGGTGCTCTGGGCTAGCGTATCGGTCATATAGCGGCGGACGGCATTTACATCTACCGACAGCGCCAAATCAACGTTGGCCTTCGCGGTCGTGTTCCAGCGCGTATCCACAATCGTCATGCCGCGCGTCAATTCTCCTTGAGTCTCGACATCGAGCGCGACGCTTTTTATGGTGAAAGCTTGGGGTACGGCCACGGCGGCGACGCCCAGCACGTCTTTTAAGTGAAAGCCTTCGATGCCGTAGAGGCTGGCCGTCGCTTGGATCCCATATGGAACGATTTGCCTTAGAAAACTGCATGTCTGCGATTCCGAAAGGTCGCTTAGTTCGGTAGGCGCTAAGACCAGCTTGCGGGTTACATCCAGCGGAATCAACGTCAGGGCCATGCCGGAATTGACCACCTGACGAGCCGAGGCCGGATCGCAATAAAAATGGAATTCCGCGACGGCACTGATGTTGCCGGCTTCATGCCAGGCGCCGCCGACACAGACCACCCGGTCCACGAGAGCCACCATTTCGGGATCGCGATCAAGCGCCCGAGCTAAAACGGTAAGCGGCCCCAGAACCAGAATGGTCAGCTCTTTGGGGTGCTGGCGCACCAAATCGACAATGAGTTTGTCGGCGGCGTGTGTGTGATGAAGCTCGGCACAGGGAAAGTTGGTGCCCCCCAGCCCGCCCGGGCCGTGCAGCATTAAGCCGTCCACGTCGTATTCAACGGGCAAGGCCGCGCCGAAGCGAGGTCGTCGCGGTGGGTCGAAAACATCGACGAGGATCTGCATGTTGCGGTTGGCCTGATCGGCTGAGACATTGCCCGCCGTCGCCGCCAGCCCCACGCAGTCAAGTTTGCGGTCGTGAAGGGCCAAAGCGATGGCAAAAGCGCCGTCAATTCCCGGGTCCGACAGCACAATCACCTTGCGGCCCATGAAAGACTTCCCTTTCGAGCGATGAGACAAAGCACTGCTGGCCCGGAAATATTCCTTATACCCCTACTATCGATAATTGCTCGGAAAACTGGACTTAATTCATGATATTTTAGGAAGTTTGTTCCCCTAAGGCCGATTCTTGGAATTGCTTGCCAAGCGCTGAAGGACCTTCAGAGCCTTGCCACTTTGAATCGTATCGCGGGCGAGCGTTACTCCTGCCATCAAGTCTGAAACACGCTCAGCTGCGAGGAAAGCAGCGGCGGCGTTGGCCATTACCATGTCGGCAGCAGGCCCCGGTTGTCCACTTAAGACTGACGTGATTCGAGCAGCGCTTTCTTCGGGGTTGGCAGCGAGTAAATCGTCCACGCGGCAGCGCGGCAGGCCGAAATCTTCAGGTTGCCATTGGAGCGCTGTAACCTTGTGTCCGCGTACTTCGCGAACGTCGGTGGGTCCTGTAAGAGTCACTTCGTCCAGGCCATCGCGGCCGCAAACTAAGAAGGCGCGCTTAGCGCCCAATTGAGCCAGAGCCTCGGCAAGCGGATCTAGCAACTGCCTGTCGCCAACCCCTATGAGCTGATAACAAGCGCTAGCCGGGTTCAGCAACGGTCCAATGAAATTAAAAAGAGTCGGAACGCCCAAGCGACGGCGCAAGTCTGCAATCGGCTTTAAAGCCGGATGGAATAAAGGAGCTAGGCAAAAAGCAAACCCTGTTTCTTCTAGACAACGCCGTGTCTTGCCCACTTCTCCATCGCAGGGAACGCCGAGCACGCTCAGGACGTCGCCGCTGCCGGTGCGGCTGGAAACGGCACGGTTGCCATGCTTAACAACCGGCACGCCCGCTCCGGCGGCAACCAAGGCGGTCGCCGTGCTGATATTGAAGGTGCCGCTGCCGTCGCCCCCGGTGCCGCACGTGTCCAAAATACCGGTTCGGTTCGAATCGAGTCGAACCATACGCTGCCTCATGTAGTCCGCCGCGCCGGCCAATTCTTGCCCAGTTTCTCCCTTAGTTCGCAAAGCCACCAAAGCGGCAACGATTTGCGGCTCTTCGAAGCGGCCCTCGAGCATCGCGGCCATGACTTCAAAGGTTTCTTCGGCCGAGAGGTTTTGCCGGGCAATCAACGCCGTCAGAATGTGCTTCGCTGAGTTTGTCATACCAGCCTCAAAACCATTAAGTGCTGCGTAACGTGACCGGTCGTTCCTGATCCGAAGCAAAAAACCAACAGCTGGAAAAAATACCTTCTCTTGTGTACGGGCGTCTAATATACTAAGGTTCAGATTGAAAGCCTCGATTGAGATCCACTGACATTTTCGCAGAGTCCCCGTTTGATCGCAGCTGAAGCACCGTGGTGCGAACTTTGACTTAGGAGGGAACCATATGACGGACATGAGCCATTTGACCGATCGGCAACGCGAAATCTATGAGTTCATCAAGACCAAAATAGAAGGCCGAGGCTATGGACCCACGGTTCGAGAGATTGGCGAAGCTTTTGGGATTCAATCTCCCAACGGAGTCATGTGCCATTTGAATGCTCTGGTAAAGAAGGGCCTGATCCTTCGCGAAAGCCACTCCGCTCGCGCCATCAAACTCGTCGACCATCGGCCGCCCAGTCAAGGCTTGCCCATGCTCGGTATGGTGGCCGCCGGCGCTCCGACTCCCGCCGTGGCCCAAGATGAGCGCCTGGAAATGGACGATCTCTTTGGCGGCAACAACCATTATGCGCTTCGCGTTCGCGGGCAGTCCATGATTGAAGACCATATCGATGACGGCGACTACGTCGTCATTCGCAAGCAAGAGACAGCGGCCAATGGCGAGCGCGTCGTGGCCATGATCGATAATGAGGTAACGCTCAAACGTTTCTTTCGCGAAAAAAACGCTATCCGGCTCGAACCGGCCAACGGCAAAATGCAACCCATCATGGTCGAACCCAATGCCGATGCACGCATCTTAGGCATTCTCGTTGGCGTTTTGCGAAAGTATTAAACTTCCAATGGAACCGGCGTAGCGCCCGATGCCTCATTACCATGAGGGTCGCGCCAGCCAGGTAGGGTCTTGAGGAGCCTATTTCAACTCCACGCCTTGGGGCGTTACGCTCAAGATTCGTTTGCCTTTGAATTGATCGTACACTTTTTCCATCGCGGGGATCTCGTCGAAATAACCGACGATATAGGCCGCGCCAAACGATTCCCCGGCTTTTATCTGCCTTCCATACAACTCTTCGATGAAACAGACATAGCCGCGCTGATGGCACCATGCCTCGCTGACGAGGCTGGGATCCAGGGTCATGCCGGCTAGCCAGGGGCCTGTCTTTTCTTTGCTTTTGAGTTCATAGGCACGAATCATGCGCTCTGGTATCTTGTCCTTTTTCCTTCGGTAAAAATGCTTGGCGTCAGGAGCGAAGTCGTCTTTGAACTCGGCGGCTGGTATCTTGCCTTCATAGCTTAAATAGATCTGAGAAAATGTGTCGCCTTCCTTGTGCTTGATGTGCCCCGGCATGTCGATGCGATAGAAGACGTTGTCCAGGTCGTTGACGCTGGTAATTTGCTCGCCGCTCATGAAATAACGCACGCCAGGGCGGAAAACGAAGACTTGTTGCCATTCCGAGCCGCCTTTTAGGCCCCGGGCGGCTTCCGTAAACTTGTGCCGCAGTCGGACGGCGACGAAATCTTTGCCCTCGATGATCTCCGATTTTACTTCTTTGGCTTTCGTGCAGATCTGCGGTCCTTCCACGTAGTGCTTGGGCAGGTTGCCGTGAAGCTTTTCATCACGCGGGTACCCGTCGTCCCTCCAGCCGGGCGCCATTAAGAAGTCCATAATATGCAAGCCGAAGCCAGGATCGCGGGCGCCCGTCTTCTTGTCGAGAAGGCTTCCTTGGGCCACGCCGCTGACATAGCCCTTTTTGCGGATGCGAGCTTCGAGTTGATCGGTTTTTATTTCGATGTACTCGTCGGTCTGAGTGACGTGCAGAGGTGAAGGCGGTTGCTCGCCCCACGACCAGCCAGGGGCAAACAATAACACGACAATCGAAACAAAAACCAATTTCATCATCGGACACCGCCCTGCTGAATCATTTCACCACGTCGGGCATTTTGATGATGAAGGCAACATTATTCTCCTGGGCGTTGCGTCCGGACCCTCCTGTGCCGATGGCGACGTACTTGCTGTCCGGAGCGATGGCCAGGGCGTAGTAAGTGCCGACCGCTTGATCTTCGGTGTAAAGCAACTTGCCATCGGCGACGCTCCAAACGGCGAGATGCCCCTTGTTGGGCGGCGCGCTGCCAATGGACAAGAGATACTTGCCATCCGCCGTGAAGCGCAGGGCATAAACCCATCCCGGATGGGCCGGCGCCGGACCCGCGCCCGGTTTCAAATTCGGATCGACGAATTCGCGAGCCACCATGCCATCGGCGACATTCCAGAGTTTGATCGTGTGGTCGCTGCTGCAAGAGGCCAGCGACTTGTTGTCGGGACTAAAGGCCACAGAAAAGACACCTTCGCGGTGGCCCTTTTCGAAGTCCTTCTCTTTGTAAGCTTTGAACTCCTTGACCAGCGCGCCGCTCGTGGCATCCCACAGCTTCATGCTGCCGTCGTAGCCGCCCGAAGCGATTTGTTTGCCGTCGTTGTTCCAGGCCAACGTGTAAACGGCCGCCGGTTGCGGAGTCGGCATGGTGATCTGGTGGGCCTTAATCTCCTTGATTACTAGCCCCTTGGCGACGTCCCAAATGCGCACGGCGCCATCATGGCAGCCCGTCGCCAGCCGCTGCCCATCGGGGCTGAAAGCGACGGCATCGACCAGGTTGGGATGGGGTAAGGTTTTGTTGGGATTCTCGGACGCGAATTTCCACGCTTTGATCGATTTATCCTGACCGCTGCTGTAAAAGCTCAGTCCGTCGGGGGCGAACGCGACACCGGTCGCAGCGGCAGAATGAGAATGGCTTTGAACCACCTTGCCAAACTCGGGAGGCAACGGTTGGCCGGGATTCCACACGACGTTCCAGACGACGACCGACTTATCGGCACACGCGCCCAAGAGTGCCTGGTTGTTCGGACTGAAGGCCAATGATTCAAGTGCGCCCGGCGCCTTGTAAGACCCCAGGAGCTTGGCATCGGCAAAGTTATAGACTCGCACAATGCCTTCGGCGCCGCCGGTAGCCACTAGAGCGCTGTTTTTCGACACGGCAACCGCCTTGAGCGGGCCTGCCGCACCGGCAAATGTCCGTTCGGAAGCGCCGTTAGCTAGGTTCCAGAGCTTGGCCGTCTTATCGGCGCCGGCGGTCAAAAGATGTGAGCCGCCGCCAACAACGGCCAGGGCCTGAATACCCGCATCGGAGGCTTTGATCTGGCGCGTCAGGGAAATGGATTCAACGGACGCCCCCTTCTCCGCGCCCACAATGACATGAACGTTGTCGGGGTGGAAAACAACCGATTTGACGGCGCCTCCTAATTCGAACGACTGCAATTCCTAGCCGGTCGC
>JBJMQT010000011.1:0-29434 GCA_045802525.1 Gemmataceae bacterium
CGGCGTTGTAAAGAGCGTCTTTGGAGGCGTCAAGGCGCAGGATGTGGTATTGCAGCCCTGCAATGATCCATTTGGTCGGGAAAAGCGCTGCTTGGAAATTGAGATCTTGAATATTTTGCCGGCCCACCAGATCCGTCCACCCGAAGTAGGCATGCCCGTTGGGAAACAGCTGGTTGAATGTGCCAAAGTGATCGTGACCCGGATCGTGGTTGCCCGAGGCGAAATCATAGTAAACCCATAAGTTGGGATTCATTGGCGCATTGGCGAAATGCACTCCCAACCCTGTGGTGGCGGCTCCAGCGGACGTCGCCTGGCTGCCGTGCTCGCCGAACTGGTACATTCCCTCAAAGTCCCACAATAGAACGTTGTAATCGCCGTAGTACCGGCTGCCGACCGTATTGACGTCGAAGCCCCCTCGAGTTCCCCGGGCGGGTCTTTGAATGATTGGCGTGGCATTGTCCAAATACAGGTAATAGAGGTCGATCGCCTGGCCTTTGGCCGGACGATAGGTCGACCAAAAGCCGGCGAACGTCGCCTTGTCGTTCTCGGAGTCAAAACGAGTGGGGTTGACGATGACCGGCCTTGTCCCGAAGGCATCCACGTCCAGCTTTTCGCTATGCCATAGCGCTTTAACTCCATCGAAAGTTCGATTGGCGTTGGGCCAGTCGGTCTGCGAGATCAGGCGCTGAGAACCATAGTTTAATTCTTGCCGGCCGCCTCGGACGTAAACCGGGTTGTTATCAAATTCGGCAATTTTCACATCGACAAACAGATTCAGGAAGTCCGATTTATTGACATCGGATGCCAGGGGCGGCAGGTCTTCATTGTAGGTCCGGGCGTCGATGTATTCGGCGTAGATGCGGAACCTATCGCCATACCAGAGATCACCGTAAAGACGGCTCCGTAGCAACTCGAAGGTGTTATTTCTACCGCTAAGGCGACTGTCGACTTCATTGGCATAGCGCATACGTTCCTCGCCGCCGACAGACAGCAGCCAACAGTCGCCGAAATGAATGCGCTTGACCAGATCCATGTAATCGAATTGCGTATTGTTTGGGTCGTCGAGGTAGCGGAAGTTGTTGTCGTAAAACGGCACAATGTCCAGGCCGAAAGGCGGCCAAGAGTAGATCGGCGGCTTCTCGCGGCAGTTGTCGGTGACAAAGTCGCAGAACGAGTAATAGCCCGGCCCGGTCGGCAGGACCCAGAAGCCGCCCAGGCGCGTAAAAGTGATGGCTGGGGGCACTTTAGACCAAACGGATGGCGATGCGCCTTGATTCGCCGACCCTGCCCCTGACGGCTCAACTGTGCCCGGAATGGCAGGTGTTTCTTGTGACGAGGAGCCAGTGTATCCTTGGGAGTCGGCTGCGGTCGGCGTAGGCGGCAGATTTGCCGGCTGCTGTGGAGCCTGGGCTGAAACCCCGTTTACCAGGCCAAGACCGACCAAAACTGACAATCGTAGAGATCGCCGCAAGAAGTGTGGCAAAACGCGCATGTTCCCTCCGCGCTATGGCTCCCATCCTTGGTTAATCCCGTTTAGACATCGGTTCCGCAAAACCAAAAATCCTTCAAGGGAATGCAAATGTGCCGGTCGCTTGTCCTTAGAAGATCCAAGCAATCGGAATAACCGCTATAAATGGCCGGAAAACGTCCTGAAACATCTCGTTGTCTGAGTAAGTCGGCACACAGGCGGCCAGTTGGGTCCAACCGGCGACCAAGCAATTAACGCGCTGATGTGTGGCTATTGTTCTTGAGTCGGCGTAGGTGAGCCTTTCTCTTTTTGCAACGAATCATGTGCTATGGTTTCACGTCGCAACGAATTTACAGTCAGGGCAAACTTTTTCCGACTCTAGCCGGTCCCAAACGGCTGCTCCTCTTTCATGGAATCCGCTTCAATCCTAGAACTGGATGGCCTCAGTGTCCGTTACGGGTCATTCGTGGCTGTGGATGGTCTGAGCCTGTGCTTGCGGCAGGGCGAACTCTTCGGTCTTCTGGGTCCCAACGGTGCGGGAAAAAGCAGCACTTTGAGGGTGCTAATCGGTCAACGACGCCCCAGTGACGGCTGTGTTAGGGTTGCCGGCCGAGATATTGTCCGCGATTGGGCCAAGATCAAGCCGCTTTTCGGCTATGTTCCCGACCGCGAAAACCATTTTGATGAATTTACAGGCCGACGCAACTTAGAGATCTTTGCCGGCCTCTATCAAGTCTCCAACCAACGCATCGATGAATGTTTGGAAGCCGTCGAACTGTTGGATGCCGCCCATCTCCCGGTTCGGGCGTATTCGCTTGGCATGCGCCGCAAGTTGCTTCTGGCGCGAGCGCTTCTGCATCGTCCAAAAATACTTTATCTGGATGAGCCAAGCGCTAATCTCGACATTCACTCGGCAGCCTTGGTGCGGCGGTTGCTTCGTGAATTAGTTAAGGAAGGCGTCACAGTCTTGTTGACGACCCACAATATGCAGGAAGTCGAAGAGGTTTGCAATCGCGTGGCCATCCTGTGCAAAGGCCGGCTAGTGGCACTGGACTCGCCAATCAACCTGCGACAGCAACATGCCGAGCGCCGCGTAGATATCGTCCTCGTAGACGGCGCTCGCCATGTAATCAATCTGGACGCCGGCGATGACCGCGCCGCGCTGGCCGCTTACGTCGGCGCCGGAACGGTAACCAGTCTTCAGAGTCGCCAGTTCAATTTCCACGAAGCGTTCCTCAAACTGACTGGGACGGAGTTTACTTAAGGTGTCAGTAGTGGTCAGTGGTCAGTGGTTAGTGGTTAGTTGCAAACGCAAAAAAGTAGCCTTCTCTTTATAGTGTACATCCACTGACTACTGACTACTGACTACTGACTACTGACTACTGACTACTGACTACTGACTACTGACTACTGACCACTGACCACTGACCACTGACCACTGACCACTGACACATGCGCTTCCACATCCTAAAAACTCTGTTGCAAAAGGAACTGCACCGGCATCTGGCCAACCGGGGCGGTCTTGTGCTCGCGCTGTTGCTCATCGTTGCCGCGTTATTGTTGTCAATCTTTGGCAAAAACAAGCCGACTGCTACCGGTGGTTTGACAGGGGAATTGCAGGTCTGTTTTCTTGATTACGAAGAAGAAAACCCGTGGATCGGCCACCTTAGAAACCACGTGCCCTCGGGCATAGAGCATGTGCTATTTCGACGCCTGGATCAGGCGCCTCAAAAAGAGGGCAAAGTCGTTTACCCTCCCGGCGCCGGAGCAATTCAAGTGCGCAAGTTGAATGCCGAGACTCTGGGATCCCATTACAAGGTTTGGATATGGCATCCCGACGCCGGCGGCACTTCCCTCGCGCCCTACGAGGCATGGTTTTGGCGAGAAACCCAGCGGTTTTTTGCCGGCCAGGCATCCACCGCTCTCGCTCGAGTCAGTTCAGCTTTCCATAGGGCGGCTTTCTTGCCGCAAATTGAAGAGGAGCGCTCGCAACTGGCAGGCGGGATGGATCCGCGTTCGGCGCTCGCGACCTCGTTGGTGCTCTTTGCCCTGTTCTTTGTCTGTGTTTACTTGCTGCCATCGTTGACATGCGAGGAGCGCGAGCGCGGCATCCTTTTGGCGCAGGCGCTTTCGCCTGCTTCGCCTGGGGAGATCTTGCTTGCCAAATTCTTGTTCTATCCGGTTATGGGCATGGCCTTGGCGGCCACTTTGGCAGGAATCTACAGTCCCGCCGTTCTGACGCGTCCGGTCTTCTGGCTGGCTTTACTTGCCAGCGCCATGGCGTCGCTTGGCGTCGGCTTGACCATTGCCAGTCTGGCACGAACGCAGCGGGCAGCCAGCATGGGATCGATGTGTTACATGATGGCGGTGGCCTTGTTGGTCTTCATTTGCCAGCAAAACAATATCCCCGTTCTGCCTTACTTAGCGGTCGAATTTCACTGCCCGCGGATGCTTCACGCTGCCCTGGCGGATCAGTGGGCCTGGTATCATTGGGGCAACGTTGCTGCCGTTGCTCTTCTAGCCATGTTTTGGGGAGGGCTTGCCAGCGTCATTTTCCAGCGGCGCGGCTGGCAATAGCGGTCAGTCTTTGCCAGAACCTCCAGTTATTCCACCTGGGAAACCCTACCCGACCGGTAAATGGTTCAATTTCACATTGACGCCAGCCTTAGCCAATTTTACTATTTACCCCATATTAGCTAGGCTTCCATTTAAGCCTACGGTCCGTTCCTTTGACCTGGGGATATTGAGCTTCACCCGAGCCACCTTGAAGGAGGTACGAGGCATGTACAGCATGGTTGTGATGGCTGCGTTGACGACCGGCACCAGCGCGCCCGATTGCGGTTTTTTCCGGAATATGTGCGGCCATACAAGCTGCAATGGTTGTAATGGTTGCAACGGCTGCAACGGTTGCTACGGCAATTGCTATGGCGGAAACTATGGTGCGTGTTACGGCGGCTGCTATGGCAGCAGTTATGGCGCCTATACGTCCGGCTGCTATGGTTGCCATGGCTGCTATGGCTGCGCCGGCTACGCGGTTCCCTTCTCGTCTCCCTATCAAGTTATCCCGAGCACCCCGATGCCTCCAGCCGGCGAGCCCGCCCCGCCACCCAAGGAGAGCTCCAAGGAAGCCAAGGCCAAATTGATCATCGAGGTCCCGACCGAGGCCAAGTTATTCATCGACGACCAGCCGATGAAGACAGCTTCGAGTCGCCGCGCCTTCAGCACGCCAATCCTCGAAGTCGGTCAGGCGTACTACTATGTCGTTCGCGCCGAAGTCGAGCGCGATGGCAAGACTTACGAACTTACTAAGCGCCTAATTGTTCGGGCTGGCGAACAAGTGAAAGCATCGTTTAAGGATTTAGAAGCTTCGCCGGCATATCTTGCTAAGTCCAATATCAGTCGGTAATGCCCACGAGTCGGTTGTTTGCCCGGGCCCGCGGAATGAGTCCCCCTCCGCGGGCCCCTTTCCTAGGCGGACACTCTCCCGCGCCAAGCCGGTTAGCATTTTGGCGGATTCATGCATTTCATAACATTCATAACACACAGCTAGCGCTTTCGGCGTAACTCGTTGCTATTAAACATGTAGACGAATGTTACGAAACGACCTCCTTCAAGGTTTGTTATGAAACAGGCCTCACGCTTGCTGAAGCTCAACCATGGTCAAGGCATGAACAGGGCAGACTAAAACGCACAGTGAGCAGCTGATGCAATCGCCGGGCCGAGGCATCCAGGGCACAGGACCGTCCATTTCCAGGCAGTTCGTCGGACAAATTACCACGCAATCTCCGCGGCCGGTGCACCGGGTCTCATCGAGCAGGGGCAGTTCATAGGCGCTGATCATGTATCAGCCTTTTCTTCCCCACATTCCGCTGCAGGCAATAACGGCTGCGGGACCTTCGGAAAGGATAACATCAACGATTCGACAAGCTCGACAAGGCGCTCACGCGGTTGTGGTGGGAAAAGGACGAAGGCTGCCCCTAGATCCCACGCCAGATCGGCCAGCGACGGATTCTCGGTATCACCGACGGCAACGATGCGAGTATGCGGTGACAACCAGCTAACTTGCTCCAGGAGCGAAAGCTCATTTTCAACGTCGCGACCGATCTTGATGACAAACACGCTGGGACCGCCCCGCTCCAAGAGCCTTAGGCAGGCTTCGCGTTGACGCGGCTCCCGCAACGCCCAGCGCCGTTTCTTGGTTGCCAGCTCCCTAAGTTCGGCCGCAAGCTGGCCATCGGCTTCATGAACGAGCAATTGAGGGTGATGCATAAGGGGTTATTCCGCTTGGTCCAGGCGCCTCCACAAGCGCGCTCGAGGAATCTCCAGCAGATCCGCGGCTCGGGACTTGTTCCCCTTTGCCAGTCTCAAGGCCAACTGGATGAGCCGTTGCTCAACCTGGGCAAGAATTTGGTCCAACGGCAACAACCGGTCCGCCGCCGGACCTGGAGCCTTGTCCATACGTGCCAAAAGTCGCAAATAGGAGGGCAATTCTTCCGGACCAATCGTGTCTCCGGCGGCACGACGACTTGCTCCGGCGAGGACTTCATAAAGCTCTCGCAAATTGCCGGGCCAGGTAAATGCCCTAATAAGGGCTTTGGCCTCTGGACTGACAGTCCGGGGTTGTAAAGCTACGTCCTCATTGAGACGCTTCAAGATAGTTTCTATGAGAAAATCCAAATCGGCGAGGCGGTCGCGGAGAGGAGGTATATCCATGAAGATCGTACCCAAAGCGGCGCGAAATCCAGGGAGGAGGCGCTCACGCTCTTTGTTGTCGCTTGAGTCGGGACTCATACCTGCGACCAGGCGGAATTGTGCCTCGTCTCGGTCATCCAGCCAATCATGGATTGTCTGCTGAAGCTCGCGCGGCAAGCACGCCGGCTCTCGCAAATAAAGCGTGCCGGGACCGGCCCGATGTAGGATTCCCTTGTCATTCGTAAGAAAGGAACGAATCAAGCCTTCCGGTATGCCTTGGCAATCGAGTGCAATGAATGGTCCCTCTCGCTCCGCTCCTTGCGAATGAATTGTTCGCGCGACCCATTGCTTTCCGGCGCCTGGTTCGCCGCGAATCAAAACCGGAACATCGGTTTGGCACGCAAGAGCCACTTGATTAGCGACCTGTTCCATCTCAGGAACCTGACTTCTTAAGCAATCCAGGCGGTAGCGCTGAAAGGCACGCTGACGGAGCGCTAAAAGCTTTTCCGGCAGAGGCCCCGCCCGCATCGGGATTTCGCTATGGGCGACCATGATCTTTCCAAGAATGTAAAGTGCCTTTTCTTTTTCTCCTACACCGAGAGAAGTGGCGGAAAAGGGCACTCCCCCTACATGCGTGACCACTGAGGCCATGGTTTCTTGGAGCGTATTCCTTCCCGCAGCGCCTAACGGGAAATATTCGATTTCCCAAGTATGGTAGGCGGACCTAAGGACACGTACCACGCGCGTGGACCGAGCATAGCTGCCTCGCAATGTTTCAGGAGGCGGCGCTAGAATCCTTGCAATGGCAATCTCCAAACCCCGACCCGCCGGCGTACGTCGTGAGCACGCCAGACCGATCAAGTTTGAAGCCGCGATTCCACACAGAGCTTCGAAAGCGTGGTTAACAAACACCAACCGGCGCCGGCTCAGAACGAACAACGGAGCGGACGATCGCTGAAATAGAGCATCCCAGCGAAAGCGCTCGCGCCGGACCAATTCATCGTCAGCTGGTTTGCGTGGAGGCAAATCGGGTGTAGGTTGTGAACCGGGAATCTCTGTCATGTCAAAAGAACAGAGTGGTTTGAAAGCTCAAGAATTTTGAGCCTAAAGCGCCAGCGAGGGAGCGGGCTCCTTCGCTGGCGCTTCGGCGTCCTGTTTATGCAAATGCGGCCGGCTAGAAATTGCGCGAAGTGGCCCTTGGACGACGGGGCCCTCATCAAATCAGATTCCCCAGAACAAACAGAACCGCGACGATGGCAAAGAGAAACACCGTTAACCGAACGCCCCAGCGAAGGGCCTCGCGAACGATGCCGCTCCAGTTGTCAAAGCGTGTGGCGCTGTAGACGAGACTGATTACGACAATCAGAATCGGCAGGTGCCAGTAGTACGGTATATTTGTCATGTAGCTCTCGACCCTACGAGGGCATTGGCAACCGAAAGCGAGTGCTGATTGCGGGGCGAGGCCTAAGCACTTGCAACCGGAAAGGCATCACTGTTGCGCGTTTTCCCTTCCGCCGCCATTGATTCGTTCAAACGAAATGCGGGACCGGCCGCCGCGTCGTATATAACCATTATGTTCAAGACGCCGGCAATGACCGTGAAGACCCAGGCTAGATCCCAGGTCCGGTCGCCGTTGGTTTGCAATTCGTTGACGCGCTCTTCAGTCGGTTGACGCTGGAGTTTTCCCAAAACCGGATCGGCTTCCACCTGGGGATCGTAGCGCTTGTATTGCCATATGGCCGGCCAGGCAACCACGCCGGTCCAAAATTGGCCGCAATATTGCGGCCGATGGTAGAGCGCCTTTACCGTCCCGCTTTGTGTTCCAAAAACCGGCAAGGCGACTTTGGGTAGACCCTGTGGGTCCGGAATATAAACGTTGCTGCATTGGCCAAGAGCCATGCCGTAACCAAAAAGACTGTAGATGCACGCCAGGAAAAGCAGGCCTTTACCGACCCGCCCTTGGTAGATCTGGCCCAAACCGGGGATTAGATAGCTAAGGAAACCAGCCAAGAAATTATAGGGAGGAGCGGGCGGCGGCTTCTCTTTAGTCCTTTGACCGGGCTTGGGGGATGGCATCGAACCTTTCTCCGAGCTTTGAAAACGCGAAACAAGCCAGCACAAAGGACCGCGGAATAGAGTAATCCGCTACTCCCTGTTTCATTATAATAGCCGGTTAACGCTAATGGGGCCAACCGATCCGTTCGAGAATTGCCAGGGCCCCAGCTAACCCAAGACCCACCAGGCCTAGACCGCCGAGAAACGCTCGCCCCGACGGCCCGCGCAGCCAAAGTCCCGACCTGCCGAAATTGGCCGCGAAAGATTCATACAAATGATCGATCCAGAGCAAGGGGCCCAGAATCCAAGGCACTCTATATTCTTCGTCGCCCAAGATAGAACCTTTGTCAGTAAATTCCTTCCCAGGGCCTTCCTCCGGTATAAATTCGGAGGCATAAGGCTCAATTCCAAGGGAAGAATCGGCGGCGGTTAAATCGGCTTCCCCTTCATCAGAATTCCAACTCAACGGCGCCGAAGTAGAATGAAAAGCGAGCGGCTCGGTCGCTCCGGCCGCATACGGCTCCGGCTGAAGTTTAGACGGAGGAGGATTCCAGTAGGTCACCTCGATCGGCTCGGAAGGAGCCGTCGCAGCTGGGTCGGTTTCCGGTTCTCGAAAGTCCGGTTCTTCTTCAACCGCGTGGACCGGCAGTTCCAACATTCGCTGTAGCAAGGCGTCTAATTCATCTAATTGGCGACGGGTGGGCGGGACGGTTGACGAGGCTAGCGGCGGGGTGATTGGCGGCATGATCAGGACCTCCATGTCGGGCGGCTCTCGAAGAAAGGCGGCGTTAATCCCTTGTCGCCGCTCTGCACGGACCGCTTCTCAAGACAGGATACCAGGAATGGCTGAACGATATTATGTCAACTCGCCGTTGACAGAAAGTCCCATCAATCTTGGTGGCCCGGAAGCCCATCACCTCGCCACAGTTTGCCGCATTCGCCGAGGCGACCAGGTTTACTTATTCAACGGAGACGGCAAACAATATCTCGCGGATATCGTGGACGCATCGCGCCGCAGCGTCTCCTTGGAAATTGTGAAGGCCGAACAACCTCAACGGGAGTTGCCCTTTTTCCTGGAAGTGGCTGCCCCCTTGCCAAAGGGCGACCGGGCTACATTCTTGGTTGAAAAGCTGACCGAGCTCGGCGTGACAAGGTTCGTCCCCCTCCGCACAGCGCGCAGCGTGGTCAATCCGCGTGAAGCCAAACTGGATAAACTTCAGCGAACGGTCATCGAGGCCAGCAAGCAGTGTGGCCGCAATGTCCTGATGCAAATCGAGCCGGTGATCGACTGGACCGTTTATTGTTCCCGATCCGCCTTGCCATCGCAGAAATTGCTCGCCCATCCGCCGGACACCGGCAATCAGCCCAACCCGGATGCCAAAACAGGTTGCCAAGATGTCCGCTCCTCTTTGTTCTCGTGGAGCGATCGAGCGACCGACCGCAGGATCGTTCTCGCCGTGGGGCCGGAAGGGGGCTTCACCGAAGAAGAAGTCGCACAAGGCCACTTGGCCGGATGGAACCATGTCGGGTTAGGGCCGCGGATTCTGCGTGTGGAAACAGCGGCACTTGTTCTGGCTGCCCAGGTAATTCTGCTATTGGCTGGAAAATCCGACTGAAGAAATACGTTACGGCTGCGAGGATTCAAAAGCCCCGAAAGAGGCCCAAAGGATTCTTTCCATTCTTTCCAAAACTGAAAATGCTTTCCAACTCTTTCCATCGGGGGTCAGGCGAAATGGAGAGAACCAAGTGGGAAGCATTTTAGGCTTGTATTCCCGCCTTCAGGTTCAAGGGTGTCTTCAGCCTGAAAAGCTTACGAACTGCGAAATTCCAGGGGCCCAGATCTATTTCTTGGCTAATAGGATTTGCTTGACGCGCGGGGAACAACACAAATAGCTGGACCAAACGCGTAGATTGGTAAGGACAAAGCCCAGGACGCCGCGGAAGGCGTTGCCGCCATCGTAATAGTTGGTGACTCTGCTGAATCCGGCGCGACGAAGTGTTTGGGCAAGGTGAAACCGTGAGAACCCTAACTCGGTGACTCCGTAGGTCCGCGAGGCGGCCCGCGCGTGAGGCGAGTAACGATGGAGCCAGGAGGGTTCGAGCAACATGAGATAGCCGCCAGGGCTTAAGTGCTCGCAGGCGCGAGTCAGAACCTTGCTGTAGCCCGGACAATGGTGCAGCGAATCGAATAGCAGCACGCCATCGAAATCCTTTTTGTCCAAGTCCATTTCTTCCATGTCCGTCACAAAGAAACTCGCTTGTGCACTTTCCAATTCGGCGCGTTCGCGGGCGATCTCAATCATGCGTTCCGAGATATCGGCGCCGGTTACTTCGAATCCCGCCTTGGAAAGAAAAAGACTCGACCAACCGGGCCCGCAGCCGAGGTCGAGGATCGACCCACCCGCGGGCACGAGCCCCTGAAAAACTTGCAGCACGGTGGCAAATTCGCGGAAGACGCGCGGGTCATTGAAAGGCTTGCGGTAGAGATGCTCCTGATCCACTTTTAGGGGATAATCGCGTTCCGCCTGCTTGGTCATCGTTTCGGCTCCTCGGATCGCTTTTTGGATTCCGCTTCTGCCGGTGCAATGGCGACTGTTTTCTGCTGAGGCGGTGGCCCCGGGGTCAATGGCTTCATCGGACAGGCGTAAACCTGGACAATGCACAGATCTTTCTTGCGCGCACCCTCCCATTCGTAGACAAGACGGCCTTCGGAAGCCAATTGTTTAGCGGCAGGAATGTCGTTCAACCGGAGATGGGCATTTCCTGACAGTTCCAGCACTACATAGCAAAGCGGTTTGTAGCCGGGGAGCGGTTCTTGCGGATTGCCCTCCTGGAAGACGCGGCCGGCGTAATAGTGCGTCCAACAATAAGGGTCCAGAACTCTATCGCAAGAATGCGTATGTTCGACGAGCCAAAAGCCCGCGTCGCGAAAACCGCTTCGATTCGCGTGCAGCGGTTCGAAACTCTTGGGCAGGAACGATACAAGAAATGCAATTACCAACAGCCCAGGCCCAAATCCGAAATTGATGGCCGAAGAGAAATAAGGCTTTTCCAACCGCCGACCATAGGTCTTGAGGTTAACGGTTATTCTTTGCCCGAGCTTCAGCAAAACGGCAACCGCCGGATAACAGCCGAAAAGGATTAACAGGATCGTATGGCGCTCGGATACGTAGCCAACCACGGCAGCCAACCGCCAAAGGAGCATCCACAGGGCGCCGGCGATCAGAACAAGAACCCATGATCCGGGATGAAACCGTAAACGATCTCGAAACCACCACATGCCTGACAAAGCCGGTATCCACGCCAGGAACCCAAAACCCTTGGCGACTTCAAAACCAAGCGCTCGCAGCCCGCTCGTGAGGCTGCTCGACTTGGCATCGTTAAGCCAGACTGCCAGCAAGTGAGACCCTGCATAAGGGCCGCAGAAACCAGCCGGTTCCGGCTCTTGCCAAACGACATCGGGGGGGGCAGGAGGGCTTAATTTGAGAGAAGGGTCGAGCATGAACTTGGACGACAATTTGACGGTGAATCCGCCGATAGCATGCATATAAGGTGCAGCAACAAGGCACCATCCCAATAGGAGGCAAAATCCACTCAATCCTAGTTGAACCCAGGTTTGCCGCCAGCGAACTGCGGCTTGCATACCGATCAGGACTAATGCGGTAGACCCCGCAACCAGGGCGCCTTCGGGACGCACTAGGTAAGCCAGACCGCTCAATAAACCGCAAATCCCAAACAAAAAAAGCGAACGACTTCGCAAAGCCTTGGCGGCAAATAGAACCGCCGTGATGGCAAAAAGTAAAAATGTCGCCTCGGACAGACCGTCCGCCAGCACGCGACTGCCTGCTGGAATCAATTGGAAGAACGCCGCGGTCCAGAATCCGACCGTCCGATTAAAGAGTTCCTTTCCGAGGAAGAACATCGGCACAATCAACATCAATCCGCATGCTACGCTGGTTAACTGGGCGCTCCACTGCATGATCAAGCATTCGGGCGCATCGCTGAAACAGCGAACCGGCCCCAACATTGCCAATAAGGCAAGCGGGTAGCCGGGGTGCTGATCGGCTGACTTGACGACGTCCTTCCAGGGATGCTGGCGCAGTTGCCAGGCGATGCGGATGTAGCCGATGCTATCCCGCGCGGCCACCTCTGTTTGCTGGATTTGCCAGACACGCAGGGGCATCAAAAGGATGATAAGCAAGAGGATTAGAAGCAAGTCACTACGAACAGCGGAGCCAGCGGATGCCTCGGCGCCAGGCAAGGCTTTGCCTTCGACGTGATCATCAGCCAAAGCACCTTTGAGTGCCTGCTTCTCCATGCGCCGGTCCGCCTCTGGAAATCTCCAAGTAATTAGGTCGCCGAAGCCCGACGATAGTAGGCAGTTCCACCTAGCCGGTCAATCCGGCTCTCTATGTAGAAGGGCGCCAAAAGCCACTGCCGTTTGCCGTGAAACTCGCCGGTTTGATTCATTAACTTTCACCCGCTTGCTTGTTGTTCTACTTTGCCTAAACCCCGTCTTCTTTGAGGCTTGATCCGATTCGAGGAGTTGCGATTGCTTGCCGGGGCGCTTTTTGCTTTTATGGCAGCCTCACCGGGACACTCACCTGCGTTAAAAACTCGCTGAACTTCTGGACATCCTCTTGCCAAGCAAAAGGTAGGGCATGCCAAAACCGCCGATGGAGTCGTTGACCCAAGTTCTGCGACAGAACGGGTTAGTCCGCTTCGTCGAGCATTTTGAAGCTCTTTTTCCCACGACCCATTTGAAGGATTTGATCGTCGAGGAGATCGGCCCCGACCGGCAAATCGTGCTCAAAGGCCATCGCGTGGTCAACTTTGGGTCGGACAGCTTTTTGGGCTTGGATCAGGATCCGCGCGTGCAGGACGCTGTGCGGCGCGGCATCGATCGCTGGGGGACTCACAATGGCGCTTCACGCGCTTTTTCGAGCGTCCGCGCCAATGAAGAGGCGGAGGAAAAGCTGGCGAAATGGCTCGGCATTGAAGCCGTGCTGATTTACCCCTCCGTCACCCTTGCCAACATGGGGGCCATCCCGGGTCTCGTAGGCCGCCAAGACTTGTTGGTGATCGACGAGCAAGCCCACAATTCGATCCAGGAAGGCGCCAAGATTGCCAAAGCCAACGGCGTCCGGGTCGTCTTCTTTTCCCATTGCAATCCGGTGGACTTGGTTCGGGCGTTTCGCGAGGCGGGCTCGTTCCGTAGCGCCGTCGTAGCGATCGACGGCGTTTACAGCATGAGCGGCGCCCTGCCACCGCTTGCCGAGCTCAATCGCGTGGCCCTTGCTAATAACGCGGTTTTATACGTCGATGACGCCCATGGAACCGGTGTCCTTGGTAAGCAAGGCCGAGGCACGGTCCTCGATGCGCTGGGTGATTATCAAAACACGTTTGTAATCGGTTCGCTTTCCAAAGGCTTTTCTTGCGCCGGCGGATTCATAGGCTGCCCGGCCGCCGTCAAGCCCCTCCTGAAAATGCGGTCCAATACTTACATTTTTGGGGGACCGGTAGTGCCTCCGTACCTGGAGGCGATTTGCACGGTATGTGACATTCTCATGTCAAAAGAATATGACCTGCTGATTGGCCGTCTGAATCGCAACTTGAACTTATTGACCGGCGGGCTTGAGGAGATGAACCTGGGCGTCTTGGGCGGCCAAACTCCAATCGTTTCAGTTCTTGTCGGGGACGAGGCCGACACGCTCAATGCCGGCATGTTTCTTTTTGAAAAAGGCTATTATGTTCAATCCGTGACGTTTCCGGCTGTGCCCTATCACGCCGGAGTCCTACGGATCCAAGTCAACGCTAATCACACCACGGAGTCCGTCAAAGGACTGGTCAAAGCGTTTTCCGAGCTCAGAAAGGTTATTGCCTTACCGGGGCCGGAAATCCTCCCACGCCAAGCGGCATGAGCCGCTTAAGAGGCAAAAAGGAATATTAAAAGCTAAGAGACGCAAAACAAAGTTTAGCGTCTCTTAGCTTTTGATTTTTCGTTTATTCCTCGGTTAGTTTACGCTGCGGAGGTGTCAGCCGAAGGCGCCGGTGTGGCCGGGGGATCGACTAGTTTGGATTCAAGCAGGTTTAGCACGTCGGCCACTGTTGCGAGCGTTTCTAACTCTTGATGCGTCAGCCGTATGCGATACTGTCTTTCAATTTGTGACACAACACTTACGACATCCACGGAATCAAGCCCCAGGCCTTCGCGCAGGTTCGTGCTTTCATCAAGGTTGGGATATTTTTCACCCGTGTCAGCCTCGAGCAATTCGACGAGCGTTTTCCGGATGGATTGCCGATCTGTCATGGTACACCTTCTTGGATTTGCTTATCCCCATTCGAGACTCTAGCGGATTCTGCGTAAGCAAACCACTTTCCGATTTTTTTGGCAAGAGCGATTGCCTGGTGAAAATTGCTGCCTAGACAGCGCGCCTGCCCCTACTTAATTGCTTTGAGCGTCAACACGACGTGATGGCCATCTTCGTCGAACTCCTGCCGCGCGAGGCGATTTTGCTCGTCGTACCAGAGGTCTGCTTTTACTTCGCCCGTGAGCCGATAGCGCGCACACGTTTTTCCCGCCACGGCGACTTTCCCGCCCGGGACGGTTTGCAGCTTGGCCGCCAGTTGCTTACCCGTGTCCGCGTCGACCAATTCCACCTTGCCGTCCTTGGCGAGGAGCTTGGGATCGGGCAAGCGCCAATAAGTGGTTAGCCAAACATCGGGCCCTGTCGTGCGCTCTTTCTTGTTAAATGTAACGCGCAAACCATTCTTGTCTGGAACGATGGTAACCGTGAATCTCTTGCCGTCATCGTCGGAGGTGCTGCTGAATCCTTGAAGACGGCCGTCTTTCCAGACCTCCGTGCCAAAATACGAGTATTTATAACTGGCCAGCAGATAGTTTATGTTGATTTTCGCTTGGCTGGACATGATTTGCCGGCCCAGTTTATCAGTCGATATCGTCATGGTGTTAAAACCTGCTGCCTTGCCATCAATCGTAACGGCAAACTCGCGGGTTTGTTTTTCCTGAGCGTTTGCCGGGCTTGCCCCGTTTAACGCAACGCTCCATGTCACAGTCAACACAGCCAACGACCAGCCCGTCCGTGGCATGGCTCTTCTCCTCTACCGGAAATTGCGCAGATTGCGCGGCGCTTACGCATACACCGTTATTGGGTTCGGACTATAGCCAAAGAATTTCGTGGGGCCAATACCAGGAAAGCGGTGCAGTACCAAGGAAGAGCGGCGATCTACTTTGTCGGTACAAGTAAAGTCAGCGGCCAGACATAGGCTTGAAGCAGCGTTATCAACCCAATTAAGCCGGCCATTGCAACGCTGTGCCACACGACCGCCTTAAAGATATCGGCCTCCTTGCCCACTTGATTGGTAGCCGCGGTGGCCACGCAGATGCTCTGGGCATCGATCATTTTGCCCATGACGCCGCCGGTGCTGTTAGTCGTGCAGATGAGGATTTGCGCTTGAACCTGGGTCAAGTTGGTGAATTGGTGAATCCGATCCGCCACGATCTTTTGTAGGCTTCCGAACAGTGCATTGCTGCCGGCGTCGGTGCCGGTGAGGAAGACGCCCAGCCAGCCAAGAAACGCGGCAAAGAAAGGATACATCGCTCCGGTGCTGGAAAATGCGAAACCGAGCGTGCCGTCCATGCCCGCATAGCGCGTGATATAGCTCAGCCCAATCATGAGCGCAATCGTTGGGATCGGAATGCGCATTTGCCAGAACGTCACTCTAAGGGCCCGCCAACATTGCCACAACGACATCCGCAGAAACAGCATCGACAGAATGGCGGAAAAAAATACCGGTGTACCCGGCGAGGTCAAAAGCGCCAGGCTAAAGACCGCCTCTTCACGTGCGCCCTTGTTTCCCTCTTCTTGAAGTCTCGGATCGCGCGCCGAATTCAGATGCAAGCCCGGCACCTTGATCAAATACAGCGATTGCATGCCCATCCAAGAGGGCAGGGGCGCTTGCGTATAGTCCTCAAGACCTTTCGTCCTAGCAGTCTCCTTGGCGCTTTTGACCCAACCACCTTCCACCTGCCGCAATAGGCCCGACGCCAACAAGAAAACCGACATGAGCGCGAACGGCATCCAAGCCTTGGCAATGCGTCCAGCCGTCAAAGGCAGATCCACTACGGGTACATCGGGATCGTCCATCAAAGGCAACTCGCCGTGGGGCAAGACGGGCTTCGGGGTACGCTGTTCCAAGTTGTCGGTTCTCGGACTTTCCGCTGGGGACTTGGCCGTTTTAGGGAAATGCCAGTCTTCTTTGGGCTTCCAGAAGCTCAAGAAGCAGGCCGTTACGATCAACGACAATATGCCGCCCGCAATGTCGGTCATGGGAAAAAGCGACGGCGAATGAGCAAACAGCATTTGAATGCCCGCGAAGGAGCCGCCCGCCACTAGCAACACGGGCCAGATTGCGAAAGTCTGCTTCCAGGGGCATATACAGCGCACCATCCACATAGGAATGATGAACGACATGATGGGCAATTGGCGGCCGGCCATCTGGCTGAGCGAAAAGGCGTCTAGATTGGTAACGCCCGACAAGACAAGGAGAGGTGTGCTTAATCCCCCGTAAGCGACGGGAGATGTATTGGCGATCAGGCAGATGACGGCGGCCAGGAAGGGATTGAAGCCCAGCCCTACCAAGATGGCGCCGCAGATCGCCACGGGGCTGCCGCCACCGGCCGCACCTTCGAGAAAAGCGCCAAACGAGAAGCCGATCAGCACGGCTTGAATGCGGGCATCGCCCGAGAGCCCAGCGACGGAACGACGCACGACGCGGAACTGCCCGGATTCTACGGAGACGTTGTAAAGCAACATGGCGCAGAATATGGTCCAGCCGACGGGCACTATGCCAAAAGCTGCACCTGAAAGGAGCGCTTCCCCGGCCATGTCCCAAGGCATGCCAAACACCAGTCCCGCCACCAGGACCGCGATAACGGCTCCTCCAAGGGCCGCCCAGGGGGCCAGCCAACGGCGAAACACTAAGAGGTAAAAAAGTACGATTACCGGCAGGCCGGCCAGTAGCGTTGACCAGAAGGGCGACCAGAACACCCGGCCGGAAAGAGGATCAAGCTGCTGTTGGTAGAGAACGGCCAAGAGCATGGAGAGGACCTCGGCGGGTTGCGGATGATCGTGGCGATTGTAAGCACGACCGTCCCGGATGCAAGCGCTATGTTGCTACAAAAACGTTGCATTGCATTGTGCCCCACCCGCGCGAGACCTGTTCTATTGCCCTCTTTAGCGCTCTAAGAGCGTCTCGGAGCAGCAGCCGAGCCGCAATCGGGCAGCACGAAAAAATGAAATTCTGCTTATGCGTTCAAAGAAAGCCATCTGGCTTCTAAGCGAGCGACAAAAGAGCCTGTTGAACCGGGACGCTCAATAAACGACAATAGCACCAGAGCGTGCGAGTCCGCTTCTTGAGGCGAGAAGAAGCTGCAAGCCACTATCATATCTGGCGAGACCAAGCGAGAAAGCTGACCATGCCAATTCGCTTTCGGTGTTCATACTGTAATCAAATGCTAGGCATTTCCAGGCGCAAAATAGGGTCGCTCGTACGCTGTCCAACCTGCGCCGGGCAGATCGTCGTTCCGGCGAAAAGCACGGCAACGGCTGAGAGCCAGGCACCCGCCGGGGGATCTGTCTTCGAACGCCACGATTTCGATGAACTTTTAGAGATTCCGGCGGTGGAGCAGCCGGCAAAGGCGCCCGCTGGGTCGGCCGTAGCCAAGCCGCCCAAAGCCGCTTCTCCGGAAGGGGCCTGGGGCACTCACGGCGAGCCTGCATTTGATTTGGAAAAACTTTACCCGTCGGCCGTGGTAGCTCCGGATCAGTCCCAGAAATCAAAAGGCATTTTCCTATCGCCCTTCTGGGCGACAGTCCTCACCGTGGCAACCATCTTTCTACTGGCGATCGCTTTCGGCTCAGGCATTCTTGTAGGCCGGTTGCTTCTCGAATGAGAGTTTCTCACAGCCTTGAATACCAAAACTTTTGGATTACTTAGATGAGTCGTCGGCGCGTCTGCTGATTGCGCATGCGTTCGAGTAGAGAATTGAGGGCCGGCAAATCCAAGTCTGTGCCTAGTACACGGACCAACGCATAGTTCCCCAGACACAGTAAGTACTTTCCTTGGTCATCGAGGACAATCCAAGAATCACCGCAGAATCGCGGATCGGAGAATGAGGGCCGTTTCGTTTGAACCTGAGGGGAAAGCGTAAGTAAACTACGAGTCCGGTGCAAGGACCGAGGGCGACAAGCATTGGCGGGTTGAATCATACGGTCCGCCTGGAAAACCTCATGTGCTCCGGCTTCCTTATGCGCAATCACTGCGCTTGGGACAATCGCTGAAATGCCGGCCAGCGCTTCCGGCAGGTCGTCCCAAGTTGCCCAACACGACAGCCTTAGTCAGTTCTTGGCCAAGCGCTAGAGCGAATCGAATGCCACAGACCTAGCAATGTCCGGATCACTTAGTGCTGAAACAGCAAGGTTGTACCTTAAAAGGGTTTATGTCCTAATCGTCGGGGACGAACGTCTAGGAAGGTTTGTTAATCTGTCGACATTTTAGACAGCATTGTACGATTGCGGGACGCGGTTCTATTCCGTCAGAGTGCCTACCAGACCCGTCTCGAAATGTGAGTTTGGGTTCCCAATGCTGAGCCGGAAAATGCTTGTCATGCGATAGCCGAAAGGGTTGATCCAGCCCATTGAAGCATGTTCCTCGTGCAGGACTGTTCGCCGGACCTTCAGTGTTCCTTACTTCTGACTGCCCGTCAGCCTTGGCATAGTTCTTGCGGATTACTGGCTAGCCCGTGATTTCCGTGCCTTCACTGAACGGCACAAAAACCTAGGGGGCCCGCGCTGTCGCGCCCCAGAAGAAGGAGTTCATCATGGCTGCTCCTACCCAGGGCAATACCGGAGAGAAGAAGATGGATCAGGCTCGGGAACATTTGCAGCAGGGCAAAGAAAACATTCGAGAGGCGGCCGGCCACGGTCAACAGGCGGCCTCCAGCGCAGCCCAAGGGGTAGGCCAGAAGGCCCAAAGCACTGCCGGCAACCTGGGGCAACAGGCCAAGGACATGGCTTCCAATTTAGGCCAAAAGGCCCAAGACGCCGCCTCAACAATCAGCCAAAAAGCACAAGACGCGGCCTCGACGGCTCAAGACAAGACCGACCAGGCTCTCTCAACAATGGGCGAAAAAGTAAGCAGCTTCGCGGGTACGCTTCGCTCCAGCGCTCCCCAAGAAGGTGTCGTAGGTTCCACGGCGGCTGCGGTCGCGGATAGCTTGGATTCGACGGGTCGGTATCTGAAAGAACACGGGGTCAGTGAAATTAGGGACGATCTCGCCGACATTGTCAGGGGCCATCCGATCCCCTCCTTGTTGGTGATCTTTGGTGTCGGCTTCCTTGCGGGGATGGCCGTGCGGAGGTGATCCATGGCTGTGCAGACTTCGGAAGAAACTAGACAATCACCCAGTGCCCTAATCGGGGGCATCGTTGATGACGTGCGACTGCTTTTGCGTCAAGAAGTTCAACTGGCGACGCAAGAATTAAAGCAAGAATGGCAGAAAACCAAGTCGGCAGCGACATCGTTCGCCGCCGGCTTGGTCGTCTTGGTCTTTGCTTGCTTCATTCTGGCGTTCATGCTGGTTTATCTGTTGGCTTACTACACCGCAATCCCCACCTGGGGATGCTATGGGATCGTCGGCGGGATTCTGGCTTTAATTGGAATTGGCTTGTTTATCTTTGGCAAACAAAAGGCCAGCCAAGTCCAGTTCCCGCCTCCCCAGACCGTCGCGACTCTCAAGGAGAACGCGCAATGGATCAAGAACCAAGTGTGATTCGGGAAGATATCGAGGAAACTCGGCAATCTCTCACCGAGAAAATAGAAACCTTGGAAAATCAGGTTATGGGCACCGTACAATACGCTCGCGAAACCGTTGAAGAGACGATCGACTCGGTTAAGAGTACGGTGAACGAAACGGTGGACACGGTGAAGCGGACGTTCGACGTCGAATACCAGGTAAGCAGACACCCGTTCGCCGCTGCCGGGCTGGCGTTCATCGGCGGAGCCGCCGTTGGGGCTATGCTGAAGGGCAGGGCGCGACATCACCACGGAAGCATGTTCGGCGGCGGCCCTCTCTTTGGGAGTGGCAGCTCGGGACACACTTTCCGAGGCGCCGACGGCGGAGCAAGGCGCACGCGCGACTGGGCGCCCGCGACAAACCTCTCGTCTTCATCGTTCCAGGGGGCTGCTGAAGAAGGCGTGCTGGGACGCTTCAGCGAGGAGATCGAGAAAGTCAAACGGCTGGCCATCGGCACCGCAATGGGGTTGGCGCGTGATCTCGCTAAGGACTATTTACCGAAGACCTTAGCGCCTCATGTAGAGGAGGTGCTAGATAGTGCAACGAGAAAGCTCGGCGGGCAACCCCTCGAAGGACCGGTAACGTCAACGCTGTAGAAAGTTGTCCTGCCTTTTTAACGCGGGGATTCCGGGAAGCGATTAGGCCGCATTTCTAGCTTCCGGGCATCCCCGCGGATTTTTTGTGTTCGTCGATTGACCTGCACACCGCTTTTGCCTGCCCTATCTCGAATTTTCGCTGTTATGCGAGCGGCAAAGGAAGCGTCCGAATACTGCTTTGGCACACCTTTCTCTTCGCCACTCAAGTGCCGCTGTTTCTATTCGCATCGATCGACAATTCATCGCTCCCAGCGAAGAAATTATTGCTTCCTTCGCCCGGGAATTGCTGGTATCTAAACCTTAGCGGACAAATTATATTACTCTTCAGAACCCCGCTACTTCTCCCGCCGTACTTCTCTTTTTCCGGAGCCCGTCATGCCATATCACAGCCTACTTATTTCATCACTCTTTTTGCTTTGTTCATCTTGGCTGGCTGCAGTCTCATCCGCCAAGGCCGACGAGAAAAAACTAGCGATCGAGCCGACCAAGTTAGAAGGCGTCAATACGCCGGCCGATGAAGACGATCCCTTCGTCGTGCCCGACCTATCCAAGCGCGTCTATGACGGCCCGCATCTCTATTACGTTTCCAATAACGCCGGTAAGGCCAAAGATAAAAAGTTCCACATCATGATCTCTAACCGCAAACCTACGGGCGTCTGGCAAAAAGGCCAACTCTTGGAAGCCGTTAACGGCGAAGGCGAGGAACGCAGTCCGTTTCTTCTCCATGAAAAGGACAGCAATCATCTTTTCTTTGCTTCCACTCGGCTGGGCGGCAATTTCGATATCTTCCGAGCCATGCACAAGGACAAAGACCATTTCCTCGAGCCGGGCTCGCTCAATAACGACCAGATTTCCACCGAAGCGGACGAGCTGCATCCTTGGGTGACGGCCAAAGGCACTCAGCTTTACTTTAGCCGCAAGACCAAAGAGGGTTGGCGAATCTTCGTGTCTCTACGGCCGGGTGGGATTGGGGCCTTTGAGAAGCCTCATAAAGTTGACTTGCCGCCCGACTATTTTCACGCCACGCTGAGCGAAGACGGCAAGACGATGTACCTCCAGGGCCCCGCCGGGAAAGAGCGCTGGGCGCTTTACAAAAGCACGCGGGACAAGAACAAAATAGACCCGTGGGAAGAGGGCGCCTGGAGCAAGCCTGAACCCCTCGACCGGCTAAACTCGCTCGAAGGCAAGAAAGGCGATTGCTCGCCCTGCCTGGTCAAGCACGGCCAGTTCCACTTCCTCTACTTTGCCTCAGATCGCCCCGGCGGCGAGGGCGGGCTTGATTTGTATATGGTGAATACGAAATTGCTCGGGGATTGAAGACAAGGAGAGGGGGATCAAGACAAGGAGACAGGGAGACAAGGAGACAAGGAGACAGGGTCTCCCCCCTCTCCTTTAATTCGGCTACTTTCCCTTCTCCAGTTGCAGTCCTTCTTCGACATCGCTTACCAGTTCCGCGTCTTGTTTGCGGCATTCGGCAACGAACGCCGCGGCGGCGGGCTTGGGGCAGAGCAGGGCGTAGCGAACGATTGACCGCCGGACGATCGGAGCGTCGTGGCTCTTCTTGCCGTAGAGCGCCAGCACATCGGCGGTCAAGTCCCAGTTTTTCCAGCGAATCAAATCCGCGACCGCCAAGTCGGCTAGATCCCCCTGGGCGAGCACGAGGCGCAGGCAAGGGAGGACGTTGGCTTCGGTGGCTTCGGGTTTCCAATTGTGGAAAAACCGCAGCGTACGCACGATGGCAAAGCGCGCTTGGAAGGGCTGCTTTTCATTGTGCAGGACGGTTTTCGCGAAGTCCCAGCCTTCCTTGGGCCTTAGTTGAATGTAGCCGTCCAAAATGCCGTCATAGGCGGGAAGGATGCGCTCCGAGGGTTTGTCGAGCAGGGATCGTAGGAAAGCCGCATCGGCGTCCTTGCCGCAACCGCCGAGCAGGAAGGCATAAAGACCCAAACGCTCCTGGGGCGTTTTGGGATTCTTTATCCAGCCGCGCAGCTTCTCCGGCGCCAGCTTGCCGGCAATTTGGCCGATCTCCTGATCCGACGCCTTGGCTAATTCGAGATAGGCGTCGTAAGCGATCTCCTTATCCGGGTGCTCCAGGTAATTGAAGCAATGCAACAGCAGCTTGGAGCGATCCGTGGGATCGATCTTGACGAGGCCTTGAACATAATCCACGGCATCGGCCGATTGCACCGGCACGCCGCGAAAGAAATCGAGCTTGCCCTTAAACACATCGACAAAGAGCAAATAGCGCGGATGCTCCTTGTTTTTGTCGATCGGAATGTACCGGGGAATCTCCAAGGTTTTCTTGTCGCCCAAGATCGGGTCTGTCTTGATGACCTTGGTGAGGGAAAAGTCAGTTGAGCCGGCGCCCCCGGCGTTCGGCGTCGACTTATCGAGCGTGCCGAACAGGATCAGCTTGCTGTCGCCGGCGTCTTGGCGGAACGTCTTTTGATCGCCAATGCTGCCGCAAATGCTGCACGCCAGGGCAGGGGGGAGCGCCCCAAGGAGAGCCAGACCGGCACAAGCAAGCGTTATGATCCGTCTCATTTCTTTCTCCAGGGCTTCCTTTCCCAAGGCGAGCGCTGTTTTTTTCGGAATCCTACACAGCTATTTACCGGCCGACTTGGCGGGCGGCGGCGTTTCCAGCTTGAGCAATTCCTCGGCATCTTCAACGAGTTGTTTGTCCTTTTGCCGCATATCGGCTACGAACTCTTGTGTCTTCTTGTCCGGACATTGAAGTGCGTAGCGCAGTATGCTGCGGCGAATGATGGGTATATCGTGCGATTTCTTGCCGTTTAGCGCTAAAACGCGATCGGCCAGGTCCCAGCAGCTCCACTTGCGCAGGTCTTCGATTGCCAAATCGGCAATATCGCTTTGGTCGAGCAGCAACGTCATCGCCGTGACAATGTCTTTTTCGGGAATCAAGTCATGGCCGTTGTCATGGAAGAAGCGAACGGCTCGTAGCCCCGCATAGCGGGTCATGAATTCCTTCTTATCATCCTTGAGCAATTCGCGGAGGTAAGCCCAGCCGGCCTTCGGTTCAATGAGGACGTACCCGGCCAGCAAGCCATCCATGCCGGACAAGCGTTTATGCGGATCATCCAGCAACGCGCGGAGATGCTTGGCGTGGCTTTCCTTGCCGCAGTAGCCGAGCATCATGCCGTAGACTCCGAACCGCAGCGGCGGGGTGTTGGAATCTTCCAGCCATTTGACCAGCTTGTCCGGATCGGCGTTCTTGGAGATGGCTGCGATGTCTTTGTTCGAGGCGTTGGCGAATTCTTTGAAGGCGTCGTTGGAAACCTCTTGCTCGGCGTTGTCGAGGTAAGGATAAAAGAAACGCAGCCGGGCGAGCGGTTCCCTGTCTTTGACGTCGAGCGCGCCCTTGAGGTATTTGGCGATGTCGCTTTCGGACTTGCACGGGACGAGAAAGAGCGGGTCGATCTTGCCCTTGAAGACATCGCAAAGGACGAGAAACTTCGTGTCCTTATTTTTTTCCGGGTTTAGGTTAATCGGAATGTAGCGCGCCAGCGTGATCGATTTGTCCTTCCCCAAAATCTCATGCTTTTTGACGACCGTGTCGATTTGCAGGATCGTCGTATCGGCCGTTTCGTCCGCCTTCGTAAGGGAGCCAAACAAAACCAGGCTCGACTCGTTGACCTGCTTGGTGAGAGTGCGGTCTTGCATGGCGCAGAAGTCGCACGCCGACGCACAGAAGGAGGCGCCGAGCAACACGACAAGAGCAAGAATTAGCGAGCCTATGCGGCAGGGCAGGGGACCGGCCATCGTGGTGGCTCCTTCGGGAGTGAGGGCGTTGCCAGGCAAAGTTCGGTTATGGTGGGACCGATGGACTTGTGTATTATGGCGCAAAAGCCAGGGCAGGGGCAAGTTGGGATTCGGGCGCTGGCGGGGGCAAAGCAACATCGGCTCGGGAGAACGTCCAATGTCATCGGCGAACCATGTCGGGACCAGGTTTGAAAACAGTCAGCCGATCCTCAACGTCGCGAATATGGCCGTCAGCGTTCAGTATTACGTTGACGTGTTGGGATTCAAGAATGCCGATTGGGGCTCGGTGCACTTCACGTCGGTCAACCGGGACAACGCCGGCATCTATCTCTGCCAGGGCGGCCAAGGGTCCCCCGGGACTTGGGTCTGGATCGGAGTTGAGGATGTCGAGGCCCTCTACAAAGAGTACCAAAGCAGCGGCGCCAAGATCCGCCACGCTCCTGAGAATTACCAATGGGCCTATGAAATGAAGGTCGAAGATCCCGATGGGCATGTGCTCCGTTTCGGTTCGGAACCTAAAGGAGATCGGGCGTTTGTGGAGTTCAGTGGGTAATTGCGAAGACCGGAATTTCTTGCAATCGCCATACGCCCGGATAGAATGCGGCCAATCCTCATGGACGGGGGTGTGCCGGTGATTTTAGATGGCGGTATGTCGGTCATTTTCGATTCGAGCAACCACTCGACTAGGCTAAGCCCATGAATGAGCTAGACGACACTTCTTCGTTGAATCATCCGAGAAGCGGCAAGGTGAATTGGGCGGCGTTTCTGCCGTTGGCCGCTTTGGCATTGTCAGTCAGCGCCGGGTTGGCGTTTGGCATGAATTTCCTTTTTGAACACGGCCTCTATTACATTCCGGTCGTAGCCCTATTCGCGGGACTAATTAGCGCGGGCATGGTGCTTTTGGCGGTCCACAAGGGCCGCTGTCGCATTGCGGTCATTGGGCTATTGCTAGGTCTGCTTGCAGGGATCGGGACTTTAGCGGGGTACTACTACGTGGGCATGGTTTCGACCTTCGGCGCCGAAATGGCGTCGCGGCCCGATCTTTTGCCCGAGTACATCACTTTGCGAATGAAGACCGATATGCGCGACGACGACCGCCAAGGTTTTAGGCGCGGAGCAAATCCGGGCGCCCCGCAATTGGATGTCGTTCAGTTCGGTGATCGTTTGTTGGTCATGCCACGGCGCGATGTGGCGGATATGGTCTTTAACTGGATCCTTCTCGGCTTCGATGCGTGCCTTATCGTGCTGTTGCCGACAATCGCGGGTTTTGCCGGGGCGCGGCGTGGATTCTGCGAAAACTGCCAGCGTTGGCAATCGAAGGAGCAGGCCCTTTTTCCTTACGGTCACGGCGATTTTATCGCCGAAATGATCACCTCCGGAAATCTAAGCGCGCTCCAGAATCTCGAGACGTTCGCCATACCACAAAAAAAAGGCGCCAATACTTCCTTGGTCGTGGAGTACTGCCGCCCTGATGAAGGCCAAGCAGCGACATGCCCGGCGTATGTCACGGTCAAAGAAGGCCGGATCGGCAGGCCCCTTAGTCGGTTCCCAATTGGCAGGGACCAGATTGCTCAATTGGTGAGCCGGTTGCCGGGGTTGTCCGTGCTACTGGATGAAGGGCAAGCTGCCACCGTGCCCGCGACGGCCGAGACAAGCGATGCGGCACGTCCGACCGCAATCGCGGAAATTTCGCCGATTCAGGATCCTTATAGAGGCAATATCTTGTCGAAGAGGGTCTTGATTGTCTGTAGCGCGCTGACGATGGCGATCCTCCTGCTGTTTCTTGGGTCTATGTTCATGGCATTGGGAGGCCTCTATCTTTGCACAGACCAAGCCAAAAAGGAGGGATGGCCGGTCCTACTGACTGACAACGCCCCCCTCCTTGTTGCGCTGGGCGCAGTGCTTTTTCCCCCCGTAACCTACATCGGCTTGCGCAGTCCAAACTTCTTTGCGGAATGGTACCTTAAGAAACGCGCCAAAAGCGAAATTCGCTCACGGCCTAATGGGACCGTTGATCCCGACGACCCGGATGCAACCTTCGTCCAAATTGTGCCTCGGTGCAACTGGGGGCGGGTCATGCTTGAAACCGCCACCGATGTGGGGTTTTTGAAAATGGATGAAGATCGGCGCGAAGTCTTGTTTGAAGGAGACAAGGAACGTTACCGGATTCCTGGACCGGCCATTATCTCCTGTGGCGTAGAGCCAATCGTGTATGGAGAGGGAACCGCCGGCCGTATGATTCAATACACCGCCGTGCTCCGCGCTCAAGTGGCAACGGGAGTATGGGAAAATCCAATCGGCCAACGGGGCGACTTCGGCACGTTAGGCGCCAACAAGCGCCTTCGCCTTGCGGAGGAGCTGCGCGACAAGATGCTGAGCATTCGAGGATGAAGATACAAACTCTACGTTCGCTTTCTCGCTTCGAGGCCTGAATGTAGTTTTTTGACCAATTCCCAGGCGCGCCGCACCTCTTCGGACAAGTCGGAGGTTTTCAATGCTTCCAGGTAGGCCAAAGATCGTTTTAGTGTCCTTGCTCTTTGGTCTGGGTTCAGGCTGGCCGCGGAGAAACAATGTCTGACACATCTGCGCCCGCGCTTTACTACCTCATTGGAGCCGTTATGGGCACCAGCATGGTGCTCCTTGGGCAGTTCCGCTCGCCAAGCTGGCTCGCAAACGATGGCACGGCGGGGTAAGACGTGAAACGAGCTAGGCTAGAAAGGTTCCAGGCTAGCATCAGCGACTACGTTGCGGCCAGCGTCCCATGATTAGCAATACGCCAAATCCGAGCGGTTCCACCGTCGAGCCTACGGTCGATTTCCAGGACACCGAACGGCCTGGCAGTCTGCATCCCATGCACGCGGTCTCGCGAAGCACAATAGCGGGCATGGCGGATCTCCAGGTCCTTCTGCGCCGCCGGCTGTTGTTTGTCGCATTGGTTTTCACAGCGTACAACATCATAACCCTGGGGCTGATGGCGGACGCCGCGATTCGCAGCCTCTCTACAGTCCCCCATTTCTACGTTTACTTGGCCACAGTGCTCACCGCGCTGTTGATTTGCGTTCCCGCGGCCGGGCTGCTCGCCAGCCGGGTCCGCTTGTCACTTGGTCAACTGCGTGCCTTGGAACTTGTCTTATTTGGGTCGGTGTTCGTGCGTTACTTGATCCGGCAAAGCCTCTTTCTTTGGCCTGGCGACGGCTTCTTGAGGGAGGTTGGTCCCTGGCTTGCCAGCGGAGACCTGCTGCGAGCCCAGGAACGCCTTAACGCCTTGGTCTATGAAATGTTCTTTCCCTGGGCTTTGTACATCATCGCGTATGGAGTTCTTATTCCGAACACTTGGCGGCGATGCGCGCTGGTAGTGACCGTGTTGACGCTGTTGCCGGTGTGCGTGTGGATGGCCGGATGCGCGGCGAATGGGTTGCCATCGGATAAGTGGTTTTTGGGCCGGGTCAATGGCAGTTTTCTGATGCTCGCGGTCGCCGCGGCTCTGGCTATTTATGGCTCGTATCGGATCACCACGCTTCAAAACGAAGCTTTTAAGGCCCGGCGGCTCGGGCAATACACGCTGCGCGAGCAGCTTGGCGCCGGCGGCATGGGCGAGGTCTATCGGGCGGACCATCAATTCCTGCGCCGGCCGTGCGCTATCAAGCTCATCCGAACGGAACGCGCCGGCGATCCGCTTTTGATGCAGCGCTTCGAACGCGAAGTCCAGGCGACCGCAACGCTCACCCACCCCAACTCCGTGCAGATTTTCGACTATGGCCGGTCGGACGATGGGACATTTTACTATGCCATGGAATACTTGGTCGGTTTAACCATTGAACAGCTCGTTGAGCGGCACGGCCCTTTGCCGCCGGCGCGGGCCGTTCACTTCCTGCGGCAGATTTGCGGCGCCTTGCGCGAGGCCCATAGCATCGGGCTAATCCACCGCGATCTCAAGCCCACCAATGTTATGATCTGCACCCGCGGCGGAATTCCGGACACGGCCAAGCTCTTGGACTTCGGGCTGGTTCAGCCCCAGGGCGAGAGTCTCGAAAGCAGCAAACTCACCGTGGATGGGACTGTCACCGGCACGCCGTCATACATGTCGCCCGAACAGGCCGGTGGACCGCAGACTCTTGATGGCCGTAGCGATATTTACAGCCTTGGCGCCCTGGCGTACTTTATGCTGACAGGGCAGCCGCCGTTCGCCGGCCGATCAACCGTAAAAGTCCTGGCCGCTCATATCTACGAAAAGCCCGAAACCTTGTCCTCTCATAATCCCGGCGTGCCGGCCGACCTTGAATCGGTCGTCCTTCGCTGCCTAGCCAAAAAGTCTTCCGAGAGATTCCCCGATGCTCAAAGCCTGGAAACGGCTTTGGCGGATTGTCAATCGGCTGACCAGTGGACGGAGGAGGATGCAGCTAGGTGGTGGAGTTCAAATGAAACCTTCGATAGAACTCGCCCTCGAGAGCAGATAGGGCAGGGCTGATGAAAACCATTGAGAATAGCCGTTTGTAGCAGAAGGTGTTGTCTCGGAGTGTTGCGCCTTTCCGCTCTCCCCCGGTACTCCGGGGGAGAGGGCCAGGGTGAGGGGGAACAGGAACGCTTGCCGTACGAAACGGTTATTGCACGCACTCGGACCCTCACCCCCAAACCCCTCATAGTTGTAGGTTTTTTCACGACCCCCGGAAGGTATTTCGTCGAGCCCGGCGGGCCGTAGCTCTTAGCCGGTGGATGAGCTGATTTTTACTCCGGAGGCGTTACAGCTATTAGCCGGTGGTTGAGCGCAGCGACACCACCGGTAACGGAGGCCCGTCTCCCAATCGACCCTGGAGGGGTCGCAGAGACAGGCTTTCCGGTGTTGAGAACGGGCGGCTTGGGTGGAGAGCTTTCTGCGACCCCTTGCGGGGTCGGCTGGATAACGGGGGGCCGCTATTCCGGTGGTGTCGCTGCGCTCAACCACCGGCTAATGGCTGTGACCCCTTC
>JBJMQT010000159.1:0-72848 GCA_045802525.1 Gemmataceae bacterium
CGGCGTGTCAAAAGCGCCGTGGTGCGTGGGGCCGTCGGGGCCGGTTAGCCCGGCGCGATCGAGGCAGAAAGTCACCGGCAAATTCTGCAAGGCCACTTCCTGGAAGATCTGGTCGAAGGATCGTTGCAGAAATGTGGAATAGATGTCGACGATAGGCCGGATTCCCGCCTTGGCCAATCCCGCCGCGAAAGCCACGGCATGCGACTCGCAAATGCCGGTATCGAAAAAGCGATCGGGAAAAGCGGTGCGGGCATTTTCCAGCTTATTGCCCTGGCACATGGCGGCCGTAATCACAGCGACCTTGGGATTTTCCTGCATGGTCTTGAAGATCGCGGCGCTGACAGCGTCGGTGTAGGCTTTGGCGCCGCCGCGTTTGAGCGCCAGAATGGTGCGCTCGGGGCCAACTTGCTCAAAGACCGGCGGCGTGTGAAACGTGACCGGGTCCTCGCTTGCCTGGGCCACGCCGTGACCTTTTTCCGTCAATACGTGAAGAAGAATGGGACCGCGCTGATCCTTGACGTCTCGAAGCCAGCGACGCAAAGAGGGGACATCATGGCCGTCGATCGGACCAATGTACTTGAAGCCCAGCTCCTCAAAGAGCATGCCGCCGGTAAAGATCGCCTTGAGGCCGTCGCGGAAGTTATCGATGGCGTGATTGGCCATGCCGCCGACCAAAGGCAAGCGCGCCAAGATGTTTTGGATGTGGCGTTTGGAGCCCTGATAGAGATTGGTCAGCCGCGCCTGATCTAGGCATCGCGCCACCGCGCCGACGCGCGGACAAATCGACATTTTATTGTCATTCAGGATGACAAGCAGGTTCTTCCCCAGCCCGCCGGCATTATTGAGTGCTTCATAAACGATGCCCGAAGGAAATGCGCCATCCCCGATCACGGCGACCGTATGATTGTCGCCATGGCCCAGAAGCTCATCGCCGACTTTCAGACCCAAAGCGCTGGAAATGCTACAACCTGCGTGCCCGGTCATGAAGAGGTCATAAGGGCTCTCGTTGGGGTTGGGATAGCCCATCAACCCGCCGCGCGTCCGAATCGTGTCGAACTGAGGATAGCGGCCGGTGATGAGCTTGTGCGGATAAATCTGGTGACCGGTGTCCCAAATGAGCCGGTCCTTGGCAAAGTCAAAGCTTAAATGCAGGGCAAGGCACAATTCAACAACGCCTAGGTTGCTGGCGAAATGAGCGGGCCGAATGCTCAAAACTCGCACCAACTCATCGCGCATTTCCTGGGCCAAGAGAGAAAGCTGCTGATCGGTCAGACCCTGCAAATCTGCGGGTGATTTAATGGTGGGCAGTAATACGGCGCACATCAGTAAGCAACTCCTAATTTTCACCGAGCGTCCGGTGCCCGGTGCGGACCGTTAAGGAAATTTTCAACGGTCCCTTTGCAAGACTCTCTGTACCAAGCAGCCCAAATGGCGACCGGCCGGGCCCAAGGGGCCCAGCAGCTCCTGAGCTTGCTGGCACAACCGCTCCGCGCGGCGGAAACTTTCCATTTTTCCCAAGAATCCCGGATACGTTAGTTTACCACGGGCGGCATCTTTTTGGACCCTTTTCCCTGCCTGGCCGGCGGTGCTTTCAACGTCAACCAGGTCGTCGGTGATCTGAAAAGCCAAACCGAGGCGCCTTCCGAAGCTGTCAAAGGTCTCTTGCACTTGCCGGTCCGGGCCTCCCGCCGCCTCTCCCTGGGCAACCAACAAACCCAGGCGTAAACAGGCCCTGAATAGGGCCCCGGTTTTGCGGCCGTGGATGGATTCCAATTCGTCCAATGTGCCGCCTTTATGCTCCCAGGCCAGGTCGTCTGCCTGACCGCCTACCATGCCGGCCGCTCCGGCGGCGCTGGCCAATTCGCGGCAGCAAGCCGCGGCGGTTGCGGGAGGATACTCTTGAGCCAAAACGCTGAAGGCTTCGGTCAGCAGCGCGTCCCCGGCCAAAATCGCGATTGCCTCCCCAAACTTTTTGTGGCAAGTCGGCAAACCGCGCCGCAAGTCGTCATCGTCCATTGCCGGGAGATCGTCATGAACAAGGGAATAAGTATGAACCATCTCCACTGCCGTGGCCGCCGGGAGTGCGTCTCGATCGGCCGCCCCTGTCGCCTCCGCAGCCATGATAACCAAAAGCGGCCGCAGGCGCTTGCCGGGGGACAAGAGGCTGTAGCTCATCGCTTCAAGTAGAGCAGGCGGACTGCGTTTTTCTAGGCGGCGCAAAGAGAACCGCAAATGCTCCTCAATGAGCAACTGTTTGGCCGCAAGATAAGAATCGAATTCCGCGCTCAAAATGTCATGCTCCCGACCTGGGGCGGGAAAAAATGTGTTCTAAAACGGCTCATCGCAGTCGTTGGGCCTTTTTTTGACCCGTTTGCCATCACCCAAGCTGACATCCACTGAAGACGCAGGGAACGGCTGCAAAACGGGCTGTCCGTCTTCATTGACTCCCGTCAAAAGCTGGATGCGTTGCTCCGCCTGGCGCAATTGAGCCTGGCACCGTTTAATCAGCCCCACGCCGAACTCATAGCGAGTCAGAGACTCTTCAAGGCCGATTTGACCATCCTCCAGGTCGCGAACAACATGCTCCAGCTCTGCGAGCGATTCCTCCAGGGAAAGCTTGTCCGGCGATGAATTCGTCATGTGTTGTCCTCCCCAGATTTTTCTACTCGACTGACAATGCTTCCTTGGCGCAGGAAAGTGACGATCCTGTCCCCTTGGCGGACTTGTTCGGGGCGGCGCACGACGGTCTGATCCGATTCGACCCGTGTTAGGCTATATCCGCGGCCAAGGACGTTCAAGGGGCTGAGCGACTCCAGCTGGGCGGCCCTCGATAGGAATTTCTGCTTGGCTTGGGTCAACCGCTGCGTCATCGCGCGCTCAAGTCTTTCGTACCATCCGTCTAGTTGTTGATCGAAATCTAGAATGCGCTCTAGCGGATAACGAAAGGGCCGGCGCTCGGCCAGCTCTTGAAGAAGCCCTCGAGACCGTTCCAGCCGACGGATAAGAAGCTCGCCAAGCCGGTCTTGCGTTCCTCGCACACCTTGGAGAATATCTTGCCGATCGGGCACCGCGATCTCAGCCGCTTCACTCGGTGTGGCGGCCCGGCGATCGGAAACGAGGTCGGCAACCGTCAAGTCAATTTCGTGACCGACTGCACTAATGATCGGAATGCCTGAGGCAAAGATGGCCTGAGCCACGCTGGGCCCGTTGAAAGCCCACAGGTCTTCTTGCCCCCCGCCTCCCCGTCCGACAATAACTAAATCGATAAAGTCTTTTCCGCCGTCGTGGATGGCATTCAACTGGCGTATGGCGGCTGCAATTTCTTGCTCCGCCCCATCTCCTTGGACCTTTACCGGACAAATCCAAATTTCGACTAAGGGCCAGCGACGACTCAAGATCTTTATAATGTCGCGAATTGCCGCGCCGGTCGGACTGGTAACGACCGCCAGGCGGCTAGGCAAACGCGGGAGGACTTTTTTCCGGATGGGATCGAAATAACCGAGGGCCAGGAGCTTTTCCTTGAGTTGACGAAGAGCAATTTCTTGAGCGCCCAGACCCTTCGGATGCACCTCCTCAAGGATGAACTTGTATTCGCCGTGCGGACTGTAGATATCCAGCCGACCCCGGCCAATGATCTCCATGCCGTCGCCTAAATTGAATCTAAGTCGGCTGGCAGTGCCGCGCCAAATAACAGCTTTCAACTGAGCTTCAGCGTCTTTCAAGGTGAAATAGTGGTGGCCGGAAGAGTGTTTCTTGTAGCTCGTGATTTCGCCGGTCACCCAAAGGCTGGGAAAGGCGTCCTCGACCAGGCATTTCAAAGCTCGGGTCACTTCGCCGATTGTCAAGATCTTGACGTTCTCAGCGGGAAGCATTGGGTGCCTTAGCTTCGAGGGAAGGAGTCATTATGAGCGAGATGGGGTCGCCCTGTTCATCGGTCGTTTCCAACAGCACATTCATGGGCCGTGCAGCTGGCCATAAACGCTCATCCGCGCTGGCAAGGATACAATACAAAGGTTCAGCAGACGAGGGTAAATCTTCAGCACATGCCAGCCGTTTGACCGGTCTACCATAGTAGAACATGATGCCTTCATCTTTAAGCCGGAAGAGATACAGCCTTTGCCCTGCGGGCACGAGCTTCGCGATCTGAGCAGCCTTGGCGCGAGGTTCGCGCGGCGCCTTTTGAGTGGGACTTACGATTTCAAGCAACGGCAACTTCTCTCCATTGCGCCGGGGAATCACGGCCTCGACAAAAAACACCTTCAAAAGCATCCAACAGGCGAGAAAACCGCCGAGCATGGGGACCGGGCGAAGGCCCCGAATGGGCCAAGTCATTTTTCCCGTTAGCCATGCCAGCCATACCATAGCGGCCAAACCGGATATGCCGGGGCACAAAGGCATGGCGTGCCGGGAAGCGTGGTCCGGGATGATGCTCCAAAAAAGCATGTTCGGCCAGACCCAGCAATGCATCGCTTGCAGGAGCCGTCGGCCCGGTTCATTCCACAGTTTGGCAAAGCTGGGCCACATAGTCAGCAGAGCACACGCGGACCAAGGCAGATTTGCCGCAAGGAGAATAAAGGGATGGGCAAGAACCTCCAACCAGGGATAGGGGCGGTGATGATGAACGGGCGAGATACGCATCAGCGCCTCGCGGCTGACGGTTTGGTAAAAGGTCTCCCAGCCGGCGCTTGCGATAGCGGCTTCCGCCCATGCAAAGCAAATCGAGGCGCCAACGAAAGCTGCGGCCAAATGGTTCCGGCCCCATAGCAATCTGGTTCGCCCACGCCACCATAAGAACGGAATCGCCATACCGTAAAAAAAAGCGGGTGCGGTCCATTTGGTCAAAACGCCGCCGGCTACGCAGACGAGTGAGGCTAACCACCAAAGGAATCGAGAATTGAGGATGGAGGATGGAAGATGGAGGATGGAGGATGGAGGATGGAGGACTGCTAAATCTAGTGTCGGTGCGCTCTGGCGTTTTGACGCAGGGGCGCACGCTCGCAAAATATTTTGACGCCCCTCTCCGCCGTACTCGGGGGAGAGGGGTTGGGGTGAGGGGATGGACACTGGCTTCGATTCCAGGTTTTCCTCAGTTTCGACCGCACGCAAGAAAAATAGGATCGCGCCGGACACCCAGGCCAATTGGAGCATGTCGATCTCGGCTGAGGGGGCTTTGTCCAGCCACATCAATGAAGATGGCAGGATGATTGCCGCTAAGATTCCGGCAAGCTGTCCGAGTTGGCGTCGGAAATACCAATAGAAAAGAAGCACGGTCAAGCTGGCGGCGATGGCGGAAGGAAGTCGGGCCGTGACCTCGCTCACCTCGCCAAAGGGCAGGCTGGCCAGCCCGATTGCGATGTACATTCCGGGCGGCTTGGTCAAAATCGGTTCGCCGTAGAGCCGGGGAACTATCCAGTCGCCCGAGCGCAGGACCTCGGCAGCGAGAATGGCGCGTAAACTCTCTGTCCGATACAAATCGCCGGCGCTAAGGCCGTAAAAAAAATAAAATGCGCAGAGAGCCAGCAGCCCAACGGGTATCAGACGGCGTCCCCGAGTGGGCTTTAGGGGAAGGTCAGCCGTTGCCACAAGCAGCCTCCTTGCCGCTTTATCCGTCCACGAATGGCGCGGATTCCCGAATCCTTAATTTACGGCGCAGTTGAGTCCAAAGGTCGCCGCCACGGCTGGGTTGGCGACTTCGCCGGCGCGGATGTTGACCCCCTGGGCCAGGCCCGGATTCTCGCGCAGAGCACGATCGAGCCCCTTTTTCGCCAATTGCAGGACGTAAGGCAGCGTCACATTGTCGAGCGCATAGGTGCTAGTTCGGCCCACGGCGCCCGGCATGTTGGTCACGCAATAATGGACGACGTCATTAACGATAAATGTCGGCTTGCCGTGCGTAGTCGGTCGCGACGTTTCAATGCAACCGCCCTGGTCAATGGCCACGTCGATCAGGACTGCGCCGGACGGCATTCGTTTCAGATCATCGCGGCGCACCAAATGCGGGGCTTTGGCGCCGGGAATGAGGATGGCGCCAATGAGCAAATCGGTGTGATTGAGACATTCCAAGATATTGTGCCGGTCACTGAAAAGGGTGGTCACATTGCGAGGCATGACATCATCGAGATAGCGGAGCCGATCGAGGTTGATATCGAGGATCGTGACATTGGCGCCCAAGCCGGCGGCCACTTTGGCCGCATTGGCTCCGACAATCCCGCCTCCCAGAATGACCACGTTAGCCGGCAGCACGCCAGGTACGCCGCCCAGCAGGATGCCGCGCCCTTCACATGGTCTTTCGAGATACTTGGCCCCCTCTTGAATGCTCATACGCCCCGCAACCTCGCTCATGGGCGTCAAGAGCGGGAGATTGCCGCGCGCATCTTTTATTGTTTCGTAAGCCACGGCCGTTATGCCCGACTTCATGACGGCTTTGGTCAAGGATTCGTCGGCGGCAAAGTGAAAGTAGGTGAAAAGGATTTGTCCTGCGCGCATCGAAGGCCATTCAGCAGGCAAGGGCTCCTTAACCTTCACGACCAGGTCGGCTCGTTGCCAGATCTGGGCGGCGTCGGCGACAATTTCGGCTCCGTTTTGCGAGTATTGTTCGTCGCTGATGCCGCTGCCCTGGCCTGCCCCGGACTGGATCAAAACCTTGTGGCCGGCGCGGGTCAATTCCTCGACGCCCACCGGTATCATCGCCACCCGGTATTCGTCCGTTTTGATTTCCTTGGGCACGCCGACAATCATGAAGCTTCCTCTATCTTGAGATGATGCCTATTCTTGAGAAGGAAGGGCGAATGAATCAAGGCCAAAGCCTGGGCCTGCCTCTCCTTTGGGAATTCGACCTCCTTCTCCTCCACTGCGGATAAAAGGACTTTGTCGAAGGTCCATTCAATCCGAGGCGACTCCCAAGCTTCGAATCGCCAAGGGGCCTTGAGTTTCACCTTGGTTCTCCTCTATTCTTGATTGGAACTGGCTTTTGGACCGACTAGACTCGTTGTAGTGACCGATCGATAAACGGGCTCGTGACTTTCCCGTCAACCTTATGCCACCGCGTTCAATCACTCTGGCAATTATTGCCTTTTGGCTGGCCATGACCGGCTGGGTCCTTTACAAGGAGATCTGGCCGCGCTGGCAGGCTGATAATCCACCGGCGTTTACCATCGACCTGACGGACGAAGCGCAGCCTAATGGCCCCAACCATATTCCCTGGAACGTTGCCATCAATGGAAGACAACGCATCTTTCACTTGGAAACTTGGGTTAAGTATGCACCCAAGGAAGATCTCTTCGAATTGCACAGTGAAATGTGGCCCAGGATTGATTCCCAAGGGCAGATCGATGAATTGGCTCAATTTGGAATGAAAAGCAAACTCCTCGTCACCCGTGAAGGGGAATTGCAAGCTCTGGACTTGTATTTGACGCCCCCCTTCCCGCCCCAAAATGACGACATCAAAATTGAGCTTCTGGGCGAAGTGAAGGGTGGAAAGCTGGTTCCCCGCATTCGAATTCCTGACAGAGACTTCGATAAGACTTTCGATCCTGTCCCGATCAGCGAACGTACTTCGGTGCTCAACCCACTCCAGCCGCTCAATAAGTTGCCGAATCTGCGGCCCGGTCAAAAATGGCGTATGCCCGTCGTCGATCCCGTCGGTCAGGCGTTCGGCTCTTTTTTGCCTCTTGCAAGCGGCTACGTCCGCTATTTCGATGCGGAGGTGCTTTCGGAAATGGAAGAACTTCCCTGGAAGGGTCGGGATGTCCCGTGCCGTATTATCCAGTATAGCGGGGAGGACGCCTCGGGACGCACTTGGGTTCGCGAGAGCGACGGCTTGGTTTTGCAGCAGGAAGTTAATATCGATGGCAAGACATTGATTTTGCAGCGAGAACCGTGAACGAGGCGCCTTTCTTCCGGAACCGGCAGCCGAGCATGATCAACCTGGAACATGTCAGCAAAAGCTATGGGACCAAAATTGCCGTGCAGGATCTCGATCTGCACATTCGCCCCGGCGAGATGTTCGCATTCTTGGGGCCTAACGGCGCCGGGAAAACGACGACGATCAAGATGATTTGCGGATTACTGTTTCCCACAGCAGGCATCGTTCGCGTCGGCGGTTTTGATTTGCAACACGAAGGCGACCGGGCCAGGCGGCTCCTTAGCTATGTTCCGGACCAGCCCTACCTTTACGAGAAACTTACCGGACGCGAGTTCTTGCAGTTCATCGCTGATATGTACGGCATGGAGCGCCAATACGGCCATCGCCGCATGATGGAAGTCATTGGTTTGTTTAATCTCGGCGAATTCGTCGACGAACTGGCCGAACGCTATTCCCACGGCATGAGACAACGCACCGTTTTCGCGGCCGCGCTATTGCACGAGCCGCGCGTGCTCGTTGTGGACGAGCCGACCGTTGGCCTCGATCCCAAAAGCGTTCGCCTGCTCAAGGATCTTCTCAAGAAGCAGGCTCAAAGCGGCGTCACAATCTTTCTGTCCACTCACAGCCTGGATGTCGCCCAGGAACTGGCTGACCGCATCGGCGTGGTAGCCAATGGCCGGCTAATTGGCTGTGGCACCCTCGACCACCTGCGAAGCCAGGCCGAGATTAGCGGCTCGCTCGAAGAGGTTTTCCTGAAATTAACCGACGAAAAAGACCTCCAGGATGAAAAGGGACTGGCCCTTGAAATCTAGCAACGTCTTTTCCTCCGATGAGGCCCCTCCGACCAGGTCCGATGGTTCGCTTTTGGCCGCAGACTCAACCACCCCACCACTGGGGGAACCATCCTACTTGCGGGTCTTCCACCGTTTGCGGGCCCGTCTGGTTGCCAATACCACGGACCAGGTCCTTCGCCAAGCGCCCTTGCGGATAATCACGATTCTCCTTTGCAGCGGTCTGATCTGGTGGGTGGTCTTCGCTATTAGCACGGCCGGACTGAGCTATCTTCGAAGTAAGCACATCTACTTGAGCGGCGACCTCATCGGCCTCGTCTTCACGGTTCTGTTTCTCGCCCTGACCATGCTGTTGATCTTTTCAACGGGCATTATTCTCTACAGCAGTCTGTTTACTTCCCATGAGGCGGCGTTTCTGTTGAGCGGACCGGCGCCGGCGGACAAAGTCTTCGCGTACAAGTATCAAGGCGCGGTGATGTTCAGCAGCTGGTCAGTCCTATTGATCGGCAGTCCCATTCTCATTGCCTACGGTTTCGTCGAACATGCGCCCTTATCCTTTTACTTATTGATGCCGGTCTTTTTCTTAGGTTTCATTCTCCTTCCGGGATCGATTGGCGCTCTTTGCGTCTTGCTCATCGTCAACTTCGTTCCCAAGCATCGCAAACAAGTCTTGTTTCTAAGCGGCGCCCTAGTCTTGGTGGTAGCGGGGTACTGGGGTTACGAGACGGTTGCCTTCACGCCGACCTACAACTGGGATCGGGAAATGCTAAACCGGTTGCTCGACCGCTTTAGTTTTACTCAAACTTTGGCCGATCCCAGCCACTGGATGACGCGGGGGCTGCAAGCGGCCGGCCGCGGCGCGCTGGGCCGGAGTGGCTATTATTTGGCCCTGGTATGGAGCAATGGCCTATTGCTTTACGTCCTGGCGGCAGTACTAGCTACGCGCCTCTATCGCCGCGGCTATAATCGCGTGGCGACTGGCGGCAGCCTGAGAAGGCGCTACGGCAGCGCGGCTATGGACCGATTGCTCAGCAAACTCGTCGGTTTTTTGCACCCGCAGGTGCGTCTTCTCATTATCAAGGACTTTCGCACCTTTCGACGCGACCCGGCTCAGTGGGCGCAAATCGTCATATTCACCGGCCTGATGTCGCTGTACTTTACCAACATACGCCGCGTCTATCTCGGTGAAGTCGACTGGTCGCATCAAAACGGCATCAGCCTCTTGAATCTATGTGCGACCGGCTTGTTGCTGGCCGCGTACACGGGGCGTTTCATTTATCCCATGCTCAGCCTCGAAGGGCGCCAGTTCTGGATCCTGGGACTGTTGCCGATGCGTCGCGAGCGACTGCTTTGGGGCAAATTTGCATTTTCGGCGACCGGAGGCGTCTTTATTGCGGAACTCTTGGTCTTGCTCAGTGACATCATGCTTGGAATGCCGGGAGCGGCTATTGGTCTTCATATATTGGCGGTTGCAGTCTTGGCGTGCGGGCTTAGCGGCCTGAGCGTGGGTTTGGGCGCTTGTATGCCGAATTTTCATGAGGCCGATCCCTCGAAGATCGCGGTCGGTTTTGGCGGCACGCTCAACCTGGTCGCCGGGCTGATTTTCCTTTCGTTGACAATCGGGTTGATAGCCGCCCCGTGGCATCTCTATGCGGCCGGCGGCAAAGACTTTGATCAGCTTCACGAAGGCATGGGGAAGTTGTCGATTGGCCTACAGGCCATGGTGGGCACGGCGCTAGGGGTCATAGCAACGGTTATCCCTCTACTGGCCGGCGCCCGCGTTCTTCGTCGGATGGAGTTTTGATCCGGAGTGGGACTGAGCCTTCTTGGAGCCCTTTGGCAGCTGTCCCTGATGAAGCCGTTTGCTTTTCCGTTCGATCCCTTTTCAAAGCTTTTCCAACTGCGGGAAAGGCAACTCTCATATGGCCTTCGGATGAAAGACAGGAAATAGGCCGGGCTCGGCGAAGGTTATCTTCTTGTTATAAAAGCGTGAAGTTTCTATAGTACCAATGTACAAGCGAATACAAATGGATTGGCGGCGGCAACTTCGGTTCTCCCATCCCCCGTGAGATGCATCGGCATGGACGAACTCCATCACGAATGCGGGATTGCCGCGATCTATCACCTCCATAGTCCAACTCCATCGCGGCTGGCCCCGCTTTCCGGACAAGAGCAAGTCTCTCGTTTATTGCCGCGCATGTTGCTCGATCTGCAAAATCGCGGTCAACTCGCGGCCGGATTTACGACCTACAATCCGCAGCGGGAAAAACTACTCGATACTTATAAGCAGGTCGGCACGGTCATCGAAGCGTTTCGGCTCAATCACCAAGCAAAATATGATAGCTTGATGCGCGAATACGCGGGTCGAGCCGCCATTGGCCATGTTCGCTATGCCACCTGCGGCGCCGCCGATCGCAGCTATGCCCAGCCGTTTGAACGCTTTCACGGCTGCAAATGGAAGTGGTTCAGCTTTGCCTTTAATGGCCAGCTGTCCAATTTCGCCGAACTGCGCGACGAACTTCTGACCAAAAGCGATTATCACATTACGCGCGATACGGATACCGAGATCATCATGCATTATCTCGGTCACGAGCTGAGAGGCGATGACCGGCCTGACCTGGTGGAAGTCTTTCGCAACCTGAGCGAAAAATTCGACGGCGCATATAACATCGTCTTCATGAATGCCATGGGCGACATGGTCATCGCCCGCGATCCCAAGGGTTTTCGGCCGCTGTGCTACGCTCAAGACGGCCCGCTATTTGCCGCCGCCAGCGAAAGCGTGCCCTTACTGAACCTTGGCTTCCAGCGCGTGCATTCGCTGGAGCCGGGCGAAATGATCGTCATTCAGGATGGCCAAATCCGCTTCGAACGCTTTACGCCGAAGCAGACGCCCTCCCATTGCTTCTTCGAGTGGATTTACTTCGCCAACGTGGCCAGCACGTTGGACGACCGGAGCGTTTACTTGGCCCGCGCGGCCTTGGGCGAGGAGTTGGCACGCCAGGAACGCGAACTGGACAGGGTGCCGCTCGACCTCAATACGGTCGTTGTCCCGGTGCCCGATACCGGCAAAGCCGCGGCCGACGCCATGGCCTTTGAGTTGGGGATTCGCTCGGTTGAGGGCCTTATCCGTAACAGGTACATAGGACGCACTTTCATCGAAGGCCAAAACCGCACCGAGCGCGTGCAGCTCAAGTATACGCCGCTGCGCGAAGTGCTCGTCGGGCGCCGCGTGCTGCTCATTGAAGACACCATCGTCCGCAGCACCACCATGAAGACGCTCCTGCGCGATTTGCGCGAGCGCGGCGGAGCGCGCGAGGTTCACGTTCGCGTTGCCTGTCCGCCCATCATTGCTCCGTGCTTTTATGGCATCGACATGTCAACGGTCCGCGAGCTATTCGCACCGCGCTTCATGAAGGGACTTCAACCGACCGAAGCCGAACAGGATGCGATGGCCGCCGAGCTGGGCGCGGATAGCCTGCATTATTTGCCGCTCGAAGCCGTAGCCCGTTGCATCAGCCTGCGGCCGGATCACCTTTGCCGCGCTTGCATAACCGGAAAATATCCCACCGAAACCGGCGAAAAGCTCTATCAACTGGCGCTGCGGAACCGCACTAACGGAAGCAACGGCCGCACGTACGAATCGATTCCCCTGGCTGCCGCCAAGCCGCGGACGTAACAGGGGCGCTGAGCCGCTTGCTTGCCCTTGGCTTTCTCGTCACGGCAAAAATCTTTCCGCGCCATTGCCCATCTGGTGGAAGTTACCCCGTCGGCACCTTGGTGGACATCGAAGCGGCTCCCGTATTGACCAGTATGCCTTTTTTCATTATTCTCCCGCCGCTCAATTAACGCTTTTGTTTTTGATGGAAAATCCAGGCCGTCCAGTCGTCTTATTGAGGAGGCAAGACTGGTTCAGTGCACCAGCACTGATGTGCCGGGGGGCTTCATGCGCGGCGTGGTTGTTGTGCTGGCTTTGATTGCCTGCTCTATCGGCTGCACGCGCGCCTATTACCGGCGCCAGGCCGACGAGGAGACGTACGGCGCGATTGCCGAACGGACCGACGATCCTCAATGGCCGGTCGGCAATATCGGGATCGACGCGCCGCCGGAGTCTCGACTCTACGATCCATTCGATCCGAATCGGCCCCCTATGCCGCCCGACGACCCGGCTGCGCAGCGTTACATGATCCGGGCAGACGGACATCGGGGTTCGCTGCATTGGCATGATGACGGCGACGCCGATTACATTGAGTCGCCCCTCTGGCGCGAATTCCTGAAGGTCAACAAAGACGGCCGCGTGGTTTTGACGCCGGAGAGTTCGGTCGAGCTGGGTCTGCTCGACAGCCGCGAATATCAGACAGCTTTGGAGAACCTGTATAGCAGCGCTTTGCTTCTGACGCTCAATCGTTTCGAGTTTGCCCTGCACTGGTTCGCCATCAACGACACGGTCTTCACTCAGTCGGGCTCCAGCGCGACAGAAATCAACACCTTGACAACTTCGTCAAATGCCGGTTTTACAAAGGCCTTCACGGGCGGAGGCCAACTTCTCGTAGAGTTCGCTAATAGCTTTGTTTTCACATTTTCCGGCGTCAATCACACCTTTGTCAATTCGAATATCATCATCAATTTCATCCAGCCCCTCCTGCGGGGCGCCGGACGCAAATTCCGCATGGAGACTCTGACGCAAGGCGAGCGCAACGTTCTTTATGCCGTTCGCGATTTTGCCCGCTTTCGCAAGCAGTTTGCCGTTAATATCACGACCCGCGGAATGAGCGGATTCTTGACGTTGCTTCTACAAGTGCAAAACATCCGCAATCTGGAACAGAATTTATTAAGCCAAGAAAAGAACTACAAGCTGCATGAGCTCCTCAGGCAGGTGAATGTCGTCACTGCAATCCAAAGAGACCAGGCCTTTCAAAGCTACCAACAAAGCAAATTGGCCCTGCTCCAAGTCAAAATCGCCTACGAGACGTCGCTGGATACATTCAAGACCACGCTCGGTTTGCCGCCCAATATGCCGGTCGAAATCGACGATTCGCTGCTCGCTCCTTTCCAGTTAAATGAGCCCGCTCTCGAAAAGCTGCAGGGCGAAATCGAAACCTTTTTCGGCGAATACAGGGAGTTGGACCGGGCTCCGGAGCTTGCCAAGCTGCGCGATGGCTTTACGCGACTCCGGCAGTTCCATGCCCGCACGGTTAAAATGGTGGCCGACGTTCAAAAGGAGCTGGCTCGTTGGAAAGAACAAGTCGACGAGAACAAACAGACTACCCCGGAGGCCGATCAGGAGCGCGCCAACTACAAACGCCTGTCCGACCAGATTCCCGACTTGCAAAGAGAATTGAAGGAGCTTCGTCGCGATATCGATGACTCGGCAGCAAAGCTAACGGAAGCCGGCCGAAAAGAAGGCTGGGAAAGTCTGCAAATCCGCTCGCGCAAGCAAAATGCCGCCTTGACGCAATTGCTGGTTGTTCAGACCCAGATTCGAGTTTCCTTGATCAAACTCAAGCCGACGCAATATGAAGAGGATAAAGCAACCAACTACGCCTTCAGCCACCGGCTGGATCTCATGAACCAGCGCGGGCGCGTCGTTGACGCTTGGCGGCAAATCGCCGTGGCGGCCAATCTCTTAAGACCCGGGCTTAATCTTACCGTCAACGCCAATGTCAGCACGCCGCCCGGCGGCGACAGCATCTTTGATTTCCGATCCTCGTCCAGCAGCTATAGCGCAGGCGTGGCATTTGACAGCCCGCTCAACCGCAAAGTCGAAGAGAATAATTACCGAACGAGCCAGATCAATTACCAGCAGGCCCGGCGCAATTTCATGGCCCTGGAGGATCAAATCAGCGCTGCCATTCGCTTCGACCTGCGCTCCTTGCAAACGGAGCAAGTCAACTTTGAAATCGCCCGTCAAAGTCTGATCTCCGCGGCCCAGCAAGTAGAGGCAGCCGAGTATCGCCTGCTGCAGAGCGCCAACGCCGCCGATACGACTATCACGCTGGACAACCTGCGCGCTCTGGATGATCTGCTCCGCGCCAAGACGACGCTCATAAGCAGCTGGATTAATTACCGCACGGATAGGGTACAATTGTTTCTTGACATGGAAGCTTTGCAACTGGACGACCGAGGATTCCCCAACGAAGAGCCGGACCCACTACTCTCCCAGGGAGACGACTCCACCCATGAGCACGACGATCAACTCCACCAACCCACCCGCCTCCCTCCTGACGCCGCGAACGAGCCTGGCGGCAAAAAAACTCCTTAATGCCCTTCCGATAAAGGCCGCCTCGCGCAGGCGCTGGAGAACCTGGGTATGGCTGATGCTGGCCCTTCCCGTCCTGGGATTGAGCACATGGGGCATTTGGCATTGGGTCATTCCCCACGATAAACAGGGGAACGATGTCCTTGCCACCGTTGCTCGCGGCGAGCTTCCGATTGTGGTAACGGAAAAGGGCGATCTCGAAAGCAGCGACACCCAAGAAGTGCGCTGTCCCGTTGAAACCAATCAAATCAAGGTCGTCGAAATCAAGCCCGAAGGCGTTCCGGTTAAAAAAGGCGAAATTGTCGTAACGCTTGATAAAGATGAGCTCGGCAGAAGGCGGGCCGAACAGGAAGTTAAATGGAGCTTGGCCGTGGGCAAGGAAAAAGCCGCCGAGCAAGACTTGGAGGTGAATACAAACAAAGCGGACAAAGAATTGGCTGACGCTAATCTGGCCGTTATCCTCGCAGAACTAGACCTTGAGAAATATGAAGATAAAGAAGGCGATTTCCACGTCGAGGAAAACAAGAAACTGGGCGCCATCAAGCTGGCCGAAAAAGATCTACAAGAAGCCAAAGAAAAGCTAGACGGTACCATCACCCTTGTAAAGAAGGGCTCCGCGACGTTAGAGCAAAAGCGGGCTCGCGAGTTGGAGGTGGCCAAGGCCGAATTCCTGCTCGAAGTCAGCCGGGGCGAGTTGTTGGTGCTGCAAAAGTTCACCCGAAGACGGCAAATAGCTGAGCTCCAGGCCAAAGCCGAGAACGCCAGACGTGAAAAAGAAAGGGTCGAGCGCAGCCGCGCTTCCACCATCGCCAAGTTCAAGTCCGAGCACGAGACCGCCAAGCAAACCGCCAATATTGAAAAAGACGCCCTGGAGCGCGTTAAGGCTCAATTGGGCAATTGTGACGTCAAGTCGCCGGCGGACGGCATCCTCGTCTATTCCAAAAACCGCTGGTTTGATCCTTCTTCTCAGATCCGCCAAGGCGCCATGGTCAGCTTTCAGCAGCCGTTATTCTCGATCCCCGATTTGGCCAATTTGCAGGTTAAGGTTAAGATCCATGAGTCTAAAGTCAAAAAGATTAAAGTCGGCCAGAAGGCCGAGATCCGCTTGGAATCTGACCACAAATTAGTCATGCACGGTACGGTCACCAAGCTGGCGACGCTCGCCAACACGGAGACGCCGTGGATGAACAGCGGGGTCAAACATTTCGATTGCGTCATCCGAATCGACGACCTTCCGCCTGATGCCGCGCTCAAACCCGGCGTGACGGCGGAAGTCAAAATCCTGGTGAACCATTATTCGGACGTCCTGCTTGTCCCCATTCAGTCGGTGACCGAGATCAAGGACAAGCACTACGTCTATGTCTTCGGTCCGCAGGGGGTCGAACGCCGTGAGATAGAAGTCGGTGAGAATAACGACAAGTTCATCGAGATCAAGGATGGCCTGGAGGAAGGCGAGCGCGTGACTATGGACGCGCGTACGCGTGGCGCGGAGGAGTCCAAAGACAAGGAAGAGAAGCCGCCGGAAACCAAGCCCGCGGAGCCGCCTCCTCAGCCGACGGTCAGCCAACCGGCTCCTGGGTAGGTCCGTGAGTCTGTCGCGTGGCGGTTTTGCTCCCTCAACCCTTGTGGGGGAGGGCGGGCTCTTAGGTGTAGGTTTATTGAATCGACATTACGGTTTCCCCGGTTTTGACCCCGCAGGGGTCACAGACATTAGCCGGTGGTTGAGCGAAGCGATACCACCGGAAAACGGCCATAATAATCCATACGATCCCGGAGGGATCGCAGAAGGCAACGCACCCAAAAACGAAATCTCGAAACATCCGAATGCATTGACACGAGCCTGGCAGTTGAAGATCAGTTCGCAAATGGCTAAATAAAGCTATGCCCCTTGACCGCGTCCGCCATGTTCTGCGCTTGAGCCTGCACAGCCTGATGGTGCACCAGCTCCGTTCCATTCTGACGATCTTGGGCATTGTCTTGGGCGTCGGCTCGGTAATCGTCATGCTGGCGGTTGGCGAAGCCGCGCGCCATGAAGCCATTCAGCAAATCCAAGAACTCGGAGCCACCAACATAATTGTTCGCAGCATCAAGCCGATGGACCCCAGCAAGAAAGACGCGGAACAGGAGATTTTGAGTTACGGCGTAACCCGGGAGGACATGGAGCGGATAGAGGAGACAATTCCAAGTGTGGTTGGCATTACGCCAATGCGGGAGTTCCGCAAAGAAGCAAGCTATTTGGATAACCAATTAGAGATCCGTGTCGTCGCCGTTATGCCCAACTATTTCCCGTCCAATGGAATAAAGTTGTCCAAAGGCCGCTTTATTAATCATTTGGACAATGAGCGCTACGAAAATGTAGCGGTTTTGGGCGCCGAAACCGCCGAACGGCTGTTCCCCACCGATGATCCCATCGGCCGCACGTTTCGGATCGACGGCGAGCAATATTACCGGATCATCGGCGTGACGAAGCGACGCGCCTCGTCGGCCGGCGTCGGCAGCAGCTTGTCCGCCCAGGATTTCAACCGCGACATCTACATTCCGTTCCAGACCGACCGGGTGCGCTTCGGCTCGGTCCTTTCCTACTTTCGCTCGGGCACCTACCAGATCGAGAAGTTCGAGCTCAGTCAAATTACCGTAGCCGTGGACAGCATGGATCATGTCAAACAAACGGCCGGAATCATTCAAGACACTATCGACCAGTTTCACACGAAAAAAGACACGGAGATTACGGTGCCTCTGGATCTTTTGGAACGAGCGGAAAAGACGCAGCGCATCTTTACGCTGGTCCTGGGCGCCATTGCCTCCATCTCGCTGATCGTCGGCGGCATCGGCATCATGAACATCATGCTGGCCACGGTGACCGAGCGAACCCGAGAGATCGGCATTCGCCGGGCCTTGGGCGCCAAGCGCCGCGACATCGCCTGGCAGTTCTTAGCCGAGACGATGACGTTGTCGAGCCTGGGAGGAGTCTTGGGCGTGGCATTGGGAATTGGTCTGTCGTTGATTGTGACCAGATTCTTTCAATTTCCAACCATCATTCGGGCCTGGTCAACTCTGTTGGCCTTTGCGGTTTCGGTGATCGTCGGTCTTGTCTTCGGCATGTATCCTGCCCGGCGAGCGGCCCGCATGGATCCCATCGAAGCCTTGCGCCACGAATAAGGCGTCCATTGAAGCCAGTGCCCCCTTTGGAGCCTTTGGTGCTCCTGCGATTCTGACTTGTTGGAGCATTTCTGTGCAACAAGTGTTTTCTGTGCAAAAAAATGCTTTCTGTGCAAAAAGCGTCATTTCTGTGCAACCCGAGGGGTGTCTGGTTTGCACAGCAATTTGCACACAAACGGCGCCCAAGAGGCCTGTCGTCATGGTCGGCAATCGAAAACAGAGGCGACTTGCGACATCCATGCAATATGGTGTTACGGTCGCGTCTCTGTCGTGCCCTTTTCACCCATCCCGATCGGATAGCAAAAGATCATCCAGCAGGCTTTGGCGTAAATCATCGCTTAGCGGCGGGCTGGAATGTTCGTATCCCTGCAGGGCGATCTCGAAATGAGCGGATTTTCGAAAGTCTCCCAGCGCCCGGCGGCCGCTGGCGTCGATGGGAAACTCGACCCAGTGGGTCGTGCCAATGCAGAGGTCTTCGGGCCTGGAAGTGATTAAAGTGGCCGGGATACTAACCTTTCCCAGGTGAAGCGCTAAGTCTTCGCCGCTGAGAGCTTGCCAACAAGCCATGTCCTCCGCCCAGGCGCCATCATCGCTCACCTTAAGCAGCAAGGCCGCTTCCAGGCAGTCCTTGTCCGGCAGGAGGCGGTTGTAGAGATCTAATTCCCGTTGCACTAAGCGCGGCTCGGCCAGCCTGGCAATGCGAAGCACTTCATGAATGCGATACCAGAGCGTCTGGCGGTTTTCAAAGACCAGGGTGGCCCGCGGTCCGATGCGCACGCGGCGATAGCGGTCAAGGTAGCGCTGAAGCGTATTGTGAAATTCCCGCCGTCGCGATGCATATTCTTCCAACGGCAGCAAATCGTCCATGGTCAACGAGCGCATGGGCCTTCCTGGCTAGCAAAATAGGGGCTGTGAATACTAGATGCTGATCAAGCAGATCAGTGAAGATTGCTAAGGCGAGTTGAAAGGTCAAGACCAGGTCGGGGGAACGAGGTGTTTGCGGATCGTCTTAACGCCCCGTTACGTGAAGGCACGGCGTTGGCACGCCCTTCTCGCCTTCGGTCACTTCTTGGCGGCAGCCTGTTGTTCAATGGCTAAGTCGACAATGGACTGAGCCACGGCTACGAGGCGGGAACCGTTCTTCTCGACGTAATCCGGCGGTCCGCCTTTGTCGGCGACGTGTTCGGCGATCTGTTGCGGCGGAATCATATCGATGGCGTCCCAAGGACACCATTTGGCGCACAGGTCGCAACCGATACAGCGCTCTAGATCGATATCGCAAAAGGTTTGCAAACCGGGATGGTCTTCGCCCGGGACCTTGTAGATGCAGTCCACCGGACAGACTTCGATGCAGGCTTCACAGCCGGTGCAGCTATCGGCCCGGATAACCGCCAATTCCTTGGGAAGCTTCTTGCGCGCCTTGCCCGCACCCTTGGCCATGATCGATCCTCGCCCCTGTTCTCGCTCGCCAAAAAACCACAAGCTAACTGAATTCTAGGGTCTTCACGCAAAAATGCCAGATTCCTTGGTGCTCAGTCCGTACCGACAACGGGCCGTGTGGCGTCGATAAAGAACCAGAGGATTGCGGCCAGAAAGTAAACGCCTGCGAAAGTAAGGAGGTTGAGGTGATAGCCGGCCAGATGAGCCTCCTTTAGAAGGGCCTGTTTGGCAAGGTCGGAGTCATTAAGCGCTGCTATTGAAAGATTGTGGCTGTGCTCGTAAGCGGCCACCGCCCTGGCCAGAAGAAACCCAACCATATACGTTCCCACCGCCCCGCCGGCATTGCCGATGGTATTCATGCATCCGGCCACAGTGGCCGAATAGCGGCGGCCAATGTCTTGGCAGGTGGCCCAGGCGGCGCCCATGGTGAGGTCATTAAAGAAAGCGGCGAAGGAGATCGCCAGGAAAAATGTCAGAGCAGACCGGGCTTCGGCACAGGCTAGATAACAGACGGCACAGAGGCCGTGCCCAATCAACCCAAACCAGCGCCGGCCCCATTTGCGGTCCCCCGTGCGGTGGATCAGCCAATCCGTTAGAAATCCACCAAGCAAACAGGCCACGGCGCCCATCCATAATGGGCCGCCTTTGTAAATTGCGCCGAGTACATCACCAGCTTGGACGCCGTGTTGTTCTTTCAAAAACTCCGGCAAGTAGTTGATATTGAAATACCAAGCGTAGCTCGCACAAAAATACATCAGGCACAGAGCCCAGAGATTTCCGTCAGTAAGAAGCTTTAGCCACGGCGTGTTGCCGTGGCCTGCTTCCGCGCCTTGCTGTCCGGATCGGATCAGTTTCAATTCCGCCTCATTAACCGATTCTTTTTGTTCAGGACGATTGCGAAACCACCAGGCAAATAGGGCGCACCATGTCAGCCCGATCGCGCCGAAAAGCCAAAAGGTCGACCGCCAATCCATGAGAGGGCTGGTTACTCGTTTCGAGATCTCTTTGCCGGTTTCTGTGGTTTCGGTTATGGTGATTCCATCGACAAGCAAAAGCCAAATGAGAGGCGTCAATCCGCCCATGCCTCGGCCAGCCATCCAGACCGCGCCTTGGGCCAGTCCGCGCTGCTGGAAAGGAAACCAATTGTGCAGCGCTCGGGTGATATTGGGATAAGCCCCGGCTTCTCCCATTCCAAAAAGAAAACGGACTATTACAAGCGTCCAGAACCCGAATTGCATCCCGAAGACCGGCAAGCCCGTCAGGCTCGTTAAGGCTGTGAAGACCGACCACCAAAGCACAATGCGAATCAGAACCCGGCGCGGGCCGAGCATATCACCCAGCCAGCCGCTGGGCACTTCAAATGCCGCGTATGCAACGCTGAAGGAGGCGAGCGCCAGCTTGATGTCTTCGACGCTTTGGAATCCCAATGCCGCCAACAGGTAGGGGACGGCCGAGCCGATGCACACCCGGTCCAGATACGTGATCATCGACAAGGCGCAGGCAAACGCCAAGACGATGTAGCGGACGCGGGTTGGGACCAAGGCAGGGGGGGAATTGACAGGCTTTACAATCATGTCACCGGCTGGAGAGTTAAAGAGACCGTAGCACCACGGGCGGGTTACGGACCTTACTCTATCGGCCGAAGGCGAGCCGGACAAATGAAAAAAACTTGCGGTTAGCGGTCCTTGTCGGACCTTTTCCTATCCGGCTTGCCATCCTTCTCGGGTTTGTCTTTTTTCTCGGCGGGAGCGTCCGGTTTGATTGGCTCTAATTTTACGCGGCCGGGCAGAATATCGGCCTGCATGGAGTAGGCGCCGTCTTCCTTGGAAGCCTGGATGTTTGTCTTGTTGAGGACCTGGCTGGGATTACGGCCATTGTAGATTGTGATCAGCTTGTTGCCCGGCAAGGTAATGGTCGTGACGCCCCCGGACTTGACGGCGACGGGTCGATCAACCCGGACCTGACCGTTGATGACCACGGCGGTCTGGATCACAAGCGGAACTTTTGTGTCGTTGCGCAAAGTGATCGTTTCGGCGCGCAAACCGCCCGCCGGCAAAAAGAAGGCAGCCGCGCCTAGAACCAAGCTCAGAATTCGGTTCACCCTATCCATGGAAGCGCTCTCATCCCAATGAGACCACTAAGAAACACCCCTTACATGATTGAAACGGTGTCAATCCAATAACTTGCGCCAAAGGGCTAGGCCCTATTTTCTATTCTGTACAGCTGAGCAGATAGCCTCTCCAGCGACCGCCCACGCGGTTTTCGAGCCTTACGACATCGTAAGACTCGAAATTAAGACAATGTAAAGTCTTTTCCTCTAGTTACTTACCATCCTATTGTCAAGTTTGTGAGGCTCCCAACTTAGGGAAAGCCACATTTTCGCGAATATTGCGCCGTTTTCCGATTTTGCCTGCCATGCTTATCGGCAACGATGGCCGCTTGCGAGGAGCCAGACAGCTGAACACCGCCGCTTTTGATAACCAGAATTGTCACTACGAAAATACACGAACAGACCCATGGAAAGCATTTGTGAGTTTTTGTTTCTTTTCGTGGCCTTTGATACTCTCGGGCAATTCGAAGGTGGCCAGCGTCGGACCAAGGTGGCCCCGCAGTTGGCCTGGTCCCCTTTACCCTCCGGCCCAAGTGACGACCCTCTGGTGCACCGCCCGCGCGCCGGAGGGTGATCAATAATTGAACACCTGATGCCGACTTGCGCCCTTTCGTTGTCTTGGGCGTCTCTCCTTCAAAGGTGGCCAGCGTCGGACCAAGGCGGTCCCGCCCGCCGGGGTGATAATACCGTAGTACGCGAATCTAATCCCGTTTCATTTACCGATGCGCGCCAACGCCTGCTTCTGAAACTCGGCGCCGAGTCGTTTGACCAAATTATCGACATCCTCGCAAGACTTCTGCCATTGACCCGCGGAGGCGTTCCTTGGGCACGGGGGTGAATGGGCTTCAACATAAGTCTTGGCTTTCGGTTCGGTGCCGCTTGGCCGCAACGCAATCCGCGCCTGATCGCCCAGATGATAGAGAAGCATGTTTCGCGAAGAGGCGTCAGTCGCTCCTTTGAGCGGCCCCATCCGGCCTCGTTCATCGCGAAGGTCTTCAAAGCCAGTTACCTTTAATCCGCCGATCTCGGTAATGGGCTTGGCGCGGAGCGAATCGAGCATACGCGCCATGTCCTCCTTGCCTTGTATGCCGGTCATGGCAACGGGCACGCCTTCATTGCGAAAGTAGCCGAACTGGCGATAGATTTGGTCGACGTAGCCGAGCATGGTTTTCTTGTGGCGCTTGACCTCGAGCGCCAGTTCAGCCAAGAGCAAGGCAGCGCCGCCGGCGTCTTTGTCGCGGATTTGCGGGGTCACCAGGATGCCGTGGCTCTCTTCGCAGGCGATCACCATGTCGTCCGGCGTGCCCCGGACATCTTCATAGCTTCCCTGTTCTTCTAATTGCCTCAATACCTCGGCAATATATTTAAAGCCAACCAGCAGGTTGTCAACTACCTGGGCCTTGAAATGGCGGGCGATAAGGGTGATGAGGCTGCTGGTGACTTCCGTTTTGATGACGATGGGCGAACTGGGCATCCGGCCCTGCTGGATTAGTTGCGTGAGTTTGAAGTGCGTCAATAGCGCAGCGATCTCGTTGCCGGTGACAAAACGCCAGGCCCTCACCCCCGCCCCCTCTCCCGGAGTACCGGGAGAGGGCGGCTGGTTTGACGCCTCTCCCGGAGTACCGGAAGAGGGGAAAATGTTTGGAATCATGCAGCCCAGGCGGTCGGCGTCGGGATCCGTGGAAAGGACGAGATCAGCATTGTTCGCTTGCGCAGTGCGCACAGCATGGTCCATGGACGCGGGGACTTCCGGATTGGGTACCGGCGCGACATTGGGGAACTGTCCGTCGGGAGTCATTTGATCTTCGACGGGAATGACATTGAACCCGCGCTTGAGGAGCACCTCCATCGCCGTCATCGAGCCGACGCCGTGTAGCGGGGTATAGACGACCTTGATTTCGCCGCGCGGCGCGGGCGCCAGGCTCTGCTTGAGGCACAAGTCGATGTAGGCGTGGTGCGGGGCGTCATCGAGCCAGTGGATGCGGCCGCTGCGCTGCGCGTCCGGCCATGGCAGCGCTTTAATGGCGTGCACCTGATCCACCAGGTCGGCCATGATCTGATCGTCCGGCGGCACGGGCTGGCCGCCGCGCTCGTCGTAAAATTTGCCGCCGTTGTCGTCGGGCGGGTTATGTGAGGCTGAGATGTTAAGACCGCCCTGCGCGTGCAGATAGCGAATGCCGAAGGAGAGTTCCGGTGTGGCCAGAAATCGCTTGCTATCGGGCGGCAGGAGGTAGGCGTCGATGCCATTAGCTACATAAACGCCGGCGGCATGATGGGCCAGATCTTTCGACGAAACATGCAAAACCGGGTTAGGAAGGTCCGGATTATACTGTTTTCGTTTGTCTTCAAACCGGCGGACGTCGTAAGCCAACTCAACGGTAAGCGGCGAGAGGCCGGGGAAGCGTTCCTTCAGATAATCGCAATGTCCTTGAACCGAGGCGCCGAGCGTCCACAAGTTCATGCGATTGGGGCCAATGCCCATCGCCCCGCGACGGCCGCCTGTTCCGAACGGCAGGATTTGATAGAAGGAATCGAGCAGGTTGGCCCATTGCTTTTGTTCGATCATCCACTGGATCTGCGGTCGATACCCCGCGAACTCTGGCTCGGTAAGCCACTGGTGCAGATATTGCAAAGCCCGTTCCTTCAAGGAAGGCTCTGCTTCAATGGGGGCAAAGCCCTCTCGGGCTTGAGCCAGCAAATTCATGGGCAACCTCGGAAAACAAGTGTCTCACAATCGCCGCCGCAATGGCGGCCTCAAAAGCTACTCTACGGCACTCTTCCGAGGGGGACAACAATGATACAAGGCCGAAGCCACCTCGCTGACGCCTCGGGGTACTGTCCTTATTTTTGTTCATTTCCTTTTAACAGCTTACCTAGACACAGCGAGGTCGCATCGTGTTGGAAGTTCAGTTTTCGGGCAAGCTCGATCAAGCCTTTGCTTTGCTTGGGGAAATGTTGAGCAAAGGCCGCCAACACGACGCGTTTTTCCTCAGGCCGGATAGTCAGTTTTTGAAGCAAATCCGGGTCGATGGACTTTTTGTCTTTGCCCATGCCGGCCGCGCGGCGTTCGTCGCGATCGCCCTTGGCAAGGGAGTCGAGCATAAGCTGCCAGTGGTTGTCGGCCAACTTTTGATCGCCGGCTTTAGCCGCGGTCAGATAGAGCAATCCTTGGTTTGCCGTGCCGATATCCACGCCTTCGCCGGCCATTGCCGAGGCTTCTTTGATTTTGCCTTGCAAGAGGTGGGATTCGAAAGAAGCCAAATCGGGATGGTCGGCGATGATCTTTAGATAGTCGTCGGTATCGTCTCGGCAGCAACACAACTGCAATTGCAGCGACGTTTCCCATGCTTCCTTCGACTTGGCAGCCAATCGGGCAAAGGGGGCAAGCGTCTCTTGAAGGGCCGCTTCCGCTTTGGCGTTGTCCCCTTTGATGGCTGCCGTTCGCATGATTTGCGTAGAGTCTTTGTAACCCCCTGCGCCGGTCTTCAACGGTTTTTCAAGTTCCGCCAAAAGCCGGTCATATTCCTTGTTTGCCAGGAGCGCTTGATGATAGAAATGCGAGATAAGGAAATTAGTGCCATCCGGATCACTGGAAGGTGATTTCACCGCCTTTTCTAGCCAGCGAACAGCGTCGGGAAAGCGTCCCTGGGCGAGCGCCATGACACCGAGGTCCTGGAAGGCCTGGACACAAGGAGGATTGGCCTCCGCCGCTTGCAGATAGAGCGTTTTGCGCTGTTCGGGGTATTCTACTATGCCAAGCAGGTAGAGGGCTTCAGGATGGTTCTTGGAATCCGCCGCCAACTGACGGTAGCGAACGCGCAGGTCAACATCGGGGTGTGTGCGCTCCATAACAGTTTGATAAGCCCGATGCCATTCCACTTGGATGGGGCGCTTGTCCAACCGCGTTTTGAGGAAGTCTAACGCCTCTTCCGGGTCGGCTGTCGCGGCGATCCAATACAAGAACAACGTGTTGCCGGGGTCCACTTGGAGCAACCGTTTGGCATAATCGATTTGTTGGGCGGGGGTGCCGTACGAAGCTAATAGCCCGATGCGTTGCTGCGGAGTCGCAATCCGGTCCAAAGTCACTCGAGACTTGGTAATAGAGGCCCCTTTGCTGGCATTCATCGAACTGGGAAACTCGGTGAATTCGAAATCCAGGCCGGAAAAGGTGCAGAGCAATTCGCCCACGTGCACTTCCGGCGGCGGATCGAAGTTTTGGGGATTGTCGCTGTAGGTGGTTTCCTCGCGAGCGATTATGGCAAGCCGATCGGGATTGATTACGAAGGTGCGGCTGACAAACGGCCTACTCCAGAAATTGCTTTCTATTTCACATTGGGCCGGCTCGAACGGTACCTTGCCGTCTGGAAACTCCACGCTAACCGTCCCTTCCGGAATCCGCACCGGCGTCGCGGTCTGCGGGCCCAGGGTATGCTCGGCGCCATTGACGGAAACCGTATACGGCTTGTCGAGCCCGTTCACCAGGTAAACCTTGCGGTTATGGCCAATCCACAGAGCCGAGCCTAAATAGGCAATCACCGAGCCGACGAGCAGCACCAGCGGAATGAGGCGCGGAATGCGCGAGGCCCAAGTTTTCTCGCGGTAGCCGGCCCGGCCGCCGGAATCATCGAGTAAGTCCCAGCGGATCTTCTTGCCGGTGTTGCGGTGCTTTTCCGAAGTCTTGCGTTGCTGCTTATAGGCTTTGATAAAGGCCAGATCGGGAAAGGCCTCATCGCGTTCCTTCATGAGGGCTAGCGCTTCTTCATGCTGCCCTTGCGACTGATACGCGGCGACAAGATTAAAAATGACTCCAGCGGATTCCCGTTTCCGATTCGCGAGGATGTGGCTGAGAAAGGGCAGAGCGTCATCAGGCCGCCCTTGCTTGAGCAAGGCCCAGGCCAGGTTTTCACGGACTTCTTCGGTGTCTTGTTGGGCCAGGGCGGCACGATAGGCTTCTTCGGCTTGAGGCCAATGGGCGAAGTAAGCATAGCCATTGGCCAGCATGATCTGGATTTCCCGATCGTTCTTGCGGTCGGCCGCCAGGCTTTCCGCCACTTGCGTGAAGAGCGGCTCATCTTGGTAACTCAGGCCCAGCCCAAGGGCGTGGAGGATGGCCTCGCGATCCTGGGGATCGCGCTCCAATTTCTCCAGCACCGCGGCGGTATCCTTGGCCTTGGCTTCTTCCCATGTTTTCAAAGGCATGACGCGGTGATTGCTGCACAGCGCGCATTTCTCCAGCACGCGCTTCCGGGATAAGGGAACAATCGGCACCATCGCGAACACGATGAACAGCGTCGTATCGTATGATTCCAGCTTGGCCACGCGCCGGCAAACGGGGCACGTGTCCATGCGACTATGAATGCGCGTCTTTCCGTAATACCACGTTCCAACGCCATTATGGACATGCGGCATCGCAGAGGCTCCTGGATGGTCAAAAAGTAAGGTGAACACCCTGAGAAACGGGGCCAATGTCCCGGATAGTATAGCCTAGATCCGAGGTCGGCAAGGGTCCCGTTTGCATCAAGACGCGAGGCCGAAGATGTCATGGACTGCCACGCCGGCCTGTTTAAGGCCATTTAGCCAAAAACACCGCGCTGCGAATCGGGTGAGTTTCCGATATAGTCCCGGTGGACATTCCGATCCTAACGTTTCGCATTGGCCATGACCCAGCTCACTTACGATTTCGACGTCCTCGTCGTCGGCGCCGGCCATGCGGGCACGGAGGCCGCACTGGCCGCGGCGCGCATGGGGTTGCGGACGGCCCTGCTAACCATGAATGCGGACACCGTTGGCCAGATGAGTTGCAATCCGGCGATCGGCGGCGTAGCGAAGGGGCAGATCGTCCGCGAGATCGATGCGCTGGGCGGCGAAATGGGCAAGGTCACCGACGCCACAGCGATCCAGTTTCGCATGCTCAATAAGGGCAAAGGGCCCGCCATGCATTCGCCGCGCGCCCAGGCCGACAAGAAGCATTATCAGTTCACGATGAAGCATCGGGTTGAGGCTCAGGCCGGGTTGACGCTGCGGCAGGAAATGGTCGATGGTTTGAGCATCGAAAAGGCGACCGGCGAAAGCGAAGCGCCCTATCGCGTCGTCGGCGTGCGCTGCCAGGGCGATACGCTGTACCGCGCCAAGGCGGTCATTTTGACGACGGGCACGTTTCTCAAGGCCCTCATGCACGTGGGCGAGGCCAAGAGCCGAGGCGGGCGGGCGGGCGATCAATCCGCGGAGAACCTCAGCGAAAGCTTACTGGCGTGCGGATTCGAACTGGCCCGCTTCAAGACCGGCACCCCTTGCCGGCTTAATGGCCGCACCATCGATTTCAGCAAACTCGAACGTCAGCCGGGCGACCCCAATCCGCGCCCCTTCAGCTTTTCGACCGAGCGGATCACGCAGGAGCAAATGGACTGCCACATTACCTACACCAATGCGGCCGTGCATGAGGTGATCCGCGCGAACCTGCACCGGGCTCCGATGTATTCCGGTCAGATTTCCAGTCGCGGGCCGCGCTACTGCCCGTCCATCGAGGACAAGGTCGTGCGCTTTGCCGAGAAGGATCATCACCAAATCTTTCTCGAACCGGAAGGCCGAAACACGCTGGAGTACTACTGCAACGGCATTAGCACCAGCCTTCCCAAGGATGTCCAACAAGCGATGCTGGCGAAGATACCCGGCTTAGAAAACGCCGAGGTGATGCGCTGGGGCTATGCGGTTGAATATGATTACGCGACCCCGACGCAATTGCAGCCGACTCTAGAAACGAAGCCGGTTGCGGGCCTGTATTTCGCCGGCCAGATCAACGGCACCACGGGATACGAAGAGGCTGCCGCGCAGGGATTAATGGCCGGCATCAACGCCGCGTTGAAGATCAAGAGTGAAGTGCCGCTGGTGCTGGATCGCAGCCAAGCCTATATCGGCGTGCTCATTGACGACCTGGTAACTAAGGGCGTCGATGAGCCCTATCGCATGTTCACCTCCCGGGCGGAATACCGGCTCGTTTTACGCCACGACAACGCCGATCGCCGGCTCACCCCGCTCGGTCGGCGCGTCGGCTTGGTAAAGGACGAAGCCTGGCAACGGCTGGAGCGCAAGCAAAGGGCCATCGAGCAGATTACGGATTTCCTTCGCAGCCATCGCCATGAGAATGAGACCTTGGAACACTGGCTGCGTCGAGGCGATATGGATTGGGAACAAGTCTGTGCCCTTGATCCGTCGCTCAATCAGTGGAACAGTCAACCGGCTGCCGTGGAGCAAGTCGTTCTCGAAACCAAGTATGCCGGGTACATCAATCGGCAGGCTTTGCAAATCGAGCGGTTTCAAAAGATGGAAGGCAAACCGATTCCCAAACACTTCGATTTCCTGGCGATCCCTCAACTCCGCATGGAAGCCAAGGAGAAACTCAATCGAATTCGGCCGGCCAATATGGGCCAAGCCAGCCGCATCAGCGGCATCTGCCCGGCTGATTTGGCAGTAGTTCTCTTCTATCTAGATGAGCCGAAGCGCATGCGCGAGCCGATTGCTTAAGCAACCAAAATGTATTTCGTTCCTGGCGACACCCCAAGAGGATCGGCAAGACTAGCCGTCCTTTTTCTTTTCTAACGATTCCATCGGGAAGTCTTGCGGTATGCAAGGCGGTTGTTGGACAATTGAAACGCCGATTGTTCCGCTTACAAATCCTGGATTAGGTCGATAACCACTCAATATTGACATCCCACCGGGCGTTATTTGGGAACTACCGGAAATCACCACCCCTGAGGAAGCTATGGCAGAATAAACACCCCCATCCATCCCGCCGGGGACGATAATGATCGGACTAGACGGTCGAATCTCTTGCAACTGCCGATGAATCTCTTTCTCTTCCTCCTCCTTAAGTGGTTTATTTATTGGCAATTTAGTTTCTTTAGCAAAATGCTTCAGAGCTTCGATAATGTCATCGAAGCAGAAGATATCGTCATTTCCAAGCGCGGCCTTTAGTTCCCGGTAAAGCAAGGGATTCAGGAAATATTCCTTTTCGAATTTTGAAAGGTAGTCTGCATCCGAGGAAACGATCCAGACCTTTTTTTTCTTGTTTGCCAAATCTAGAAGTTGCTCCCAGCAAACTTGATCCCCTAATGTTTGCTCGGCCTTTCCCGGAGGGTTCCCCAGCTCTTTTCTGAGCCTGGCCCTTTGCAATTGATTGGGGGTCACGTCAACGGCCATTTCAAACAGTGGTTGCAACGAAATGGAAACTTCATCATTTGAATGGCTTATTTGGCGAAGCGTTTTCGAGACAGTCTCTAGGATCTCGGCCTTAAGCTTTTTGGCTTTGTCTCCAAGATCGTTTAGGGCTTTGGTGTATTTCTCCTTGAGTTGAGCTTCGAAGAGGTGATCCGGTATGGCCATTTGAGGGTGCGTGATTCTTGCAACCTCCAGGAGGAGGAATTCCCTTGCTTTGTCCAGCTTTCTCCGATCTATCTCGTTCACAACTTGGCGTGGAATCAAGATGTGATCCCTTCTTTCCAACAACTGATGAAGTAAGGTCTTCCCCGTCTTAATTCGATAAAGGTCCAGATATCGATTTGTGTCAATAAAGATGCAAAATTCGGAACTTTCCATCAATCGTGCCTTTGATCGAGATTGCACCCGAACGAATACAAATTCTGTACAGAATAGTAACGGTTTGAAGTTGCTTCTACAAACCAATAAGCCCAGCCGAAATGAACAACTATGAAACCATCGACTATGCCCTCCGCTTTCGTCGCCGGGTGCCATGGGTGCCATGTTCGCGGCCTTTCAACGGCCCTATCCTTCACTGAAAGCAGGCGGGGCCGCGAAAGCATGCCGACCCCGCAGAGCCCATTACCCATCTAGCAAACCCAGTGGATTCATCAGCAGCGGCACATCACGCAACCCCTCGTAAAACCGAGCACTCGACGAAATCCAATCCGTGGCTCGTGTGACAAGTCCACGTCGCACACGATTGTCATGGATGTATTGGATCATGGCCAATAGAGTGGACGGCTCGGTGACATTGCGATCATAGCCGCCGCCTCTTTCGGGGTAGATGAATGTGGGATGGGTCTTTTCCCAGGGCGGCGCTGCGCTTGCCCCTGAGTTGTGTTATGGCGCCCCTTCAGGGAACGTGAAAGCGGCCTATCTCATAGCGTTGCAGAAGGTAAGTGCCTTTTCCCGTTTCTTTGCCTTCAAAGAGCTGCCCAGGACTGCTAGTGGCGGTTTGGGAGCGCGGCAGGCGTCTTGGAGCCACGAGAGCGAGACTTGGAGCGCTTCACGGGTTTGTCGAATTCCACCCGAAGGCTCAACCCCAGCCCCCCACTGATTCTCTTGAGCAGGTTCAAGGAATGCCCGTCGTAATTCGCGTCTTCGATCCTCGATATAACGGATTGACGAGTGCCGACTCGACGGGCGAGTTCCTCTTGGCTTAAGCCGGCATCCTTGCGAGCTTGGTAGACCTTCATAGCAATATCAGCATTAAACGATTCTTGCTCGACAGCCTTGGCTAGCTTGGGATCAGCCGCCAGTTTGCTGCGAATGACGTCGGCGAAGTTTCTGGTGTGCGGCACGGCTCTAAGCCTCCCATTGGGCGGTGTACTTAGTTCTATTCGTCTGCACTAGCCGCTTTCGCCTTACTGCAAGGTCAATTTGGCTACTGGGAACGTTCTTTTCCTTCGAGAAACCGTGCGATAGACAGCAAACATTTGACCCAGAAAAGAAATAGAGGATTCGATAGTTGACCCGCCCCACCTTGGCGCGAAGTTCGTAAATTCCGTCCCGGAGCATGTCCGCCAGTGGGCGGCGTAATTCATTGCCGAGTTGTTCCAAGCGAAGAATCATGTCCAGACACTTGCTAAAGGCACGCGGTTCGGTGGTTTGGAGATCGTCAAGCCACTCGATAAGGGGAACTGATCCGTCCTCATCGCGGAATACCTGAACAACGGTCAGCGGCATTGCTCACCTGTTTGCACCCTATGGTCAGGATCGGTCAGCGTCAAGGCGATTATCACAAAAAAGAGATAATTGGGCATGAAGCCGAGAAGTCTACTCTACTGTATAGATGAATTCTCTATCTGCAAAGGATTTGGGATGGCCTGGGAACACGATGGCCAATAGAACCGAAGAACCTTGTAAGGGTTCAACAAGGCCGGGGTTCTCCACAACGCACAGGTTTGTGCAACCCTTTCAAGGTAAGGTGAATGTGGGGTGGGTCTTTTCCCAGGGCGGCGCTGGCGCTTGCCCTGGGCTATTGTCTTGTGCCCCTTCAGGGCGGGGAAAGTAGCCCGCCGCTCCGCGGCGGAAAGCCGCGACGAAGTCGCGGAGTACATTAAAACGCCGGCCGCCACAGGGCCTCATTCCGCCAGCTCATCCATTTCTTCTGGGCGGCGTTTAGTCTTGTTTCCTTATCTTCTTTTTCCTGTTGGGCCGAGGCTGGGCGGTTGCGGCGGCCTAGTTTGCCGGTGTCTAATTGGCTGATCAAGTAGCGTAGCGCGGCCAGGGCGTGGTTGTTGTCATCGACCGGGGTCTCGGCTCGTTTGTCCTCCGCTTCGGTGCTGTAGCGGTAGAGTTCGGCTTCGGCGAGGAGGTTGGGACATTGGCCTTCGAGGATTCTCAGGGTGCCTTCTTCGAGCCGGGCGCTGACGGCGGCGATGCCGGGTCTCAGGGCGTTTTGCCCTCTACTTACCGTGAAGCCGGCGCACCTTAATTCCTCGATCTCGCCGGCGCCGGCGGGGTCGGCGTACCAGTGGACGTTCTTGGGCAGATGCTTGATGTGGTAGCTGAGCGGCTTATTGCGGCAATAGTGTTCGCTCGTAAGCCAAAGAATGTCGTCCCGGTCGACGACGCCCCAGACGGCAGCGAAGGGGTTGCGGAAGCCGAAGTCGATGCCGCCGACGGGGCGACCTGCCGGCACGTTGTGCGACTTCCCCTGTTTTCCGAGCCCAAACCCGAGCCTCAGCCCGAGCCCCAGCCCGAGCCCGATGCGGCGCAAAGGCCCTAAACCGGGCTGGGGCTCGGGCTGGGGCTGGGGCTCGGGTGAGGACATGATGCAGCGTTTGAAGTCCGGGTAGACGAGCCCTTCCAGAGCTTCGAAAGAACAGCAATACTCTTGGCGGTACCACGATTCGCCTAGATTGCGGCGTTCTTCGTCCAGGAAGGCGGGGCTGATGCGGTTGATGCGGCTGGCGGGGATTTCGATGCGATTCCATTCGTCGCCGCCTTGAGCCCAGGCTTTATAGAAGAAGCCGCGTTTGCCGTAGGGGGTGGACAAGCAGATAAGGCGGCCACCGGAGACGGCTAGCATCGGTCTCACCGTGCGGTAGAGATCGTCGGGCACCCGTGCCGCTTCGTCGATCACGAGCATGTGCACGTTGGCGAAGCCGCGGATCGTATCGGGTTGGCAGGGCAGGCTGACGATGCGGCTTAGGTTCGTGAACTGCAATTCATGGCAGGTTCGGCGTTTGACGCAGTAGCCGCCCAGGCGCAGGTGGAACTCCACAATACGGCGGAACAGTTCCGAAGATTGGCGTAGGCTACGGGACAAGAGCAGGACCAGGCAGTCTCTCTTTAGCAAAGCTTCATGGAGACTCAGCATGGCCACGGCGGTGGACTTGCCGGCTTGCCGGCAACAGTTGAGCAGCATCCGGGGATGGCCGCCTTCGACGACATCAATTTGCCACGGGTCGGCGTCGACGCCCAGACGGCGGAGAAGATCGGTGGCGGTGGGGAGGGTGGGGTTCATGGTGGGGAGGGGGTGAGGATGGAGGATGGAGGATCGAGAATGGAGGATTGTAGCGGGTGAGGACTAGAGCGGGGTGGCCGGGGCGGCCACCCATTCCGATTCGGCCATCGGCTAGGTGGGGACGGGTTGGCGGATGGACTCTAGGAATTGGGTGTATTCTTCTTCGATGGTGGGGGCGGTGGGAAGACGCCAGTACCAAACATTGTGGTTTTCTTCCCAGATCTGGTAAGCGACTACCCGGAGCTTGAGGCAAGCGCGCTTGAGCGTGGCGCGTGAAACACCGACATCCTGAGCGTGCAGGGCGACTTGTTGACGGGGCAACGCTTGGGAAGTCAACATTTCCCGGAGAAACTCGATGGCTCGGGCCACAGATGAGCCGTAGCGCTCGCCGTTGCCGAGGGCTAGGTCGTCAGCCGAGAGCGGCACCGAGCCGGCCCAGTCGATGACGGGCCTACTGGCGTGGTCGCGAATACGGTAGGAGAGTGTTGGCGGCTTCTCGGTCAGGTTATTCTTGAAGCACGCCAGTAAGCGGAGGTCCGGTTCCTCGGGATGGCGGCCGACGAGAAGGCCGACCCGTGCACAAGCAACGACCTGGATGGAACCGGCCCCGCGATGGAGGGCGGTGTGATGGCGATCGTTCTTGGTTAGATGACGCACCATAACCAGAGTAGCGCCCGTTTCCTGCGCGATATCGGCGAGCGGCGTCAGGGCCTGGCGTACTTGCGGCCCGTTTAAGCCGGCGGGCAAGTAGGCTAAAAGGGGATCGGCGATGACCAAGCGCGCCTGGGTCTCTTCAATGGTCTCACGCACCAGGGCGGCTTCTGCAGGGAATTGTGGGGCGCGCAACTGGCCGGCGGCATCGGGGCCCACGCGCAGGACGTGAACCCGGCTCAAGTCGGCGCCGGCGGCCAGCAGCCGAGGACTCACCGTGTCTAGAAGGTTGTCTTCGCCGGCGAGCAGGACAACGGATTCCGGTCGATTAAGCGGCGCGCCATCCGGCCACGGGCGGCCCGTGGTGAGGCGTGCCGCCCAGTCAAGCGTCAAAAGGGATTTACCCTGGTCGGGGTCGCCATCCAGCAGGACCAGTTTGCCCGACGGGAGCCAACGGGGCCATAGCCAGTCTATGGGTCTTGCGGTCAGCTCGCTAAAACAAACAAGAGACTTGGGGCAGGACATGAGGGCACCCCTAGGAGAAGAGAAAAGCCGAAAGGGCCGCGTAGGGCAATCCTCCTTGAGAGTGAGTAAGCTCAGCGAGATCCCTCCTTGGCGATATGAGTATAACGCAGGCTTGCAGCGGGATTCAAACTCGGTTGGCCTAGTAGGCGGGGATGTGACTCGCGGCCACCCTGTGGCTCAAGCGCCCCACCCTCTAGACCCGCACACATTGAGCTAGAGGGTACAGGGTGGGGTCAGCTTGGAAACGGCTGACTTGGCAATTTGGGAAAATAAATGCAACCAATGGGGTCCGGTATTCCGATAAGAGAGAGAAGCGAGGCAAGGCACTGAAAGTCTACCGAGCAGCATGTGGAAGCCTTGCGAAAAGGGGATCGGAAACCGTCGAAACGGGGTCGGGTAGGAAATACGAATAAGCAAACGAGTTACAGCAAAACAGGGTAAAAGGTTCGCGTTGACACGTTTGACAAGTTGGTTATAATCGCGCGTAGGTGGAAAGATTGGTAACCCTTCACCTTCGTCAACGCAACTTTTGGACCCGGCGTAGCTTAACCTAACCACCCCTTCAAACGGCAAAGCCGCCGCACACCCATTGCGGCTGTGAACCGTTACGGACTGACAGAGGCATGTCAGGGATGATCCCGGTCCTCGGCGTCTACAACGGAGGGACCCTCCGAGGACCAAACTCGTGCGACTGGCCCAGGCCAGCAAGGGATGATAAACGCATGAAGACTGTATTCACGACCGGCGAGGCTGCCAAGATTTGTAAGGTCAGCCAGCAAACCATTATCCGCTGCTTCGACAACGGCCAACTCAAAGGCTTCCGCGTCCCCGGCTCGCGCTTTCGCCGCATTCCGCGCGAAGCCCTTTACAAATTCATGAAGGACAACGGCATCCCCACCGACGCTCTCGAAAGCGGCAAGCGCAAAGTGCTGCTCGTCGACGATGATGCCGAGTTGGTCGAACTCATGACCAAGGTCCTCGAGGAAGACGGGCGCTTTGAAGTGCGTATCGCCTCCACCGGCTTCGACGCCGGCATGATGGTCAAGGAATATCGGCCTGACCTTATCGTCCTCGACGTCATGCTGCCCGATATCAACGGCAAGGAAGTCTGCCACCGCGTCCGGGGCGACGGCAATTTGGAAGATGTTCGCATTCTGTGCATCAGCGGCATGATCGAAGAAGACAAGATCCATGAATTGAAGCTTTCCGGCGCCGATGATTTCCTCCACAAGCCGTTCGACATTGAAGAACTCATCGACCGCATGTGCTCGCTACTCGAGATCGAGACGATTTCGACCACGGCCTAATTGCATAGTGGCGAGTGGCTAGTGATTAGTGGCAAATCAAGATAGGCGCCACGAATTTGCTAGCCACTAGCCACTAATCACTGGCCACTGCTGCTCTTGATCGAAGGAGCGATCGAGGTGAAGCCATTGGCACTGGGTGAGGCGATCACGCAATTGGCGTGGCTGTGTCCGAGTGCGGCTTCCTTGCTGGCACTAACGCGATCCTCCCCGAGTGATGCTTGGAATGTATTGCGGTCCGATCCCGGCGCCGTCCTGCTGGCGGTGCGCCAGGGACTTGCGTCTAGCGACAACATACACGCCATCTCCTTTCCCTCCCTTCTGTACCGTGAAGCCATCCCCTTAGCGGCTTGGAACGGCCTCGGCAATAGGTTAGAAGGCTATGCCGACTGGGGCAGCGAAGCTCTGGCGCCTGTCTATCTCTCATGCCGGCAATATGCTCAATGCGCCAGCCACTTAGCAAAGATTGGAGGTCACTGCGGCGCCGAGGTCGCTTGGACCGCCGGTCTCTTAGCGCCGCTCGGATGGCTAGCGGTCAGTGCGGTGGCGCCTGATTTGGTAACGGCATGCTTGACGGAGCTGAATTGGAAGTGTCATGTACCTGCGCTTCAAGAGAAGCTCTGGGGCGGCGATCATGCCGCTATAGCTCGGCGGCTGAATCGGCGCTGGCGCTTGCCTGGCTGGCTTTCTGCTGTGACAGGCAATCTCGGGCTTCCGGCCGAGGTGGCAGAAAAGCTGGGCGCCGACGCAATTCTTTTCCGAACGGTTCAATTGGCCGTACTTCTCTGCCAAGAGCAGGGACAAGGACTGGCATTGGCCGTCGGCGCCAACGTTGCAGACCTGGCCCAGGGGCTATCCTTGTCGGCAAGTGATCTCGATTCCGCCAGGAACGAATTGGCGAGCCATACCAAGACAGGATACGAGCAATGTGAATGGCAGTCGCCTTATGAAATGCCGCTGCTTTCAGATCTCCTGAGACTAATGGTTGAAAATCGACGACTGCGAAACGAGCCCGTCATCCAACGAATTGAAGAAGACTTGGACGCACTTCAAAGCGCTTATGAAAATCTCAAGGCCGGTGAAGCGGAACGCTTGCAGAATCAGAAGCTCACTGCTCTGGCGGAATTCGCCGCCGGCGCAGGCCATGAAATCAACAATCCATTGGCCGTCATTTCCGGGCAGGCCCAATACCTGCTCGGTCACGAACCGGACCCGGACCGCCAGCGCTCTTTACAAACCATTGTCAGTCATGCCCAGCGAATTCATCACCTTTTGGTCGAGGTGATGCACTTCGCTCGCCCGCCACAACCGCACAAGGAATCAATTGACTTGGCGAGCCTCATGCGCGAGGCAGCCCAATCGCTCCAGGAACTGGCCCAAGAGAGACGCGTGCAGATCCGTTGCCCCGAACCGGCAACGCGCCTGCCTGTGGTAGCTGATCCTGTTCAGGTACGGACGGCTTTGACATGTCTTTTGCGCAACGCCGTCGAGGCAGCGCCCATGGACGGGTGGGCGGCTCTCCGGGTCGAGACACCGGCGCCCGACTTGGTTGAAGTAGTGGTTGAAGATAGCGGCCCCGGCCTAGCGGCGGGACAGACCGAACATCTCTTCGATCCTTTCTATTCGGGCCGCCAAGCAGGCAGGGGCCGAGGTTTGGGTTTACCGACCGCCTGGCGTCTAGCCAATGTCCAGGGCGGCGATATTCGCTACGTCAGTTTGCCCGACGGACCGACTCGTTTCATTTTTCGATTGCCCCGTCAACTTCACGCAAATGGCGCTTTGCCCAACGGCCAAAACGGCCGTTAGCCGGTTAAGGCCCACATCTCTTTGCAAAGAATTCTCTTGCCCGACACGTCCTCTTCGGCTATAGCCCCTGCCGACAAACTGCCTTAGTGAGGCGGATTTTTCACCGATCCAAGCGAACGGAAGCGGAACGACGGAGGCTATCCATGCCCGCCGGTCATTCTCAATTGGCGTCGCCTGCCCCGGTTGCCGGAATGGCGTCTACGTTAGAAGAACGGCTCGAACGCGGAGAAGTTCTCTATTATGTCAATTGCCCGTTTCCACTATTCCAGGGCGATGAACTCCATTTCATTATGCAACAACGCCTGGCCAATCGCGCGCACAAGAACATTAGCTACGATCCGAATAGCAATAAAGTGAGCGGATTCACCCGCACCTCCAAGGAAGACGCAGAGCGCCTACGCGATCTCTTTGCCGCTTTTTCGAAAAATGCGACCGCTTGGGTAGGCCATACGTTTCCGCGTTATAGTTCGGCCTGGCAACTCGACCGGGTCAGTTACCGACCGGAAGAAGAAGCCACCCGCCGCCTTCGCCAAAAGGCGCGGAACGACCTCCTGCACGTAGACGCCTTTCCGAGCCGCCCGACCAACGGCCAGCGAATCCTACGGCTCTTCGTGAACGTCAATCCTGTTGATCCGCGCATCTGGGTCACCTCCGACCCCTTCGCTAAATTGCTTGAGCGCTACGGCGCCAAGGCAGGTCTGCCTTTCCATCAAGGAGCGCCGTTAATCGACCGCCTGCGAAAGGGCATGATCGGTTTTTTTCATCCGACTCGGTCCAAGCGCTCGGCTTACGATGAATTCATGCTTCGTTTTCACGATTACCTGAAAAGCAGTGAGGAATTTCAAGACAGAGGCCCCAAGCGCTTTTGGTCGTTTTCCCCCAACTCCGCTTGGCTCACCTTTACCGACACGACCAGCCATGCCGTTCTCCGCGGCCGGTATGCGATTGAACATTCATATTTCATTGCTCCAAGCAGCTTGGCTCTTCCGGAGGAATCTCCACCGGCACTACTCGCTAAGGCTTGTGGAAAAACGGTCTTGAAGCGGGCAGCGTAAGAGGTCGTTACAAGTCCAATTGATGCTGGCATGTCCCAATAGAACGTGCCTACAATTGCAGCACGTTAATTCCTAGATCCCGTTGAAAAGCCGAAAGCTGACACCTCAAAACCTCCCATGCTTCAACCGCTGGTGCGCCTTGGCCAGGGTTTCACCCAGGGCCTTTTGCAACTCGTCTATCCGGCTAGCTGCCTTTGTTGCTCCGGGCCAGTGCCCGACTACCACGCTCGTCTGTGCGATTCTTGCCGCCGCGCGCTTTCGGTTTCTGTTCACCCTATATGCCAGCGCTGTGCCGCGACGGTGGGTCCCTACGTACCAACGGACTCCGGATGCATCCAATGTCGCAAGGAGACATTTCATTTTGAGCGCGTGCTGCGCCTGGGTCCCTATGAGGGAATGCTCCGCGAAGTCGTTCTACGAATTAAGCATCTCTCGGGCGAAGATCTGGCCGAGGCAGTCGGCAAATTGTGGGCCGAAGTTGCGCTGGCGGACATTCAGCAGCTAGGCGCCCAGGTGGTGATCCCCGTGCCCCTGCACTGGTTTAAGCGTTTGCGGCGTGGGTACAACCAGAGCGAGACACTCGCCTACTCTCTGGCTATCAAACTCCACATCCCTTACCTCGGGAGAGCGCTGAGACGCTCGCGGAACACACCCCAGCAAACCCAGCGCGTGGGCGTCAATCGGCGGGATAATGTGCGCAACGCGTTTTGTGCTCGAACGGGTCCCCAGTTGGCCAAGAAGAATGTCCTCTTAGTGGACGATGTGCTGACGTCCGGGAGCACCGCCAGCGAGGCGGCCCGTGTGCTCAAAAAAGCTGGGGCAACCAAGGTTTTTGTCGCCGTGCTGGCACGGGCCGAGGCCTGACTGCTCTAATTCAAATGACGTTAACTGAGCAAGATAATCCATCTATGCGGGCCTATAGTGGCAAACCGTGCGGTCTAGGCGTATTCGACCTAATGTAGCCGGAATGCCGGATGGGACGTGAGCGCCCTAATTGTCTGCCTCTTACACATCCTGCGGCCTCATTTCTTCCTTACCCGAATTGACTAGTCCCCCGCCACGGGCGATATGAATAGAGTCTCCGGAGCGCTCGTTCTCTTTCGGGGCACACAGCCACCAGGCGAGCGCGGGATTTGGGCAGCGGGGAACAGTTCAACATGTCTCGCTACAGTGTGTTTTTGGCGGTTTTCCTCTATTCTGGAGCAACCGCGGCCGCCGCTTCGTGGGCCGATGCTACCTTTGATGAACTGACCAAGGATTTCGGGTCGGTGTCGCGCGGACCAACGCTCTCGCATCCCTTTCGAATCAAAAACAACACCAAGAGCGACATCACCATCTCCAGCGTGCGCGTCTCCTGCGGCGTCTGCTCGTCGGCCGGGGTCCTGAAGTCTACGCTCAGGCCCGGCGAGGAAACTGCCGTAGTCGGGCGCATGGACACGACGCGCTTTACCGGGCTCAAAGTCATTACCATTTTCGTGACCTTCAGCGAACCGCAGTGGGAAGAAGTCCGTCTGGTCATGCAAGCCAACAGCCGCGACGATCTTGTTGTCTCTCCCGACATGTTGGCGTTCGGGCAGGTTAAGCACGGTTCCAAGCCGGTCAGCAAGATCAGAGTTTCCTTCCTGGGCAATAGCCGCTTTGAGATTCAGGAAGTGCAGAGCGAAAGTAACTATATCCGCGCAGCCGTCAAGGAAACACGCCGCGATGCCACCGAGGTGAGCTATGAATTGACGGCCAAGGTGCGCGGCGATGCCCCTGTCGGCAAGTGGTATACCGATGTCTGGCTCAAAACCAATAGTCCTTCAGCACCGAAAGTTCGCGTTCCATTGACTGTCGAAATCGAAGCCGCACTTACTATTAGCCCGGCGCAACTGAACCTGGGCCAAATTGCTCTTGAAGCGGAGGTCGAGCGCAAGGTCATCGTCCGCGGCGCCAAGGCCTTCAAGATCACAGAGATTAAAGGCACGGACGAAACGCTCTCCGTCACCCATAGCACCACAGACAGCAAGCCCATCCATGTGCTGACCGTCAAACTGAAAGGCACCCAGCCGGGAGACGTCAATCGAAAGCTAATGGTTATTACAGATCTGAAAGAGGATGGCAAAGTAGAGTTGCACGCGCGTGGGAAAGTAATGCCTTAATTTGTTTTATTGTTTGTTGTTCGTTGTCTCTTGTTCGTTGCAATGAACAGCACTTTATGACCTGGCGCAGCGAACCACCAACAACGAACCACGAACCACGAACCACGAACAAATTAACTCAACCTCTTCTGCATCCTCAAGCTTGAAAATACTAGCACTACGGCGGCCATCAGGCACAGGATCAAGCCGTGGGGCCACAGTTCCGCCCACCCCGCACCTCTCAAGATGACGCCGCGGGCGGCATCGATTAACCAAGTCGTCGGGATAATCTGGGCCACATACCAAAAGAATGCCGGCATTGAGTCAAGCGGGAAAACATACCCGGACAAAAAGATGCACGGCATGACGGTGGCCATGGCGACCTGCATGGCGCCCTCGCGGGTATTTACTCGAGTCGAGACCCACAGACCCCAACCCAGCATAGTGAGCACAAACGGCAGCGTGAGAACTAGGAGCGTGATGAAAGAGCCGTTGATGGGAACCGCGAAAACCGTGCGCATCAAGAAGGCGATCCCACAGAATTCCAAAAAAGTAAGCACCAGGTAGGGCATCATCTTGCCCAAGATCAGCTCATAAGGGCGGACAGGCGTCATGTAAAGCTGCTCGAGCGTGCCCTTCTCCTTCTCTCTAACGATGGCGTTGGCTGACAAGGTTATGGCCATCAACTGCGAAAGAACCACCATAAGTCCGGGGATAAAGAAGTTGGCGGAGCGGGTGTCCGGATTGAAGAGCACGCGCGGTCGCGCTTCGACCGGCAACGGTTTGTTCCCCAGGCTGCGCTCCAGCGACTCCCGCAAGGCGATGGCGTTGCCGACGTTTACCGCTTCACCGGCCACGCTGGAAACCGAGCCATCCACGAGAATGAGCACTTGGGCCGTCTGGCCGCCCTGAAGTTGGCGGGAATAGTTTTCAGGGATTTTGATGCCGACGCGCGCCTGCCCAGCGACAATGGCACGCGTCAGCTCCTGATCATTTTGCGCCCAGGCGATAATCTGAAAATCTTCCGAGTTTTCAAAGCTGCGCAGGAGCCTCCGGCTCTCCTCCGTTTTGCATTGATCCAGAATAATCGTCGGAATATTGCGCACATTGGTGTCGATGGCATAGCCTAACATGATCATCTCGACGATCGGGAAAAACAGCGTCATGAGTAGCGTGGAGCGATCGCGGAGGATGTGGAGCAATTCCTTGCGAGCCATGGAGCGAATGCGCTGCCAAGAGCCGGGCCGAGCTGGAGAGGCAGAATTGGCTTGATCCAGGGCGGGCTGGGTTCGGAGCGTCTTTTCAGCCAAAGGCCGCAGCGGCGGTTCATTCTTGAGCTTTTCAATCATAATAGTCCGGCACCCGCCTCCAAACACATCACCCGGCCCGCCCGTTCCTCGCCTAGTCCTGCTGTCTAGATAGGGTTACAAAGACATCCTCGAGGCTTGGCTCCGTTTCGCGCACTTCGACTCCCTCAAGCCCCAGGTCGCGCAGGGAACGCTTGGCATCGACCAGCGCGTGGACGGCCTGACCGAATATCGTCGCCTGGTAAACGCCTGGCCGGTGGCGAATGCGCTCCAGCAAGTGGCCCACGTCCGGCCCGAGGATTTCGAGCCGGCGGGTATCCGACGGATTTACGCCTTCTAGATGCTTCAGATCGCTCGGCGTGCCAACAGCCAGTAACCTGGACTGGTAGAGATAGCCGACGCGTGCACAGCGCTCCGCTTCGTCCATGTAATGCGTCGTAACAAACAACGTGATGCCTTGGCCGGCCAGGTAAAAAAGCAAATCCCACAAGTCTCGGCGGGCCACGGGATCAATGCCGGCCGTGGGCTCATCCAGGAAGACTAGCCGCGGCCGGTGCACCAGGGCGCATGCTAAGGCAAGCCGTTGCTTCCAGCCGCCGGAAAGCCGGCCGCCTAGCCGGTCCAGGTAGGGGCCCAGGCCTACTTGTTGAATTAGCTCGGCCTTGCGGTCTCGGGCCTCCAAGGGCGACAGGCCGTAGATGCCTGCGTAAAAGTCCAGATTCTCGTTCGAGGTCAAGTCTTCGTACAAAGCGAATTTCTGCGACATGTACCCAATAGAAGAACGGATTTCTTCTGAGTCGGTCGCAACATCATGACCAAGCACCACGGCTTGGCCTTCCGCCAAGGGAATCAGGCCGCACAAGGCGCGGATCAGCGTTGTCTTGCCCGAACCATTGGGCCCGAGGAGCCCGAAGACCTCACCCTTGCCTACCGCCAAGCTCACATGGTCCACGGCCGTGAACTTGCCAAAGCGAATAGTGGCGCCATTGATGGCGATAACGGCATTGGATTTGGAGCCGGCGTGGGCAGGAAGTTCAGAAAGCGATGTTTGCATGGAAGCCGACCTCAAGAAGCGATTTACGGGTGCGCTGCCTGAAGCGGAATGCGGACCTCGGCCGCCATGCCGGACTTAAATATGCCGCGCGGATCTTTGACCTGCACTTTGACGCCGAAGACTTGGTGCTTGCGTTCATCGGCGCTTTGGATATTCCGTGGTGTAAACTCGCTGGCATTGGAAATCTGAATAATTGTGCCGTCGAGTTCTTCACCGGGATACGAATCAACGGACACTTTTACGGCTTGGTCGACATGGATCTTGCCCAGATCGGTTTCCGGGATATACACTTTCACCCACAAATCGTCGGCATACAGAATCCTGATGACGGGAGTGTTCGGAGGAACGAGGTCCCCCTTGCGCACCGCCAAGACTTCAATAAAGGCCCGAGCCGGCGCTTTAAGGACGGTTTCCCCCAGGTTAGTTTCGACTTCTTCGAGCTTCGCCTTGATTTCGTCGCGTTTGGCTTTGGCCGCCTGTTTATCTTCTTCGCGTGTGCCCGCTTGTAAGAGTTCGTAATTCGCTTTGAGGCGCGCCAGTTCCGATTTGGCTTCGTCTTTGTCTTCCTGGCGGCTGCCGGCTAGCAATAGATCCAGTTTGGCCTTGTTCAGGGCTACGCGCGAGCGCGTTCGGTCGAAAGTCGCCCGGGCCGAATCATAGTCGGAGCGGGAAACTGTTTTCGCCTGGTACAACTGAGCAATGCGATCGTATTCACTCTGAGCAAACTGGAAATCCGACTCCGCCGCTCTAAATTCGCTCCGTGCCTGGTCGATTTCTTCCTGGCGCGGACCATTTTCGACGCGTCGCCAGCGAGCTTCCGCGGCTTTGTATGCGGCCAGCGCCGCTTCCTTTTCCTCCGGTCGCGGACCATTTACGGCCTTGTCATAATCGGCCTGGGCACTGGCCAAAAGGGCGGCTAATTGTTCTCTTTGGTTTCGCAGCTCGGGGCCGTCGAAAATGACCAGAACTTTGCCTGCCTCCTCGACCTTTCCTTCCGCCGTCCGCACTTCCAGAACGCGTCCGCCGATCTTGGAGCCGAGACGGACCTCTTGAATCTCCACGACCCCCGGCAAGTGCAGGGACTGGTCGCTCTGCCGAACGGACCACCAATAACTTACACCGCCGCCAAGAACCAGAAGCCCTAGTAAGCTCAAAAAGAATAGTTTCCAGCGCATGGCTACATTGCCTCGCGAAAGATCGACCTTGCAATCGCAACCCCTAGTGTCATCATATGCCAATTAGACCCACCTTTGTCAAAAGGCCCCGTTTCATACTTACCTGCTCGTACAGGAGATACTTGTATGACGCCTACCCGCCGTAATTTTCTCCATGCCGCTTGCGCTGCCGGCGTGGGCGTCAGTGTCGCGCCCCAGTTGAGCCGTGCTATCGAGCCGGTTCACCGAACAGACAAGTCGCACATTCGGCTTAGCATAGCCGCGTACAGTTATCGCCAGTATTTGGATCTGAAGGCCAAACCCAAGCCGACAATGACGCTCGATGACTTTATTGAGACGGCCGCCGAAATGGGGTTGGATGCGGTGGAGCTGACCCAGTATTACTTTCCCACGACGACTACCGAATACCTTGCCCAGCTCAAGGGTCACTCAACCCGCCTCGGTCTGGACGTCAGCGGCACTGCCGTGGGCAATAATTTTTGCCGGACCGATCCCGCCAAACACAAAGAGGAAATCGCCTCGGTTAAGAAATGGGTGGAGCACTCTTCGCGGCTAGGCGCCAAAACAATCCGCATCTTCGCCGGCTCGGTGGAAAAGGGAGACACCGAGGAGCAAGCACGGGCCCGCTGTATCGAAGCCATTCAGGAAGCCTGCGATTTCGCCGCCAAGTTCGGCATTTACTTGGCGCTGGAAAATCACGGCGGCATCACCGGCAACATCGAGCAGATGCTGGCCATCGTCAAGGCGATTCGCCACGACTGGTTCGGCGTCAACTGGGACACCGGCAATTTCGTTAGCGCCGATCCCTATGCCGACCTGGAAGTGCTAGCGCCTTATGCCGTCACGGTGCAGATCAAATCCGAGATCCGGCGCACCGGCAAAAAGGAAAAAGAAGACGCGGACTTGAAACGGCTAATCGGCATTCTTCGCAGCGCCCACTACCGCGGTTATGTCGCGCTCGAATATGAAGCCGCTGAAGAACCCAAGATCGCCATTCCCAGACACATCGCGGCACTCCAGAAACTTATGGGTTGCCCCGATGGTTTTCTGAGGCCCTAAGTTTTTGGCTCCATAGCACGTCGGCGGGGGCCGCGTGAAAGGTTCTAGCCCCCCAAAGTCCGTTTCATCCGGCCGGCTCACTATGAGAAACGATCTTTTTCACCAGAACTCCAGCAAGCAAGGCGACTTAGGAAAGATCGTTTCACCTACCCCTCACACACCCCCGGACAGCCAGCATGAAACGAACTTCTAGCTGCAAATAGTGCTTTCTTGACGGTTTTGAGCTTCTTTTGCTGCTTTTGCTCCTATTAGGATTTGTTTCGGATTTCGGATTTCGGATTTCGCATTTTGGCCTCTCCATGCCGGAATAACCGAAATACGAAATCCGAAACAGATTCTAAGCTCTAAATGTCAATCACCAAAACCCCTGAGCAAGAACCAGAATCCGAAAGGCCAGGCGATTGGCGGGCCTGACAGGGACGACTGAATTAGCAGCAAGAAATCGTGACCGATCGATATGCTGCGTTCTCCGCTCGCCAAACCGCGTTTGCCATTTCTTGATACAATAACGGCAGCCCTTACCCTTGAGTTAGGAGCTTCCCATGACCCGCTTGCTTGGCATCTTGGTTTTGCTTGTTGTCGGCGTCGTTGCTCTGGGCCTTTACCAGGGCTGGTTCACCGTGACGTCGGATAATGCCGACGACAAGACGAACATAAACATTAAGGTTGATAAGAAAAAGATGCAAGAGGATGAGAAAAAGGCCGAGCAAAAAGCCCAGGAGCTAGGGCATAAGGCCAAAGACAAGATTGACGCCGCGGGCCAAAAGATTGAAGAAAAGACCGCTCATCCGCCCAAACAGTGAGATCAAGTGATCCCTGCCCCCATAAGGACTCCTCAATGAACTCGGAAAACGTTCCCACAAAATCACGCAGGAGCAAGATGGCTATCAAAGAACAAGCCGACAAAAATAAAGAACTCGATCAGCACAAACGGGAGAAGTTGAAAACTCTCATTCGAGAACAGGTCATGCATAGCCTCGGCGAGCCGGGCAACTTGCTAAACGTCCAGGTCCGCTCGCTTTGGGAAAATTATTACCGAGTCAACGTCGTCACCGGTCTAGATGTGGTTTCCAGCAAAGTCGCCAACAGCTTCTTCCTGTCGGCCGACGGCGATGGGAATATCGTTCAATCAACTCCGGAAATCGTCAAACTGTATTAAGAGTCCCGCGACGCTGGCCGTGTTTTAATGGACAGGGTAAGTTTGGCATTCCTGTTGCAGCTGCAACAGGAGACCCATAACCATGTCCAAGAGCCATCCTGAAGCCGGTACAACACTCCGCAAACGACCCTTTAGCATTAATCGCGTTCTCCAGCGAATCCGCGTTGCCGTGCGGCCATTTGCCAAGGCGGCCCTTTTTGAATTGTTCGACGACGGCTTTGATACTCCCTTTGAAATCTTGGTCGCTTGCTCCTCCAACAGAAAAGACGGCTTGCTCTCCTGAATCGTTCAGCCATGGCCGAGCCAATCGATTGCTCGTTTGTTGTAACGATAAGGCCGGGAACTGGCTGTCCCGCCGCCACCCGTTGGTGAGCAAAAGCAACCATAGTATTCCGGTCGTTAGTGACAAGGACTCGGTTACCTGCCGCAGCCCAGGCTAGGATCTCGGAGTCGGGCGTACCTTCAGGCAAGCTATCTTGGACCCGCACCAAGTCAATCTCCGGCAGGCGGCGGCGTAAGCCACGGATGATTTCACCGTGGACATCGGCGTCACTGGCCAATCGGAGCATCGGCCTTCTCCCTGGCGCTGCGGCGTGCAAGCAGCTCTTCTCGTGAAACGCCTGGACGCTCTGCCTCTATCCTCATCCGCAAGGCCTCGGCTTCGTCTTCTCGTCGCTTCAAATAGGTCCGCACTTCGTCGCGGTGCCGAAGGTAATAGGCGATGACGGCGTAGACGTCGGCCAGAACCAAGGTGTCGTAGGCGCGGACCATGTCTTCCGGGGTCATGCCGTTTTCGTATTGCTGAACGATGACGTCAACGCTGATGCGACTATTGCCGACTCGAACGGCGCCCCCATGGTCCGCACGCAGTGGAAAACGGTCGGCGTGAAACGGAAACGCATCGACCCGTCCTTCGGCGCTTGGCGCCGACCCCTCAACAAACAAGGCGGAGACAAGAGATTGCCCTACCCGCAGGAGGTTTTCGACACCCTCGCGTGTTAACGGGGGCGATTTCGCCATAACGGTCTCGCCTGCGTCCAGGCTGCCAGCCTTCGCATCGCCGCAGTGGAAAATGACGATGCCAACAAATGTCTGCCTATTGATCAGTTCTTCTATCAGTTGGTCTTTTGAGTAGTGTTCCAGATCCTCAACCGACATGGTGGTATCTCCTGCTTGAATCCCAGATTCAGCAATAATCAGATTTGCCCGAAGCATTATAGCGGGCATGGTCTGTCTTGCGTCGGGCCCAGGCGCGTTCAGGATCGGCCGCTTGACTGTCCAGACAGATAGAGGTTAGGCAGTCTCCGAAAGTAATCTCGCGGACGTTATTTCTGCCGCAACGGCGTAAGTGTTTCCACATGTAAGGACGACGAGCGGTCCCGCCGCGTCCACCCACCGCCCCCGATTCCAGTGTTTCGGAGGACGCGACAGGAGGGATGTATTAAATCCGGCCTCTTTCATTACATGGTTGTAACCTAAGATTAACGGTTCTGGGCCTTCGGCTAGAAGGCCATAGCAGCCTTCGATTAGACTTGGCAAGTTTGCTTGTGCGTTCAACCAGCGGGCGAACGGGGCCCAGTTGCCCATCATTTCAAAGTGCTTGGAATACAATGCACCGACGATTGCAGGTACATTGCTGGCCGTCCCGTGGAAATATAAGGACACAACCGGTTTCTGATGTGCCCAAAGCAGGACGTGTTCTCGGCTCAGTTGAGGACCGTTGTCGCAAAAGCCAAAAGTAATGGCATGCTCTCGGACTCCCAGACAGGTAAGCTTCCATCTCTGAACCGACTCGTCCTCTTGCGAGCGGATTTCGATTATCAATTCTAGATCATCAACAACGCGTGAAGCGCTTGTCACTACAAGCAAATATGCGTCTTCGTCGAGCTCCTGGAGGACACGAAAGAAATCTAACTTCATCTTCAGATACCGTCCAACATGCCTGACTAGTTGCTGCCAATATTCTACTTCATCAATGGCATACGTTCTGCCGCCTAGGGCAACGCGGCCGCGAGTTTTGTTAACCAACTTTGTTTTCTTAAATCCGGCCCCTTAGGTCAGGCTGTAAGTCCAGCTTACGGGCCGGCCGTCCCGGTAGGGCATTACGCCGTGGAACTGCTTTTCCGTTTGTTCGAAAACAAGAGGCAAAAAGTAGCGATCCCCTTCCCATAGCGGCAGATTCAGAAGGCTGTCCACATTCACCCAAACGAGAGTCCCATCGGCGTTTTCGACCCACGGCTGACCGCTCCAGCGCACGACCAGGAAAATAAAGCCGAACCAGTTTTCGCCCTCAGCGCCGAACCCCGGCCAACTGATCGTGCCGCGGAGAAGAGGCGACTCGCATTCTAGACCGCTTTCCTCACGCACCTCCCGGCACTGACAACTCACCACATCTTCGCCCGCCTCTAATTTGCCGCCGAGGCCGTTGTATTTGCCAAAGTGCGGATCATCCGGCCGGCGATTGCGATGGACGAGAAGAACCTGCTTGCGGTCCACAGAGAGGACATAGCCAAGCGTCGCAAGGATCGGGGTGTAAGGCATGGATAGACAAATTCCAATAGTTTTCCCGGTTTTGGCGTGCAACAATAGCGTTTCTTTTCGGGCAAGGGCGTCGCCGGATATTTTATCAATCAGGTGGGAAAGGATCGTAACGATGCGTTTAGCGGGTTTACTTAAATATGCCGGTTGCGCCTTGGTGATGGCGGGCATCGGACGCCCTGTCTGGGTCTTAGCGAGTGAGGAAGTTACCATGAAGGCCGAGAGGTTTGTCGACGCCCACACGGCGAAATTACGGCCGCTGGAAATTGCTTCCAGCCTCGCTTGGTGGAATGCCAATGTCACCGGCAAGGAAGAGGATTTTCAGAAGAAGGTCGATGCCCAAAACCGAGTTGATGAAGCCCTTGCCAATCCGCAAGCGTTCAAAGAAGTCCAAGACCTTAGGAAGGCAGCCAAGGACATCGACGATCCGGTAACCGCGCGGTGCATTGCCGTGCTCTACTTGACTTACCTCGAAAAGCAGGTGGACACCGATCTGCTCAAAAAGATGGTGCAGATCTCCAATAAAGTGGAAAAGGCTTTCAATGAATTTCGAGCCGACGTCGGTGGCAAGAAGGTTACTGACAACGTTGTGCGCGGCATCCTGGAGAAATCCAAAAGTTCCAAGGAGCGCGAACAGTATTGGGAAGCCAGCAAGCAAGTCGGCTCGTTGCTGGAAGCCGATCTGAAGGAGTTGGTCAAACTTCGCAACCAGGCCGCCGCCAAGCTGGGCTTCAAAAACTTCCATGACATGCAGCTTTTTCTCAACGAGCAGGACGGCAAACAGCTCATCAAACTGTTCGATGAACTGGACGAGTTGACGCGCGAACCGTTCCGCGCCGCCAAAGCGGAGATCGATGAAAAATTGGCCGCCAACTGCGGCATCCCTGTCGGCGACCTAATGCCCTGGCATTATCACGATCCCTTTTTCCAGGAGACGCCCAACGTCTTCGCCGCCGACTTGAATAAACCGTATGAGAAGGCGGACCTGCTCAAGCTCTGCGCCGACTTTTACCGAAGCATCGGCCTGCCGATCGACCGCGTGATTCCGGAAAGCGATCTTTACGAGAAGCCGGGCAAAAGCCCTCATGCGTTTTGCACCGATATCGACCGCGAAGGCGATGTCCGCGTTTTGACCAACATCAAACCGAACTTGCAGTGGATGGGAACGCTGCTTCACGAATTCGGCCATTCGGTCTACAGCAGCAACAACATCCCGCAATCGGTGCCTTATGTTTTGCGCTTGGAATCACACATTTTGACCACCGAAGGCGTGGCCATGATGTTCGAACGTCTGGCGCGGCGGCGGGCCTGGGCGGAAAAGATGGGGCTCAAGCTCGATGACCCGCAAACCTTCGAGGAGAATGCCGCGAAATCGCTCCGCTACCGGCTCCTCATCTTCTCGCGCTGGTGCCAGGTCATGTTGCGCTTCGAGAAGGCGATGTACGAAAATCCCGATCAAGATCTGAACAAACTCTGGTGGGACCTGGTCCAGAAGTACCAGATGGTCAAGCGGCCTTCCGGCCGCAATGCTCCCGACTACGGCAGCAAGGTCCACATCGTCACGGCGCCGGTCTACTACCACAACTACATGATGGGCGAACTTTTCGCGTCGCAAGTCCACCATGCCATCGCGCGCGAGGTTTACAAAGGCGCCGATCCCAACACCGTTATCTACCTCGGCAACAAGGCCGTCGGCGAGTTTATGAAAAAGAAGGTCTTCGAGCCCGGCCGCAAGCTGAGCTGGAATGATCTGACCGAGCAGGCCACCGGCGAGGAACTGAAGGCTAAGGCCTTCGCCGCCGACTTCAAGGGGAAATGACGCGATTCATTAGCGGCGGCCTTCCCAAGGATGTTGGCGGAGCGGAGACGTCCAAAGATAAACCAAAGTGAGTGGGCTCTCCGTCTGACTTACGTGTAGGTTTGTTGAATTCTCGCCAGGAGTTCGCCGGTTTTGACTTCGGAGAGGTCGAAGCCATTAGTCTAATGGCTGCGACCCCGCCGGGGTCGTATAAAAACGATGGCCGTGGCGTTGTACGCGCCCGCCCATTGTAGGTCCCGGAATTCTCAGCGCGTTTGTCTTCTTCATTCCTTACGTTTTTTGGAGTCCATTCGATGCGTTTTAGCATGTTGCTGCTTGCCGGAGTTTCGTGCCTGGTAATTGGCGTCGTCTCCATTCAAGCCGAGGAAAAAGGAGATAAAAAGGTGCCGGCCGTATTGAACTTCAAAATGAAAGGGCTCGACGGCAAAGATGTTGATCTGTCACAATACGAAGGCAAAGTGGTGCTCATTGTCAATGTGGCCAGCAAGTGCGGCTACACTCCTCAATATGAAGGTTTGGAAAAGCTTCACGAAAAATACGGGTCCAAGGGCTTGGTGGTCCTCGGAGTGCCGGCCAATGATTTCGGCAAGCAAGAGCCGGGCACGAACGACGAAATCGCGAAATTCTGCTCGTCGACCTACCACGTCAAGTTCGACATGCTTGCGAAAGTGCCTGTCAAAGGCGATGAAAAATGCGATCTTTACAAGTACCTAACCTCCAAGGAAACCGACCCCAAGTTTGCCGGGGAGATTAAATGGAACTTCACCAAGTTTCTGGTAGGCCGCAACGGAGAAATCGTGGCTCGCTACGAACCCAAAGTAAAGCCGGATTCCGCAGAGGTAACCAAGGCCATCGAGGCCGAGCTTGCCAAAAAGCAATAGCGGTTAACAGATGTTAAGTAACTAGTGCGCGTGCCGGACAGAAGTTCGGCTGTGGCGCATATTGGCCAAGGCTTTCTTTTGTAATTAAGATATACTGCTGCATCCCCGCCATTTGGCGAGTTATTGGCGGCTTGGTTGATCCAGGACAAAGGCGTCTCGGTCTGGCCGAAACCCGCTTAAGCGGCATAAATGGCCACGTTGTCGAGAGTATTTCCGCCGCAGTCGTCGTCTTGGTAACGCCCTGCCAGTCCATGAGGTCGGGATGCGCGATCCGATGCCCCCTGCCAACGGTTTTCTCGACCAGCAAGCAAACGTCCTGCTCGTGGACGACCAACCCAGCAATTTGCTGGCGCTACAGGCAATTCTCGAAGGGCTGGGTCCGACCTTCGCGGAAGCTCGCTCCGGCGAGGAAGCGATAACCCGGCTTGCCAAAGACAACTTTGCGGCGGTCTTGCTGGACGTGCACATGCCGGGCATGGACGGCTTTGAAACGGCCCAGATCATTCGCCGTCAAGAAAGATCCCGCCACACGCCCATCCTCTTTATCACAGCCTTCGAAGACAACAAAGAATCGGTGGAGCAGGGTTACGCTCTGGGAGCGGTTGATTATCTTGTCAAACCGGTAAATCCCGTCGTCCTGCGAAGCAAGGTCGCCGGATATGTAGACCTCTTCAAGCAGGCTCAGCATGCCCGGCGCCAATCCGAACTACTCCGGCTATTGATCGAGGGCACCAAGGATTACGCCATCTTTATGCTCGATCCGGGCGGGCACATCCTTACCTGGAATTTGGGGGCGGAGCGGATCAAAGGCTATAAGGCCAACGAGATCATCGGCCAGCATTTTTCGCGCTTTTACCCGCCCGAAGATGTTAAGTCGGGCAAGCTCGAACGCGAATTGGACCAGGCGATCGCCACGGGAAAGTACGAAGAAGAAGGTTGGCGCGTGCGCAAAGACGGCTCCCTTTTCTGGGCGAGCGTCGTCATCACCGCTTTGCGCGACCAGACTGGAGTTCTTCAAGGGTTCTCAAAAGTCACGAGGGACATGACCGACCGCAAGAGGGCGGAAGAGAATGCGCGCCGCCTCCTCCAGGAGGAAGCCGCGCGTAAAGCCGCTGAGGCCAGCGCCCTGGCGGCTCAACTAGCCGAGCGCGAAGAACGCCGCCAACGCGAGCAACTGCGCGTCACCTTACATTCCATCGGCGATGCCGTTATTGCAACCGATACGGAAGCCCGAGTGACCTTGCTCAATCCGGTTGCTGAGGAATTGACCGGCTGGAGGTACGCCGAAGCAAGGGGCCAACCGCTCGCTAAGGTCTTCAATATCGTTAACGAAGCAACCCGCAAGACGGTTGAAAATCCAGTCAACCGAGTGCTGCGCGAAGGGACAATCGTTGGTCTGGCCAACCACACTGTCCTCGTATCCCGAAACGGCGCCGAAACGCCCATTGACGACAGTGCAGCGCCGATCAGGAGTGAAGACGGGCAGCTTAGCGGCGTCATTCTGGCATTTCGCGATGTAACCGTCCGGCGAGCCGCGGAGCGACGGCGAACCGCCCGGATGGCAATCACTCAGACTCTGGCTCAGAGCGCCACAATCGAGGAAGCGGCGACGGGCATCTTACAGACCATTTGCGAAAACCTGGGATGGCGGTTAGGCGGGTTTTGGATGCTGGATCAGGATACCAACAAGCTGCAGTGCCTTGAAGTCTGGCAATCTTCTTTGAACCGAGAGACGGATTTCAAGTCAGCCTGCCCCCCGTTTACCTTCGAAAAAGGGATTGGTTTACCCGGCCTCGTGTGGTCCGCATTCAAGCCGGTTTGGATCCCGGATGCGGCCGCCGCCACGGAATTGCCTCGCGCCGGCTTGCTCCGCAAGGAAAACTTGCACGGTGCTTTCGGCTGTCCGATTTCTGCGGACGCGAATTTTTTGGGGGTCCTCGAGTTTTTCAGTGACGAAGTTCGGCAGCCCGACGAAGACCTGTTGGAGATGATGGCCACCATCGGCGGCCAAATCGGCCAGTTTATGGATCGCAGAGCGGCTGAAGAAGCGTTGCGCTCCAACGAGGAAAGACTCAGGTTAGCCTTTGAAGCGGGCAACATGGGATCCTGGGACTGGAATATCCAGACCAATGAGGTCGCTTGGTCCCCCAGTCTGGAGGCGATTCATGGTTTGGCCCCGGGCGCCTTTCCAGGAACTTTTGAAGCCTATCAACGCGACCTGCACCCCGATGACCGCGAGGCCGTCTTGCGTTCGATGAAAGAGGCTGTGGAAACGGGCAAGGAACATCACCTCGAATACCGCCTGGTCTGGCCCGATGGAAGCATTCACTGGATCGAAGCGCGAGGCAAACTCTATAAGGACGAAAACGGCAAGCCCGTCCGCATGGCCGGCGTATGCAGCGCTATTGATGAACGCAAACGCTTGGAGAATACGCTGCGCTTCCTGGCCCAAGCCAGCGCGGCCATCACGGCCCTTGTGGACTATGAGAGCACCTTGCAGAAACTGGCCCATCTCGCCGTTCCCTTTTTTGCCGATTGGTGCGCCGTGGACGTCCCGGATGCCGATGGCTCAATTCGGCGTTTGGCGGTCGCCCATGTCAATCCCGCCAAGGTCGAATTCGCTCACCTCGCCCACCGCCGTTATCCGCCAGATGCCAACGCTCTAAGCGGCCCCTCTCATGTGATTCGCACGGGCAAGGCGGAACTGGTCTCGGAGATCACTGACGCCATGATCGCAGCGGCAGCAAAAGATCCCGATCATCTCAAGCTCCTTCAAGATCTCGGATTGAAATCTTATCTTTGTGTTCCGCTGGTGGTTCAGGGAAAACCGCTCGGAGCGATTACCTTCATAGCAGCCGAGTCGCCTCGGCGTTACGGTCCCGAAGATCAAGCCGTGGCGGAAGACCTGGCCCACCGCGCGGCCGACGCTATTGAAAACGCCCGGCTCTATATGGAGGTAAAGGAAGCGGATCGCCGCAAGGACGATTTTCTCGCCATGCTCGCCCACGAGTTGCGCAATCCCCTGGCGCCGGTTCGCAATGCTCTGCAAATCCTCCGCATGCGCAATGCCGACGGCGTTACGGTTGAGCGGGCCAAGGACGTCATGGAACGCCAGATGGAACACCTTGTTCGCCTGGTGGACGACCTGCTCGACGTGTCTCGGATCATGCGCGACAAGATCGAGCTCAGAAAAGAAAGAATCGAGCTGAACAAGATCGTTGAACGTGCCGTGGAAACAGCGCAGCCGTTAATCGACGCCCAGGGGCATCAGTTAATCGTAAATCTTCCATCCGAACCTCTTTGGGTGGAAGCCGACTCCATCCGATTGTCTCAGGTCATCGCCAACCTCCTGAACAATGCCGCCAAATACACCGAGAAAGCCGGACGCATCAATCTAAGCGCTCATCAAGAGGGCAATGAAGTTGTTCTCCAGGTCAAGGACAACGGCATCGGCATCGCGCCGGACATGCAAACTCGGATTTTTGATCTCTTCATGCAGGCGGACCGCTCCATTGACCGTTCCCAGGGCGGCCTGGGAATTGGTTTGACGTTGGTGCGCCGGCTCGTGGAAATGCATCACGGCCGTGTCACGGTCGCCAGCGCGGGACCGGGCCAAGGCAGCGAGTTCACCATCCGGGTGCCTGCTTTGGCGGTGCTTGATGGCGAAGGGAAGATGCAATCAGGAAAGGGAGATCCGGCAGAAAGGGCGCCCAGCCGCCGCATTTTGATCGTTGACGACAATGTGGACGCCGCCGAATCGCTGGCCATGGTGCTGCACTTGCTGAAGCAACAGACCCGAATCGTTCATGACGGCACAGCGGCTTTGGCGGCCGCCAGGGAGTTTAGTCCGGATATTATCCTACTTGACATCGGGCTGCCCGGGATGAGCGGCTACGAGGTGGCAAAGCACCTCCGCCAGCAGCGCGAATTTCTAGAAACGATGCTGGTTGCTATGACGGGCTATGGCCAGGAAGACGACCGGCGGCGTTCCCAGCAAGCGGGCTTCGACCACCACCTCGTCAAGCCGGTTAACCTCGCCGACCTGCAGAAGCTGATCGGCGAACCACGCATGGCGGAACCGCTTGAATGGTGAGCATTGGGCGTAGCTTCAAAGCCGCCGCATCCTGGTCAAGTGTTTGCTCAATTCATTGGGCCAAGGCACTTTGCTGAGGCATTGGCATATCAGAAGCCTGTTGAGGAGAAACCTTATCTCCGGGCGCCTTGCCGTGGGGCGCGGCGTGCTCGATTACGGAGTTTATTTCCGCTCCCACGAGCAATGCCAGAGCGGCAACGTACAGCCACAGCATCATGAGAACCACGCCAGCCAAGGCGCCGTAGGTCTCCGCGGAGTGAGCCGCGTAGAGAAAGTAGAGGCGCAGTCCCAAACTGGAGACGATTAATACCAAAACCCCCAGAGCACTCCCCGGTGTAATCCATTCCCATTCCTGTTTGACGTCCGGGGCAAAGTAATAGGTCATCGCGAAAATCAATAGCAGGGCGATAACCACGATGATCCATTGAATGACGGTCGCCGCCGCCGTAGCCACGCTATCCAATCCAAGCCAGCGCAGCAAGTGCGGCCAGATAATGACAATCGTCACGGCGGCGATCATGAGGATCGCTTCCACCAGGGTCAACGCGCTGGCCAGGAGCCGCCGCCTCCAAAACGGGCGGCTATCGCGGACCTGGTAGGCGGCGTTGGTCGAGTCAATCATCGATATGGAGATGCCCGAGGACGACCACAAAAGCACAACAAAAGAAAACGATAGAACGCCTACGGGCGAAGTGGTCTGAATTTTCTGAATTTGATCTACCACGATGGTCAAAGCTTCAGGCGGAAGAAACTGCCGCGCAAAGGCGATCAGTTGGGCGGCGAATCCGCTTTCCAACCCGAGACTAATGGCCAGCAAGAAGCTCAAGAATGGCGCCAAAGACGTCATGGCATAGAAGGCGATGATTGCCGCTCGGTCTAGGGTTTCATGGGTTTCTATTTGCCGGTAAGTTCGGATGGCCAGTTCCTTCAAGGATAGGCCACCGAAGTTCCAGGCTTCTCGCAAGCGAATTGTGGTCAGCGACATGGCTCTTCCCCTGCTTTTTGAAACGCCTCGAAGCTGCGCTCCCTGAATCACGGTCTCAGGTTTCCCTTGATGCTTACAAACCATATGCAGCAAAGGATGTACCGCTGATACGACCCGATGGCGTGATTGGTAGTCCGTCGGTTGGTGGGGGCAAAAAATTGAGCCGATTGAAGGCCGAAGGGTTGGGTCTGCGAAAACCGAAGGTATTGTTATCTCCAAGCGCTGGCAACCGGCGCCGTCTGGCCAGCCATCCACTCGACGCAGGCGGCCCAATTAGCGGCGGAGCCGGGAGTCAGACATCCTAATAAGCGCGAACCTGTGGCGCCGGTGGCGGAAGGAGCATTGGCAGGAACGCCGTCAAGCGTCAGGGCCGCCAGCAGTGCAAAGGCCGCCGACTTCCTTGCCTCGGCCGCGACGCCGTGGACGTCTGTCTTTTCCATGGGGATCTGCGAAAAGCGCTGGCTGAGAAGATGCAACAAAAGACCGTTTCGCGTACCCCCGCCGCTAAGCAGAATTCGATCCAACTTGCGACCGCGCAATAGGAAACGATCCAGCCCCTCTATAATGGTTCGAGCGACGAAATGCGTGGCAGAGCATAGGAGGTCATAGACATTTACCTGTCTAACACGCGCTTGCCGTAGGGCCTCCTGAACGAAGTCGGCACCAAAAGCATGGCGGGGGCAACTTTTGGGGGGATGGCGGTCGAAATAGGGATGGTTTAACCAACTATTCAAGAGTTGTTCATGGCACCTGCCTTGTACGGCATGCTTACCGCCTGAGTCGAACTCTTCGCGGCCGTTGGATAACTGGCGCATCAAGCCGTCGATCAGCAAATTGCAAGGCCCCGGCTCAAAGCCGGCCAAATCCTGGACCCGCCCGGAGGCTGGTAGATAGACAATGCGCGCCAGGCCGCCCAGGTGCAGGAGGACGCGATTTTCCTGAGCGTCTCCCAGAAGCAGATAATCGGCCAGAGCAACCAGAGGCGCGCCTTGACCGCCGGCGGCTAAATCGCGTGAACGAAAATCGCCGACCGTCGAAAGGCCGGTCCTTTCGGCTACGATGGCTTGCATGCCCGCCGCGAGCGTGGAGGGAAAGCGGCCTTCGGTTTCGTGCCACAGCGTATGGCCGGCGCAGCCAACGCACTGCACCTTGTACAAATTGAAACCGGCTCGGTCGGCAACCTGACGGGCGGCTGCAGCGAATGCTTCTCCCAAAAGGCGATGCAGCACACTGACCTGCTTGATTTCGCATTGACCCGGTTGCCCCACGCGCAGAATTAGCTCACGCAGCTCGCGGCCAAACCCTTGATGAACCCAGTGCTCAACCCGGGCTTGAAGAGCCAATCCCACTCCGTCGACGGCAAGCAAAGACGCATCAACGCCGTCGGCGCTGGAACCTGACGCGAGGCCGATCACCCACCGAGTCGCCAATGCCTGTCTCCTTCCGTGCCGACGAACATCACGCGGCTAGGCGTAGAGGTTGTCCCTGTAGCAAGCATGCCTGGATAAAGCATTCGAATAGTTGTTGATCAAGAGCCGAGGCCGTCTCGGATTCGGGATGCCATTGGACGCCTATAAAGAACCAACGGGGATCCTCTGATTCAACGGCCTCGATGACGCCGTCTGGAGCTTTTGCTGCCAGGCGCAACCCTTCGCCGATGGTGCGGACTGCCTGGTGGTGGGAGCTATTCACGCGCAACTCGCCGCCGCCATAGATTTCCTCCAACTGAGTCTGGGGCTCCAACAAGACGATGTGCCGATGGGCGCCGCCCATGCGATCCCAATGCGGCATGGCCTTTGGCATATCCTCAGGCAGATGAAGGAACAAGTTGCCGCCCAGCGCGGCATTGACTTGCTGCATGCCCACCCCGATGCCCAAGGTCGGCAGGCGGCGCTCAATGAGCGATTTAACCAAGATGACATCGTTTTCCTCTCGCCGCGCCGCCATGGGTCTTAAGTGTTGATGAGTCATGCGGCCTAGGCGGCGAGGGTCCATATCGAGGCCGCCGGACAGGATGAAACCGTCTAGGCGACCGAGCAGGCTATCCAATTCATCAGGCGTTCCCAAGGGCGGGAGGATAACGGGTAAGCCTCCAGCGGCCTTAACTGCGTCGAAATATCCCGCATGTAGCCGGGCTTGCGCCCGAGTTTGTTTGCCGGCGGCAAGAAAGTCGGAGTTGATGCCGATCAACGGCCTGATAGCAGCGGCCATATCATCCCTCCTTGGAGATGGGTACAGGAAGATCCTTGTACCAAGCCTGATTGGGTGCACGTGAATCAAACGGCGATGTCGGACGTGGGTTTCCCAAAGCGGGCGGGAGTATAGCGAGGGACCGAAAAAAGGAACAAGGCCTAAATGCGGAAAGCGGCTTTCTATCTTCCTAGGATGTAGCGATGCCGGTCAACCTCCTCGCGCAAAATGTGCAATTCCTCCAGCGTCGGCGGCGTGGTAATTCCCAGGGGTTCGGCGAAGGTGACCTGAAACCCCGTGGCTTCCCTAACCTGCTGGGCAGTTTTTCCCGGATGAAGGCTGCGGACCTCCATGCGCCGGGTCTCGGGATGGAAACCCATTACTGCCAAATCGGTGATAACCCGATAAGGACCTGTGCCCGGGGCGAGCCCCGCCGCTTCCCTCGCGCTCGGGCCGGTCAAGTAGCCTGGTGTCGTTAGGAAATCGAGGCGCTCCACGAAACGCCGGCGATCGTGTGTCGTTACGACCAGTATGCGCCAACAGAACGACGCGAGGTCGTTAGCGCCTCCGCTGCCGGGCAAACGAACCTTGGGCCTCTCGTAAGTGCCGCCAATCAGGGTTGAATTGAGATTGCCGTAGGCGTCGATTTGGGCGCCGCCCAGGAAGGTGTAATCAATAAAGCCGCGCTGGCAGGTTTCCATGATGTCGGCCATGCTGGTGGCCATGAGGGCGCGATGAAAAGTGCGTGAATCGCCAACGCTGATCGGCATGGCCGGCAATTGAGGGGCTACGCCGCCGGCCTCGAACAGGATGACGAGATTTGGGGCATGCGTTCGCTGAGCCAGCATGGCCGCCGCACAAGGAATCCCGGTGCCAACGGCCACGGTGCAGCCGTCCTCAAGTTCACGTGCGGCACAACAGATCATTAGTTCCATTGAGTTGTATTGCATGGCTGCCAATCAAGACTTCCGGAATTCAGTGGTGCTGCCCGGTTCCGTGTTATAGAAGAAATTCTTGTTTGCGCAATTCTTCCAACCTGGCCAATCCACCGCAGCGCTCCAGGTATTCAGCAAAGTCACGCACGCCGTAAATATGGTCTTCAAGGAACTTCTTGAAGGCGATAGGGTCTTTTTCGACGGCCAGCCAACGGCGAAGATGAGTTTCATCGGAGAAGTATTCGTAAGGCATATTGCCCGGATAGCTTCCAAATGGCACCTCGCAGACAGCATCAACGCAGTAATACGGAATGATCGTCCGGCTAGGATCGCTCCGAATGTCGTCATTAGAAATCAACCGTTCGCAGGTGACGATCAGTCGTTTGGCAGCACGAGCAAGATCACCGTCAGCCACCGTAATGCCGCGTATTCGACAATTGCCATAGATATCGGCTTCATGAACGTGGACCGCCGCAACATCGGGATATAGAGCAGGCAATGCCGCGTAACGGATGCCCGTAAATGGACACGAAATCATTTTGGCAGCGCTATGATGGAATGTGTTAGTGCCCAGCATTGACCGAACCGGCAAAAAGCTCAGACCCATCGCGGCCGCTTTCAGCCGGGCTGCCAGCGCGTAATTAGTCCATTCGGTGCAGCCGACTTCGCCTGATTCCATGACGCGCCGCGCATGCGGCGAAAGTCCACGAGCCTCAAGTCCGACGATGTAAGCGGCATCGACTGAAGCAAGGGTTTTGCCATGGCCGGTCAGGTTGCCGGCGCAGAGGATTTGAAAGTCGTGGGTAGAAGTGTGCCCGGCAAATCGGAGGTTCTGTTTTCGTTGGCGAATAATCTCGTGGACAACGGCCGTGGGAATGCGATCAGAGCCGAAGCCCCCGATTGCCAAATAAGCCCCGTGAGGGACGAACTGAGCGACGGCGTCAGCCACTTTGGCTCGCTTATCGATTAGTGCTCGTGATTTCGAGGCGAAGAATTGCCGAGCGGCGTCCGCAGAGGGATCGGCAAACAGGGCGCCGACGCCGTCTTCGAAGGTTTCCATGAACTAAACCAGAGTGGCCGGCAAATCGGACAGCCCATCGGTCTTGCGGGCTCTCAGAGGTTTTCGAACTCGCGCAAGAGTTGGCGGAATCGCGGATCGCGCCGGATGGACTCCAGGTCTCGATCCTCGCGCATATAGCGGAAGTCGCGATACCCGAGTTCTACCGCTCGGCGTAAAGTTTTCAACGCAAGATCCGGCCGTTTCAGCAGAGCATAGCTGCAAGCCAGGTTGTAATGCGCCAAGGGATCATGCGGGCGAATATGAACCAGACGCTTATCGATGACAAGGCCGTCCGCAAAACGGCCTTTCAGGGTCAGAAGGTTGCCCATGACGCGCAAAACTTCCACATAATCAGCTCGTCGTTTCAAAATGCCTTCGTAAAAAGCAAGCTCGAAATCCAGCTGACTTTGCGCGGCTAGGCGTGCCACCATCCCGCCGACGGAGGTCGGAAGTTCAGATCCCTCGTTATAGGGCTTGCTGGGATGCGCCATAACTTCTCCCCTGCCATTATTGATGAGGAGGACGAGCGGCAGATTTTGTTCCTGCCTGACCAGTTGCTTGGTCCACCATCTGATTATAACCATGGAATGGCCCCATGCAAATCACCTAATCGCAAAAGCCGCCGGTAAGAGCGGATCAACTTTGGACCGCAAATGAAACGGGTGCACCGAAGTAGAATCAGTGCACCCGTTAGCTATGAACAAAACTGCCGGCAAAGTGTTCGCTGGCCTGATTTGCTAGACCTCCTCGCCCGCTTCCTCTTCTTCATCTTCATCGTCATCGTCGTCGTCATCGTCATCAAAGTCTTCATCATCGAGATCGTCGAAATCATCATCGTCATCGATGTCGTCGAGATCATCGTCATCAAGATCGTCTTCGAAATCTTCGTCTAACTCATCGTCGAAATCGTCGTCGTCATCGAAATCTTCATCGTCGTCTTCCTCGTCATCGTCTTCGTCGTCTTCTAATTCAGCTTCGTCGTCTTCGTCCTTAGAGGTTACGAAAGAAAGAAGCTCTTCGCCAAATACCTCTCGGTCAGACCACGGAAGGGCGCCTTCGACGGCGAATGGGAATCGTGCTAGGTGGTTGCCGCGAAACATCAGAAGGTCCTCAATCATGGGATCAGTGGTAAGAAGGCAAAGCCTCATGCTTTTCCCTCGCGCCATGGGCGCTGAGTCGTTGCACCGTTTCCATGGAATTCAGCAAAATCTTCAAAGCGTAAATAGGAAAAACTCGTGTTAGATTAGCAACCTGCCATACCCCCCAGTCGGTCAACACAAGTCATTGTTGCGTCGGAAGATCAGGCTGGCTGCCACTCACCGCGCGGCAGCCTTCGGGGGGAATAAACTCTCTGTAGTAAAGTTGTCCCATATTGTCAAGCTAGCCTAAAGTCTTTGGCCTTTTTGGTTCATCTTTAATGCTGAGCTGTGTGCAGTCATCCACGACTGCACTATGTTTGGTGGATCATACGTGGGGTGCTGACCGACTGGTCGACCGAAGAACCAAAGTGAGTTAAGCAAACTATGAGATCCGCATCGCCGGCACAAAATCAGGAACCGATTCCAAGAGCACGTCTCTTTTCCGATATAAAGGGCACGTGGTGACGGATGTGGTTGGTCGCTTGCGAGAGCAGCTTCTCAAGCGTGACGGGTCCTCGTTCGTTATGGACGCCCGTTCGCTGCAGCGCCTCTGCGGTCAAGGTGCGGAGAATTCGGGCCATCTGTTGGCGTGTCATGTCGATTAGAGCAAGCTCTTCTTCCAAGCTTCGGTCGTGGTAGGCCAAGGCAGCGGCAAAGCGCTTCTCGTCTGCGCCGATTAGTTGGGGATTGTCCTGGGCGATAACTCGTTTCATGCGGTCTGCCAGAATAGGTTCGAAATCGGCCAGGTGGCAAACCACTTCCAATGTGCTCCACTTGCCGGGAATAGGGCGCGCTTTGATTTGCTCTCCCGCCATGCCCGCCACGGATCTTCGCAAATCATCAACGCCTGCCAGGTAATGCGTCGTCAAGTCGCTCAGCACGCTCATGATCGTTCTCCCACCAAAGCCCTTTAGCACCCCATAAGGGATACTATGGATTCGGCGCCGGTTCACTTATGTATTATTGGAGGAATAGAGTCGGGCAAGACGAATTGGCGGGCGCTTAGCCTGCTTTGCGATCCAATTTCTCACGCAATAACGCGATCTGCTGCCGCCTTTGGGCCTCGGGAGCGTAAGGATCGAAGGCCGCGCCGTTGCCGAGCATGCGCTGTAATACCGCGAAGGCTTGCCGGCGCAATTCGACGTCACGGCGCTCCAATGCTTCCAGGAGCAGCGGTACGACAAACGTGCCGGCTTGAAATAGTTGGTTCGCCGCAAGTTGATGATCTGGCGTCTTCAGGCCCTCGATCAATCGGCGAAAACGCTCCTGCTCGACGATCCCATGAACCGAAGCGGCCGGAGCGGGCGATTCGGGTTCGCTCCTAGCTGGCGGCGGTGCGGCGGCTGCAAAATTGTCCTCGTTGAAGCCCGCGCCCAAATATTCGCTGATGGCTACGGGGTCGTGAACTATCTGCTGGGGCGTGCCATGAGTGCGAACCCTGCCGTCCTTGATCAGGTAACTCCGATCGGTGATCTTCAGCGTTTCCCGGACATTGTGGTCGGTCACCAGAATACCGATCTTCTGGCTGCTGAGATCCCGCACTATCTGGCGAATGTCCGCAATTGTGATGGGGTCGATGCCCGTGAACGGCTCGTCCAAGAGTATCAGCAGCGGCTCACAGACTAAGCAACGAGCAATTTCGAGGCGGCGCCTTTCACCGCCGGATAGCCGCGCTGCATTGTTTTTTCGCAGACGCGTTAACCCGAACTGTCCCAATACTTCGTCTGTTTTCTGATAACGCTCCGCCCGGCTAAGTTTGCGGCCCAGGCTGCGATAGCTGGGCATCGCCTCGAGGATGGCCAAGATGTTTTGTTCCACGGTCAACCGACGAAAAACGCTTGATTCTTGGGAAAGATAACCCATCCCCAGGCGAGCGCGCTTATACATGGGGAGATGGGTGACATCTTGGCCGTTGAAGAGCACCTTGCCGTCAAAGGGGGTAATTTGCCCCGTCGTCATTCGAAAACTGGTTGTCTTGCCTGCTCCGTTTGGTCCAAGCAGACCTACGACTTCTCCCGCATCGACGTCGAAATTGACGCCGTCGACGACTTTGCGGCGGCCATAGTACTTGACCAGTCCCCGCACTTCGAGGAGAGGCATGCTCGGTCCTCCTGACCTAAACCAGCGCATTCCTTCCGCTGGATCGGCATTTCACCGGCATGGATGTACTCAATTGCGGGGGGCCAAGCAAGAGCAGTCGTTATTTGAGTTGAGGCATGTCCTATGCCGCCAGCCTTTGATGGGTCATGGCGGCACTGATCGGTTTGAAAGCTTTTAACACCAATTCTTGGCCAATTAATCTTTCGAGAAGGGAAAGCGGTAGCCAACGCCAGGCGCGGGGCACCAGAGAACGGCGCAAGTGGCGCTTGTAAACGCGATGATCGGAGAAAGGACTGAAAAGCTGGGCCAGCCGTCGCCCGGAAAAACGCTTGGCCGGTTGCGAGGCCTCTTCGACAGGGCCGGATTCAAGCCAACGCTTCCACGGAAACAATTTCTTTTCCCAGTATTTTACGTCATATTTCGCTGGAGTCACAGCTAGCACTTTCCCGCCCGGCTTGAGGACGCGATAGATCTCTTCAACAATCGGTTGGGGTTGTGCGACCTGATCGAGAAGGCCGCTCACACAGGCCACGTCAATCGTGCCGTTTTCGAGCGGCAAACAATCGGCGCTGGCATGGATGAAGCGCCCTTGCAGGCCGCGCAACTCGAAATTGCGCCGGATGAGGCCTAGCTGTTCCGCTTCCGGACTGCACACCACCACCGACGCGCCATGGCGAGCATATTGCAACCAATCCGTCCCGAGTCCTTCTCCCAAGCCGAGCAGCGTTTCACCGGCGTGCTTGCCGAATTCCAGCAGGCGCGGAATCCAGCGCGCATGCCGGCTATGGCGTTGATTCTCAATATCGAGAAACCACTGCAACGTGTACGGTTGGATTTCCTCGCTCCGATCGGGCCGGACAGAAGCCGGCTCCATGGCTTCGCAGGCGTAAAGATAGGTGGCGTATTCGCGGGCGGCCGGAACTCTTATCAGCGTCAAGCCGGAACTTGCGCCGGCGAGCGGCGTTAGCGATCCTGCCCATCCTTCCCAGGACTTCAATGTGCCGGGGAGGTCATTCTGCATGGCCGAATCCTTTGGCCTGTAGGTCAACCTTTACCTGGCGGTAGAATCTCAAGCCTAACTGCGCGGAGCTTTGCAGCTTTTACCATTTGGGGAAATACCCAATTCAACCTGTCCGGTCAAGCCGGCTCTGGGTCCTGGCCAAGGCGAGACACCAGTCTCGTCCGGTCCGGTTACCATTAGGGAGCTATACAATGACCGTGAAAGGGCGTTCAATATGCTGCAAAAGGTCCTTGGTTTTTTCCGGAGATCCAGCCGCGAACCCAGTCTCGAGCGGTGGTTCGTGGACCTCAGGCAAAAGGCCCCTGTCCCAATCTTCTGGATGCTTGGGAGAACCCAGAGCGGCAAGACCACTATTATCAGGTACTTAACCGGGGCAACAGAAGCGGAAATCGGTCAGGGCTTTAAGCCATGTACACGGTTCTCCCGGGAGTTCGACTTTCCAACTTCTGAAGCCCCGCTTCTACGGTTTCTTGACACACGCGGGCTCGATGAACCGGGGTATGACGCGAAAGAGGACCTGGCTCGTTTCAATGAACAGGCCCATGTGGTGATGCTGACGGTCAAAGTCATGGATCACGGTCAAGAGACGTTGCTCAATCTCCTTCCCACGATTCGCAGAGCTGCCCCACAACGACTAATTGTGCTAGTGCTAACCTGCTTGCACGAAGCCTATCCGCAAGAGCAGCATGCCGAACCCTATCCCTTTAGCGCCAGCGGGCCAAAAGGGGAAATACCGGAGTCGCTTTCTCGATGTGTCGAGGAACAACGCCGTCGCTTCGATGGTTTGGTGGACGCGGTGGTTCCGATCGATTTGACGCCTTCGGCGGAAGGCTTTGCCGAGCACGATTATGGTGGTGAATACTTAAAAAAGACGCTGATCGAGGCGCTGCCGGCTGCCTACCGGCAGACTCTGCTTTCGCTTCAGGAGGCCAACGAGGAACTTAAGGACGTCTTTGCCAAGCAGGCTTTGCCGCACATTCTGGGATACAGCACTTTGGCGGCGACGGCCGGGGCCATCCCAATTCCCTGGCTTGACCTTTTCATTTTGCCGGGCATCCAAACGCGTATGATCTTTCACCTGGCCAACCTGTATGGTCAGCCGCTAACGGCAAAGCGATTCCTCGAACTGGCGGGCACGCTGGGTCTAGGCATCGCCCTCCGGCAAGCAACCCGGGAACTGGCAAAGCTTATTCCCGTTGTAGGCTCGGTAGCCGGAAGCGTATTGGGCGGAGCGTCCACCTTTGCGCTGGGTAAGGCGTTTTGCTTCTACTTCGAAGCCGTTCACCAAGGGCATGTCCCCACCTCGGAGGAATTGCGTCACTATTACCGCGATCAACTAGCCTTGGCAGAGGGTTTCTGGAAGGAGAAGTCCAAGAAATGATACCATCTTCAGTGTCTTTGCCTGTTTTGCCCGTGGCGATTTCTTGATGGAAGCGGCCTAATCCCATGAGTCGATGGCGTATTGCCCTGGTGGCCGGCCTGATTTTGATTCCCTTTTTATGCCTAGCGGGCGTGGGATCGTATTACCTGTGGTCGCTCGGCTTTGGATGGCTCGTCTGGACCTTCTTCGCGGGCTGCTTGGCAGTTGGCTATGGCCTGGGGTGGTATTGGCAACATAAGCGACAACTGCTGCATCCGCTCAGCTTTTCACCTCTTCCGCAATGGACCTTGCGCGATCGAGAAGCCTGGAAACTCGTCGAAGCTCGCGCTCAGGCCGCCGCCAAGTTCGATCCGGACCGCTTTTCCGATTTGAATCTCTACGTGGACACCGCCCGAGAGATGACGCAAGAAATGGCCCGGTTGTATAACCCCGGAGCTGCTGATCCGCTCGCCTTGCTGACGCTTCCTGAGATGCTGACCGTTATCGAGTTAGCCGCCCAAGACCTGGCGGAGATGGTGGACCGTTATTTGCCGGGCGGTCACCTTTTGACTCTACGCGATTGGCGGCGCGCCCGGCAGGCCATGGATTGGTATCAGACCGCCAACAATATCTATTGGCTGATCTCCGCCGCTTTTTCCCCGCTGACCACGGGCCTGCGCTATGCCGCTTCCCAGGTGGGATTGTCCACGCCGCTCAGGATGCTTCAAAACAACTTGCTCCTTTGGTTTTATTCCGCCTACGTGCATCGCTTGGGCACTTACTTAGTCGAGCTCAACAGCGGCCGTTTGCGCGTCGGCGCTCGCCGTTATCGTGAACTCACCGGTAAAGAACTCGATATTTCTGCCAATGGGAAAGACGAGGCCGACGAAATCAAGGCCATCACCATCACGATTCTTGGGCAGGTTAAAGCCGGCAAATCGAGCTTTGTCAACGCCTTGCTGGGCGAACAGCGAGCCAAGACCGATGTGTTGCCGGCTACCGATGAGGTCACGAAGTATCTGCTAAAACACGACGGCGTTTCAAGCCACCTGTTGTTGCTCGATACAGTCGGCTACGCCCATGAAGGGCCGAAGGCCGACCAGGTGCGCATCACCGCCGAATGGGCTCGCCAGTCCGATCTACTCGTCCTAGTGACTCATGCGTGCAATCCGGCTCGCCAAGCCGATCTTGCCATGTTGGAGAAGCTGCGGGCTTGGTTTGCCGGCAAGCCCGACCTGAGGATGCCGCCGGTGATCGGTGTTTTATCGCACATCGACTTGCTGTCGCCGGCGATGGAATGGAGCCCGCCTTACGATTGGTGCAATCCCACGCGGCCAAAGGAGCAGCACATTCAAGACGCCCTTGCATCTCTGAGGGGGCAACTGGAGGGATTCCTCGCCGCCGAGGTTCCGGTCTGCACCGCCCCGGGAAAAGTCTATGGCATCGAGGAATATTTCCTTCCCGCCCTGGCGGCGCTGCTCGACGAGGTGCACGCCATCGCCTTCCTGCGGTGTCTCAAAGCCGAGATCAATGCACAAAAAATGCAGAGAGTCTTTTACCAACTCCTGCAAGCCGGCAAGGGGCTGGCGCGCGTGGCTTGGAGCCAACTGAGCAAATGAAGCGAATGGAGCGGGCGCGGCTCGCTCTTGGCGATAGGCAGCGCTTCCGTATGAAAGGAGGGTAGAAAACCAATTAGATCGAAGAGTCTACCACGGGCGCGTCTTTCTGCGCAGCCGAGGTTGAGAGAGCCATGGCAACCATGATCGAAGCGCGCCAACAAGCGGTTACCGGCGTTGTCCCTCCCCAGACCGCCGAGGCCATCATCCGCGAAGTTTGGCCTTCGGTGACCACCTCCTCGGGCATAGCGACACTGGGCGAGAAGCTGATTCGGTCCATTATCCTGGCGCCCTTGGGCTGGATGTTGATGCTGCCGATTTACTTTTTCAAAGTGCTTCCTTTTGTTGCCCGCCGCTATACGCTGACCAACCGCCGCATCATGGTTCGCCGCGGCTTAAGACCCGCGCCCACCCATGAAGTCGCTCTGGCCGACATTGATGAAGTGCGCCTCGACCGAGCCAGCGCCAACCGCTTTTTCCGCTCGGCAACGCTGGAGATCCTTTCCAAAGGGCAAGTCGCCCTGACGCTCCCCGGCGTGCCCGATCCCGAATCCTTCCGCGCCGCCATCCGCAACGCCTGCATGGCCTGGGTCCCCGGCAAAGCGGCGACCATGGCCAAGGGAAGCTAGGGGCCACCCTCTGACCCTGTGGAGCAATCTCGGTGGACCAGAGGGTGGGTCACTTGGTCCAGAGGGTCCGAGCTCGACCTTTCTTTTCATCTCATCTCATAACACACACCTTGCTGTTTTGACGTAAGTGCTTGGCATTACACGTGTAGACCAATTGTTACGAAACGCCGCCACGGCCCGTGTTACGAAACAGACCCGGCGCGCGGAACGATTAACTTAATGATGTATTGTTGAATCGCGAAGCCCGGCGCGGCCCAGGTCCGCCGCCGAATTACCATGTCCCCCGAGAAGCCCGTCTGATTTGGTTCTCTCCATTTCGCCGGACCCCCTGTGGAAAGAAATGGAAAGCATTTTGTAGCTACCTGCCGGCTGAAACGGGGGACGATGACGTTGCTCAGTAACCGGGCGTTTTGGCAAATCTTGCGATTATCCTGTTGCAGTCGTTTCCCGCCGGGCCATAATAAGGCCTGTTCCCATTCGAGTTTCCAAGTTTTTTTCCAATAGCTCGTCTTTGCGCGGGTCGTTTGCGGTCCGTTTGCATCTAGTTAGATAAGGGGAGGCATGGCCCAACCCCAAGAGTGGCGCTCGGAGCGTTATCGGGCGCTCTTGAAGCTCCAAGTGCGCCAGCTTCAGTTGGATCCGCGCTTTCACCGGCGGTTCGACTCTTCGGACTTAGTCCAAGACGCCTATGAAAACGCCTTGGCCCATTTCGATCAGTTTTGCGGGCAGACGGAAGCGGAACTGGTGAAGTGGCTGCAAGCCATCCTGGCAAACGTGGCCAGCGAAGAGATCCGCAAAGCCAAAGCCCAGAAACGCGATCTGGACCTGGAACATTCGCTACAAGACGCCATTCACGAGTTTTCCACCCGGCTGGAGAAGTTTTTCGCGCCCGCTGCGTCGTCACCCACCCGGCGAGCCGAAAAGAACGAGTTTCTGTTGAGCTTTACCGCGGCGCTGGATCAATTACCGAAGGACCAGCGCGACGTGGTGATTCTTCGCGATGTCGAAGGGAGCAAGCTGACTGACATTGAGAAACGCCTGGCCCGCACCGAGAAATCGGTTGCCGGCCTGCTGCGGCGAGGTCGGCGAGCGCTGCGGGGATTGCTTGCAGAGTACAAGTGAGACCAGCGAACAGACTCCCCTCTCCCGGTACTCCGGGAGAGGGGTTGGGGGTGAGGGTCGTTGGACAAAATTGCCCGAGGCACAAAAGCCTTGTCACAGCGGTGGACGAGCCTAAAGCCCTCACCCCCAACCCCTCTCCCGGAGTACCGGGAGAGGGGAGCAAACAGGACGAATCAACCTCACACCCGAGGCATCCGTGGCGGCCGAACTCGATAGCCAACTCGAAGATCAACTGGATGAAATTGTCCTGGCCTATCTGAAGGCGGTCGATGCGGGCGAAACCCCCGATCCTCAAAAGATTTTGAACCAGCATCCCGAGCTACGGACCGAACTGGAGAGCTTCTTCGAAGATCAAGAGCGCGCCAACCAGTTTTCGCTGCCGGCCTTGGAACCGGCTGCCGGCACCCACCCCGGCACGGCAACGGACCATGACGGTCCGCTCGCCTCCACGACTGCCTATCAGCCCGAGAGCCGCGAACGCTACACCATCATTCGCTTCCACGCCGGCGGCGGCATCGGCGACGTCTACTTGGCCCAAGATGGCGACCTGGGCCGCCAGGTGGCTCTTAAGGAACTCAAGCCGCAATTCGCCGACATCCCCATGTTCCGGGCGCGGTTCCTCGAAGAAGCCCGCATCACCGGCCAGTTGGAGCATCCAGGCATCGTCCCCGTTCATGAGGTGACCAAGCGGGCAGGTGATCAAAAGCACTTCTACACGATGCGTTTCATCAAGGGTCGCACCCTCGCCCACGCCATTAAGGCCTACCACAAGAAGCGCGAAGCCGGCCAAACCGGTCCCCTCGACTTACGGGAACTGCTGAATGTCTTCGTAGGAGTCTGCAACGCGGTGGGCTACGCCCATTCGCGTGGCGTGATCCACCGAGACCTCAAGCCACAAAACGTGGCGCTGGGCGATTTCGGCGAAGCCCTGGTCCTGGATTGGGGGTTAGCCAAGGTTTTGGGTGAAAAGAGCGGCGAAGACAGCCAGCCGCCGGTGTCGGTAGAGCCGGAAGCCGAGCGTGGCGAAACCCTAAGCGGCCAGCGGATCGGCACGATTCCCTACATGGCACCAGAACAGGCCGAAGGCCGCATCGACTTAATGGACCGCCGAACCGATGTGTACGGGCTCGGTGCGATCCTGTACGAGATCTTGACTGGTGAGCCGCCGTTTACAGGGCCGGAGGAATCGGTCGTGCTGGACCGGGTTCAGCATGAGGTTGTGACGTCACCGTGCCAGCGTGTGCCGGAGACTTCGCCGGCGCTCGACGCTGTGTGCCTGAAGGCGCTGACGAAAAAGCGGGAGGATCGGTACGAGTCCGCCAAGGGGTTGGCTCAGGAGATTGAGCGTTACTTGGCGGATGAGCCGGTGGACGCATATCCCGAACCATGGCTCGTAAGAGTTCGCCGGTGGCTCGGGAAACATCGCACATTAGCGACCGCTGCGGCCGCAGCGATTATAGTCATTGGATTGGCGATTGGGATCATCCTGCTCGAGGCCGCTAATAGGAAACTCCAGACCGCTAATGGGCAAATGGAGATAGCTAATGGGCAGTTGCTCGTTTCGCAGGAGCAAACCAAGGAAGCTTTGAAATCATCAAAGACTTATCACTATTTCCATCGCATCGGCCTGGCTGAGCGGGACTGGGAATCCAACAATATCGCCCGCACCAGAGAATTGCTGCAAGATTGCGACCAGGAGGAACAACGTCGCTGGGAGTGGCGTTACCTCCAACGGCTGTGCCACACGGAACTCCTTGTGTTATCCGGTCACACCAAGGTGCTCCGGAGTGTCGCGATCACACCCGACGGCCGGTATCTTGCTTCGTCGGGTACTGATAAGGAAATAAAGCTTTGGAACGCCGTGACCGGGAAGGAACTATTGAGCCTGCCTCGCCTGCCAACGGAGGAGGAAGACATTTGGAGCGTAACGTACAGCCCAAACGGCAATTTACTGGCTTCGGCAAGCGGTGTCTCAAAGAAGGGTATCGCAAGGGTTTGGAAGATGGACTTTGGACCAGGGGAGAATGGGCCAGTAAGGTGTGAGCAGATACTTGAGAGACAAGATATAACCGGGGAGGATGCCAGACTGGCGTTTAGTCCCGACGGTAAGTACTTGGCAATTGCTAGCGGCATAGTGGTTGGCAGAAAAGGTCAAGTTCAAGTCATTGATATTGCGACCAAAAAAGACCATTTCATCTTGCCTTCTAATCAGGAAGCAATGTACGATGTTGCATTTTCCCCTGACGGCCTACGCATTGCCACAGGCAGCGGAGCATCTAATGTTAGCGCCGAGCATCCTCCTGGCAACGTGCAAATCTGGGATGCTCAATCGGGTAAAGAACTCAAGAGCTTATCTGGCCACGCTGGGGCTGTGTACACGGTAGCCTATAGCCCGGATGGCAGGTGGTTATCGTCAGCAGGTGTGGACAAGGTGATTAGGTTATGGAGTACTTCCCCGTATAAGGAGGCAGGGGTATTCCCGGGCCATACAGCCCCTGTTCGCAGCTTGTCATTTCGGCCGGACAAACGTCAGGCCAGTAAGCAATTGGCGTCTGCAGGCGAGGACGCAGTCGTTAGAGTCTGGGACCTGGATACCAGGGAAGAACTAAACACGCTCCGCGGCCACACCTCTGATGTAATGAGCGTTGCCTATTATCCCAACGGGCAGCGACTGGTCTCAGCGGGCGATCAAACTCTCCGCGTCTGGAATGCTACAAACGTCGCCAAAGGCCTTCATTCCGAGGCGGTTCAGAGCGTAGCCTTTAGTCCCGACGGTCGCTGGCTAGCTTCAGGCAGC
>JBJMQT010000160.1:0-7253 GCA_045802525.1 Gemmataceae bacterium
ATGTGAAAAGGCGGAAAGTGCCGAGGCAGTGCTGGACATCTTGAACACGAGTTTGCGAATTGCTTGGATTTTGAAGCGAGAGGACCAAGAGTTGACACGGCTCGGCTATCGGAGAAATCGCTTGGATCCCGAAGGAGCGTATCGGGCTGCCAAGATTATGCTTATCAAATTCCAGGCATAGCCGCCGAACCAGCGGCAAGAAGCTCCGAGGGCCGCGCCTCCGATGGGGGTAAGTGGGAGTCGGAAAACCTGAAGAACTTTCAGATTACCGCTTCCCCAACGGCTTGTATGGATTCTTTCGGCGTGAGGAGGTAATGCCCGTGCATGGTTGGCTTCTGACTCTCGGGTTACCGAGAATCGGTTTCTTCTGTGGCTGCCAGACTATGTCAGGGCTTCCGAAACACTTCTTTGCCGTCGCCGTCCTTCATGAATATCACGGGACCGGATTCCGGCGCGCTTATCCCGACCCGCTCCTTGGTGTCCGCATCCAGCACGCTCATGCCCCCGCCCTTCTGCGTCACCCCCAAGCCCATGCGTGTCTTGTCCTTACTATCCATAAGCGATAGGAACGATCCTAGTTTGTTGGCCAGCATCCGCCCTCGAATCGCCCCCTGTTCATCCACGACGCACATTGAAGGACCATCCGGAAAAGTGCCATCCATAACCACCCGCAACTTTCCAGCCGCGTCCTGCAAGGCCACATAAGGTCCTTGCTCTATCACGCCGATCCGTACCCGTTCCACCCCTTTTTCGTCGGCCATCATGTAAGCCGGCCCTTTGTCCGTCACGGCCCACTGGCTGCGCACTTTGCCGGCTGCATCAACCAGGCTAAAGCTCTCGGCTTGGAATTTTTGCTTGCCGGCCTGGTTACTGTCGGCCGGTTTAGACCACTGGTAGAGCAATCCGGCGATTGCCATCGCGCCAAGAATTGCCGAGAAGGCGGTCAAGCGCCGGCTTTGATTGACTTGTCTTTCTAATTTCGCCAGGCGCTGGTTAAACTCATCGAATTCAGACATTGGAAAATCCTTGACAATGAAAAGTGAGTCGGCAGAAGCCTGGGGCGGCCCCCTCCTTCGGCGGGGTATTCTTATCAACCAGCGTCTTGCAGGTCACCCATGGCCCGCAGCTTAGCGAGATACGGCGGCGGGGGCACCGGGAATTGATCAGCGCTGCGCAAGGCGAACGGGTTGACACTACCCCATCCCGGCACTGACGGAATCTGGTTAGAGTGGAGTGGATCGGGCCGGTCGCGCCTTAATGTTCCAACCGGGAAACCTTGACCAATTGATTGGTCATTTGAAACGTGAGCAAGCGCCCGATACGACCAGCGCCGGCTGGATCTCGCCGATCCCATTTCCGTAGTTGCGTCTTATTCATTTCCTCGGATAATAAAGCCACTCACCAATAAATTGCTTCGAATAATTGCCACGAAGCCACTTGGGGAATTCGGCTATGCGTCGTTCAACATTCGCGCTTGGGGTTTGGATTTTGGGGGGGTTCAGTCTTGCACTGCCTCGAGATGCTCTCCGGGCCGGCGAGGACTCGGAATCCACTTACCATGTCGGCATGGCCAAGATCGATATTACACCGAAAGAGCCGATCCGGCTTAACGGCTTCGGTTTCCGGCGGACAGAATTTGAGGGAGTCACTCAGAAAATTTGGGCGCGGGCCCTGGCCCTCGATGATGGAAGGAAAAATCCCGTTCTTCTTATCACCGTAGATATCCTAGGAATCCCCAATGAAATCCGCAGGGAACTCGTTCGCCGGTTCGAGAAGAAGGCTGGTTTGAAGGCTGGCAACGTCGCCATCGCCGCTACGCACACCCACACGGCACCTATGCTCAAGGGGGCCAACACCACGATTTTCGGTGAGCCTATCCCAACCGATCATCTCGATCATATCGCTCGCTACACGACCGAGTTTATCGACCGTCTGGAGAAAGTCGGCCTGGAGGCACTGGAGAATAGTCAGCCTGCCAGGCTGACCTGGGGTATCGGGCGGGTCGGCTTCGCGTCCAATCGGCGGACCAAGGGGGGGCCTGTGGATCACGACCTTCCGATGCTGGTCGTACGCGATCTCAAGGGGAAGATCCAGGCAGTTTATGTCAGCTATGCCTGTCATTGCGTCACGCTGTCCAGCAACAAGGTCAGCGGCGACTGGGCCGGTTTTGCTGCTCAGGCGGTGGAAGACGAAATCAAGGGTGCGATGGCCCTCGTTTCAGTAGGTTGCGGAGCCGACGCCAATCCGATTTCAGGCGTCACCGGAGACAAAATAGAATTGGCTTCGCGCCAGGGCATGGAAATCGCCACCGAAGTCAAGCGAATGCTAGGTGGCTACCTGACCCCAGTCATTGGCAAGATCGAAACGAGGATGAAACAGATCTCCTTGCCGCTAGACAAGCTGCTCACCCAGGAAGAATGGGAGACGCGAGCCAAGGAGAATGACGCCATTGGCCATCATGCGCGCGTTCAGCTAGACAAGCTTGCTCACAAGGAGAAACTGCCAACTCAAATCGACTATACGATTCAGACCTGGCGGTTTGGCAACTCGCTGGCCTTTGTCAATTTGCCTGGCGAAGTCGTGGTGGATTATTCACTAAGGCTCAAGCGTGAACTGGATGGCCGCCGCTTGTGGATCAACGCCTATACCAATGAAGCTCCATGTTACATTCCCTCCGAGCGCATCCTCAAGGAAGGCGGTTACGAAGGAGGCGGCGCGATGATTTATTACGATGTCCCTGCTCCATTCAAACCGGGGCTCGAGAAGCCGATCATCGACGCGGTTCATGAGCAAGTCGGTTCGTCTTTCACCCCTGGCTTTGATCCAAAGAAGACACACGGCACGCTTCCCGAATCACCTCAGCAATCGACGGCTGCCTTGCGCGCGAAGAGCAATCTGAAAGTAGATTTGGTTGTCGCGGAACCCCTCATCGTCAGCCCGGTGGCCATTGATTTCGGGCCGGACGGCCGACTCTGGGTAGCGGAAATGCTCGACTATCCGGCGGGTACAAAGGGCACGTTTGAACCGGGTGGGCGCGTGCGCTTGCTCGAAGACACTAAAGGAACTGGCGTCTTCGATAAATCGACCGTATTTCTCGACAACATTCCTTTTCCCACCGGCATCAAGGTCTGGCGCAATGGAGTGCTCGTCTGCTCGGCTCCGGACATTCTGTATGCCGAGGACACGAAGCGCGATGGCAAGGCCAACGTCGTTCGCAAGCTATACAGCGGCTTTGGCAACCACAATTACCAGGCTCGCGTCAACAGTCTGGAATACAGCCTGGATAATTGGCTCTATGGCTCGTGTGGATTGTTCGGGGGCGCCATCAAAAACTTCCATGGCGACACGTTTCCTCTGGGTGATCGCGATTTCCGCATCAAGCCAGACACCGGGGTAATAGAACCGGCAACCGGACGCACGCAGCAAGGCCGGGTGCGCGACGAGTGGGACAACTGGTTCGGCTGCGACAATAGCAACTTGTGCTGGCACTATGTCCTGGCCGATCATTATCTGCTCCGCAATCCTCACGTCGCCCCGCCTAATACGATTATCTCGGTCAACGACTATCCCGACGCCAACCACCTGTATACAGCCAAAAAAGACCTGCAAATGTTTAAATTATCGGGTCCCGCCTTTTACACGACGTCTGCTTGCGGCCTTGGCATTTATCGGGATGATTTGCTTGGTTCTGAATACACCGGCAATACCTTTACCTGTGAACCGGTCAATCTAAGCGTCCATCGGCTCAAGATTTCGCCGCGAGGCTCAACTTTTTCCGGACGCCGGCCGCCTGAAGAGGCTCAATCCGAGTTCCTATCATCGACCGACAACTGGACGAGGCCGGTGCAAGTCAAGACCGGGCCGGATGGCGGGCTCTGGGTCGTCGATATGTATCGCTTCGTTATCGAGCACCCGCAATGGATTCCTCCCGAGGATCTGGCACAGTTGGACGCACGGGCCGGCAGTTCGATGGGCCGTATTTATCGAATTCGGCCCCAGAACAAGTCGCTGCGCTCCTGGCTGCGCCTCGACAAGCTCGATACAGCAGGCCTGGTTGCCGCGCTCGATAGTCCTAACGGCTGGCAACGCGATATGGCCAGTCAGATGCTCCTCTGGAGTCCGGACCAAGCCGCGATCAAACCTCTGGAGAAACTAGCTACCGATTGTGATCGACCGGAAGCCCGGCTTCATGCTTTGTGTGTCCTGGATGGTTTGCAGGCTCTTAAACCGGAAATGGTCGAAAAAGCGATCGCGGATAAGAACCCAGGCGTGCGGCGTCACGCCATTCGCTTAGCCGAGCCGTTTCTTAACAAGCATCCAGACCTTGGGGACTTCTTGGTTGCAAGGCTCAATGATGCCGACGCCCAGGTCCGTCTCCAACTTGCCTACAGCCTGGGCGCCTGGCGGGACGCAAGAGCTGGCAAGAGCCTAGCGACATTGGCCCTGGCCCACCGTGAGGACGTGTACCTCATTGCCGCAGTTCTCAGTAGCGTCAACGGTAGAAACGTGCACGACATGATCACAGAGATCTTGAGCAGTCCTTCTCCTCCGGAACAACTGACTCATGAACTGCTTAGCCTGGTCGCCGTCCTGAACGACGGCAATGAGCTTCCTTCAATCCTAAAGAAAGTGATTCAGCCTAAGGATGGCCGATTCGCAACTTGGCAATTAGCTGCCTTGGCCGGCATGTTTGATGCACTGGAACGACGCGGCCAGTCGCTGGAACCATTGTTGAAAGAAGAACAAGGCGTCAAAGCAATACTGTCCAGCGCTCGGAAAATTGGGGCTGATCATAAGGCAGCAGGTAATGAACGTCTGGCGGCCGTCGCGCTGCTGGGGATTGAATCCTCGAAGAAGACGCAAGACCTGGAGATTCTCAGCAAGCTCCTCGTTCCGCAGAACTCGGCACCCCTTCAAAGCGCGGCTATCAAGTCCATGGGACGCATCGCCGATGATCAGGTCCCGGCGCTTACTTTGGCTGGCTGGAAGACGCATACGCCAACAATCAAAACGCAAATCTTGGATGTTCTGTTTAGCCGACCCGCCTGGCAGAGCCGTCTGGTGGAGGCTTTGGAGAAAAAGGAGATCCCCGCTTCCCAGATCGACGGGGCACGCCGGCAGCGTCTTTTAAATCACAAAGATGAGACCACTCGCACCCTGGCCGCCAAGGCGTTTGCCGGTGCCAGCAATGCGGACCGTCAAAAGGTCCTCGCGGATTATCACGAGGTAACCACCTTGGTAGGTGACCGCACACGAGGCAAGGCTGTCTTCGGGAAAACGTGCTCCGTGTGCCATCACTTGGAAAATGTCGGTAGTGCCGTAGGACCCGACTTGGTTCAGGTCATGAACAAATCACCGCTCTATCTTCTGACTGAGATTCTCGACCCTAATAAAAATGTGGATACTCGCTACATCGAATATCAAGCTGTTCTCAAGAATGGCCGCACGTTCACGGGCCTCATGGCAACCGAGAGCGCGACCAGCATTGCCCTTCGCGGCCAGGGAGGCAAAGAGCAGGTGATCCTGCGCACGGAAATCGACGAACTACATAGCACCGGCAAATCGCTCATGCCGGAGGGGCTTGAGAAGGATGTTTCCAAGCAAGCCATGGCTGACCTGATTGCCTATTTGACAGCCAATAGCCTGCCTCCAAAACTGTTCATTGGAAATAAGCCGGCTGTAGTCAAGCCGGTTGGCGGCACACTTTCCCTCCTGGCAACGCAGTGCGAAATCTATGGCGATCGTATTGATTATGAAACCGATTTTCGCAACATCGGCATGTGGCAAGGCGAGAAAGATCACGTCATCTGGAATATCGATTTAGAAAAGGGCGGCGACTTTGACGTGTACTTCGACTATTCCTGCCACAACGATTCTGCGGGCAACGTCTTTGCATTCGAAGGGGGCGAACCCACGCTAGAAGGCAAAGTCGAAGGCACTGGTGGCTGGGATAAATATCACCAAATGAAAGTCGGCACGATCAAACTCACCCCCGGGTCGCGTCGATTGATCGTCAGACCCGCCGGGCCTTTGACAAAGGAGGCCCTTCTAGACCTGCGTGGTGTTCACCTCGTTCCAAATGGCGAGAAGCTCAAAAGAGTTGATAACTAAACCTGACCAAGTGCTCGTCCTCAACCGAACCCTGGACCACGGAGCCCGCCTAGACATATAGCGTCTTTCGCTCACCCATCAAGCGTGCCTTTCGACGATAAAATGAGGACATTCGCGGTTAGCCGGCCTAAAGAGGCTCAATGAGGTTTTTCCTATTCTTCTAAGAATTGAAGCAATCGTCGAAGCGTGCCAGCGCTCGCCACGGCACGGAATGCCCGCTTCCTCCAAATGCTTGGCTATCTTCCGGAGCCCATGGCCTTCGGCACGCAACTGAGTAATGCGCTCAATGACTGCCTGCTCATCGGGATGGTCGATCATCTGCGCTGGCCTATCGGTGAACTTCCCGGTTTCCTTGTCCTTGACCATGGGTCCGTTTGGATCAGGCATCTTGCCATAGGGACAGCGATCAAGCCTTCCCATGCGGCGCCCGTGCGTCTGGTAGTGACGCATGGCCTTGCTGGTCCGTTCCCGGATCATGGCCAGTTGCATCTCCGCCACGCCGGAGAGAATCGTAAAGATTAGCTTGGTTATGTGCTTGCCCAAAGGGCTCAAGGTATTAATCCCCTCCGCCACGGCTGCCAGATGGGACTTGGCCGTGATGAGCCGGTCCTACATCTCCAGACTCAGCCGGGCGAAGCGGGTGATGTCGTAGACGACAAACACGGCTTTATGCCGGCATGCGGCTTCCAAGGCGCGCTCGAAGCCTTCCCGGCCCGGATCATCGTCGGAAACGCCTTCATCCTTGTCTTCCAGGAAGACTTCCCAACCCATGGCCAGGCAGTAAGCGCGCTGGCGCTGATGTTGTTTCTAGCAGCTATCGCACTCGGTTCCCGGACGCGGGCTCTGCCGTGCCGGCAGGAATTAACCTGAACCGTGTTTACACTGGTAAGGGCGTGGCCATCGAGTATAGTCAACACTCGGCGGTTGGGGCCTGCTGGCTTGGCTGCCAACGGCTCACCTGCCTAGGTCCGAGAATATAGAATGAACACTTCTATGTCTGACAAGCAGGCAATGTTGCACGGTATCATTTCGCGGCGCCGACTCCTCCAGCTCGGCGGCATGGGCATGTTAGGCCTCGGGTTGCCGGGGACTGTGATCGCTCGTGCCGACGGCAAACAAACTCATTCCAAGGGCGCTAAAGA
>JBJMQT010000161.1:0-8851 GCA_045802525.1 Gemmataceae bacterium
AACTGGATTTCCCTTATTTCAAGCGCTTTTCAGAAAAGAAATTATTTCCTGATAAAAAAGGAAAGAAATACATCGAAGATCTGCAAAAAGAAAAGCAATCACCCAAACATAAAACAGTTGATGGCGTTTGGCTTTCGTTCTTGCCTGTAATGGACACGGACGAATTTGGCGATGACGTGGTAACCGAATTAAAGGTTCATTTAATTAACCGCACGTATACATCATTCAGGTTTTTTTACAAGCTGCAGTTTTTTGGGAAATCGGAGTTTGAATTGAAGAACGAAGTCCATCCCTTTGCCGATTTTTATTTGCATGATGTGGCTTTTGCTGATATGAGTGACAGCCCTGCCTTTTCATTTGAATTTTCCCTGTTGACTCCTGATAAAAACAAGGCGGATTATTTTGAAGCCAGCATCAAATTAAAACCGAAACAATTATTCACAAGAATCGAAGAGATCAAACAAAAAGGGGAAGAATATTAGCAACTGAAGCCGGTGCCCCAACAGAAAAAAAGGAAATGGCTCAGCTAGATCGCTTCGGCGCAATGCCGGCAGGAGCCGCCGGTGGAGGGGCAAGACCTGCCACGGAGTTGGGAGCTATGCATTTTAATGCGCCCTTAAGACTGAATGAAGGCGTGGCCGCGACTGCCAATGCTTCCCAGTTGGGCGACTTCTTTCAATACTCGATTGATCACCCCGTCAATCTGGCCCGTCAGAAGTCAGCCATGCTGCCTATCGTTTCCAAAGAAGTTGAAGGAACGAAAGTCTCCATCTACAACCAAGGCTCCCACGCCAAGTTCCCGCTCCATGGCCTGAAATTCAAAAACACCTCAGGTCTGCATCTCATGCAAGGGCCGCTGACCGTCTTCGAGGGCAATAACTATGCCGGCGACGCGCGCATCCTCGATCTCCAGCCGGGTGAAGAACGCCTCTTGAGCTACGCTGTCGATTTGGGCACCGAGGTCGAGGCCGTCAATCCCACCAGCAATGGCAAACTCACCAAGGTCAAGCTTTATAGGGGGCTGCTTTACTCGACGACACGCGTCCAGGAAGGCAAGATTTACCACGCCAAAAATCGCACTGAGGAAGATCGCCTTTTGATTATTGAGCATCCTTTCCGGCCAGATTTCAACCTGGTCAAGGCGACCTATGAGGATGCGGCCAAAAGGACGAAAGAGATTAAACCTAGCGAACGCGCTCGCGACGTGTACCGCTTCGAAGTCCACATCCCGGCCGGGAAATTGATCAGCGCAGAGACCATGGAGGAGCATGATGTGGTTAGCAACGTGCAACTGAACAACACCGATGATGATACGATTCGCTACTTTTTGACCCAAACAGCCAGCACGCCGAAAGTTAAAGAAGCGCTGCAAAAAGCCATGGACCTCAAGAACAAGCACGCTGGCACACAGCAGGAGTTGGCCCAGGTGGAGAAGCAGTTGAAGGTGGTCACCGACGACCAGTCTCGTGTTCGCGCCAACTTGAAGGAAACGCCGGCCACCGCTCCGGTTTACAAGCGTTACTTGGAAAAGCTGGAAAAACAGGAGGCCGAGATCGAGAAGATGCAGGCGTCTCAAAAGAAGTTGCAGGACGCTGAGCTCGCAGAACGCCAGGCGCTTGATAATTATCTAGCGGCCTTGGATGTTGAGTAGAGGTTAGCTTTATCCGGCTAAATTAGGCAGGAGGCAGGAAGATTAGGAGCAACAAGCAACCGTAAGCTTGCAAGCTTCTTGTCTCCTGCCTCAATTCACTTGACTCGAAGTGCATGGCGGTGGCTGCAAGGACGCGATATCACGGGTTCGCATTGTCTCTAGCCCGGTCCGGCGCCCCGGTCTCCGTCCCCCCTAAGCTGGAAGGAACTTAGGGACCGCGTCTTTGCAGATCATTACACAGTGCGGAACTTACATCGGCGTTTGGCGTCGCTCAAATATGATCCGTGGGAAGGGATCGGCTCGCTGCGACAAAATCTTGTTAACCCTACTAAGAAAATGGCAGAGCTGATTCGCAAGTTAGGTCCGTTCCTGCATACTCGAAGAGGTCAGTAAACGGTTCAAGGCCGACGGCCGGAGATGGTGAAGAGATTGAAAGCCAGGAAGCTACGTGAGCAGGTAATGGACCAGTGCTAGAATCGCCGCAATAATGGGCATTTCGATCCAAGTTGTCAGCCGTTTGGCCAATAGCCTTGGTTCGATCTTAGAATTCAGAGACGGCTATTGTCGCCCCGACTTAGCCGCGCTGGTTCGAACCAGCGGGGCTCCTGTGCCTTGGGCGATTTTTTGTGCTGAGTTCGCCCTGCGGGTCCTCCGCCGCCACTTGGGCTGCAAGCCAGCCGCCCGCGCCGGTCAGCTCCAGAAGTCCACGCGGACATTGGCCGGAAACACTGCGATCCCGGCGCGGGTGACGCGCGCCGTGGCATCCACCGAGACTTTCTTAAGCCGCGGCAGCCGAGCAATGTGCATGAGACCAGCATCGCTGATGCCCGCGCACGCCGACACCTCGACTTCCTCCAGCGATGTCATGCTGGCCAGTATCTCGAGGCTCCGGTCCGTGATCTGCGTCTGACCAGCGTAGTAGTGCTTCAGGCGGGAGAGCCCGGCAATGTGCTCCGTCGCGACATCGCCGGTGCCTCGGCAGTACATACAGGTGAGCTTCTCGAGTTGCGCGCAGCGCCCCACGTGGCGGAACCCCTCGTCGGACACGTCCATTGGTAGAAGCCACTTAAGTGCGGGGAAGTGCGGCAACGTGGCGAGCGATGCGTCGTCCACGAGCTTGCAACTCACAGCGAGTCCCTTGAGTGCCGGCATGTCCGCGAGCAGGGCAAAACCGCGTCCGTGGAGATTCGGGCACTCGCGGCCCCAAATGTACTCGATGGTCGGCGACCGACTGAGGGCGGCGAAACCGTCGTCCGTCGCCACCGTGCCTTGGGCCATCAGCATGCGCAGCCGCGGGATCGCCGCAATGTGCCGCATGGCGATATCATTGCACAGCTTTCCGTCGCAGCCAAGAGCGCCGAGATTGGGCAATAGAGCCAGCGGCCTCAAGCCATCGGCTGATAGTCGTGAGACGTGCCAGAAGAAACCGAGACCGAAGACGCCGTCGAGGCCGGTAAGGGCTGTGACACCTGCATCGCTGAACGGGCCATCGAGTGTGAGGAAGTTCGGGTCGGCATCGCCAAATGTCATCAGATCGAAACGCGGCTCGCCGCCCTGCCATGTCTTGAACACCGGCAAGTCGTGCAGCAACGGCAGCCCGGTATCTGTGACCAGCCGGCCGGTCTTGAATTGGCGCAGATGACGCTTGCCGCACAGCGCCCGGATGGCTCCATCGCCGGTCGGCGTGCCCAACAGATCTACTCGCTCCAGGTAATCGCAGAATGCCAGATTCGCGACTCCCACGTCGCTGATGCCGCTTTGCCAGCACATCTGGAAGCGGCGGAGCGCAGGCAGGTGGCGGAGCACCTGAAGCCCGCGATCGGTCAGACGGCCACCGGGATGCTCGCTCAGATCGAGTTCCACCAGCTGCGGCATCTGGGCCAGACGCAGGAGGCCATCGTCGGTGAGCCGCTTGGAGCCGCCTAAGTGCAGGCACGTGATCCGTTCTAGCTGCGACAGGCGTTCTAACACCGCGTCGGTCATTTGCCCGCCGGCATTTAAGCTCGTTATGCCATGTTCGCGCATCACGCCAATGATCGTGTCCCAGTCCTGCTCAGTCAGCGGCTGGCGCGGCTCGAGCCGCTTCGTGTTCCAGTCAACCTTGTAGAAAGGGGGCCGAGTGCTCAGGCCGTGCGGCACGGAGCGAAGGTCGACCGCGGGCCTCGCCATGCTGGCGATCAGGGCGTCCCAGCTGCGGAAGCCCTGGGCCCGGGCGACGATGAGCCGGGCGTCCGATAGCGTAAAAGCGGCGTCCAACTCGTCCGCCAATGTGCCCCGGCGCTGGTTCACCATCCGCCGCAGGTGCTCCAAGTCCTTCGTGCTCGAAGAGCGGTCGTTGAGGCGCGCGAGCGCATCGGTATCGCCGTTGTACGCGGCGACGAAGTCCTGGGCGATGCCATCGAGGTGATCCAGCTCAGAGGACTTAGCGGCCCCGACGTGGTGAACAAGCCTGGCCCAGCTCTGGAAGCCGTACTCGTGGGCCAGAGCGAATTGCGCGTCAGCTAGTGACGGATCGGCCGCCTGCGGCTTATGCCGGCGCACGCGTTCCAAGGCAGCGGCGTCACCGCTCCGACAGTCTCGCAGCAGATTCTTCGCTTGCTTACGAAGCTGCTCCAACGAGGGACGCGCGGGCAGTGAAGAAGGGGAATTGGACATGACGATCTCCTTTCAATGACGCTCGCGTCCGCACGACGAGCTGAAAGAAGATCGAAGTTTTGCTCGCTCACGACACAGGTGGGCTCTGCCCTTTCCGCGGACGGGTTGCGTCCTGTTACGCTCCTAAACGCATAGTATCCCGCCGTTCAGCACCGGTCAACTCCGGTCGCCGTGCAGTAGCCATCCCCGAGAATCGGCACAGTGCTTGCGATCAGCTGCCTTGTCTTTGAATCATGTTAATCGCCTTATCGAAGCTTAAATCTCAGGTCTCCGCGCATGATCAAGGTTACAGGGACACGGTCCCCTTCAAAATGTGTCCGCAAGGAACGAAGCCGGCCCGCTGGAGAGTCTGCCGGCTGGCGATATTCTTCGGATTGCACCGCGCTGCCGGGACACTCCCGCCTTCGTAACAAATGCGCTTTAGCTCTTGAACCAGGTACGTGCCAAGGCCGCGTCTTCGGAACGACTCGCCCACCTTCATGTAGATGTCGCCGTACGGCCGATTATAATGGTACAAAATATCCCCAGCCCCGGCAGCGACGCTTCCGACCGCAACCAGCCATGTGGCCTGTGAATCCAGCTGTTGCTGAGCGATCTGCGCACCATCCTCCAAAGTTACGCGTCGAAAAAGGGCGTCAGGCGGCGAGTACGCGGTTGTCACCCTGTCATGAAAGAGAATCGACTCGCTCGTTACCGCGGAGGCGAACGTGTGTAACATGGCCGTTAGCAGCGGATCGTTGCTCTGCGTTTCGATCACTGTCGTCCCACTGGACTTAACCAACGCAATAAACCCATCAAAGATGCGATCTCTATACTGGGGCAGCACGAAATACTCGTACGCGGTCGGCTTCCCATTCCAGGGTCCGGCCACAGCGATGGACCCATAGCCAACCTTGCCGGCGCCCTCAGTAAGCAAGTATTCATACGTCCACCCCGGTCGTGCATGGATCGAATCGTGAATGATCTGGCAATTCATCTCGTGACGATACATGTCGCGCATGCCCTCGATTTCTCGCAACTCCACGCGGTGCGCTATTATTGGCATCGTGTCGTCTCCTGCCGGATGCGCAACGGCCGGTTGTTCAGCTCATGGCGCTATGCCGGTGTCTCGCCGTAAAAGTTGATTCGAAGGCCCAGGTAGCAGGATTGGAGTCTACGGTCCGGAACGATCAATCGCAAGCATCCGAGGCGCTGGGTGGCCCGGGGCGAAACCAATAGCCCAAGGTGCGATGGAGGAGACCCTTCGGCCCTCCATAAGAAGGTAATGGCCGGAAAATGCGAATTCGGCGTGATCCCGTCGCTCTGTAAACAAATAACTGATGTCGATCGACTTTAGCTCGATGAATAGGATGTCAATTCCGATATGCAGTGCCGCCCAACGCGAGCTTTTTTGCTTCTGCACGTAAGCATTGAATGCCAAGAGTGGACGCAACGCTCCCCTAGCGTCCACTCGAAATAGGGAGTTTGTTACTCAGAATTAGATTCAAGAAGTATGTCAAGGCTTATTGCGGCCCCTTCGCTAAAATCTAACAAGGCTTAGATTCATACTTCTAATTGAGGCTCCGCCAATGTCTGAATTGGATGCGCTTAAGGAGCGTCTGGCGAAATTGGAAAGCCAAGTCAATCAAGGCCGGCGCTTGACCGCCTTCTCGGCAATTATTGGCGCGATGGCAATCGCTGGATTGCTATACCAGTGGTCTAAACCAGCTGACAGTAATCAGGCCGGCAAGCAAAAACTCCAAGCCGAGAGCTTTAGCTTGGTTGATTCAGCCGGCAAGGTACGCAGCCAGTGGGCCCTGACGGACAAAGGGCCGGCTTACATGATGGCCGATGAAAAAGGAGTGGAACGGGTACGGATCGGCGTTATAGAGCAAGGACCTTATGTGGCCTTGCAGGACGCGGCTGGAAAGCTCCGAGTGGTCCTGGATGGCACGTTTCCGGATGGGCCTTCAATGTGCGTCGCGGATGAACAGGGCGCTGTTCGAGGGCGGATGCTGGTCAACAAGCTAGGATCGTTCCTATCGCTCATGGATGGTAAGGGTAAGACACGGGCGGGCCTGGGGGTGACGCAGAAGGGCGGGGGCATGAGCGTACTGGATGCGGAGACCAAGGAGCGGGTCGGGATAAGCGCGCCGGAATCCGGGCTACGGCAATTAGCTATGCCTTATCATTCAAGGCCTTGGCCAGTCTAACGCCCGAGAGCTTGGACCTAGTTGGGGAGATGGCGACTATCACGTTGGCGGCCAGGCATGCTAAGAACCGGAGGACCAAGGTACAGCCGATTCAGCCGGACTTGGCCAAGCTACTGCGCGATTACCTAACGGGCCGGCAGGCCGGGCAACCGATCTGGGTCGGGAATTGGGCGCGTGATTATTGCGGCGCCGAGATGTTGCGGGGCGATCTCAAATCGGCTGGCATACCCTATTCCGTCGATGGACCTGACGGTCCGTTATACGCGGACTTTCACTCCTTGCGGCATAGCTACCTGACGCTTGGCGGCCGGGCCGGCATCGATCTGCGGACGCTTCAGGAATTGGCAGGCCATTCTACGCCCGTTCTAACAGCTCGCTACTCGCATCGCCGGCTGTACGACCTGGCGGGCGCGATCGAGAAACTGCCGAGCTTCCTACCGCCTGCCGAAGAAAGGCCAACTGGGTATTTCAGCCTTAGCGCCGACCGGGACGGACGACAAGGATTCTGGTTGCACAATGGTTGCACACTCTGGGTGCATCCAAGAGCATTCTGTGGCATCTCTTGGCATTGACAGGGAGGTGGAGGTGTCAGACAAAAAAGGGCGCAAGCGGTTGATTTGTCAACTCGTTACACCCCCTGGCACTTCTAGTCATCAAGCTGGGGAACTAGGATTCGAACCTAGACAAGCAGATCCAGAGTCTGCTGTGCTACCGTTACACCATTCCCCAAGAGCGGATCGAAGAATCGGCTAGGGCCATTTATCAACGCCAAACGGTCGGGGCTCGCGAAAGTATGGCTGCGCGGATTTACCGATTGCTTGGCTGACTGCCTTTGTGGAAATCTTACCGCGACCTGTATGGTGAGACAAGATTGACTGTTTTGAAGGGAATCGGTGACCTGCCGCTGGTTTTATCAGCAACGGCACAAGGTTCGCACCGTGTGGTGGTGGCCGTTACGCGTGGAGGCTAACGGCCGGCTCCGCTTTTTTGGCGCGCTTTCGACGGGGCGCCAGAAAAGCGGCCTTACTTGTATTACGATTTCATTTGGCAGCTCTAGGCGCACTCTGGCCTTCCAGGGCTCTGTTGATTGATTAGTAAATGGTTCTCTTGACCACGCGGTTAGAGCGCCCAACTCGCATCACTCTCTGCTCACGGCATTTCTCAAGGGACTTTCGGAATCGGCCTCGCCGTCTTGCCCATCTTGAAGGTGCTGCAGCGATTCCTGTAGTTCCTCTAGGCTCTCATCGATCCAGCGCCGTTCGCTTTCTTGCTCGGAAAAGTCCGGACCGAATGATAAATAGCGAACCGCCGTGTCGTAGGCTCTTTTGGCATTGGCAATCGTCTTTTCCCGGTGGCCGTCTAGATGATGAGGCACAGACGCCAGTCGGACTAGAGCAAGCCCGGTTTGGATCTCCGCTTTGATAAATCTGGCCCGTGTGTTTGCGGTCTGAATGGTCAACCAAGTTGTGTCGTTCATGAAGCGCCTCCTCTGGCCGCATCCGTGGACGCGAACAGCTTTCTGGGCGACCTAGCTAATGCACTGTGCAAAATCTGCGCCCAGATCGGCAATTTAAGACTGAGCGGGCCCGACGAGCTAACAGATCGCTCGAATCCCTTTCGGCTATCGAAACCAGCTATCCATAGTCTTTCCACGGGACGCCCATTTCCCAATCAAACGGGGATCTTGCGCACGCGTCTTCAAGAAATTCACTAAATCGTGTACGCGCGGACGGACTTCCGGGCAATAGTAGGAGTAGCCGCCGCGTACTTAATCCGAAAGAAACCGTCCATGAACTCGGGTCCACAACAACTGCTGCGATTGGCTTTCCAGTGGGACGGCGGCGAACGCAGCGATGCCGAGTTGTTGGGGAGCTTTTTGTCTCGCCACGACGAAATCGCTTTCGAGTGTTTAGTGCGCCGCCATGGGGCCATGGTCACGGGGGTTTGCCGGCGGTTGTTGGGCAATCGGGAGGACGCCGAAGATGCTTTTCAAGCGGTATTTCTTGTCCTGGCCCGCAAAGCGGAGAGCGTGCGCCCACGGAATAGTGTCGGTAACTGGCTCCACGGGGTCGCTTTCCGCACCTCCTTGAAAGCCAAGACGATGAGGGCCAAACGAATGGCCAAAGAAAGAAGGGCAGGGGAGGTTCAACGGCCGCAGACTGGCAAGGACCGCATGTGGGAAGAGTTGGTTCCGCTACTTGATAAGGAACTGAACGACCTACCCGCTCCTTACCGATCCGCAGTGGTCCTTTGCGATCTTGAAGGAAGGAGCCGCAAGGAAGCTGCTCAGAGGCTCGGTTGGCCCGAGGGCACGCTTTCCGGCCGGTTGGCTAGGGCGCGGGCCCTTCTGGCC
>JBJMQT010000162.1:0-22464 GCA_045802525.1 Gemmataceae bacterium
CCACGAACAGCCCGACCGCGTCAGATAAAAGATCGCGTTGACGATCTGGCGCAGATCGACCGACCGAGGCCTGCCGCCGGGCCGTGCCGGCGGAATCAGCCGCTTCAAGAGCACCCACTGTTCATCCGTGACGTCGCTGGGGTAGGGATTCCTTTCCATCCAGCTGACTTACGAAAAACAGGCCTTTAGGAACACCCTCTTAGTAAAGATCACCGTCGATTAGTGTTTCCTTGGCTACGTAAGAAGGAGCTCATGTTCAAACAAGAAGGCTATGATTTCATGGCCGCTGCATTCGAGGTTTACAACGAGATAGGCTACGGCATGGCCGAGGAAATCTACCAGCAGAGCCTCGAGATCGAACTTTCGCTTCGGAAGATCCCGTTCCTGACCAAGCAAGAGTTAGAAGTCTATTACAAAGGCCACAAGCTTACGACCTGCTACAAGCCCGACCTGCTCGTCTTCGGCGGCATCGTCGTGGAACTTAAGGCCGTCACGGAACTGTTGACAGAGCACGAAGCCCAGCTGTTTAATTACATGCGCGTGACTCGAATGGCTGTCGGTTATGTTGTCAACTTCGGCCACAAAGGCGACCTTCAATGGAAGCGGTTCATCCTCAGTGACCTGCATAAGAAGAAGGAAAGCACGGAACACTAATCAACGCTAATCCACACTGATGATAATGCGGGTTTCCCGGATATTAGTGATGATTAGCGCAGATTAGCGTTCTTGTTTCACGGGGTCGCCAAGTCCTTATCCACCATCGCCAAGACCTCGCTGGCCGAAAGGCGGCGGCTAACATTCGTGGGGCGGAAGAGGTCCCGGACCACGCCGTGCTTATCGACCAGGATGGTCGTCGGCGCCGCCACGTCCTTGCCCAGCATCGCTTCCTTGTACGCCACGGCAGCCGCGTCAACCAGCTTGTGATCATGGTCGGCCACGACTGTCAGGTCGGGACAATCCTGTTGGGTCTTCTTGGAATCATCCAGATCGTCGACAGAAACGGCGACGACGCGGGTGTGGCGCTTGGCGAACTCGTCATGATGCGCTTCGAGCTGACCTAGCTCGATCATGCAAATCCCTCACCAATGGCCGCGGAAGAAGACCATGACCGTGTTCTGGTCCCCATGCAAGTCGGCCTGCGTGAAGGTGGAGCCATCGGCCAACGTGGTGGCGAACGCCGGGAAGGGTTGACCGTCTTTCACAGGACCCGTGTAAGTCGGCAAACGCATGGCAAACAGAGCCCACCACTGGAAGGCGACGAACAACGTGAAGATTACTGCCGCCGTCCAGCGCCAGACGGAGCGCGAACGCATAAGCGCCAGGATAATTAGCGCCAGACCCACAGTTCCCAGAGCCAGCGCGTACCAGGGCGTGGTCAGGATCTTGGCGGCAAACATCAGCACCATGTTCAGGGCATACCCCCCTACGACGAGGAACATGCCCAGGAGCAGCAAGTAGCGCCCGGGGCGCCGGTTGGTAGCCTTAAGCTGGTCGTTCATGCGGACTAGCTCCTTTCATTCAGTTCGGATCGATTGTTCGCCGGAGGTCTGTCTCCGCCTTGTGTAAATATACACGAACAAGCTGCAGCAGCTCCGACACCGGCGTGGGAAAAATTTCGAACGCGTCCGATGCAATTCAAGCAGCAAGGCACCGAGTTCGATTCTCCTAGGAACAGGCGTTATTCGGTGGCGGGCTCGCAGCCATCAGACCGGCAGACGGCGAGGCGCTGCCTCATGTCGGCGTAGGCGGTGTCTATGAGCCGCTTTAAGGCACTGGCGTCCACGTCGCTTCCGGGCTTGAGCTTCACGTGGCGCATAAACCTGCCTTTGCCTTCCAAGAGTCCCTCCGGGTCGGCAATCACGGCCCCACGGAAAAACCCGACGTTGACGTGTGCCTTAAAAGCGTTGACGTAGGCGAATGCCGCGTCATTTACGCATGCGGTCGGATGGCCATCATGCAATAGTTCGCGCACATCGCTCCCACACTTTCGCATGACCTCAAACCAGTGACACGCGATCGCCCCCAATTCATCCGAATGCCCCTTCATCCAGCGATCAATGGCGGGATCGCGTTTAACCGAGCTGGGGAACCGGAAGAGTTGGTTCATGGCGAGACGCTCCGATGATCCCTGCGCGCTGCACCGCCGACTTGTGATTGCCCACAAGTCCTCGTTCATTGCGCGCATGACGATCGTATCATAAGATGAAGTGGAAGTCGGCGTGATGGGAGGAGCCGCTATGCAGATGGTCAAGATTCAAATTCCTGATCAACCGAACCGGGCCCTTGCCACGCTAGAAGTCTCGCGGCGAGGACGTATCGAAAGTTACCCGGACCATGTCTACATGGTGCCGGAGCCGGCCTTGGACCTCCTCAAGCAATACGGAGTCGCCTACACCGAGCTTGGCCGCGGGGGTTTCGACTATGCGGAAAAGACGCTACGAGATGCTCTTGCCGCTCATGCACAACGACGGCCGGCGCGTCGATCCCGCAAAGCCCGAAAGAACACATGAGGAACTCGTGGCAAGGTTCGGAGCAATTTCTCAGCTACCCGCCACCGTGCGTGGCGTCTGGGTACACGAAGGACAGCGGTATGAGGAGGACTTCATCCGTTTGCTCGTCGACGTGCCAGACACGCCAGCGAACGGAAAGTTCTTTTCCGCCTGAAGGCCACCCTCCTTGAACGATTCGAGCAACTTGAGATCTACATCGCTTCCTATCCTGTAGACATCTTGTAGGCCGCACACTTCACGAATGCTGCTAATTCAGAAAGTCGGCTTGCACCACGACCGCCGGGCGCAACTTCGTCCCTGAGATGTCGCTGTAGGGCTTGACAGCATAGACAACGCGTCTATACTCATAGACGGTTCATCTATGGATGGAGTTGCTATGGGTCATGAATTGCCCGATGTAACCGACGCGGAGGTTGCCGTTTTGCAGCGTCTTTGGGACGCAGGCCCGGCGACCGTGCGCCGACTGCGCGATGCGCTCTATCCGGGAGGCGGGGCCTCCGAGCATGCCACGGTTCACAAACTCCTCGAGCGCCTGGAGACCAAGGGCTACGTCGGCCGCAAGCGGAAGGACGGGGCGCTGGTCTTTGTTTCCTTGATCGGGCGTGATGAAGTGCTCGGCCGGCAGTTGGAAGCCCTCCTCGACAGGATGGGCGGCGGATCGCTTCAACCGTTGCTTACCAACTTGGTGCGCGTCAAGCGCGTGACCGCCGATGAGCTGCGCGAGCTTCTGGCGCTCGTCGAAACACTGGAAGCCGCGAAGAAGGCCAAGAAAGACCGCGGATAGGGCAAGCCATCATGCCGACCCTCCTCGAAACCGTTTTGAGTAATTCCCTGGCAGCCGCCTTATTGGCCGTGCTGGCTTTCGCCGTGTCGCGCTGGAGGCAGCCGGCACTGGCCCACGCGCTTTGGTTGCTCGTGCTCGTCAAGCTCGTGACCCCGCCCTTGATTCCCGTAAATGTCGCGGCCTGGAATTGGGATTTGGGGACCGAACCTTTGGCGCAGTCGGCGACCCAGCCGGCAGAAAAAACAGACTCCATTCCCAGCCGGCCAGAGAGCCTTTCTCCTGCTGACATCGAAACATTATTGGCTTTCAGCGAAACAGCGACGGAACCCGCGTCCCCGGCTACCTCATCCACAGCTTCTGAAGCAGCGGCTGCCCTGAATTGGCAAGAATGGGTGGTCCCGCTCTGGCTGGGCGGGTCGCTGCTGGGGCTTGGATTGACATGTAGAACGATTATTCGATTTCATCGGCTGCTGCGTTCGGCGCGGCCGGCGCCTGTGAGCCTTCAGAACGAAACGAAGGAACTCGCCTCCCGGCTGGGCCTGTCGCACTGCCCGGCAGTGTGGATCGTGCCCGGCGCGGTGTCGCCGATGATTTGGTCGATCGGTGCGGCGCCGCTCTTGATCTTTCCGGCCGGTTTGCTCGAGCGCCTGGGCAGGGAACAGCGCGCGGCTCTATTGGTGCACGAATTGGCCCACGTGCGCCGGCGCGATCATTGGGTGCGGATCTTGGAATTGGTCCTTGGCGCCCTCTACTGGTGGCATCCGCTTTTCTGGCTAGCGCGCCGCGAGATCCGCGAAGCGGAGGAACAGTGCTGCGACGCCTGGGTCGTTTGGGCCTCAGGCGGCGAAGGGCACGTCTATTCCCGGGCGCTCTTGGAAGCAGTTGCTTTTGTGTCTCATACCCGTTGTCCCTTGCCCGCAGCGGCAAGCGGCATCGGACACGTTTCCCATTTGCGGAGGAGATTGACCATGATTATGCGAGGCAACACACCAAAGTCTCTATCGGCGCTCGGTTGGCTGCTGGTGCTCGCCGTCGGGTTATGTTTGCTGCCCTTGGCGGCGCGGGCACAAACGCCTGCCAAGCCGGAAAGCGGCAAGGAGGAAATCAAAGCGCTGAAAGAGAAACTGAAGCAGTTGGAAGTATTGCGCAACCAAAAAGAAGCCGATGACGACGTCGAGCTGGTTGTGACCCTTTTGGACGATGAAGACTGGGACGTAAACGCCAATGTCGCCGAGTTGAAGAAATTGATCGCGGCCAAGCGAGCCGAGCTTAACGAATTGGAAGCGAAGTTGATGGCAACGTTGAACAAAGTGGATTCCAAAAAAGCCGGCAAGGCCAACAAGGAAAAAACGAAGGGTATGCCTGACCCTAAGACAATGATCGACTTGGTGAAGCCCACGGACCTGGAAATGAAGCGACTGGCGGAGGAGATTCAAAAAACGATCCGGGACAATCCGGGACTCAAAAAGCTTGAAGAACTAAAAAAGCTCGACAAGCTGGAGAGACTCGAGGCACTCAAGAAACTTGGCGACTTGCATATCGAGTTCCAGGGATTGGATGACCTCAAGAAACACGCGGCCGAACAGAAAAGCCAGGAGCGCGGCCATATTGAGGAAATGAAAAAGCTCAAAGATAAGGAACAGGAGCGTGCCGGCGCGACTAAGGGCGCGGTAGAGAGGGGCTACAAGGAGAGGACCCGGAAGGCCGACGACATGGACGCCCGGCTCGATCGCCTCATGAAGGAAATCGAGCAGATTCGGAAGGAAATGCACGAGAGCAAAGACAGGCCATCACCGTAAGTGCGCCCCGGCCAATGACTGGACGGGTTCTGAAATACAGTGTAAGGCCTGCGAGGCGAACAGCTTCGCAGGCCTTTTTTCGTTCGATGCTTCTGGTTACCGGCGATTCTGAATCACCTCACGGCAAAACGCTCGGATGCCTTTTGGATTGATCCTTCTTGCTCTAGTGCCTATCATCAGAAAGTTACAGCAAAACGGACTGACATTCCGGCTTAACGAGGCGCTTCTCCACCCCGTCGGCAAGAGAGGTTTTCGAGGCAACGCCAATGGATATCGTGACGATCGTCGTAGGCCTCTTAGCTGCTCTAGGGCTCGCTGGCGCCGTTGTGAAGAGTCGACTGCTTCCGTCTGGCTGGTGTGCCATGGTGGTGGCGCTGATTCCGCTAGCGGGGATTGGCCTGGCCCTAGTCTACTGCTGAAATCATCCGTGGGCCTGGCTCGGTCCGAGCCTGTTTTTGACCGGATCCCCTGCGGCTTTCGTTTGTGCCGCGTCTGCTTTTTGGTTAGCCCCTGACCGCTGGCCATCGTATGCTGCCATTATCATTTCGGCGCTCGAGTCGGCCCTGTGGTGCTGGTTCATGTTTCTTGTCATTGCAAAGAACGTTGCATGACCCTTGAGCCGATACGGAAGGAAATTGACTTCCCGCCAAAAATACGTTGCATTGCATGCGCCCCCACCCTAGGGCAAGCGTTCCAATGAGCGTCTTTGGACGTCAATGAGCAGCAAAGTCGTAGGCTGGACTGAAATCAAGAACCTTTCTCCCGACCTTGCCTCCATTAGAGCCATTCCGCCAGGTGGTTAGCGACAAAGTCGTCGTCGGTTAGGTGAGGGTAGGCGCCGCAGACGCGGTCAATTTCTTCTGCCTGACCTGCGGATAGCTTTTCTTGTGGATCTAGGCAAAGCCCGTTCGCTAAGAGACCTTGGCGGTATAACGCTTCTTGAATTCCGGCGATGCAGCCGGCAAAGCCGTGGGCGGCGTCGAACAGCGCGGCATTGAAGTCCGTGAGCTGATTTGCCAGGGTCAATAACCCAGGGGGAATACAATCCTTCTCACGGGCTTGTTTGCATGTTTCAAGATGGGCTACGGCGCGACGAGTGCCGTAGGCCCATTGCCCCAGAAGGCCTCCAACCATGTTCACCCCCTCAACCCCGCGGGCCGTGGGCAAAACATATTCACTTAGCAAATCGAGGATGATGTGATCGTCATTGCCCGTATACAGGGCCACCTGGTGCGCTCGGCCGCTTTCGACCACAGCGCGAATGACGTCCAGAGTTTGATAGCGGTTGAAGGGAGCGATTTTGATAGCCACCAGATTAGGAATTAACACGAACTGCCGCCAAAAGCTAAGCGGCAGAATGCGTCCTCCCACGGCGGGTTGTAGATAGAAGCCGAATAGGGCAATCTCCTGGGCAACGGCCTCGCAATGGCTCAGTAGCCTGGATTCTTCAGTTTCCTTCAAATCGGCTAGGGAAATGAGGCCGGCTTGGTAGCCCGTAGCGGCGGCAAAGCGCGCTTCGCGGACTGCCTGCTGCGTCTCTCCGCAAACTCCTGCAACTAAAACCGTGCGACGGCCACTCGCAGCGTCGCAGGCCGCTACAGTTTCGGCAGCAGCTTGCAGGACCGGTTCGAAGAGGCCGTGTGCCGGGTCGCGAATGGCGAATTGTGTGGTGTGAACTCCTACCGCCAGTCCACCGGCGCCGGCGGCGTGGTAGTAGCGCGTCAGCGTACGCTGACGGCGCTCATCCAGCTTACGCTCTAAAGTCAACGCCAGCGGATGGGCCGGAATAACCAGACCTTCATGCAACCTCTGGCTGACCCATTCAGGCGCCATTGGAAATCGGCTCATCGGTCAGAATTTCCCATCGCGAGCCTCAAAATGAGTAGGCTTGTCGAGAATCCGACCGCCGCGCTTAATCCAGTCGGCCGTCCAGCGGATCACTTTTTCCATAGGGGTTGGCGGCGGGCCAAGCAACCGGCAAGCCGCCGAGGGATCGCTGAGAAGTGCCGTGGGAGCTTCGCGGCCAATGGTCTTAGCAGGGCGATTCATGAGTTCCCCAAAATGGAGGGCCACTTCACGAACGGACAAAATATCTGGGCCCGTCAGGTTCAACGCTAACGGGGGCGTCTGGGCCAGCGCTACAGCTCTGAGAATCATATCGTTGGCATCCCCCTGCCAAATGCAATTGAAGTAACCCATCGTGACGTCAACCGCTTCGCCCGCGTACACTTTCCGAGCAATATCGACCAAGACTCCATAGCGCAGTTCCACAGCATAATTAAGGCGCAGGATAGCTATCGGATTAGCATTCCGACGGGCAAAGTATTCAAACAATCGCTCGCGGGCTATGGCGGCATTGGCGTATTCGCCTAAGGGGGTCAAAGAATCGGTTTCTCGACTGCCTGGACCAACAGCCGGCGCCAATGGGTAGACGTTGCCTGTAGAAAGAGCGACTATAACCGCCGTGGGATAACGCTCGGCAATATGCGCGGGGACAATTGTGTTGACCGCCCAAGTTTGCGCGGGATCAAGGGATGTGCCAAATTTCAGGCCGACCAAGTAAAGGACGTTTGCCGTATCGGGCAGGCGGGCCACGGCATCCCTATTTAGCAAATCAACAGACAGGGTTTGAACACCGCGGTCTTCCAACCACCGGCGTGAGACTGGGTCAGAGAAGCGGCTGACAGCGATAACGTTGACGGTATGTCCAGCGACATCGGCCGCGCGACGAGCGAGAACGGCTAACGTGGGACCCATTTTGCCGCCCGCGCCCAGCACCATCAAAGGGCTCTTCAACGTTTTAATAAACGTGATCAGTGCAGGCCGTGGGCGAGTCAATTCCTCTTCCAGTTCATTTTCTGATTGAATTGACTCGGAGATCACAGGCGCCAACCTAGTGGGACTGTCCATCTTGGTATTTCATGCCTAGCTGCTCGAACAGGAATGTGTAGACATCCGCGCCTCGATCGATGGCGGCCGTAAGGTTGTCGCCTATGCCATGGCCGGAGCCAAAATCGACCTTAAGGAGGACAGGCCGCTTGGACGAAGTGGCCGCTTGCAGGCGCGCGGTCATCTTGAGGGTTTGTGCGGGATCAACGCGCCCATCATTGATGCCGGCCAGAAGAAAGACGGCGGGATAACGCGTGCCGTCCTTGACATGCTGATACGGCGAATAGGCGTAAAGGGCCTTGAACTGGTCGGCATCCGTGACGGAGCCGTATTCGGTGACGTTGAAAACGCCATTGGGATGCTGCTCGAAGCGCAGCATATCATAAAGGCCGACATGGGCGACGACGGCGCGGAACAGATCGGGATGCTGGGTGATTTCCGCGCCCATGAGCAGACCGCCGTTGCTGCCGCCTTCAATGGCCAGCTTATCAGGGCTTGTATATTTTTGATCGATCAGGAATTGAGCGCAGGCGGCGAAGTCGTCGAAGACGTTTTGCTTCTTCGTAAGGTTTCCGGCCTTGTGCCATTCCTCGCCGTATTCGCTTCCGCCGCGCAGGTTGGCGATGGCCATGACGCCGCCCTGATCGAGCCAAACGCGACGGCCCACGGAAAAAGTGGGGGATAGGCTGATGCTGAACCCGCCATAGCCCGTGAGCAAGGTTGGGTTTTTGCCGTCGAGCTTGGTTCCCTTGCGGCGAATGATATTGATCGGCACTTTCGTGCCGTCTTTAGAGGTCGCATAATCGCGGAGGACTTCGCAATCGCTGAAGTCGGCCGGCGATTTAACGAAAAGGGCCGTCTTCTGCGGAGCTTTGCCCCCTTTGTCTAAGGTGTACCACGCCGGCGGATCAATATAGGTCATGGCGTGGAATAGGACTTGGTCTCCTCGCACATGCACGACCTGATTCACGGAGGAAACCGGCGGCAAAGGCACTTTCTCTTCTTGGCTGCCGTCCCGGTTGAAGAAACGCATCTGCGATGGGCCCCCGACGGCATCGACCACGTAGAGCCCGTTTGCCGTTGGCTCGAACGAGGCGATGGAGACATCACTTTCCTTGACAATTGTTTGAGCTTCCGCGAGGTTGGGGTTCTTCAGCGACAGGCGCATAATTTTGCCGCGTGGCGCGTCTTTGCGGGAGAGGACGTACAGGCTCGAATCCTCCCCAACGCCGAATGCGGCCTTGCTGATTTGATCATCATAATGCGAGATCTGCTTAAAGGCTGAGCTGCCTTGAAGGAAGTGTTCGTATTCGCCGCCGTCGCCTTTCTCTACGACGGCCAGCAGTTGTTTACCGTCGGATGAAGTGTCGAGAACTATCTCGGCGATGCGGGGAAAGTCCTTGCCAAGGACGTAAATGTCCTTTTCCGTCGGCGTTCCTAACTTGTGGAAGTAGATCTGTTGATAGAAGTTCATGTCCTCCTTGGGCCGTTCGCTGCCGCGCGGATAACGCGTGTAATAAAGGCCGGAGTTATCGGCATTCCAGGCGACCGATCCACCGGCCGTCGGGAAATTGACGCGCGGTATGACGTCTTCAAGCCGCTTGCCCCCGGCGGCTTCGTAAACGAACACCGTTCCGTCTTCGGTTCCATTTTCAGAAAGGCAAACGGCAACCCGCTTGCCGTCGTGAGAGGGGACATAGAAATCGATCGCGGTCTTGCCCTTCTTGTCCAGTTGGTTGAGATCCAGGACGACCTTGGCCGATTCGGGGTTGGAAGCCGATTCAAGCGTTACGAGAAGAGGCTGCTCCTTGGGCGGCTCGGTTTTCATGGCAAAAAGAACGCCACCCTGAATCTGAAGGTTGGAGAAGCGGACCGAGGAGGCCGTCAGCAGGTCTTTTAAGCGTTTTCGGAGCGGTTCGAGCGACGCGCTGGCATCGAGCGCAGCCCGCGTGACCTTGTTTTGCGCTTCAATCCATTTCTGAACCTCCGGATCGTTGACTTTTTCCAGCCAGCGATAATCGTCAGTAACTTTGACGCCATGATAGGTGTCGGTCACCGGGCGCTTGGGCGTCGCCGGCAAGGCAGGCGGCGCCGCATAAAGGGCAAGACTGATCCCAAAAACCATTACAAGGAAGAGGGCTGTTAGAATCCGTGACCACATCATGGAAGGGGCTCCTCGAGGGTGCTACAAAGGCAGACAATGGTTTGAGTTTAAAGGGCTAAAGACGCAGGAGCAAGCGCGAGGAAAAGGGTTTGATAGGATCAGGGAGGCGCTCGTCGTAAATCGCTGTCGCTGCTCAAGTCAAACATGTAAAATTTGATCATGCCTGAAACGATTAAAACACCGCTTCAAGTACGCGGGGTTTGTCCCCACGACTGCCCTGATACGTGCGGCGTTATTACTGAGGTGGAAGCGGGCGTCGCCACTCGCTTTATAGGCGATCCGGACCACCCCGTCACCAAAGGCTGGCTTTGCGCCAAGGTACGCCCCTATCTGGAGCACGTCTATCATCCGGATCGTTTACTGCACCCTCTGCGCCGTGTGGGGCCCAAGGGCGGAGGGCAATGGCAGCGCATCACCTGGCAGGAAGCTCTCCAGGAAATCGCCCAGCACTGGAAAAAGATCATCGCAGAGTACGGGGCCGAAGCCATCCTGCCATACAGTTACAGCGGCACGCTTGGTTTGGTGCAAATGACGGTGTCGAGCGCCCGCTTCTGGAATCGTTTAGGGGCCAGCCAGTTGCAACGCACTATATGTGGAGCGGCCGCTGAGTGTGCGGTGGAAGCGACGCTGGGCGCCCGCTGGAGTCAGCCGTATGCGGATGTGCTCTCTAGCAAACTCGTCATCATTTGGGGCCATAATCCGATCTCGACGGCCCCGCATTTCATGCCTTTCCTTCGCCAGGCTCAACACCAAGGCTGCAAAGTCGTCGTCATCGATCCGCGCCGCACTACGACCGCACAGACCGCCGATTGGCATGTCGCTCCTCTTCCTGGCACGGATGGCATCCTGGCTATGGGCTTGGCTCATTTGCTGGTCACCGAAGGAATGGACAATGAGCCTTGGCTGGACAGCCACACTGTAGGTTGGACGCAGCTTAGGGAGCGTCTTGGAAAGTTTTCTCCTTCGTATGTCGCCTCTCAGACAGGACTGCCGGAGAAAACGGTTCGTGATCTAGCTCATGTTTATGGCTCGACTCGGCCCGGGCTCATTAAGATCGCTGATGGCATCAACCGCAACCGCAACGGTGGCCAAAATGTCCGAGCCATCTGCTGTCTACCGGCAATTACGGGCCAGTATGGCATGCGCGGAGGGGGATTGGCCTATAGCACAAGCGGTTATCTGCAGTGGGATAAAGTAGCGGTTAACCAACAAATTCCAGCGACCCGCAGCGTAAATATGAATCGCCTTGGCGCTGCCTTGCTAGGGGAGATCAACGATCCGCCGATTATGTCCTTGTACGTGTTTGCAGCTAACCCAGCAACATCGAGCCCGAATGCCGCCAAGATTATTGAAGGGCTAAAACGCTCCGATCTTTTTACGGTCGTGCATGAGCTTTTTCTGACCGACACCGCCGACTATGCCGATATCGTGCTGCCCGCTACTTCGCAATTAGAGCACACCGACCTGCACAAAGCATACGGCCATACGATGCTGACCTACAATCACCCGGCAATCGCGCCGCTGGGGGAGTGTAAGAGCAACTGGGAAGTCATGGGGGGTTTGGCGGATGCCATGGGTTTTGATGAACCCTGGCTGCATCAAACGGCCAACGAAGTGATCCACGAAGTGTTAACTGCCACCGCCTTGCATAATCCTCTCTTGAACGGCATAACGCTTGGACGGCTAAGAGAGGATGGCGCCCTTCCCTTGGAAGTTAAAGAACCCCCCTTTGCCGATGGGCGCTTCCCAACGCCCAGCGGCAAAGTGGAGTTGTATTCGCAAGCGCTTGCCAATTTAGGCGCTGATCCACTTCCTGGAAACTTCGTGGCTCGCGAGGACGATGGCGGCGTGACCGCTGATTCAGGCCGTTGGGACAGGGCAATGTCGCTTGAATTGATATCCGGCGCTTCCCATCACTTTGTGAGCAGCTCTCTGGCTAACCAACCGGGCCTTCTAAAGGGCGCTGGCACTCCGTTTATCGAGATCCATCCCGACGATGCAGCCGAGCGCGGCATCTCGGCGGGCGATGCGGTTGAAGTGGAGAACCGGCGCGGATCATGCCGATTGCGGGCCGTCATTACGAACGCGGTGCGCCGGGGCGTGCTGGTTTCACCCAAAGGCCGCTGGGCCAAGCTAGATGGCGGCCGCAATGTCAATTGGACCACTTCCGATACGCTGGCGGATCTGGCCGGCCAGAGCACTTTCCATAGCAACCGGGTCTGGCTGCGGCGCGTTACCGCATCTTGTTAATCGGGTCCAAAAAATATAAGCAATTTGATGTAATCCTTGGCAAAATCACTTGCGCTCAAACCAACCTAGATCATGATTTCGCGGTCACTCAAAGCGATCTACTATACGCTGTCCGCCATCCCGTTGAGGGTCAACGGAATCGTTTACAAGGCGTTTCGCTCACCAACGAATGGAGTCGTCAAAGTCCACCTCGGACCTGGACAGGATCATTATTTGCCCGGATGGATCAACGTGGACGCTAACTTCATTAGCGCCAAGATTGATGTATGGGCAAACTTAATGGACCCTTTGCCTTTTCGGGACAACTCCGTTGACGTTTTCTATTCGCATCATGTAATCGAGCACTTGCCGGACTCATTCTTGCCGAATCATTGCCGCGAATTGTACCGATGCTTGAAACCCGGCGGGTGTATACGGATAGGCGGCCCGCATGCGGAAAGCGCGGCGCGCAAGTTTCTGGAAGGCGATCTATCGTGGTTTCCCGATTTTCCCGACTCGCGGAAAAGTTTGGGGGGGCGCTTCGCCAATTTCATCCTGTGCCGGGGCGAACATCTTACGATTCTGACCTATTCCTATTTGCACGAATTGCTAACGGACAGCGGATTCGTTGACGTCAAGCAAGCACGGCCGGTGAATGAGACCTTCCACCCGCAGTGGATCGATCACACCGTATTGGCCAATGAGAATGAAGACACGCCCGAGGTACCCCACACGCTGCTAGTCGAGGCCGACAAACCGTCGACAGCCAAGTTGCCTGGATAAGTTTCCGGCGGGCTGCTAAAAACAAGCTCATAGAATACGTTTCCGTGAAGATCCTAGTGATTCCATAAGAACCCCCCCTCCATAAAGGACACGCCGATGCTCTGTCGTGATTCTCACCTGCTGCTCGGGGCCGTCTTGGTGGCCGCCTTCATGGGCTGCGATCCCAACCTGGACGATCCTGATTCTTTCAAAACGCCGGCAGCGGCGGTTAAAGGGTCGGCGCCCGCTCCCGCGGAAGTCGCGCCCAAGCCGGCTACTTATAAGGTTGAAAAGGGTCCCATCAAGTTAGAGACAACCGTAAAAGGCGTCCTCGAAGCCCAGCAGATGAAGGAAGTGTTCATTAAGCCACAAATTTGGTCGATGGGACTATCAGTTAAAAAAGGCGTGGAACACGGCACGGCGGTCAAGAAAGGCGATGTGCTGGTGGAACTCGATTTGGAGAAAATCGACCAGGCTATCAAGGATCAAAAGGCCGACCACGAGTTGGCAGACTTGAGTTTGAAGCAAGCTCAGGAAGAATTACCCATTCTGGAAAAGACCGTGCCTCTTGATCTGGCTCTGGCTCGGGAAACCAAGAAGCAGGCTGATGAGGATTTGAAAAAATTCTTGGAAGTCGACAAGCCCTTGAGCGTGGAAGGCGCCGAGCACATGGCCAAGAGCGCCGGCCATTACGTCGAATACGCCAAGGAAGAACTCAAGCAGCTTCAGAAGATGTACCGCAGCAAAGACCTGACCGAGGAAACGGAGGAAATCATTCTCAAGCGCCAGCAACACCAAGTCGAATCAGCCGAGTTCAGCCTCAAGACCATGCTTAATCGGCGGGACCAAACGCTCAAGGTCGATTTGCCGCGCCGAGAACTGGCCGCGCGCGATTCGGCCGCCAAGCAAGCCCTGTCTTTGGAGAAAACCGAGCACACGCTGCCGCTGACCTTGGGCCAGAAACGGTTATCCCTCGCCAAGCAAAAAAGTGATTTCGCCAAGGCGACGGAAAACCTCCGCAAACTTCAAGAAGATCGCGTGGCCATGACGATCAAATCGCCGGCCGACGGCATCGTCTATTACGGCAAGTGCGTTCATGGTCAATGGACGTCGGCTTCAATGGTGGCCGCCAAGATGCAACCGGGCGGAATGCTGTCGCCTGACGACGTATTCATGACTATTGTCAGCCCCCGCGCCGAGACCATCCGCGCCAACGTGGACGAGAAGGACTTGCATTTGCTTCAGGCTGGGATCAAAGGCAAAGCCGTGCCGACGGCGTTTCCCGATCTGAAGCTGGCCGTCAAGCTCGTGGAAGTCGGCTCCGTGCCGCGACCGGGCGGCGGCTTCGAGACAATCGTTCAGTTAGATGGCAGCGCCAAAGACGCTGACAAGCTTATGCCAGGGATGACCTGCAGCGTCAGGTTCGTTGCCTACCAAAAGGACGACGCGCTGACGGTGCCCGCGGCCGGAGTCTTTACCGACGAAAGCGACGAGGACGTTCATTATGTTTACCTGGCCGGCAAGGATGGCAAATCGGAAAAGAAGATCGTTAAAGTCGGCAAGACCACAGGCACAAAGACAGAGATTCTTGAAGGGCTCAAGGAAGGGGATGAGATTCTAACGGCCAAGCCTTCGCCAGCGGGCGCCGAGGCGCCGGCTAAGAAGGAAACGCCGGTCGAGGGAGGCAAGCGATGATGCGCCGTCATGCCTGGCTTGGCGGCTTGGTCGTGGCCTGCTTGATGGTCCAAACCGCTGTGCCCCGAGATCCGCCCAAGGAGACGCCCAAACCCTTTTCGGCGGAGAAGGAACAGGAAAAGGAACCCGAGCTGCATCCCAAAGCGCCTGACCCCGTGCCGGTTGAAACTCTAACTGCCTCGATCAAGCGTGGGATTGATTTCCTTCTCAAAGATCAGAACAAGGACGGCTCTTGGGGCTCCGCAGAACGTACCAAGGACCTCAATATCTATGCTCCGGTGCCCGGCGCGCATCATGCGTTCCGAACTGCCGTCACCGCCATGTGCGTTTCCGGGCTTATTGAAGTCGACGACCATTCCGACGCGGTCAAGAAGGCGATCGAACGAGGCGAAACTTATTTGATTGAGGAACTCCCCAAGGTTCGCCGCGGATCGACCGATGCGATTTATAACGTTTGGACGCATGCCTACGGCATTCAAGCGCTCGTCCACATGTACAAAAGGCTGCCTGAAGACAAAGACCGTCAGAAGAAGATAGCAGATTTGATTCGCGGCCAGTACGATCGACTATCACGCTACGAGACGACCGAAGGCGGCTGGGGCTATTACGATTTCGGCGCCCAAACCCAACGTCCCAATGCCGATTCGACCAGCTTCGTGGTGGCAACCGTCCTAGAGGTCTTTCACGAAGCCAAGGAAATAGGCGTCGATCCGCCGGAAAAGGTGACCAAGCGAGCCATCGAGTCGCTCAAGGAGCAGCGCAAGCCCGACTTCACTTACTTGTACGGTACGTACCTCAAGTACAAGCCGATGATGGGCATCAATCGCCCTGGCGGCAGTTTGGGAAGATCGCAGGCCTGCAATCTTGCATTACGCCTTTGGGGGGACAAAAAGGTTACCGACGAAGTGCTTAAGACCTGGCTCGACCGTCTGATTACGCGCAATGGCTGGCTCGACATGGGTCGCAAACGGCCAATCCCTCATGAATCGCATTTTCAGGTTGCCGGCTATTTTTACTATTACGGCCACTATTACGCTTCTCTATGTATAGGGCAGCTCAAAGCGGAGGAACAGCCGTTTTACCAAGACCACCTGGCTCACCTTCTCTTGGATCGCCAGGAAAAGGACGGCTCTTGGTGGGACTATCCTCTTTACAACTACCATCAGCAATACGGCACCGCGTTTGGTCTGATGACGTTGAAACGCTGTGAGAAGCTTGCCGCAAAGAACTAGAGCGATCCGAAGATCCTCGCGCACGCGTCATGGCCTGGAAAAATTCGTTTCTTCTGGTCTTGAAGAGCACTCAAGATGGAACGAGCGATTTGATGCCGCTCTACCGTGGCTCATCGTCCTTTTGGCGGCTTCAATCACTTCGGCACTACAACCAAGGCAAATGCCGTGGGTAATGCCTCGGTCTCCAAAAGGACTCTTCTGACCCATATTTCGACCACACCAAGAGCAGCGGCGCGTCATGTTAGCATCCCCCTATTTCGTTCCACCTGCCCAAAGCCTGGCAAACTCAGTGCCAAGGTTTGCTAGTGCGCATGGATTCAATAGATGTTGGCAAAGGGACAGACTGTTTTTCGGGCTTCGCCTAAATCTTCACGGCCTAGTGAAAAAAACCGAGCGGCGCAGCCGCTCAATTCCGCGTTGCCTGGCGAATTTCACCGCAGTGTCCCTGGAAGATTCCTGCACAGAGCAGCATTTTTGGGCTCATAGTTTCCAATTGTGGAGCAAAGCTTCCAATATTTGAAAGGCTCTTAAAAACGAAGTCAGGAAGCTTTCCTGAGTGGAAAGCTTCCCACCGCAGTTTTGAACATTCAGCGGCCATTTTCTAAGCGGATTTCGGATGCTTGTTGGACTGCATCGCGATAGCGACCTAGCTTCGAAAGCTCTTGCCAGGCAGCCTTTTGTTCGTCAGTCTGTTCGGTGCTGGCGCGGTTTATCGTTTTGACCAGTGCGTCGAAGTGCTTTTCGCGCTCCGGGGTAACAACGTCGTGCCGACCTACAAGGACGCGTAACAGCGATGTCGGTTTAGGCTCAATGCGCAACGGCAGCAATTCGCCGGTTAAATCCTTGGGCAAAATGTAAATGACGCGCGTCCCTTCCTCGCCGAACCAGGCGGATTGCCAGGTCTTAACCATGGCGCGCGCTTCCTTCTCGAAGAGGCCTTCCTCGATGAGCCGTTGCACCAGCGCCTTGCTCATTTGCTCTTCAGCTTCATACTTTTCGGAAAGTTGGACATCGCTTTGCAATGAACCTTTTGGCTTTTGATCGAGGGAAAAAGACTGAAAGCGGAGCTTGCCCGCCTTCATTTGCACCAAATATAAATCCCCTAGCTTGTCCGCGCCGTTCCAAGCAACCCGGAATTTATCCTCGCCCAGGGCCCGCACGGTAAAAGGCATTTCGAAGTTGCCCACACCACGATAGAACAAAAACTTCTCCTGTTCCGTTGCCGTGCCTTCCTCCCCATGAAACGTCACCCGCAAAGGCGCCGCATCCGTCTCCCGAGCGGCGTAATACCGGCTTTCTCTTTTTTCACTCAGAAATCTCAATGATTTCTCAGGAAGCACTTCAATGCCTTCCCAGGCAAGCTTGTTGTCTTTTTTCCCAGCCTTAGCCGCGTGCGGATACCATTCGGTGAGTGTTCCCTTGGGAAAGTCCACCTGCACCGACGCGGTTAAAGGCTTTTCGGAGTAGAAGTAAACCACCGGCGTCTCCAGGCTGATCAAGCCACCCTGGGGCGCCTCCTTTGATCGGAAGACGCGATAGCCATGTACAAATTCGGGCAGATCATTGTCGTAGGGGTAGAACTTCAAGTTCTTTCCATTGGAACCGGAAAAGGTGCTAAACGTGCCCCATTCATGGATTACCAAATCTTTGCCGGCCGCCGCCTGTTTGGGGCTTGGACCGGCGGCCTGGCAATAAACCATTGTCACCAAAGCGGCGACCAGGACGGCAAGCGTCCGTTTGCTTGACAAGTACACGACCGTCTCCTTTGGCGTAAGAGCGGGCTAAATGTGGGAAAAACGACCACGGCCTGTAAGCTTACCTTAGGAGGCTGGAAACAAATAAATGTTTATAGTGCACTCAATAAAGAAGATTGTTGTATACGGAGCCCAGGTGCGCGCCGTTCCGGAAGCGCTAGCAAGGAGTGGTGCTCGCTGATTGACTGTGGCATAATGAGCCCGGCGCCGGTCTGCCCCGAGTTCGCCTTCTTGGCCACGCCTTAGGGAGTCTCTTAATGAACATTCGAACTCTCGCTCTATTAGCGTCGATTTCCCTATTGTTGAGTTCCATAAGCTCGCAAGCGGAAGACAAGGCCGGGACGCCCAAGATTCGAGTCATTCTGATTGACGGCCAAAACAACCACGATTGGCGAACGACCACGCCGATCCTGAAAAAGGAACTTGAGAGTTGCGGGCGCTTCACCGTCGACGTGACCAGCAATCTCAAGAAGGGAGACAAGCCGGGCAAAATCGAGCCTACGATTCCCTTTCCGCCGGATCTTTCCAAGTACGACGTGGTCCTGAGCAATTACAACGGCGAACCGTGGCCGAAAGCGTTTCAGCAGGCCCTCGACGACTCCCTGAAGGAGGGAAAAATCGCGCTGGCTATCGTGCACGCGGCCAATAATGCTTTTGAAGGATGGAAAGAATATAACCAAATGATCGGCATGGGCTGGCGCGGCAATAAGTTCGGAGCACGGCTTACGCTGGACGCCGCTGGCAAGGAAAAACGTATTGATAAAGGGTCCGGACCTGGCGCCGGGCATGGACCGAAACATCCCTTCCAAGTGATCGTGCGCGACCGCACTCACCCCATCACCAAAGGCATGCCCGCCCAGTGGATGCACGCTTCCGATGAGCTCTATCACGGCATGCGCGGGCCGGTAGAGCATGTGACGCTGCTAGCAACGGCTTTTTCGGACAAGGCGACCGGAGGCACCGGCGAGCATGAGCCGATGATCTGGACCGTGAGCTATGGCAAAGGACGCGTCTTCCATACGCCCATGGGCCACGATGCCGAAGCAATGCGTTGTTATGGTTTCATCGCCACATTGCAACGCGGCACAGAATGGGCAGCAACGGGGAAAGTGACCGTGCCCTTGCCCAAGGAGTTTCCCAGTCCGGAAAAGGTTAGCTTGGCGCCCCAGAAATAAGCCGTATCGCGTTGTCCCAAGCGATTAGCTTGGTGGCTAGGATTCGAGCGTCGATAGTACCCAAGTTATAGTTTTCACCAACAGAAAGCGAGCCCGGTTGCATAAGCACCGGGAGATCCACACGCCCCCGGGCTCGCTTTCACTCCGGTGTCGTGGGCGCCGGAAATCGTTCACATAGTTCCCTTACTTGGCCGCGAATTCTTGATTGGACAGCCGTGTTGTCGGCTTGGGAAAGCACCCCGCCCATCCAGCCAGCGATGAGCTTCATATCCGGCTCGCGCATGCCGCGCGTCGTCAAGGCCGGTGTGCCAACGCGGATGCCCGAGGGATCGAGCGGCTGGCGGGAATCGAAGGGAATCATATTCTTGTTGACCGTTATGCCGGCTGCATCCAAAGCCGCCTCGGCGATTTTACCTGTCACGCCGCGCGAGGCCACATCGACCAGAAGCAAGTGATTGTCCGTGCCCCCCGAAACTATGCGGAACCCCTGGCTTTGCAGTTCACCGGCCAGCGTCTTGGCATTGGCGACGACTTGAGCCGCATAGGCCTTAAAGCCGGGTTCCAGCACTTCGCCAAACGCGACCGCCTTGGCGGCAATGACATGCATGAGCGGGCCGCCCTGGATGCCGGGAAAAACCGCCGAATTGATCTTCTGGCCCCAATCCTTCTTACACAGGATGAAGCCGCCGCGCGGACCTCGCAGGGTCTTGTGCGTGGTCGAGGTGACGAAGTCGGCAAACGGCACCGGGCTGGTGTGTTGGTCGGCCGCCACCAAGCCGGCAATGTGCGCCATATCGACCATGAATAACGCCCCAACTTCCTTGGCGATTTCCGCAAACGATGCAAAGTCAAACTCGCGCGAATAGGCGCTGGCGCCGGCCACGATCAGTTTCGGTTTGTGTTCACGCGCCAGCTTGGCCACCTGATCGAAATCGATGCGTTCCGTGTCCTTTCTGACTCCATAGCCGACGATCGTGTACAGTTTGCCGGAAATGTTGAGGCGCATGCCGTGGGTTAGGTGACCGCCGTGCGCCAAGTCCATTGCGAGGATCGTGTCTTTGGGTTGCAGGCAAGCGAGATAGACGGCAGTATTGGCCTGCGCGCCCGAGTGCGGCTGCACGTTGGCGCGTTCGGCCCCGAAGATCTGCAGAAGGCGATCGATCGCCAATTTCTCCGCGACATCGACGAACTCGCAACCTCCGTAGTAGCGCTTGCCGGGATAACCCTCGGCGTATTTATTGGTCAGCACGGATCCTTGTGCCGCCATCACGGCCGGGCTGGTGTAGTTCTCAGAGGCGATCATTTCCAAGCCGGTTTGCTGTCGGCGGCGCTCATTAGCAATCGCCTGCCACACTTGCGGGTCCTGGTCTTGCAGCTTCTTCACCCGTTCCTCCGGTGGATGGTTAGTCAGCCGAAAATCGATAGTTACTGCTCAATGGCCACGAAAAACACAAAAAGACACGAAAAAGAAATACAAGGAGCGATTCCGATGCCCTCTTTTTGATTCTATTCTTATTGTGCTTTTTGTGTTTTTTGCGGCAATGGTTCGATCCCGAGCTTGGCCATTTGAGCGGTCAAATCCTCAATGCTTTTGTAAATGATCCCATGCAAACCACACGCCTCGGCACCGGCGACATTGACGGCCAAATCGTCAATGAAAACGCACTCGTTTGCCGGGCATTGGCTCAACGCCAGACAGTGCTCATAGAAAGAGCGGTTTGGCTTCCGAGAGCCGATCTCATGGGACAACACGAGCGCATCAAACTGGCCCAGCGCTTCGGCAAATTGCTCCTTAAATTGTTGCGAATGCAGAATGGACGTATTGCTGGCCAACAACAAACGAAAGCGCGGCTTCAGGCGCGCAAGGAGAGCAATAATTTCTTCATTGGGCCAGAAAATATCGCTGAAGGTTCGCGCCAGCACACGATCGGCTGCCTGGAGTCCAAACTGCCGGCGAAGGAGATCTAGGAAGTCTTCGGGCTCAATGCGGCCCGCTTCGAGGTCATCCTCCAGCTGATTATTGAAGCAAAAACTGTAAATCTCCTCGGCGGAGCAGGAGCCAAAACCGGCCAGCGTCTGGCACGCTTTCCGATGGTCGAAAAAGCCAACGACGTTGCCGAAGTCAAAGATGATGGTTTTGATCAAACGAGCCTCAGTTATTGGATTACCTTTTCCCCACCTCTCTGTTCCAGGGAAAGAGGGATTATATGGTTACTTCGATCGCCAGGCGCTGTGACCCACCCTAACCCTGGCCTGATGAAAACCTGGGGTTTGTTTCATCCGTCTTTTGTTGCGCTGGCTGCGAAGGCCAGTTGGCGTCGAGCGAATAGGGTCGTGCCCAGATGGTGCTTACACCACTCCCAGATCGCTTTGGTGCGGCTATGTTCCATGGCCTGTTGGACCACTTCGGTTGCGGTTTCGGCCAGCAAGGCTCCGAATCCCAGTATGAGACTGGTGAAGCCGCCGCGCGCCTGTTGCTTCTCCAGTTGCTTGAAGCGTCCGAAGCACGACTCCAACACTTCGGTGCTTCCTGGAAAGCGCTCCTCCGGCCGCGCCCGCCGTGCCTGCCTGGCGACAAAGGCCACCAAGTCCTTCGCCAGACTTCGGCTGCTGGGATGGACTCGGTGCGGACGCAACTCGGTCCGCAACTGCTTGGCGGCGCCGCGGTAGATGCCCTGCCGATTCACAAACGCCACGCTGACGTCCGCCACCCGTTGCCATTCAAACCATTCCGCCACGTCGACTTCGAACTCGCGCAGCCACCCGAGCTTCTCCTCCAACCGCTCCGGACGCACCTGCTCACGCACCACGGTCGGCGGTTGTCGCAACACGGCCAGCACGTTTTTGGTCCACTGCAAGGTCGGCGCCAGGTTCATAAAGCGGGCCTTGGGCTTGGGGGCCGGTGGCCCCAGGAAGGCCATTTCGGTTTGTTGGATGGCCCAGCGCGTTTGCCCAAGCCGCTGCTGCAACTGCTGCCAGCGGGGATTCTTCTCCAGCCGGCTTTTCAGCAAGCAGGCTGCCTTGTGCTTGGCATCGTAGATCTCCACCGTTTGCGGATGACGCTCCTGAAAGTAGCTCACTCCGCCAGCGATATCCGACCCGTGATCATCCACGATGACGCGCGGAATGCCCCTACGTTGGCTGGCCAGTTCCAATTGTTCATCGACCTCCTGCCTGGTCCACGATTTCCGCGCCACCAGGGCGATCAACTTCATGTCCGTGTGCCGCAGGCATTGGCCCGGCTTGGGCAAATCCCGCAAGCGTATCCCCAAAATCACCAGGCACTTCTCCTGGCCGATCTGCACCGAGTGATCCATCAGCCACGCCCAGTCGTCGCCCTTGTCCAGCGCCATCGTCAGCACGGCGTGGCCCAGCCGCAACAGCCACAACCGACCCGTGGTCCAGTGCGGAATCGGCAACGACAAACCCGATGCCGCCGCCACGACCGACAGCACACGCGGCACGCCCCGC
>JBJMQT010000163.1:0-109258 GCA_045802525.1 Gemmataceae bacterium
CTTGCACGACCGGTTGGGTTTGGTCCAACTGCATGCCAAACCGCACCGCTTGCCGTGGGCGAACGCAAGAGCTCTTGTCCGAGAGCCGGATGCGGGAAATCCGCACGTCCGGTTCGATGAGCGGGGGTGTGGAAACGGAGCATGGGCAGATACTCTGGCACCGGCATCACCGAAAGGGCCGGCAACACGCATGGCTTCCCTAAACCACCGCGCCACCTCCCGACTCTACCAAACTCCGTCTCGCAAGTCTATTTATGCCGCAATTCTAGTTGCCGCGCGCTACCATGTGCGCCTGGACCTGAGCGCGATAAGGCGTTCCGTAATCTCCCCGGATAAACCTCTGATTGGAGTGAATGTACCCCAGGAAATTTGCAGACAGTAAGAATTGGGTAATGCACAAAACGAGCAACAGCGATCGTCCCAGTTTTAGGGCGTCCACGGATTGGCCGGTATGAAGTATCGCCAGCCTGGCTACCCAGAGAAACATGAGCGGGAAGGTGATCACCATGTAATGGCGATGGATCGGCAAGCAAGATGCGGTAAAGAGAATGCCGAATCCCCACAGGCAGGCGCTTTGCGTAAAGGCCGTAGCGGATTCGCGGCCAATGAACAGAGGAAGCCAGCGGCCGCGCTCCAGCCAGAGCCGCCAGCCGCCGCGCACCAAAATGATGCCTGCCAACACCGCTATGGCAATATGCAAGAGACCCACAAAGTAAGTGGGCCGACCTAACAACACCGGATAGCCGAGGAATTCGGAAAAGTCCTTTTCAAGCGAATAATGCACGCTTATGCCAAAGGGCTCCGTAACCCATCGAGTCCAGAATTTAAATTCAAAGGCATGATCCCACTGTCGCCCCTTGAGGGCATGCTCTCCCATTGATTCCCAGACGCTTTTCAGCCAGGGAAAGAGCGGCAAAGCGCCTAAGCAAGTGCCCGCGAACCAACTGAGCCATGATACATTCCGCCGGTCAAAGAGCATCGCCCAAAGGGCGAATCCGGCGGCAACAAACAGCCCCGCCGGGTGGACCTGCCAAAGCAGCACCCCCGCCACTCCCCACGCAGCCGCACCCCAGCGCCGGTCGCGATACCACCAAGAAATTAGAAGGAAAATAACGAAAATGGGCACAATCGACGGCGGCCAGATTTTGCGATGCAACAGCACCGAGAGCGGATTCAATGAAACGAGCGCTGTCGCCCACAGCCACGGCTCCCGTTCTTCCTTAGGTACGGCGCGCAGTACAAAGAGAGCCAGGATAGCGATCGCCGCCACGTTGGCGATTTGGCAAGCGCGGCCCAGATCGGTCGGCTCGTGAACCGCGAAAACTTTTCCAAGCGCCAAGAAAACCCAGAGGCTCATGCCGGGGTGAGCCACTTCGACGCTATTGGGCATACCAAGCCACGGAAACGATTCCGTCTTGCCGACATTTTGCGTGCGCTCGAAGGTCCAGGCCTCCTCGCGCTTGTACTCCATGTCGTCGACCCAGACCAGGCGCAGGACCGCCCCCAGGAGGATCGCCGCTCCCAGGCCGATGGCCCACGCCCATTTGGCGCACCAGTCGCGAACGATTGTGGTCATTCCTATTAGGGGTTGGAAATTCGAAAGCTTTAGGGTCATTTATCCCCTACAAATTCCTCGGTGTAAGTGCTTTGCAAGCGGTAACTGCTGGAGGCGCCTTGAGCCCCTTTGAGTTCCTTGTCAATGACCAGGCGGGCGCTTTGCATCCGGCCCAGGCGGACATCGAAAACGACTTCGCCTTGCGGCTGGAATTGCAAAAGCGGTTCTTGATCGGCGACGTTTTCGGGCGGATTCTTCACCTCGGTCTGTAGAGCGACCGTGGCCAGGTTGCCGCTGAGGCTTTTACAGGCATAGTTCTGGATCGCATTGAATTTCTCGCCGGTTCCCTGCGGCGGCTCGAGAGTTATTTGATAACTGCGCTGCCACTTTTGGCCTTCCTTAGGACCAGACTCGGGCAAGGTGATTGCGAAAGGCAATTCGTTCTCAAAGCGTGAAGCTCCGCCAAACTTGGACTCTTTCACGTCCACGACTTGGCCTCGGTCGTCCATTCTTAGAATGGCCAGAGGCTTTCCAACATACCCGGCCAATTCCTTCGCCATTTGAGGATTGCTCTTGTCCGCATTTGCGGAATCAAAAAGGAGCGCCTCGCCGTCCGGCCGAGTGTTTTCCAGGCGCAGGCGGGTTAAGGACATGTGCAGCGTAGCGACCCCTGCCTTGGTAACGCTCTTTACTTCCCAACGTTTGGTGAGGTTGAGTTTCGTTTTCGTTTCGGTCTTGTTGTCGCCGGATGTCGCCGTGGCAATGGTCGTTTGCTCGACTCGGTAAACCAGGACGTCTCCCGTTTGCCAGCGAAACTGGGCAGCCTGAGCAAGAACGGGACACCATGCACAGATCACGCAAGTCGCCAAAACCAGGATTAAATGGCGAACCATGAGCCTCTCCTTGCCGGGCTTGTCGGGCGCAAGGAGATGGCTATAGCACAGGAAAAAGGCAAGGACTAGATCACTTGGCAGGCGGGTGATCGTGCAAGAATTCGCGGAGGGCGCTGAAACACGCCGGCGAAATGATCTCGTTATGGCGGGCGCCTGGCATGGCAAAGAACTGCTTCGGCTCGTTAGCCTCCGCAAATAAGCGCTCGCCTTGGGCAATCGGAATCAGCCAGTCCGACGTGCCATGCGTGATGAAGACCGGCCCCTTGCAATCTTTGATTTTACTCAGGTTGGAGAAGCGGTTGCGGGCCAGATAGCGCACCGGCGCCCAGAAATAAATCCTCTGCGCGACGTCAGGAATCGAAGTAAACGTGCTTACCAAAACCAAGGCATAGTGCGGATGCCGGCTGGCCAGATCGACGATCACGCCGCCGCCCAGAGATCCTCCCAGCAAGATAATCCGCTCGGGCGGCGCTTGTTGTACTTTCACGAGCCAATCGTAGGCCGCCTCGGCGGCGGCATAACAGCCGGCCTCACTAGGCGATCCGTCGCTGCGCCCATAGCCCGGGTAATCGAAGGTGAGCACGGCTTGATGCATGTTAGCCTGCCAAGCAACCGCTTCCAGTGAGTGATGGCTGAGGTTGCCCATGTTGCCGTGGCAATAGATTGTCGCTCCCTCAGAGGGGGTCCAGCCGTCGGTAGGGCACCACCAACCGTGGATGCGCGTTCCATCTCGCGTGAAGAACGTCACATCCTGCACATGAAGCGAGGCCGGAGGCGTCACCCAGCTAGCCGCGGAGGCCGGCTTATATAGCAGCCGATTCTCGAACAGAAAAAGGAGCAGAACGACTAAGCCATACCAAAACACAAATTCGAGCGCATAACGCGTCATGCGGTGCTTCCAAGAGCGACGCCAGAACGGGAATGTGCGAAGAGCCAGAGGGGGACAAATCCACAGAGCGGCTTTCAGGGGCATTCCGCGCCTCCCGCCGGCCGACGAACAGGCCGGAACCAAGCCAAGGCGATCGCGGCAGTAAGAAAGCCGCAACACGACCACGGCAGCCAATCGCCCCATCGGGCATAGAGGCTAGTCCGATGGTCAACGGGAAGTTCGGCCAGCAGCACACCGGGAATCTTCTTGAATTCAGCCCAATGCGCGGGAGGCATGGCAATTATGCGATCTTTTTCGGCGGAAAGCTTCCAAACGCGCGTTTCCCCTGTGTCCGGTTCCCGAAGTGTTTCAATGGTCTCTGGTTGCAGAACTCGCCCATTGGGATCGACGACGGCCGATATTCCCATGTTCACCGCTCGGGCCACGGTTCGCCGGCATTCCACCGCGCGAAAACGGCTAATCGCCAAATGCTGTTCGTGTTCACTCGTTCCCTTGAACCAGCCATCGTTGGAAATATTAAGCAGAAAGTCGGCTTGAGGGCCATCCCCTGGTGCAACGTAGGCCCGGGCCAGTGCCGCGTCGGTGACCTCAAAACATATTACGACGCCAAAGTGATATTCCCCCACCGGAAATCTCGTAAAGGCCTCACCTGATCGCACGCTGTAATCGTTCTCGTAAGGAGAAAACACGTTCATGGCGGGAATCCAATCCCGCATCGGCACGTATTCGCCGAAGGGAACCCGGTGGATCTTGTCATAGCGTCCCAGCGGCTGCCCGGCCCCGCCGACGAGAACAGCGGAGTTAAAACGGTGACGGCGATTGTCGGGCTCCTCAATGCCCGTGTTCAAACCAAATAGAACATTCGTGCCTACAGCCTGAGCCTCCTTCAATATCTTCTCGTTCCATTTTAGGAGAGCCAAATACTGCCAAATGGGTCGCGTACCGTGTTTGGCTTCTGCGTCATTCTCGAACAAGGTTTGCCACTGAATCGGCAGCTTTTCGAATGGGAATGCCGGGTCGAATTCCGTCCAATCTTCGGCATAGCTCGTTTCCGGCAAAATAATCAAATCGGGGTGCATCGTCTTAGCCAGGCGAATCAGCCGTCCATAATGGTCGCTGACCGACTCGACCGCTTGTTGGCGCTTTTCTTCCGATATAGCAATTGTGTCGTTTTTGACTCCCTGTTCCACGTTGCCCTGAATTAATGCGACGCGCGGCCCCGGGGCAAACTTGTCCTGACTCAGGCGGTATGCTCCGTATCCCCAAGAGGCAGCGACGGCTAGTAGAACGGCGGCAGTTTGCCATAGGGTCGTCGCTGATTTTCGAAGAGGTAAGCCCCTCGCCCCCAACCCCTCTCCCCTGAGTACAGGGGAGAGGGGAGCACAAAAGGAGGAAAGCAACTCGAACATTAAGGCATTGACCGCCGCAAGTAGAAAGGTCACCGCATAGGCGCCGGCAAGGTCGCTTATCTGGATGATCGCCAAGAAATCATGCTGTGTGTGCCCGAGGAAGTACCACCCGAATCCGGTGGCGAAATGTGCCCGGAAGAATTCCAAGCCGGTCCACACAACTGGGACGGTGACGACCAGAGGCAAGCGCGTACGCCGATCCAGGACGCGCAACAAAGCTAGCCCGGCCGGGAAATAAAGAGAGCAGTAAATCGCCAGGCCTATCCACGTGAAATACATAAGGGGATCTGCGACCCGCATCCATTGCAGAACGGGAACGAAGAATGCCAGGCCGCCCAGCCATGCCGCCAAATATACGCGCCAGCCGGTGGCTCTGGTTTTCACGAGGCTCAAGAAGGGAACCAAAGCGACCCACCCAAGCCAGCCCCAGGCCAACGGAAAATAGCACATCCAGAGCAGACCGCCGGTCGCCAGAGCGGGCAGACAGAGCCGTATGAAGGGAACCGCCGGCGCCAACAGCTTTCCAGGCGCGGCCACTTCCGAAGCGTCAGCTTGCGTCAGGAGTTCAACGGCGGAAGACCCACCAGCCATAAGGAGTCCTTACTTAGCATCCACGACTCTTCATTCCTCAACCTTGAGGACGGCGAATGATTGTCCGGCCTGGTGATGTCCATCGCCCGCGGGAAACAAGGCAAAAGCGTTGGCCTGCGTCAAGCCGCGCAGGTCCGACGAGCCAAACCAGGGCACGGCCCGGATTAGCCAGCCGTCCGGTCCGTTCTCCAGCCAGGCCGGGTGATACGTCGGCCGATCTATGCGATAAGAAAAAGCTTCGGCAAGCCTGGCCTGAATCATCGTGGGGCCCGCATTTTTATGGCCTGCTTGTCTGCGAATCGCCGGGCGAACGAACAGTTCGAAACAAACCAGCGAACTGACCGGATTGCCCGGCAAGCCAAACACCAAAGTTTCGCGGCGCGTTCCAAAGAAGACCGGTTTGCCGGGCTTCATGGCCACCTTGTGAAAATGCGGCTCAACACCCAGCTCCTGTAGGATGCCGGGGACGAGATCCAGTTTGCCTGCCGATACGCCGCCCGACAGGATCAGCATCGGCCGGCGTAATCCTTCGGAGATGAGCATTCGCAATTGATCGGGACGGTCGCGGCCGATTCCAAGAGGTTGCGGGATGCCGCCGGCGCGGCGCACCTGGGCGGCAAGCATCGGCCCGTTGCTGTTGCGAATTTGCCCAGGACCGGGCACTTCGTTCGGCTCAACCAGCTCGTCGCCCGTCGGCAAAATCGCGACTTCCGGCCGAGGGTGGACGTTGGCTCGTATCCGTCCCACAGACGATAGAAGCCCAAATTCCTGCGGCCGGAGGAGCGCGTCCGCGTGAAGGATCGTGTCGCCCTTGCGCATCTCCTTGCCTCGGGGCAAGACATTTTGGCCCGGCTGAGCGGGACGGTCGTCAATATGGACCCGGCCTTCTCCCAAAAGTCGTGTGCGTTCGATCATGACGACGGCGTCCGCGCCTTCCGGGATTGGCGCCCCGGTCATAATCCGAATCGCCTGCCCCGCGCCCACGGATTTCCGGGAGATCTGACCAGCCGTGAGCTCGTCGACAACTTGAAGGGTCGCCTGCCCGCCGGCCAAATCTGCTGCTCTGACGGCATATCCATCCATCAACGCCTTGTCATAAGGCGGCATATCCAGGTCGCTGGCCACATCCTCGGCAAGGACGAGCCCCAATACCTCCGAAGTCAACTCCGTCGGCACCGGCGCCAGCGGCTTGGCGCGCTGGTTGATGACGTCTTGGGCTTCGGTGACCGAAAGCATAAGCAACCATTCCTGATAATTGAATGCCCAGTCATTTTATCAGGAACCCGCTTTGCAGAGCTAGACGGAGCCTCCGCCTCTGGAGGACCGATTGCTAATCTGCCCTACTTTTATCCGCGCTTTGACGAGGCGCAATTCAATTGTTCGTCGGAGCGGCAGGAGTCTCCATGGGATCAAATCGAATGATGTGCAAGAGAGCAACCGTTTCCAGTTTCGAAACGGCCGGGGCAGGAAGATTGGGAGCGGGCGAAAAAACGAAAGCGGTGGAGCGGTTGACTAGCACCATCTCCGGATGGCGAACCTCATAAATGGTTCCGTCGGTGACATGCATTCGGAATGGCTGGAAAGGTCGCCGCCGCAAGGCCTCGATAAGGTCTTCTTGGCGCATCGTTCTGTGCCCGCAAATGAAAGAGGTTTTCCTAATCAAACACCCATTATAGCGCGTGCAAACGCAAAAAGCCCACGGTTAACCCCGTGGGCTGGAGAGCGTTGTAGGTCAGGATTCCAGCCTGACCTGCATAACAATTTTCTAGGGCGTCCTATGTCAGCCTATAAAGCCTTAGCTGCATCCGCAGCAGACCGGCGTGTTGCTCATCATGACGCAGCACATGCAGCCGTCTTTAAGCATGGTGCTCATGCAGTCGCACGAGGCCTGAATCATTTCGCCGCACTTGGCGTCGCCGCTGGTGCAGGTGATGGCCACGCCCTTTTTAGTCATTTCGGTCTTGCACATGCCCATAGTCATATTGCAGCAGCAGACCATCATGCCGTTCATCATCATGCAGCAAGTGCACATGCCGCCGGCCAACATCGTGCACAGATTTTGCACCATGCTCGTGGCCATTTCGTCGTCGCAGTTGCACGTGATCTTCATGCCGCCGGTGACTTTTTCCATCTTCAAAGTGCAGCGGGGCACCATCATGAAATTGGGGCCGGTCGGCATCCCAGTCGGCGCCCCCATGGCGGGGGTTGCCATGCCCGGAGCCGCCATACCGGGCATGCCCATTCCGGTTCGATCCATCATCATCGCACTCGACATTTGCTTCCTCCTTAAGCTTCGCCCAGGTGATGGGCGGTTCCTGATCCCTTGGGAAAGTCGCGCCAGACGGCTTTCCGGTCCGCCCGCGGAGAAGAATAGTCGAAACTGCCCACTTTTTGCAACCGTTAAATTGGGTGCCGCTTGGTATTTTCGGCTCCGGCTTTGGCAAGGGTCGCTATTTGACAATGCAAAGTAAGACGATAATAATAGTGATGTACGGCAGCGGCCGAGGAACCATCAAGTCAGGGAGGAAAGGGACGGTAACGATTCAACGAGGTCTGGCAATGCAGCGGTTTGACTTACCCCGAGAACAATCCCAAGGCAAAAAGGAACAGAAGGTATCTTCTCCTCAAGCGTTCCTATTCTGGCCGGCGGTTTCTCAGGCCCCTTTTGAAAGCCCGTTCATGGTCTGGCAGCGCCAGCTTTATGAACAGGCGTTCCGAGAGGCCCAAGCAGTGGTTCGACCATCGATCCTTGAACGGATCCTATGCTGGAATTGAAAGTTGCTAGGTCAGGCCTCCAGCCTGACGCGAGCTGATATGAGTCAGGCTGGAAGCCCGACTTTACAACAAAGCATCCTCCATAAGAACGCGCGCCTCCCAACCTCCCAAGGTAAACCCGCCTTGCCCCAGCAAGACGGGTTTTTTTGGTTTTCGGTTTTGGATTCTCGAAGTAAACGCGAACCCGTGCCCCTCCATCCAATATTTCCGTCACTTGGGATAGCCAAGGAACTTCAACCTCCCGGTCGAACTCGCCCCTGATACCCTCTTTCGTTCCCCAATCAGCTAATACCATAACGGTCATAATTCCGGCTGAGTGATTCAGCCAAAGGCTTACTGAGCGTCCGTACCAGCCAGATTGACCGCAACCGCGGCGACAATGCCCTCCAATGGTCCACTCTCTTGTTGGCTGTCCTTTTACCTTATGCTTAATTGGCAGTCGAAAGGCGTCTCCCTGAGCCACTCGGGGGATGAAGATTCTAACAACAAGAACAATATCAGCATCCTTTTCGTCATCCACTTGCTCATATTCCCAATCAAGGGAAGGTGGCGGTAAAACGGGAATGGCTGTAGCTCCACCATCGCGACCACAAATGCATGCAAGCAGCGTAACAGGCATGATAAGCAGAGACAGCAAGGCAAGTGGTTTAAGCATGACTGACTCCAGGGGCAATGATGCCAGTGTCGATCGGGCGAGCAGAGCCAAGAACCCCCGAGAAGATAGGCGTCCTTCAATGCCATTCTGGTCAGTGCCACCTGTGACTTGCTAGACAAATAGGTCCCCCGAAGGCGAGTTCCTTTCAACTTCATCGCATCACTTTACTGAACCCAGTATAAGTAAAGAAAGCCAAGGTGGGAAAGCCAAATGTTCGAAGTCAATTCCGCAATTCACATTCCCCAAGACGAACTGCACTGGAGCTTCGCGCGCTCCGGCGGGCCGGGCGGCCAGAACGTCAACAAGGTCGCGTCTAAGGCTATCCTGCGCTGGGATGTCCAGGCGACCGCATCCTTGCCCGACCTCGTGAAGCAACGCCTCCTTGCTCACGAGCACAAACGGATCACAAAGGAAGGCGAGCTGGTCCTTAGCTCACAGCGCTATCGCGACCAAGAGCGCAACCGCGAGGACTGCCTGGAAAAATTGCGTGAAATTGTCTCGCAAGCAGCCACGCTCCCCAAACGGCGGCGGCCCACCAAACCGACGCGCGGCTCACGCATGAACCGGTTGCAAGAGAAACGACGACGCGCGGGCGTCAAAGCGTTGCGAAAAAAGCCAGGGGAGGAGTGACAAACGGGGAAACGGTGTCGTCTCAAAGCGACAATGAGCGCAAGATTTGTAAGCGGCAGCGTCTACATCGAGGATAACTCCCGCCGGGGCGCCTGTCTAATTAATTACAAGCAAGCCCGCCGCCCAGTTGCCAGGACAAAGCCCGCCCGGCTAAACTTTACAGATGCAAGCTTATTAGCTCGCAAGCATGGATTGCCGCGAAGAGGCGTCGTCAACGATTGGAGCTTTCCTCATGTCTCGCTTTGCACGCTGCCGATCCCTAGCTTTCGGAATTTTGACGCTTGTCTCCCTGGCATCAACGCTTCTCCCCCGCGCCGCCTGGGCCGATGAGATCCTCCTCAAAGACGGCCATCTTCTTAAGGGCTACGTCAAGCGCGAAAGTAAGACCATCGTCGACCCGGCCAGCCATGAGCCCATTGTTCTGCGTGAAGGTTTTTTCCTGATCAACGACCTGGCCCGCAGCACGCTCTTCAGTCCGACGCAGGTGGCCGAAGTCGTTGAAAAAAATATGCCTGCCGAGGACACGATTCGCTCCGAACGTTTCATACTCATTCCAGACCCCAAAAAGACGCCGATTATTCGCGAGGAGATCAGTGCCGGCCCCTGGGATGAAAAGTGGGACCGCACTTGGAAATTCCGCTCGCCCTACACGCGGCCGGGCAATGCCCTTACGCTCAAACAGCACCTTTCGGGCCTGACTCCCACCTTCGCTCGCATTGACGCGACGGAGTTGTATACTTGGAGAATTTGGTATCTGACCAGCGAACTCGGTCCGGACCAAGTAAGCAAGCTGCTGGCGCTGCACCCTGATTTCCAAGAAAAGAACAAGGAGATCATAAGCCATCAGGCAGAGATTCAGGGCATCCTAGCTTTCGGCAGTGCCGGACCGCTCCAAGTAGCTCCGTTCGTGCTCCTGAAGAGCGAACTGAGTGAAGACGAGCGCGCGGAGCGGCGCTTCCGCGCCTTCAATTTCTTTGTGCAGGCCGGTTGGTATCCCGAGGCCGAAGCCCGCCTGGACGCCTTGGCTAAAGACTTTCCCAGCCATAAAGAAAAAGTGGAAACGGCCCGCGCCAAGTTCAAGGGGCTGCGCGCCTTGCAAACCCTCGACGCCATCCGGCTGGCGCGCAAATCGGGAGCACATCAAACGGCCCAACGTCTCTTGGCCGCCTTCCCCGATGCCGCCGTCAGCGAGCGGGAATTGGCGGAGGTGCGGACGCTCCGCGGCGTATACGAAGCGGCGGCGCAGAACCTCAAAGACACACGCCGCTATCTGGACACTCTTTCTAAAGTGACGGTTAGTCCTCCTATTCCGGTCGGCCTTATTGAAGCGGCCCGCTCGATTCACGACGAAGTCGGCCTCGATGATTTCTTGCCCGCCAAAGAAGGCGATCCGGCCGGCCGGCTTGACGTCTTTCTTACTCAAGCCAGGCAAGCCGAGGGACAGAAAGCGAAAGGCCAGACTCCCGATTACAGCGAGGCCCGTCTGTTGGCTTTCGCGGCAACCGGTTGGGTCATGGGCAGCACGTTTGCGGAGGCCAAACCCGAAATCGCTCTCAAACTCTGGAAAGCCCGCAAATTCGTGCTGGACTATCTGACCCGGGCCGACGAAGGCGATCGCTCCGCGATCCTAAAGAAGTATGAGGAAGACAAGCAAAATGCCCTGGCCCCCGACGAGATGGCTCAAATGATTCCTTATCTGCCGCCGTTTACGCCGGAAAAGGAATTGAGCAAAGCACCCGTGGAAACCCGCACGACGCTGCCCGGCCTCCGCTCGGAAAACAGCCCGTACGTCTATTTGCTGCCTCCCGAATACACCCACGGGCGCAGTTATCCGGTCATGATTCTGCTGCACGACGACAATGACACGCCCCTGGATATGATTCGACGTTGCAAAGACTACGCCGCCAAATATGGCTACATTCTGGCAGCGCCGGAGTGGCAACAAGGCTTTGGCAACGACAAGGCAGACTACCGCTTCAGCATCGAGGAAAACAAGACCGCCCTCAATGTGATCCGCGACGTGCGCCGGCGCTTTAATGTGGATTCCGACCGCGTGTTTTTGTGCGGTCTGGGCCAAGGCGGCATCATGTCTTACGACGTGGGTTTAGGACATCCCGATTTATTCGCGGGGGTCATTCCGATGTCCGGTGCACCGTTCTTCCAAGCCCAGCGCTGCTGGCGCAACGGTCAGTATTTGCCCTTTTATGTGGTGTGCGGCGACCATGGCGGGGAGTTTCACAAGCAGAACTACACGATGATGAAAGACTGGTTGCCGCGCAGCTATCCCATGATCTACGTCCAATACAAGGGGCGCGGCGCTGAATGGTTTAGCGGGGAGATGCCGGCCATCTTTGACTGGATGGATCGCAAGAAGCGAGCCAACCCGCAATTCAAGCTGGGCACCGACGGCCTGGGAGGAGGCATGGGCGACGAGTTTTGTACCATGCGCAGCACCGACAATCACTTCTACTGGCTGAGCACAAATACCATCGCGAAGAGGTGCCTAAACGAAGAGGCGCCCTGGAAGGGCAGCCGGATGGCCGCCACCATGACCGCCACGATCAAAGGCAACGTCATTACCGCCCGGCTCTACGGCATCGAGGATTTAACGATTTGGCTCGGGCGCGGCACGGTGGACTTTTCCAAGAAAGTCTCGGTTTGGGTGGGCAACAGCATGAAGATTCAGAATAAAACGATTAGCCCCAAGCTGGAAGTGCTCCTCAACGACCTCTTTGAAAGGGGAGACCGGCAACGGTTGTTTCTGGATAAAGTAGTGCTGGAAAAGAAGAGGCTATAGGCAAAGCGGATTTCGCCCCAGCGGCGGCAATACTCATTAAGTTGATCAAGAGAATGAACGACGTCATTTCGTAACAGCGAGCGATTCGGCCAGTTTCGTAACATTCGTCAACATGCTATGTTTCAATCACTTACGTCAAAACGGCTAGGTGTGTGTTATGAATGTTATGAAATGAAATCCAAGGGGCAAAGCATCTAGCATGCGAGGTTGAACATTCAAGTTCTCTTTCGCCTCTTACGGCTTTCCAATTCTAAGCAAGGCGTCGGCAGCGGCTCGGCGAACTTCAGGATCCGAATCATCTATAGTTCTGAGCAAAGCGGGTCGCGCTGAAGCGGCCTCCTTGCCAAAATGCCCCAAGACGGTTGCCACGTTTTGACGGACCTCATTGTTGTCATCGTCGAGCGCCAGAATTAAGTCCGGGATTGCCGGCGCCGCGCCCGTGCCGATGGCATCTAGCGCTCGAATGGCACTAAGACGGACGTTGGAATCACCGTGATAGACGCCGTTGACGACGACGTAAGGATACCCTTGTCCGGTGGCCCGGCCGAGGCCTAAGACGGCCGCGTCAAGGGTCCCACGCTTGGGCAGGGTGGCCGCTTTGTCCTGACTTTCGCCGAACCGGCGAACCGCAGCAATAACAGCCATGCGCGCATCCATGTCCCGTTGTGTAAGCGCAGCAGTAAGCCCCGGCAAAATTAGATCCCAATAGCCCGGCGCCACCTTGCCCAGGGCCCGTGCGGCCGCCCAGCGAACGAAGGGGCTCGGATCCTCAAGGGACCGGACCAAGGCTCGAACCGCTTCTTCCGATTGCGCAGACCCTTGGCCGAGGATGTCCGCGATCGTCTCTAAAGCCTCGGCGGCTTTGATGCGAGCGCGGGGATCTCGGTCGGATAATGACCGGGTCAGCGCCGGCACAACTTCCTTCAAAGTCGTAGGAAGATCAGCTTCTTTTTCCGGTCCTGCCGCCGGCTTTAAGGCACGCAGACGTTCCCGCATAATGCCGATTGCTTCTAACGCCCTTAAAGCGGTCAACCGCACCTGACCATCGGGATCTTCAGCGGCGACCGCCAAAGCCTTGCGGTTGTCCCGCAGCGCCTGAAAGAGCGGGAATTGATTGGCAAGCTCTCTTTCATTTTCTTCGCGGGCCGGGGACAGGGCCAAGTTTGTCGTCCATTCAACGGCGCCGATAGTCACCCGACGGACTGTGACATCCGGCTCTTTTTCCTTGGCCAGAATCTTCTTGGAAGCGATGCGAATTACCTCGTTATTAAGATTGACTCTGGCGCTGACACGATCTCCCGGCTTGATGGGCTCGGCGGGTTCTCCGATTATTTTGCCGACCGCTTCTTTGTCCCTTTCCTGTTCAACAATCTGAATGCGACCGAGATAGGCAGTGCTGGGATAAGGCGCGTAGACAGCCAGGGATTGACCTAACAAGAAAGGGTCAGCGCTTCCGACAGGCACAAAAACCTGCCCCTCCTTGACGCTTGCCACTTCGCTCTGAAAATCGTTGGATGCCGACGGGCGCGCCAGCTCCCCAAGAGCCTCTGCTGCGGCTCGGCGATCTTTCGCGGTTTTGCCATTCAACAAAAGTCTTTCAATGGGAGGCAGAATAATTTGCGGATCAAACTCAAGGTTGCCCAGAGTGCGGATAGCGGTTTGGCGAACGCGTGGTTGGGTTTCCGCAGTTAATTTGGCGATGTCGGGGCCCAGATTTGCCAGGCTGGATCGAAGAAAAAGGTTTCGCGTACTCGACGCTCTCTCCGTTAAAGCCAAATCCGAGAGTAAATCAACTGTGACTGAGCGCAACTCTGCATTGCGGAGGCCTTCGCGGGCGGCTTTCTCGAATCGTTCTGCCAGGCGCACTCGCAAGCTGGGGGCTAGCCGATCACCGGCCGGATTGATAATCAGCATCGCTTCGCCGAGATCGCCGAGGGTGCGCAAGTTTTCAATCTGTTCTTCGGTGATGATCTTCGGGTTATCCGGATCCAGCGCTTTTTTGATATCGGCAACCGGGTCTAGCGGAAAGGGTTCGGCATGGATGAAAGCCGCGCACCACAAGGTAAAGACCAAGGCGCCGAGAACCAACGCATTTGATAAGGAAGGCAACCGAGCAGTCGAGGCAAGACGGGGGTGCGACATGGGACCATCCCTTTAGGCTATTCAGAGAAGCGCTTTATCTTCCTTCATATCGGTTTTCTGAGTTAGACTTCCTTGCCCAGTTTGAGGATAACGCCCCGCCCAAGATAGTTCCAGTGAGTGGTGCATAGCGATTGCACCGAAGGCGCGGGGGTTCACTCACAAGCCGATGGCATTCTAATTCGTCCTAACGGTTTTTCACGTTTCCTGGTAGCGTGCGCTGCCGCTCGTAGCGGCGAGGGAAACCAGCCGGATTTGTGGGTGCGCGGGTTGCACTTGACAGGCGAGATTTCGTTCTGTCTAGCTAGATGAACAAACAATTTGCCGACGGGCTGATTGTGCTTGCCCGATTACCCGGCGCTGGTACAGTAGATTTTGTTCCCTGAGGCCTCGGCTCTCCCTTACGGCCTGCGACGACTATCGCGGGCCTTGTTTGTTGAGAAGGAGCCATGCGACTTGATCCGGTTCAACTTATGAACAACCAATCCGATAGAGCCTTGCAGGTCTATCTGCTCGGATCGGTCGGGTTTGAAGATGCCCTGGCGCTGCAACGCCTCTTGGCGTTTCAGACTGCCGGCAATTCCGGTTCCTCGACCTTAATTCTGTGTGAACACCCGCCTCTTATAACCGTCGGCCGCCAAGGCAGCCGGGAACACATCCTATTCGAACCGGCGGAACTGCAAATCCGCGGCTGGCCTGTTCGGTGGGTAAACCGCGGGGGCGGCTGTCTCCTTCATTTGCCCGGTCAGTTGGCCGTTTATCCGGTTCTCGCACTAAATGAGTTGGAGCTGGGTGTCGAGGCCTATTTGGAAAAGCTCCAAACGGTTTTGGCATCCTTGCTGGCGGACTTCAACATTGCCTGCACGGTGCGGTCGAACCAGGCGGGACTTTGGGTCGGCAATCGGATGATTGCGTCGGTTGGAGTCGCCGTCCGAGATTGGGTTGCCTATTTCGGTGCTGTCTTAAATGTGAATCCGGACCTCGAATTTTTCCGGCTAATCCGGACCGGACAACCCGACGATGGCCCTATGACATCGATTGAACGAGAACGGCGCGGTCCTTTGAGGCCGGCCCTGGTTCGTGAGAGGTTTATCGAACACTTCGCATCGCACTTCGACTTCGGTCGCACTTCCCTGCTTTTTCATCATCCCTTTCTAAAACGAAGGACAGCTTCCGATACGGTAGCGGTTCGCTCGTGAAGTGGTTTTTCATTTCTCCAGGCGAATAAGGAGATCGCCGCCGTCCACCTGGGCGCCCGGTCCAGCGAAGATCTCTGCAATAGTGCCGGCTTGTTCGGAATAGACGGTGGTTTCCATCTTCATGGCTTCCATCGTGCACAGTTTTTGGCCCTTGGCGACCTTTTCGCCCACGGCAACAACGACGGTAACAACCAATCCCGGCATAGGCGCAGCCACATGCAACGGATTGCCGGGCTCTGCCTTGGGCCGCTTGCGCACCTCGCTCGCCAGGGATTTATCGGCAACAACAACCTCGCGGGGCTGACCGTTGAGTTCGAAAAACACCGTGCGCTGTCCATCCGGCAAGGGATCGCCCAGGGTCAGAAAGCGGATGATAAGCGTCTTGCCTTGCTCAATGTCTACGCTCACTTCTTCACCGGGAGCCAGGCCGTGAAAGAAGGCCGGCGTCGGCAAAACACTCGTGTCCGAATACTTGCGTTGATGAGTGGCAAAGTCAGTGAATACCCGCGGATAAAGCAAATAAGTTACGACTTCGCGCTGACTGACATGCCGGTGAAGCTGCCGGTCGAGTTGCTGTTGAGCGGCCGTAAAATCAGCGGGAGGCATGCTCGCCCCAGGCCGGCCTCGCAATGGTTTGCGATCACGAAGAATTCTTTTTTGAAGCGCTTTGGGAAAACCGCCCGGGGGCTGTCCCAGTTTTCCTTCAAAGAATTCGATAACGGACTCGGGAAAGGCCAATTCGCGGGTGGATTCCAAAACGTCCTTGGAGGTTAGATTGTTGCCGACCAGGAAAAGGGCCATATCGCCGACAACTTTGGAGGTCGGCGTTACCTTGATGATGTCTCCGAAGAGCTGGTTTACTTCGGCGTACATGCGGCAGACATCGTGCCAGCGTCCTTCCAAGCCCAAAGCACGGGCTTGCTCGTAAAGGTTCGTATATTGCCCGCCGGGCATTTCATGCAAATAGACTTCCGCACTCGGCGCCAATTGGCCGTTTTCGAACGGCTCATAACACCGGCGAACGCTTTCCCAGTAATTGGCCGTCGCTTGCAAATTTGAAAAGCTTAACTGAGAGTCGCGTGGCGTGAAACGCAGAGCTTCTACCAGGGCGTTAAGGCTGGGCTGGCTCGTCATGCCGGAAAAAGGCGCCATGGCGGCGTCAACGATATCCACGCCTTCCTCGGCAGCGTAAAGAAGCGAAGCAATTTGCCCGCCCGCCGAATCGTGCGTATGGAAGTGTATGGGGATGCCGATTTCTTGCTTCAGCGCCTTGATCAAGAGACGCGCTGCATCGGGCTTGCACAGGCCGGCCATGTCCTTTACCGCCAAGAGATTCGCCCCGAGCTTTTCAAGATCCTTGGCTAACTCAACATAGTATTTGAGGCTGTACTTGGGCCGCTCGGGATTCAGGATGTCCCCGGTGTAACAGATGGCCGCTTCGGCCAGCATCCCGGTATTGCGGACGGCGTCAATTGCCAATCGCAAGTTCGGAACCCAATTGCAGGCGTCAAAAATGCGGAACAAATCGATGCCGGCCTCGGCTGATTCCTTGACAAAGGCCTTGACGACGTTGTCCGGATAATTCGTATAGCCCACGGCGTTGGCGGCGCGCAGCAACATTTGAAACAAAATGTTCGGCACTCGCTCGCGCAGTTGGGTGAGGCGATCCCAGGGCGATTCCTTAAGGAAGCGCATTGAGGTGTCAAACGTCGCCCCGCCCCACATTTCCAGCGAGAAAAGATGGGCATGGCGCCGCGCGTATTCGGGCGCTATGGCGAGCATATCGTAGGTGCGCATCCGCGTTGCCAAGAGCGACTGGTGGGCATCCCGAAACGTCGTATCCGTAAGCAAAACCCGCTTTTGTTCCGTGATCCACTTGGCAAAACGCTCGGGACCCAATTCCTGGAAAATGTCCCGTGTACCACGAGGATAAGGCCCCTCTGGTGTACCAAGCCCGGAATCTTCGGACGGACTGAACTCGCTGCGCGAATCATTAATCGCGAGGCTGCTCGCACCGGCTGACCGGCGCTTGCCGGCAAGTTCGGGATGGCCGTTGACAATCACCTCGGCAAGGTAAGTCAGCAGCTTGGTGGCGCGATCTTGCCGAGAGCTCATCTGAAAAAGTTCGGGCGTTTCATCGAGGAACCGAGTCGTTGTACCTCCTTCCACGAACCCCTTGTGCGTCATCAAATTGATGAGAAAGGGGAGATTGGTCTTAACGCCTCGGACGCGAAACTCTTGAAGGCAGCGCTCCATGCGGCGAGCCGCGTCAATGAAGCGCAAGCCCTGAGCGGTAACTTTCACCAGCAACGAATCATAAAACGGCGTAATCAAGGCGCCGGCAAAGGCCGTGCCCGCATCCAGCCGAATCCCCATCCCGCTGGCCGAGCGATAGGCAGTCAAGCGCCCGTAATCGGGAATGAAATTGTTCGTTGAATCTTCGGTGGTTACCCGGCACTGGATAGCAAACCCGCGCGCCGTGATCGCTTCTTGAGCGCCAAGGCCGATTTCCGGATCGGAGAGGGGTTGGCCTTGGGCAATAAGGATCTGGCTTTTAACAATATCGACGCCAGTGACGGCCTCGGTGACCGTGTGCTCGACCTGAATGCGTGGATTGACCTCGATGAAATAAAACGTATCCGAATCGGCATCAAGCAGGAACTCAACGGTGCCGGCATTGTCCAGCCCGACGGCCCTGCCAATCTTAAGGGCCGCGGCCAAGATCTGATCGCGGACCTTCTGATCAAGGTTCGGCGCGGGAGCGATCTCGACTATCTTTTGGTGGCGGCGCTGAACCGAGCAGTCGCGCTCATAGAGATGCACGAGATTGCCGTGCTTATCGCCTAGCAATTGCACTTCAATGTGGCGGGCTCGGGCAATGTACTTTTCCAGAAATACATCGGCGACGCCAAACGCAGCGCCCGCCTCCCTTTGAGCCTGCGAAAGTGCTTCTTCCAAAGCATCCGCCGTGAGCGCGACGCGCATACCCCGGCCGCCGCCGCCCATTGAAGCTTTGACGATGACCGGATAGCCTAATTTGCGAGCGAGGGCCTTGGCTTCCGTGACGTTACGGATTGGCGCGTCACTGCCCGATAAGATCGGCACGTCCGCTTCCCGAGCAATCCTGCGGGCGACGATTTTGTTGCCTAACTGCTCCAGGATTTCAGTGCGGGGACCGACGAAGATGATCCCGGCGTCACGACACGCGCGGGCAAACGCCGGGTTTTCCGAGAGAAACCCGTAGCCGGGATGAATGGCGTCCACGCCATGCCGCTTGGCCAGGTGGACAATCCGTTCAATATCCAAGTAAGCGCGGATCGGCTCGCCCGGCCTGCCGACGAGATACGCTTCATCCGCCTTAAAGCGATGCAGGGCGTAGCGATCTTCGTGGGCATAAAGGGCCACGTTGCGGATATCCAGCTCGTGGGCCGATCGAAACACGCGAATGGCTATCTCACTGCGATTGGCAACGAGCAGCTTGCGGATGGGTTTGTCCATGGTTGTCGATCGGCCCGGCTGGAAACGGCATATTTCGCTCCCCATCGCTATATGGCTTTTACCCTTAGATCGTCAAGCGCCCCAGGAATCGAGAGATGCGGCCCAGCTCCCCATGGCTGCCTTTTTTACTTTGAATCCCTTGGCTGAATTTCTAACGACTTCACCCCGCCCGCCAACGTTGGCGGACTCTGGCCGAAAAGCAGGCCTGGTGAGACAAATAGACTCAACGGTAGCCACGGAGCACGTCGGACTGCGAACGGCAACGACGGACCACCCTGGACGCCCCATGTTGGCAGCCTTCGAATGAGAGACAACGAAAGCGCGCGAGCTGATCAAGAATCGATCACCCACCCTCTACCCTCTAGCTCAATGTGTGCGGGTCTAGAGGGTGGGGCGCTTGAGCCACAGGGTCCTTGCGTCAGGAAAGCTTGGGAAAGAGGCAAGAGATATAAAATGAGCACTCGTTTTCCATTTTTCATCCCCCACCCACCCCCGATGAAAAAACGGAACTTTGGGTTGAAAAACGAAACCTAAGGTCTAGCTCGCCGGGAAGGCCCCTCCAATTTGGTTCTCTCCATTTCGCCTGACCCCCCGTGAAAAGAAATGGAAAGCATTTACACGAGTAAAGGCGAGACCCTCAGGACGCCAGGGCGCGGAGTCTTCGCGACAAAACAAGTTGCATTGCATGCGCCCCTATCCTAGGGCAAGGGGCTCCAATGAGCGTCTATTGGAGTCAATAAAAAAACAAAAGTGGTCAGGAGTAGGGTCGAGAGTCTTATGGGTCCGGCGGCTTGGCTTGCCTGTCCGCGCGGGCGCATGGTTGCTTCCAGCCCCAGCTTCTTGTGTCATTATCGGCTATAGAACCGGCTCTTCCGATTTTTCTCGCATATGGTTCGCCTCCTAACTACCATATGACGCATTGACTTCCGGTCTATCGGCGAAATCGCTCTCTTTTTATGTAACCTCCCGGCCCTGTTTTGCGGGGTCTATCCTAGGAGGCTAACTCGGATGCGACTCAAACCCGACACTGACCACCTGCTCGACCGGGCAGCAGCCGGCGATGTTGCCGCTCGCCAACGGCTTTTGGAGCGTCATCGGCCCCGCTTGCGTCGTATGGTGGCTCTGCGACTCGACCAAAGACTTCGGGCTCGCGTTGACCCTTCCGACGTCGTCCAAGAGGCCCTGTTCGACGCCGACCAGGAGCTTTCCGACTATTTGAAACGACGGCCCATTCCGTTTTACCCCTGGCTCAGGCAACTGGCCTGGGATCGGCTCATCGACCTGAATCGCCGCCACATCGGCGCCAAGAAACGCACGGTCGACCGCGAGGAAGCCTAGGAGGCGGCTTTACCCAATGAATCGGCCCTCGAACTCGTTGATCGCCTGATCGACCGGCAAAGCAGTGCCAGTCGCAAGCTGCTGAGGGAAGAGTTGCGAACCCGCGTCAGCGACGCTCTCCGCGAACTGTCAGCTCGTGATCGCGAGGTTCTCGTACTCCGCCACCTGGAACAACTGAGCACCAGCGAGACAGCCGCCATCCTTCATATAACCGAAGGCGCCGTCAAGCTTCGCCACCTCCGTGCGCTTAATCGTCTGCGATCCATGCTCGAAGCCGAGTTCGGGGAGGATTTGCCATGAGCCTCACCCTGACTAGCCCATCGAACGCAGACCCAATCCTGGCCGACCTGATCGACCAATACACTGCCCGACGTCGCGCGGGCGAAGCGCTTGACCTGGAGGCGTTTCTCAAAGATCACCCTGACCACGCCTACGCCTTAAGACGTCTCTTGCCGGCCCTCCTGGTACTCGATGACTTGGGATTGTCGCTGGCTGGACAGGCGGATTCTTCTCAAAACGGGAAAGACAATAGTGGACCAATCAGCGGCGTGCTCGGCGACTTTCGCATCGTCCGTGAGGTAGGTCGCGGCGGTATGGGCGGTCTACGAGGCGGAGCAGATCTCGCTGGGCCGGCGCGTGGCCCTGAAAGTGTTGCCGTTCGCGGCGACCATGGATCCCCGGCAGCTCCAGCGCTTCCACAACGAGGCTCGGGCCGCCGCGTCGCTGGACCATCCGCACATCGTCAAGGTTCACGCCGTGGGCGCCGAGCGCGGCGTCCATTACTATGCCATGCAGTTCATTGATGGCCGGTCTCTGGCGGAAGTTATCGCTCAACAACACGGCAGCACAGCCGACGAGCCAACTGCCGCCTATCCCGCTCCGCCAGCCGCTGACACCGCTCCCGTCGCGGTCGCTCCGACGGAGCCGGCGCCCCGCGATCGCGCTTACTTTCGCCTGGCGGCCGAGTGGGGCATCCAGGCAGCCGAAGCGCTTGAACACGCGCACCAGCTGGGCGTGGTTCACCGTGACGTGAAGCCGGCTAATTTGCTGATCGACGCCCGAGGCAAGCTCTGGGTGGCCGATTTCGGACTCGCCCGCACTGCCGCAGAAAGCGGCCTCACCATGACCGGCGACCTGGTGGGGACGCTGCGCTACATGTCGCCGGAGCAGGCGCTGGCCAAGCACGGTCTCGTCGATCACCGCACCGACGTCTACTCGCTGGGAGCGACGCTTTACGAATTGCTGACGCTCCAGCCGGTCTTCCCGGGGACCGATCGCCAGGAATTGCTGCGGCAGATTGCGTTTGACGAGCCAGTGCTGCCGCGCCGGATCAACAAAGCGATCCCGGCGGAGCTGGAGATCATCGTTCTCAAAGCGCTGGAAAAGAATCCGCAAGAGCGCTACGCCACGGCCCAAGAGCTGGCCGACGACTTGCGGCGCTGGCTAGAGGACCGAATGATCCAGGCTCGGCGCCCGTCGTTGGCCCAGCGGGCCCGCAAGTGGGCCCGGCGGCACAAACCTCTGGTGTGGGCCGCGGCAGTAGTGCTTCTCGTTGTGACGGTGCTGGGGGGAATGGCGGGCCTGACGTGGGTCCAAACCCGCGCGGCGGCCGAAGGCGAGGCGCGCGTGCTTTTGCAGCAGGCGCGGCGGCTGGAGCAGGAAGAGAAGTGGGATGAAGCCCTGAGCGCGGCCCAGCACGCGCAAGGGCTGCTCGCAGTTATCGGGGCCGACCAAGGGCTCCGCCGGGAGGCCGCAGAACTGGTCAAGGACATACCCGTCATCGCCCGCCTGGAGGAGGTTCGCCTAGAGGCATCGGCCCTAAATCCCCCAGAGAGGTTTACAGCGGTGGATCGAGGTTACGCCGCGGTGTTTTCGGATTACGGTCTGGACGTGGCGGCGCTCGATGGGCAAACGGTGGCCGACGGCATCCGGAACTCTGGCATCTGCATCCACCTGTTGGAAGCCCTGGACGACTGGGCCTATGTGAGGGACATGCTGCACGACGGGGATGGCGAGCCCTTGCGAGCCGTGGCCCTTCTGGCGGATGATGATCCCTGGCGGCAGCAACTGCGCGACCCGCGAATACGCCATGACCGGGCAGGTCTTGTGCGCCTGGCTCAAGACGAAGCGGCGCTAGCGCAGCCGCCCGCCGTCCTAAGGTGGCTGGGCCACCTACTGAGGATGGTCGGGGCGCCCGGCGCCGAGGTGCAGCTATTGCGGGCGGCACAGCAGCGCCGCCCCGGAGAATACTACACCAATAGTGAGTTGTCAGGCATCCTCGGTCTGCATCCGGATCCCGCTCAGAGGATAGACGCGATCGGCTTCAAGCGGGCGGCGCTGGCGCTCCGGCCACAAAACCCTCTGGCCCGATCCGGCCTGGGCCAGATGCTCATCGAGAACGGTCGGCTGGACGAGGCCATCGCCCAGTTTCGCGAGGGAATTCGACTCAAGCCGGAGGACTCCGGACTCCACAGCGACCTGGGCACTGCCTTGCGCTACAAGGGCCTGACGGACGAGGCCATCGCCGAGTGCAAAGAGGCGATCCGACTCAAGCCGGACAACCCGTTTGTCCGCAACAACCTTGGCAGTGCCCTGCACGCCACGGGGGACATGGACGGCGCCGTCGCGGAATTCCGCGAGGCCATCCGAATCAAGAGCGACTACGCCCAAGCTCACTATAACCTCGGCCTGACACTCGGTGACAAGGGGGATGTAGACGGGGCCATCGCCGAGTACCGCGAGGCCATCCGACTGGAGAAAAACTCCCCCCGGTCCCACTGCAACCTCGGCCAGACTCTTATCCTCTACAAGGGGCAATTCGCCGAAGCGCTCACCTACCTTCGCCGCGGTCACGAACTGGGCTCGAAGGAGCCGCGCTGGCCGTTCCCGTCAGCGCGATGGGTCAAGGAGTGTGAGCGCTTTGTGGAACTCGATGGCAAGTTGCCCCGGTTCCTGAAGGGCGAAGTCCAACCTGCCGATGTCGGGGAGCGACTGACACTGGCGCGGATGTGCCAGCTGAGGTGCAAGTGGCTCAATGCCGCCGCCGCCCGCTTCTACGCCGCTGCCTTTGCCGAACAGCCGCAACTGGCCGACGACCTACAAATCCAGCACCGTCACAACGCTGCCTCTGCCGCCGCCCTCGCCGGATGCGGCAAAGGCAACGACGCAGCCAATCTGGCCATCGAGGAGTACGCCTTTCTTCGTCAACAAGCTTTGATCTGGCTACGCGCGGACCTTGCCGCCTGGCGGCGAATACTCCAAGCAGAGGGCGACAAAGCCCGGGCCACGGTGCTTCAAAACTTGACACACTGGCAGCAGGATCCCGACTTCGCCGGCGTACGGGGCCAGGATGCCTTGGCGAAGCTGCCCGAAGACGAACGTTTAGCGTGGGAAAAGCTCTGGGAAGAAGTGGCCGCCTTGAAGCAGGCAGCCAGCACAGCAATGAAGTAGAGCCGACTTAACCTTCTAGATAACCAAACAAAGCGCGTGACGCCTCGGCGTCCGAGGTGCGCGCGTTCCTTTGGCGGCTCGGGCGTAAGCAGCAAGCACGCCAATGCTACGAAAAGGCGGCCGTCGATGACCGAGGCCGGGCGGCAAGACGACGACCTGGTACGTTTCCGTGCGGAGGCGGCCGCCTTGCCCGACATCAGAGACTCGGCGCCGTCCAGCACCGACAAGTAGGACCTGACTATCATCGCCCCGGCGCTTGGTCTGCGCGCCGGGAACGGGGATTTCTTGCGCCGCAGGCCATCTTTCCTTGGAGAGCACAATCATGTGGCCAACACTGTTCCAACGATGGTTCGCTTGCTCTAATTTCGCGTCGCGCTCGCAGACCGCGCGCCGCCGCACCTCGTTCCCCCGGCCGCTGCTGGAGGCCCTGGAGGACCGGACCCTACTTTCCACCTACATGGTCAACACCACAGCGGACAGCGGCGCCGGCTCGCTGCGCCAGGCTATACTGGACGCCAAGGCCGCCGCCACGGGCACGGCGGCCAATCCCGACCTCATTCAGTTTGCCATCCCCACCACTGATCCAAGCTACAACGGCACGATAGGGGCCTTCACCATCCAGCCCCTGTCCGCCCTGCCCACCGTCACCGACATCGTGGACATCAACGGCTACACCCAGCCTGGGGCTAGTCCCAACACCATGGCTGTGGGCGACAACGCCGTCCTCAACATCGTGCTGAGCGGCAGCCAGGCCGGCGCGGTGGACGGGTTGGTGCTCGCGGGCGCCAACAGCACCGTGCGCGGGCTGGTGATCGACAACTTCGCCGAAGGGAGCGGGATCGTGTTGAACGGCAGCGGGAACGACGTCGTGATCGGCAACTTCATCGGCACCGACGTCACCGGCGAGTCTGCAGCGGCGAATAACATCGGTATTAGTGTGGAAAACCAAGGCGGGAATATCATCGGAAGCGCCTCGCCAGCAGACCGGAATATCATCTCGGGGAACAACTCCGCATTGCCCGGTACCGCCGACGGCGGGACCCGTCCATTTAACTTCGGTGTCGACCTCGGCGTCAGGGACGTGGTCCAGGGTAACTACATCGGCATCGATAAGAGCGGCACATCCGCATTGGCTAACGGAACGGGCATTTTCGGCGGGAACAACGATACGATCGGGGGTGTGACTACGATCCCCGGAACCGGGGCGGGCAATGTGATTTCCGGCAACACGGGTTACGGATTGGATCTGGGAAGCCAGAACGTGGTGGCCGGCAACCTGATCGGCACCACCGCCACCGGTCTGGCTGCTCTCGGTAATGCCGGCGGGATTCTCGGGGGCAGCTACAACACCATTGGCGGAACTACGCCTGGGGCCAGGAACATTATTTCGGGCAACACCGGTGGCGGCATCCAGGAGCCAGGCGTCAATATCTCAGGCCCGTACAATCTCATCGAGGGCAATTTCATCGGCACCGACGTCACTGGGATCACGGAATTGGGCAACCCGGGCGGCGGTATCCACATTGGCAGTTCCTACAACACCATTGGCGGGACCACGGCCGCGGCCCGAAATATCATCAGTAATGACTTCTCTGGCAACCCCATAACCGTTGCTCAGGGGGGCGGTCAACCCCCCGTTCTTGGCAATATCGTCCAGGGCAACTATATCGGCACTGACGTAACCGGCACGCAAGCGTTGGCTAATAACGAAACCGGTATTGTCCTGGGGGGAGGAGTCTACGACACCCTTATTGGCGGCACCGTCCCCGGTGCAAGCAATGTGATTTGCGGCAAAGCCGAATCCTTGATTATCCTGACGGGCGAGGAGGGCGAAACGGATGTCCCCACGAACACCCTCATCCAGGGCAACTTCATTGGCACGGACAAATCCGGAGCTGTGCTCCTTGGCGACTTCGGCAACGCCGAGACCGGCATCTACATTGTGGACGCTAATAACACCACGATTGGGGGCATCGTCCCAGGCGCTGGTAACACTATCGCCTTTAACGGCGGCTACGGAGTGTATATAAACTCCGGCAGCGGCAACAGCATCCTCGGCAACTCGATCTTCGCTAACAGCCCTCTCGGCATCTTTCTGAATAGCGCCAACAACGCCAACAACAACCAGGCGGCCCCCGTCCTCGCCGGCGCCTCCACCTCCGGTAGCAGCACGACCATCAGCGGCACGCTAACGAGCGTGGCCAACTCCACCTTCCGCATCGAGTTCTTCTCGAACGCGGGTCTCGACCCCGCCGGCAATGCGGAGGGACAATTCTATCTCGGCTTCACAACCGTGACGACTGATGGCAGCGGCAATGCCACGTTCACGGCGGCCAACTTGGCGGCCATCCCAGCAGGCGAGGGCTATCTGACCGCCACGGCCACCAATCAGAGTACCGGCGACACTTCGCAGTTCAGCACGCTGGCCAGTTTCACGCCGGCGAGCCTGTCCGGCATCGTCTGGAAAGACTTCAATGACGACGGTCAAGTGGATTTCGGCGAGAGCGGCATTCCCGGTGTGCTCATTAAGCTGACCGGGACGGACGACCTCGGCCACGCGGTGAATCTCAGCCAACTGACGGACGCTGACGGGGCCTACGTCTTCCTCAACCTGCGGCCGGGAAGCTACTACATCACCGAGACGCAACCGGCCGGCTACCTCCAGGGCATCGACAAGGTTGGCACGGCCGGCGGCAGCGTCGTCGCCACCGACCAATTCTTCGTGCAGCTCGCCCAGGGGTTCAACGGTCTTAACTACAACTTCGGCGAGCAACCGGCGTCTGGCGCCGTGCAGAAGGGCCAGACGGCGACCATTGGCTTCTGGAACAACAAAAACGGCCAGGCCCTGATTCGGGCCCTCAATGGCGGCAGCGGTCATCAGCTGGGCGACTGGCTGGCGGCCACCCTGCCCAATATCTTCGGCGTCAACGCCGGCAGCAATGACCTGGCCGGCCAGAGCAACGCCGCCGTGGCGGCGCTGTTCCAGCAGGACTTCCTGCAGAAGGGCGTAAAGCTGGACGCCCAGCTCTTGGCCACGGCCTTGAATGTTTACGTCACCAATGCCACGCTGGACTCCACGAAGGTGGCGACCTCGTATGGCTTCTCTGTCAGTGGCGACGGCGTCGGCTCGGCGACCGTCAACGTCGGCTCAAGTGGCGATGCCTTCGGGGTGGCCAATAACAGCGTTTTGACGGTGATGGACCTGCTCTTAGATGCCAATGTCCAGGCGCTCAACGGCGTCCTTTACAACGGTAACGCCACCAAGAGGAACGAGGCCAACACCATTTTTAGTGCCGTCAACCAGGCTGGTGACGTCGGCTGATGGGACCGCACGTCCTGTTTAGTGCCACGAACTAGCTACGGTCCTAATTGCACTCGGCTACCAGCGGCTCGGCTAGTTCCTTTAGGAAGAAAAGCCGTCCGGCCAGGGTTGGCATGTAGGTGCTGGGGATCCATGGGGTCGGGTCGTGATGCAGGGTCATGCGCAGCGAGAGGCCTTGCCATTGCATGCCGCGGCCAAAAGCGCCGTCGGCGCCGCCAATAATGTGGTCGGCCCCAAGAAAGAGGGCGGGGCCGATGGTGTTGGCATAGGCAGGCACCAAGGTCGTACGGCTGCGGAAGCTCGTCAGGGCATTTTGTTCGATCGTCAAGGGATGAAGGCGGGCGCCCAAGCGATGCGTCTGAGCTTTCCAATCCGCCTCGGATGTGAACTCGGCGGCGAAGTGCGGTTCCCAAAAGGCGATGTGGCAGACCCGGCCTATGCCGAAGACGGTGACCAATTTGGCGCCCTGCTTTTTCAAATCGGCAATCTGGGCGGCGTAAGTCGGCAACTCGCTCTTGAGCGCAAAGTGACGCTGCTTGACCGGGACGGTATTCTTGCCGAGCGGGCCATAGAGCGCTTCCTGCATGGCAAATTGGAATGCTCCGGAATTATCCGCAGGCAAAGTGTTTCCCTGGGCGTCGGACCATTCGTCCATGTTGAAGCCGTGCACATGATCGCAGGAGACGCCCCATTCTGTGAGGAAATAAACGGTCCAGCGATACATTCCCATTGGGCCGACCGGCAGGATGATGGCCAGCGGCCGTCCGTCGGCCCGCGTTTTTTGAATCTCTCGGGCAATTTCATGGCCCATGTACGTTGCAAAATCTTCCAGGCCGGCGCACGGCACGGGCTCAAAGTGCGGATGCCACCACTTTTCCCGCCGCGTCACCTGATCGGGAGGGATGTCGGCTAGCCGATCAATCTTAGCCAGGTCCCATCCGGCCGGCAGGAAACCTTCCATCATCGAGCCTTGGATAGTCGTGAGGAGATTCATTGCAATGGTTGGTTGTTCGTGGTTTGTCGTTCGTTGTAAACAGGCCAAGGAGCAATGGATGACGGGGCCGGACGGCAACAGAAATCCGGCAGCTTCACTTGTTTCCGATTTGGCCAACAGGTAAAAAGACAGCATTCCCTTAGGAAATAGCCAGCCGACCTGCCCAGTTGCCTATGAACAAACAAACAACTGGGACGTAAAACTAGCATAGGAACTTTTTGCCCCTGACAACGACCAACGAACAACTGACCAATTCAGGAGAACGTCATCGTGTTCCATCGTATTTTTGCATTCGGCCTCGTCGCCATCGCGGCTTTGCTGCCCTCGAGCCCGTTAACAAGCCAGGCGCCGGCCGCCGAGGGCGGCGCCAAGCTGCAATGGAAATTTGAGAAGGACAAGCCCTTCTATCAAGAAATGACCACCGATACCACCCAGACGATGATGATCCAGGGTAATAAGGTGGAAAACATCCAAAAACAGACCTTCTACTTTAGCTGGACTCCCAAAGAGCAAGATAAGGATGGCAACTGGAAGCTCCTTCAAAAGATCGAAGGCGTGAAAATGGATTTCACGATCAGCGGCTCCAAGGTCTCCTACGATTCCACCAAGGAAAGCACCGGCACCAACCCATTAGGCGATTTCTTCAAGGTGCTCGTCGGCTCGGAATTCACGGTCACGCTCGATAAGAACCTGAAAGCGACCAAGATCGAAGGCACTGGCGAGTTCCTCAAGAAGCTCATCGGCCAAAACCAGCAGATGGAGACGCTCTTAAAGCAGATCCTCAACGAAGAAACGCTCAAGGAAATGGCCGGTCCAACGTTTGCTTCGTTGCCGGATAAAGAGGTCAAGGCCGGCGACACATGGGACAGCCCGGCCGTCAAGCTCGACATGGGCCCCATCGGTCGCTATGACGTCAGCTACAAGTACACTGATGAAGGCAAGAGCAAGGACAAAGGCACCGAAAACCTTGAAAAAATCAAGGTGGACACGACGTTGAAATACACCGAGCCGGGCGAAAACGTCGGCGGCCTGCCCTTCAAGATTAAGAAGGCGGAACTTCAGCCCACCAAGTCCACCGGCGTCATCTATTTCGACAACACCAAGGGCCGCATGGAAAGCTCCGAATCCGAAATGGACCTCAAGGGCAAGCTCAACATCGAAATCGCCGGCATGACGACATCGGTCGATCTGACCCAGACGCAGAAAACGACCATCAAGAACATGGATAAGAACCCGGTTGAACCGGCGAAGAAGTAATCAGGCTTGAAGAATTTGAATAGAAACAGAGCCGCGACTGTTAAGGAGCGTCCCAACGCTCCCTGACAGTCGCGGCTCTGTTTGTTTACTTGGCGCTTTTTTCCTCATCCGGTTTAAGCAACGGCTTCAGATCCAGCTCCTTCATAGGCAGCTTCGACGAAGGCAGCTTGCCGAAGGCGAGGTGCAATTTGAGCGTCGCTGGCTCGAAGATCATGGTCTGCAAGGTAAGCCGGCCTTGATTGACTTCATCGAGCTTCTTAGCGATGTCGTCGAGGCCGATCGTCTTTTCTTCCTGGCATTTTTCGAGAATGTTATACCGCCAGCAAACTTTCCCGGTGCTTAGTTCCTTCGTGCGGAAATGGTTTGTGCCGGCACAAATTGCTTTTTCAGCGGCCCGCACTTGAACGTGTTTGGGGGTCAGCTCAAAGACCGCCCCGTGCTTGGTGTCGCAGACGGCCAGGTTGAGCAGCGTGGTCCTTTTCATGGCGCGTAAAGCTTTTTCGGCCTCTTCCACCGTCGTGCATTCCTCCAATAGCCGGCGGAAACACATGGCATAGGGCGTGCCCTGGGGATCGAACCGGACCGAGTCGTCGGCGGTCGAGTAGACTTCCAGGACGGCCAGAGACAGCCCGGCGTCGTTGATGCCGGATAAGACGCCGAGCATGCCGGGGAATCCGACCGAGGCAAAGGCGTGTTTGCCCTTGGGCCTGTAGATCTCGACTGCCGTATACTCATGCAGAAACCCGCACGTCGGGAAATCAAGGTTGCGGCCAAAGAGCGGCCCCTTGGTGGCGCTGCGTTCGGGCTCGACGATCAGCGTGGAGCAGGCGAACAGCTTTTTGATGTCGAACATGGTATTGCCGACGACCAGGAGATCGCGGTCGCCGCCGGTTGCCTTGGTGATGGCGTCCATTTCCTTAAGGTAGTCCTTGGGAAAATTGGGAACCATGGCGTTGGCTTCCTTGACCAATAAAGGCCAGGTCAGGGAGACGCCGAAGATTTTCAAGACCTCTTTAGGATAGGTCAGCAGTTTGGCGGCCGGCTTGCCGGCTAGTGTGCCCATCTGCTCGCCGATCTCCTCCGGGGTGCCTTCTACCGTTAGAACAGGAATGCCGTTGACGTATTTGAGCGAGCCCTTGCCGTGCGTGCCTTCGGGATAGCGGAAAGGTTCGGCGGCTCGGACAAAAGATGGCGCTAGACCAAGTAGAATTAGACTAATACTAACCAGGCGGAATCGGGACATCGAAGCGACCCTCGCGACGGCAGGTGAAATTGGCGGCTACGCTCTATTCTACCTGCCAAACAGTACCCGGGGTGAATTTTCGATTCAAGAGGCGGTATCGGCTTCCGGGCGGTGAATCATGAAATATGCCCTGATTGGAGCCGCAGGCCAATTGGGACGCGATCTAGTGAGCCGTTTGCCGGGCGACGTGATGGCCTGGACGCGCGCCGAGGCGGACCTCACGAAGCCGGCGGAATTGAAGGCAAAGCTGGAGGAATACAAGCCGGAAATCGTTATCAACTGTGCCGCTTACAACTTCGTTGACCGCGCCGAAAGTGAGCCGGAGGCGGCGTTCGCGGTTAATACGTGGGGCGTCCGCAATTTGGCAACAATTTGCGCAGAACGGGACTCGGTCCTGGTTCACTTCAGCACGGATTATGTCTTTGGATTCGATCAGAACCGCTCCTTTGCCTACGTCGAAACCGATCCGCCGGGACCCCTCAGCGTCTATGGCCTGAGCAAATTGGCCGGCGAATATGCCGTGCGCGCGCTTTGTCCGCGCCATTTCGTCATCCGAACCTGTGGGCTCTACGGCGTTTGGGGCAGCGGCGGCAAAGGAGGCAATTTCGTCGACACGATGCTGTGGCTGGCGAGTCAGGGCAAGCCTTTACGGGTCGTCAATGATCAGATTTGTACGCCAACCTATACAGTGGACCTCGCTCAAGCCACGCTCGCATTATTGAAAACCAAGAAATACGGCCTTTATCACCTGACCAATGCCGGCGCCTGTTCTTGGTACGAATTCGCTAGGGCGATTTTCGAAATCGAAGGTATTGATGCCAATTTGACAGCAATACCGACCAGCGAGTATCCGACCCCGGCGCGGCGTCCCGGTTGCAGCGTCCTATCCTGCGCAGCCTACGAAGCACTTTCGCTTCCCCCGATGCGAAGCTGGAAAAACGCTCTCGGCGCATATCTCCAAGAACGACGAAAACGTTGATTCGGGCTTTATTTTTTGCAAAAGCGCTTGACGCCGCTATGCCGATGGGTAGACTATACTGAGATTGAATCTCAATAACATCACGCCGTAGATCTATAGGCCGGGCCCTCCTACCTTGAATGACAATATCCTACCTATTGAACTTTTAGCCTCCGGTGAATGGGCTGACGTCGCCGAAGTAAACGGTGAGCCTGCCTGGGTTTGCCGCATGGCGGAGCTGGGCGTCCGAAGCGGTTGCCGGCTGCAAGTGCTTCGCCCTGGAACGCCCTGTTTGCTCGATGTCGGGGGTTGCCGATTGTGTTTGCGGACCGAGTCGTGCATGCAAGTCCTGGTTCGCCCAATTGCCGCCGCCTGTTGATTCTGCCCTTCTCGGCGGGCTTTTCTCATGCCTACCCTTGATCAGCTTCGCGTGGGCCAACGCGGCCGGATCGAATCAATTGCCGGGGCCGACAATCTACTTCAACGCCTTCTGGAGATGGGCCTGATTGAGGGCGAGGAAATGGAGGTTCTCGGCATCGCTCCGCTGGGCGACCCGGTAGAGATTCGCATCCGCGATTACCGGCTGAGCTTGCGTCGCAGCGAAGCCGCCCGTGTAACCGTGTCAATTGGGGAAGGAATTGTTTAGCGGCGACCCTTCGGTGAGCGCAAGCTACTAGTGATACGGACATGAGCGCAACAAGCGAGGAAAGTGGGGTCGGTCTAACGGGCAAGGGAACCGCGCTGGGCGGAGGTTCGCCGCCCAGCTATTCAGCCAAATCTATTGTCACTGTCGCCCTGCTTGGCAATCCCAATACCGGCAAGACCACGCTCTTCAATGCTTTGGCCGGCATGCGCCAGCGCGTTGGCAATTATCCGGGCGTGACGGTCGAGATCAAGAAGGGCCAGATGGTCCACGGCGGACAGGCCTTCGATTTAGTCGACCTCCCCGGCACTTATAGCCTGGCCGCCCGCAGCCCCGATGAGATGGTGGCCGTCGATCTTATTCTCGGTCATCAAGCCGACGAGCGGCGGCCTGATGTCCTACTCACCCTGGCCGATGCTTCCAATCTGGAACGCAACCTCTACTTGACCACGCAGGCTCTCGAACTCGGTGTGCCGGTCGTTCTAGCGTTGAACATGACCGACATCGCCCAGCGCCAAGGCGTCCGCATCGACGTTACAAAGCTGAGCGAAGAACTGGGAATTCGCGTCGTGCCCATTCAAGCCAATAAAGGAAAAGGGCTAAACGAACTCAAGAAGGCCTTGGCGGAGGCTGCAAAAGAAGGCCCGCCCGCCAAGCGAACGCCGTTCCCTGAAGCCTTCGAGCGCGAGGCTGCCTGCTTCAATGAGGCTCTCCATGGTCAAGTCGAGCCGTTTCTAGTGCGCCGACTATTGCTGGACGTGGGTGGTTACACCGAACAACGGCTGATACAGAAATCCGCCAAGAGCAACGGCAATTTGACGAGCCTGATCAATGAAGCTCGCGGGCGTCTCATGGCGGCCCAGTGTCCTGTGCCGGCCGTGGAAGCGCGAGCGCGCTATGGCTGGATTAGACAAATCACTAACTTGGCCGTGCAAAAGCCCGCGCAGCGACCGCCGACTTGGACTGACCGTATCGACCGCGTATTGACGCACAAAGTCTGGGGCACCTTGGTCTTTCTGGCCCTGATGTTCGTCGTGTTCGAAACCATCTTCACGTGGGCACGGCCGATCATGAAGGTGATTAGCGACGGCAAGGATTGGCTGGCCGAAGGACTACAGGACAAGCTGCCGCCAAGCGTCTTGACCAGCTTGCTCACCGAAGGCGTTCTCGAAGGCGTAGGCGCCGTGGTTGTCTTTCTGCCGCAGATCGTCATTCTCTTCGGCTTTTTGGCCATCTTGGAAGATTGCGGCTACATGGCCCGAGCGGCCTTCTTGATGGACAAGGTTATGGCCCGCTGCGGGCTATCCGGCAAATCGTTTATTCCCATGTTGTCGTCGGTGGCGTGTGCAGTGCCAGGCATCATGGCTACGCGCGTCATCGAGAATCGCCGCGATCGCTTAGCCACGATTCTGGTGGCGCCGCTGATGAGTTGCTCCGCCAGACTGCCGCTTTACATTTTGCTCATCGGCACGTTTATGACCGCCGGATACGGCTGGTGGGCGCCGGGCTTGACGATGTTCGGCATGTACGCGATTGGCCTGATTGTTGCGCCGCTGGTGGCTCTTGCATTGAAACGAACGTTGCTGCGGGGTGAAACGCCCGTATTCGTCATGGAAATGCCGCTTTACAAAAGGCCGTCGGTGCGCACCGTCGTTCGGCGCATGATCGACAGCGGTTGGGCCTTTCTGCGCCGGGCCGGCACGCTGATCTTGGCTTCCATGATTCTCGTTTGGGCGGTGCTTTACTTTCCGCGTACAGAGCCGAACGGCGTGGCAACTTATGACGCTCACCTTGCCCAGCTCCGCGAAGACCTGAAGGGTTTGAAAGACGCACAGCCGGCCGAGAAAGACCACCGGCCGGAAATCGAAGCGAAGCAAGCGGAAATCAACCAAGTTCACGGCGACTGGAAAAGACAAAGCTGGCTCGGCCGGCTGGGCCGCGCCATCGAACCGGCCGTGCGTCCGCTAGGTTGGGATTGGAAGATCGGCATGGCGGCGCTGGCCAGTTTCCCGGCGCGTGAAGTTGTCGTCGGCACCCTGGGCATCCTTTACAATGAGGGCCGGGTGGATTCCGATGAAATCCGCGATGCCAACAACGTCGCGGAGACGGGACTGGGCCAAGCCCTTGTCCAAGACGGCGTTTTCACGATCCCGGTCGCCCTGTCGCTCATGGTCTTCTTCGCCCTGTGCTGCCAATGCGCTTCAACGCTCGCCGTCATCCGTCGTGAAACCCGCTCCTGGCGCTGGCCACTCTTCACGTTCACGTACATGACAGCACTGGCCTATATAGGGGCGCTGGTGGTTTATCAGGTGGCAAGGTTGATTTGATGATTGATGTTTGTAGTTCGTAGTTCGTTGCAAAGACAAACAAATATTTTGCTAGCGGCATACTGAACATCCGCTGACAACGAACAACGAACAACGAACAACGAACAACGAACAACGAACAACGAACAACGAACAACGAACAACGAACAACGAACAAATATGGACTGGCAACTCCCCGTAGTGCTGTTGATCGTTGCGGCCGCCGCGGCTTATGTGGCGCGGATTACATGGCGCGCTTGGGTCGGGTCCAAGACCGGCGGCTGTGGCGGCGGGTGCGGCTGTGCCAATAAGCCTGCTGAAGCAAAGGCGCAGACCATTCAACTCGGCATACGCCGGGACCGCACGACTGCGGACCGTAAATAACTCGCAGTTCGGTCAGCAAACATGCGTACCAGCTGCGCCGCGTCAAGCTTTGGCTCAATTACAAATTGAATCGGGCGGATATTCTCAATGCCGTATTAAGCTTGGCAATAAATTCCTCTACGGGCCTAAGCCCGAAAAAACTTACTCCTTGCCTGAAGCAGCCCCAAACTCGTTTTACGCTCGGCTTGCGGAGCGGCGCTCAACATCCGGCTGATAGAGGGGAATGCCTCAAAAGCCGCCCTTTCGACGCGGCCGCACGGTTGGAGTCGGCTTTTGTGATCGAATTCCAAGTCCGTTAAGTAATTACACAAGTAACTAATTCACATTCGTTTACGTTTGCTTTGTGGCTTTGGACATATGAACCGGCTGACCTTCTTGACCAATCTTAAATTGTCTGATTTTTGTTCCTTTTCTCCTTGACTTGACTTTCAACATTGTTAGCATCGTGGTTGTCTCGTAACGGCCTCTTCTCTGTTCCGGCCCCGCTGTTCGACCTGCTTGCAGGAAGTTCAGCGGGGTTTTTTCGTCGCCAGAAGTTTAAATCGCACAAAAAACACAAAAGGACACAAAAAGAAAGACAGCTAGCTACCTCCGGCTTGGTTATTTGCCACAATCAGCAACTCCTGGCCACTTGGTGTTCGCCCTGGGTTGTTCGACCGAAAACACCTACAATTCTCCTGTCCCAACCCAGGAGAGATCACCATGCAAGACGATTTTGTTGCCCTGTTCGCATACGATCGCTGGGCGAACCGCAAAGTTTTGGACGCCTGCCGCAAGTTGACCGCCGAGCAGTACGTCGCGGAGCCGGCGCCTGGGTGGTCATCGGTTCGCTCGACCGTCTATCACATCGCCCTGGTGACGGAGATCCACTTGCGCACGCTGGCCGGCGATCCCGATGACAGCATCCCGACCGAAGCCGATCTGGCCACGGTGGACGACGCGGACCGCCTACTGGAACGTGCCAATCGTCGCTTCGAGGAGCTTCAGCCGACGTTGACGCCGGAGCGGCTCAACACCGTCGTCACGCTGCGCCGCCGTGGCCGAACCGCAACGCTGCCGCCGTGGGCGATGCTGCGCCACATTGTCAATCATTCGACCTATCACCGCGGGCAGGTGGCGGCCAAGCTCAAGCGGCTCGGGGTCGAACAGCCATTGACGGATTTCTTCTTCTGGGTGATTGAGCAGATTCCGCAAGAGAAGTGAACGACATGGGCTGGCAGCGCGGCGTCGACCCGCCGGGCGGGCCACTGATGCCTTTCGAAAATGGGCAGAGTCCTGGGGCGTATCGCTGTTACATTGTGGTGCTTAAGCTGGATACCGACCGTTGTAGGCTTGCTGAGCGAACGACCGGGTAGGGATCCCGTCCCTGACGATGTGATCATAAAAGCAATTTGCCTTGCGAACGCTGCCGCCTTCTACTTGGGCGGAGGATTCTGGTTGCTGAGAAGGGCGGCCCATTTACCCCCAAGCAGAAGTGGAAGCATCATTCTCGCATGGCTGATATTCCTCTTTTTGAGCCCTTGGGGCCCGGTCTCCCTGGTAATTTCCACGTGGATTATGGGGTCGCCTTCGGCCGGCGATGATCGCTTGCAGGCGTAGGTTCCCCCTTTCTCCAAATTGGTGGAGCGCTCTTCGATGCTTGCTAGAATCAGTTAAGCCAAAAATGAAAGCCGTGGCATTTCAGTCCGTGTTGAGCCCCGATGGCACGCTGAGCGTTCCAGCGAACCTCACCGAGAAGATCCCGCGCGGCCAAGCAGTTCAAGTGCTTGTCCTTGTGGCTGAGGACGCTGAGGATCAGGGGTGGGAACAGCTGGCCGCAGCCGATTTCGGCATGGGTTACGCGCCGAGCGATGCTATTTATGATCAGCTATCAAACCGGTGATCTTTTGCTCGTGGAGTTTCCGTTCACGGTAAGCGGTCCCGGTAAGCCGAGACCAGCTTTGGTCATCCTTGATAGCGGTGACGCGGACGTCTTGTTGGCGCGTGTCACGACGCAAGCACAAACAGGCCTCTATGATGTACCTCTCCTAGCCTGGCAAAAGGCGGGTTTGTTGGCGCCCTCTATCGTCAGGTTGCACAAACTCGCAACTCTGGCCAAAAGTCGCGTTCACAAGCATCTTGGTCCTTGGATGCAGCAGATCGAAAGTCCATTGCTACAATTTTCCAACAGATTGCCGCGGCCTGGTGATAAGCGATTGTCGAAATAGTTACGGGGCCGGCACGGGTTTTAGCAGGTGAACGGCACGTATTAGCGAAGAGTTGGGTGGACTGTCCGTGCGGCCGATGAAATCGGGTCCGAGGTCCGGGTTGGCCGGCGCCTCCTTGCGCGGCAGGGGCAGCGGGGTATCTCCATCGGGATCGGGCGCTTCATTGGGATCCGATTGCGGCACGCCCTTTTTGCGATACTTTTCGGGGACAAGCCGGATCGTCACGTCTTTGTCCGCTTCGAAAACGCGGCCATCGCTCAGCGTTAACTGGGCGACAATGCGGAGTTTTTCACTGGACGGGTAGGCCTTCCAGGGAAATACCAAGTAATAGCCGGTGCTGAATAGGCCGCTGCGCCATTTGCGGTGCAGACGGCTGGCGGGAATTTGCCAGGACGAAAGCGGTTTCTTGAGGCCTTCGGGGGTAACCTCGAATGCCGTTATTGCCAGGGAACCGGGCGCTTTGATCGTATGGCCGTCTACGTCTTTGGGTTCGACCATCACCTGGAGAGCTTCATCGCCGGGTTCATTGTCATCATTGAGGCCGCCGGTCAAACGACCCAATTCGATGGATTTGAGAGTGAACGTCTGGCCGCCCACTTCGGGCGGCACCTTTTCGCCGGTAGGATCGGTTCGAAGAGCCCCGACCTCCCGCTGCAAAGCGCAGTTATAGCCTTCGATGCGTTCCAATTCTTCACGGAGCTCGCGAAGATCGTTGTCACGAGCGCGGAGCTGGGCTTCAACTAGATCGTTATTTTTGCAGCCGGCTGCCAGTAGAGCGAGCAAGCCGATGAAGAGCGCGCCTCTTTGAAGCTTGGCGACACTTCTTCCCTCCACCCTGTATTCAGGGGAGAGGGGTGAGGGGGTGTGCGTCTCCGGCGTGGCGTGCCCCCTCACCCCAACCCCTCTCCCCCGAGTACGGGGGAGAGGGGCTTCAGCAACCGCAAGGCAAGATCTAGAGAGATGCTCAATGCCAAGTGCCCTCGTTACAAAAGCACAAACCGAGGTGTTGAGAGTGCGAGTCGTCGCTGGCATTTCTCAAATCCTCGGTTTGGCAATTAAGCAATTTCCGTCAGGACGAAACAGTCTTGGACGGAATGGCCGCGTGCGGAATCCGCTCCAAGACGTGATCCACAAGTCCGTATTCTTGGGCCTCCTTGGCCGACAGAAATTTGTCTCGATCCGTCTCCCGCTCAATCCGTTCAAGCGTCTGTCCGGTGTGCTTCACCAGGATTTCGTTGAGATCCTTCTTGAGCCGCAAAAACTCCTTGGCATGGATCAAAATCTCGGTCGTGGTGCCCTCGGTGCCGGCCAGAGGCTGATGGATCATGACGCGCGCATGAGGCAGGCACGTTCGCTTGCCCTTGGCGCCGGCCGTTAGGAGAACGGCCCCCATGCTGGCCGCCTGGCCCAGGCAGTAGGTCGCCACATCGCAGGTGACAAACTGCATCGTATCGTAGATGCTCATCCCCGCCGTGACGGATCCGCCGGGCGAATTAATGTATAAGTGAATATCCGCCTTGGGATCGTCGAACTGGAGGAAAAGCATCTGGGCGACAATCAAGTTGGCGCTGGTATCATCGACGACGCCTTGCAAGAAAATAATGCGGTCCTTGAGCAACCGGCTGTAAATGTCGAAGACCCGTTCTTCACGTCCGCTCCGCTCAACGACATAAGGGACCAAAGGCATGGTGGATCTCTCCAGGCAAGGCCGGTCCCCCAAATTCGTTCGGCATTTGGGACCGGCGAAGGTTAATGAAAAGCGGTCGGCCTTCTGTATTAAGCCGGCGGCATTCCAAATTATCTGCGAAAGTTACGGAGCTAAGCAGGCTTACCGGGTCACCCCAGTCATTGCTCACTTCTTTGTCTGGGCGCCTGCCCGGGCCTAGAATGATTACTTTTTCTTCTCTTCTGCCAACTTGGTTAGCACGTCGTCAACCAGGCCAAACTGCTTGGCTTCGGGGGCGGTATAGTATTTATCCCGTTCGGTTTCGAATTCAATTTCGTTGACCGTTCGGCCGGTGTGTCGGGCTAGGATCTCGTTGAGAAGATGACGATCCTTCATGATCTCGTTGGCCTGAATCTCGATATCGGAAACCTGGCCGCCGACCTGGCCCCACGGTTGATGGCACATGATTTTCGAATGCGGCAAGGCAAAGCGCTTGCCCTTGGTGCCGGCGGCGAGAATGATGGCGGCCCCGCTGGCGGCGATGCCCATGCAATAAGTCGAGATTGGGCATTCCAGGAATTGCATCGTGTCATAAATGGCGAGCGTGGCCGAAACCGATCCACCGGGACAGTTGATGTAAAGGTGGACTTCTTGGTTGCGGTTCTCGTACTGAAGAAACAAAAGCTTTTGAATCGTGATGTTGGCCAGGTAGTCCGTAATGGCCGGATTGCCGCCGGTTTCCGGGGAACTGCCCAGGAAAATAATGCGGTTTTCAAGCAGCAGGTCGCCTACCGTCATTTGGCGCTGGCGTGCATATTCGCGAAAGCGCTGGGCTTGGGGAACAAACGGCAGGCCGGTGGTCATGTCAAACATGGTCAAGGTTCCTCGTTGGGGAGGCGCGTTGGTTTTTCGGAATTACGATAAAAGAGAACCGACCCAGTCTTTGAAGTATTATACCGGGGCAGACAAGCGAGGCTTTGACCGCGTCCCCAGCGAGCAAGCGCGCAATCCCCCTAAATGACTTGAATTCATCAAATCATCAGGGGCTTACGCCCCCGCCCGCCGATTCCTTCGCTAACTCGATGCCGGTGCAGTTTGCTCTTCTGCGGCTGGCGGAGGCGCCGTCGGGTCTTGCATCTCGCCCGTAACGCCTTGCTCCTCGATCGTGCCCACCGCGGTGTCCTTTTTCATGTCCAGCGGCACGTCTTCATATTCGGCGGAATCGAGGATGAGATCGAGGGCCTTGCGTTCGATGAGCTCGGCGGCGAGCGCCTCCATCATGTCTTCTTTTTCCAACCGGGCGCGCACCCGGCGGGGCGAATCCTGGTATTGATCGGCAATGCGGTCTATTTCACCGCTCAAATCGTCTTCATCGACGTCGATCTTCTCGACCTCGGCGATCTTCTGAAGGACGAAATGTTCCTTGAGGGCCAAGGCGGTGGTCCGGAGGATGTCTTGCTGCAAGATGCGCTGCCGGCCTTGGATTTCTTCTTCGGAAATGCCTTCGGAGCGCATCTCCATGATACGCCGAGAGAGAGCTTTGCGAGCCTGGCGAGCCAGGAGGTCTTCGGGCAATTGCCAGGTCGATGCGGCCGCGATTTGGCCCAAAACCTGTTCGCGGGCCGATTGGCGCTGTTGATATTCCAAGCGCCGCTTCAGAATTACTCGAACCAACTCATCAAGCTGCTCTTCGGTATGCACGCCGAATTCCGCCAAGAAATCGTGAGTAAGCTCCGGCAGCCTGAGCGTCTTAACGTCCTTGATGGCAAAGGTCGCTTTTACGGTTTTGCCGCGTAGAGTATCGTCGGAGACGCTGCTGGAAAGGGTAAGATCCACGACTCGTTTATCGCCTGCCTTGGCGCCCTTGAGTTGCTCGCCAAAGTGTTCGGCCACGCCGTCTTTGAACGCCAGACGCGGCTCGACGCGGATAGTGAGCTCTTTCAGCTCATTGAGAACGCGGTCGCCGTCGCGGCTTGTGATGTCGGTAGTGATAATGTCGCCGATTTCGACGGCGCCTTTTTCTTTGGGGATCACCTGGCCGTGAGGCGCGAGAAGACGGCGTTTTTCCTGGGCCACTTCCTCTTCCGAGTACGTATGGATCGGCCGGCGAATCTTGAGGCCTCGGTAATTAGGCAGGTCGAATTGCGGCCGTACCTCCACCTCAAACTCATAGACGAGAGGGCCTTCCTTGGGGAATTCGATTTTGAACGGATCGAGGTCGGGGGCGCTTAGAGGGGCGACATCATGTTCCTCGGCCAGTTGCTCGAGGCTCTGGAGAAGCACCTCGGCTTTAACCTGGTCACTGACTTCCTTGTGATAGCGCTTTTCGACGATTTTGCGAGGCGCCTTGCCCGGCCGGAAACCGGCGACATTGGAATCGACGACGAGTTCCTTGAACTTCTCCTGAAGCTTCTTATCGAGATCGCCGCGATCGATCGTTACCTTAATATGCTTCTTGCAAGGCCCGATGTCCTTAAGCTCCACGGTCTGCTGGAGCTTCGGCGGAGCCTCGGACCCATTGGCCTTATCGGCCTCCGACGCCGGCTGATCGGCGACGGAAGTCGTTGCTTGGTCTTCGGGCCGTGGTTCTTCAGTCATGAGTTGTTTCCCCACTAGAAGTTACAAAAGCCGAGAAAGCTGGTTCGTGAACCCAGCCGGCTCGGCTCCAGAAAGCGGGTGATGGGGCTCGAACCCACGACAGCCACGTTGGCAACGTGGCGCTCTACCACTGAGCTACACCCGCGAATGGGACACGCATGTCCGTACCGCTTGCCTCTTCATTAACACTGGAATTATAAAAGTGCAACCCTTCATTGCAAGGGGGAAAAGAACCCCGGACGGCTGGCTGTTTAGCTTCCCGCCACGCTTTTCTAGGGATAATCGACAGGTTCCGCGGAGAACTCCTCGCGCACGTGGTCGCAGGCGGCTTTAATGAGCTTGTCGCTGAAGCCGCGGTTGAACAGTGCCTGGCGAACCACTTCTTCCAGGCGGTCGGCGTTCCGTCCGGCCAAAACGCTTACGGCGCCCACGGCCGCTCTGCCTTTAGAATTGTTCTCTTTTAGCCGCAGGCTCGGATGGGTCCGCACCACGCGCTCATAACGCTGGACTAGCCGGGGTTCCATTTGGATCCACTGATTGCGCTGCCCCTGTTCGCTTACCACGTCGAACAAGGCCTCGGCAAACTCCGCGCGAACGTCTTCCGGGTTTGGGCCGACGGGGGATTGATTGGAGGCGGTGACCGCCGCCTTGGCTTCCTCAGGATTAAAGACGCCAGAAACGCCTCCCGGATAAAGCCCGTGGACAAGGACCAGCACGGCTCCCAGATTAAGCGCCAAAAGCAGCACGATGGCCAGCGTCAAAAAAGTGCGGACCGCGCTGAAAGGGATTCGACTTTCGGCAGGGGAAACGGCCGTGCCGGCAGGCGGCTTGTGTTCTAATTTCACCGCTACTCCAGCCAGGTGCGGCGTCCAGGCAATTGTGGAGCCGCGTTGGGCGTAGGTGAGCAGAGGGAAATCCCCGCCTATCAACGGCAACCACTGCCATGTCCCCCCCGAGTTTTGTTCGAGCAGACGCAGGTTATGGTCCGGATCGCCGGGCCCTGTGGCGGCAAACAGCAACGCCCCCTCTTGCCATAGGCGGATGGGCAAGACCGGAACCGGGTCGTTCGCAGACGGCCTAACGGGGCCGGCAGCCAGGGCCTCGGAGATGGCAAAGGAACCCTCGAGCGCTTGCGGGCTATCGTTTTCTTGCCGCCGTTTTCGGATCCACTGATAGATGGCTAGCGCCTCGACAACGGACAAGCCGGAGGGCCCAGTAACGCCGAGCAGTTCGAGACCGCCCCGGCGCTGACTGGGTGTGTGGTCAACCAAGCCATACCGTGCCAGGGCGATAACTCGTTTACCGTCGGCGAGCAAGACGGAGCAAAAAAGATCCGTTGCAGGCCAGTGTTCAGGATACGGAGCGGTCTGAAGCCGGCGCGCCAGCGTCTCCACTTCGCCGGTCCAGGGTTGCGGCTCGGCAGGACAGAGCAGGCGAAAACCGAGACTCCGCTGCGTCAGGCTGTCGAGATGCTCGCCATAGGCAAAGCCATGCAAGAGTTCGGGGGAGGCGGCCATGGCAAACCTTTCGATTGAAATCCATCAGAGCCGTGACCTTAACGGAGCATCGGCTAAACGCTCCATTACGGTCGCCGGGGTGGCCGGGCCTGAGGTACTCCGAAGCCCCGGAGATAGGCGAACCGGGGCTTCGGAGTACCTCAGCCCCGGCCAGCCACCGTAAAGATGCGGAAATCAACGTTGGTCCAAAAGCACAATCGGCACCAGGTCCGGAATGGCGGGGATGCCGCTGCCCTGCGTGATGGTCAGTGTCACTCCATCGGCCACCTTGCCTTCCGTCGCCTTCTGGTCCTTGTGATGCAGACGCGGCTCCCGGCTGAGTTTTTCGAATTGATACACATCGGATCGGCAGCGCGACCAGGTAAACATCCATTCGTCGTCCTGCTTGCCCGTGTCGCGCAGCGGCAAAGTGGCCCACAGTTTGTCGCCGGGGTGATAAGTCAGAGTGGAGCGGTCGGCGGGTCGAAACGAATAGCTGACGGCACGACCTTTTTCATCCGGCTGCTTTTCGGGCAGAAGTTCGCATGCGATCGACGCCGTGTTTTGGCCGTCGGGCGATTGGACGAAAATCGTCAGATCGCCGGTCGGCCTCTTGGCTAGATCATCCGGGATTTTGAGGGAAAGCTTCTTGATGCCAATTTCGAAAGCATCCCTTTTGATGAAGGAGGCTAACTCATTTACCGGGTCGGCGTCGGTTCGATCAGGGTCGAACAAACGCACTAAGACAGACGCCAAGATGCGCCAGTCTTTGAGCTCTTCCGGGCCGGCCAGCCAGCCCTGTATGGCACGCCAGCGGCCAAGGGTTTCCTCGTTTCCTTTGCCAGCCTGGCGCAAATGCTGCAACACTTCCGCTCGGGCCGGCTCCAGAATGCGCTCATGATTGGACCGTGCCGTTTGCTTGACTAAGGGAACCAGCACATCGGGCAACCCGGCCAAACGCAATTGTTCCTCGAAGCGCGGGTAATTCTTGCGGAGTTCCTCAACCCGTAGGGATGCTTCTTTAAGCGTGAACAGCGGCGTTGCCACGATGGCGAGCGGCGAGGAACGGCCCGGCAAAATGCCGCCCAGGCCCAGAGCGCCTGCCACGTTTTGAACGCGCTCGAGGCGGGAGCGCACTTCTTCCCAGGCATTGCGCGCTTCCACCACCCGATCAAAACGGAGCACCAAGGCATAAGTAAGGCCATCGGTTCCAGGAATCGGATCGCTCTCTTTGAACGGCGGTTTGCCGGCCTGGGTCAACAATGCCTGGACCTTGCTTTGCCAAGCGATCCAGTCGATCCCAGCCGACCCGGTTTTTTCGCCATCTGAGAAAACCCATAATTTGTTGCCCTCGATTCGGCGGGCATCGTACCAGGCTTCCACTTCATCGACGGCCCGCCGTAGTGCCTTAATGTCAGCTAACCGAGAATCATGCAGCCGGCCGGCCTCCGTTTGATTCCATGCGGCTTGAGGAACCGCCATTTTGTTGCGCAGCGCGTCCTCGGTAGCTTGCAAAGTGCGTTCATCGGCGATCGTGGCCGGTGAACGTGTTGCGAGGAGGCCGTCCAAATAGGAAAGATAATCTTTCAGTTCTTCCGTGCGTTCTACGAGGCGGTCCTGGTCTTCTTTAGGAAGCTTGCCGAACGCTGGATCGTCGCGCATTTCGGTAAGGAGGTTCAGGCGTTGATGCAGCGCCGCCGGAGATCCGTTCAAACGCTCTGCCGGAGTCTTGCCGTCGGCGAACAGAAAGTTTTGCACCTTTTTGCCCAGCTCGCTCGGAGGCTGATTCTTATGGGTGATGAAAAAAGTGAGGATGAGAGCCACCATGACGCCCAACATGCCGCCCGCTCCGGCCAGCGTATAGACAAGGCGGCGACTGGACCGGCGCGCACGGGTGCGAAAATCTTGCGCGCTGTCCAAACACTGCCGGAACAATTCGGCCACGCCGTAAGGTTCTGTCGGTTTGCCGGGCGAGCCGGCTAATGTGGGCCGCTTCACGGCGGTCGCCCACAGGTGGAGGTCGATCTTGCCGAAGGCCGGCAAGCCGTTCTCCTGCTTGCTACGATCGAGAAAGGCGCGGAACCGCTCATCAACGTGGCGCTTGCGGTCTTCGATATGCTCGATCCAATCCGCCACCTTGTCGCCCGGCTGGGCTAGCAAATCGCACTTGGTCAACACCAAAAAAACCGGCAACCCGCCGACTTCGCTGCGTTGGCCGCGGCTGCGCTCAAACAACTTCAGAAACCGGCCAAATTCGCTGAAATCGTCCTCGACTTGAGCCGGCGGAGCGGAGGCATCGACGACCAGCAGCAGCGTATCCGCATCCAGGACCTCACGAGCCAGCGTGCCTTCGGGGCTGTCATCGCGCAAAGCCTCTCGGCGAACGAGCAGATCATTGGCAACCCGGCCATCGCAATCAACCAGCGTGGCATCCAACTTTTCGAAAACCGACCCGTTGACGCTCTCGAGCGCAAACGGCTCGAAGCGGATGGGATAAGGAACAATCTCGTCGGCAGTCCGTTGAGGGCGCTCGGCATAAAGGCGGTGCTGGAGTTCCTCAAGGCCGTGAGTGGAATCGGTAATACGGCCATGAAGAATGTGCTGCTGAATTTGAGCCGCCTGCGCGAGGGCGCCCAGCAAAGACGATTTGCCCGCGGCCGGCATGCCAAACAACACGATGCGCAAGCCGGTTGATTTGGCCGGGGGCAGTGTCGCGGCAGTCGCGGGGGCTTCTGACATGGTCTTGCTCCAGGCACTGTTCAGGGGGCGTTCTTGTTTGGCTTGAAGATATGCACTTCCAGGCCGGCATCCCTTGCCAGGTCTTCCAGGGCGCGAACCTGCTGCTTGGATTCGTCAGGACTGTTCTTATAGATAACGATATTCAGAAATCGCAAAGGCGGCGACTGCCGAACGCGCTCCGTGATTCGCTGGCCCACTTCTTCCAGCGACAGTAGGCGGGCTTGTTCCTCCACCCGGTAATAACGATCGCTTCGATCCTTGTTAGGTACAAGGACCTCTACCCGAAGGGCGTCGTCGGCTGCTTCGGGCTCTTTATCCACGAAGGCGCCCTTTTTGTCACCGGCATTGGGTTTGTCTTTGCCTTCATCCGCCGCGCCACCGATGCCGCCTGTGCCCGATCCCCATCCCCATCCTGAACCGCCGGAATGGAACAATAGCAATGCCACCAGCCATCCGGCGACAACAGCGGCCATCAGCCGGACCGTAGTCAGCACGGGCCGGGGCAGCGGCTTTGCCCGGATGAGCCTGGCAACCACTTGTGTGGCCAAGCCCATGCCAAAGGCTCCCACGGCCGCCGCGCCGAGAACGGCCAACGCTTTTACCAGCAAGTCGCCCAGACCGTTATCCGGCCCGACGGCCAGCAAATGCTCGATCATGGAGCGCCTCCTTTTTCGGGGGCCAGCCCGGGAACATCAAAGCCGTGCGCCACATCCTTGAACCAACGCTCGTAAGTTTCGCGCTGCTCGCGCAGCGGATAAACGCTTGCTGGATCGCGCGGATACAGAACTAGGTAAAACAGCTCTTTGCCGCCGCCTTTTTTGGCAAGGCGATCGCGTTCAATTAATTCTTGCGCGTCCGCTTGGTCGCGGATTTCATAGCGGTTGCGATCTTGATAGTACAGCTTGCCGGTAGCCGCGTCGATCTCGAGGACCCGAATGGCCAGTCGGTTTTGCAGGATTTGCAGCCTTTCCCGGCGCAGTCTCTCCAATTCGTCGCACAGGTTTTGCGGAAGATCTTTTTCCTGATGCCTCAGGCTCTCGACTTCCAATTCCAGCCGGCGGATCTTGTCGTCCCGACTGAGCATCTCGGCGCTCATCGTGGCTTCATCCGAACTCTTGACCAGCGGCAAGAGAAGAAAAATGCAGAAAAGCAAAGTAAGGACGTCGATGAGCGGGATGAAGAAACGCGTCACGCTGCGCCGGGGCATCACAATCATGTTATGCCTCCGGCTTTCAAGAATGATCGGATGTGACTGCCGCGCGGGCCGGCTCTTCGTCGTCGGTTGCCGACGATTCGCCGCTGAGCGTGAGAATCAATTGTCGCCCGACCAGCACCACCCAAGTTGGCAGAATGTTTACCAGCGCCATAAAGAGCCCGCTGCCGGTCGCCGTGATAGCCGGGGCATAAAGTGCGATGATGCGTTCAGGCGCCACCGGACCGTCAATCGATCCAAACGTCTGCAAGATGCCGGCTACCGTCCCAAGCAAGCCAAGCAACGGGAACCACTCGGCGGCCTGGGCCAGGTTGGACAACCACGGGTCGGGGCTTTCGTCGAATTTGCTGCCTTTCCACTGCATGGCCCGTAAAGAAAGGGCCAATTGCGTCAGAAAGAGAACTGTGCCAAGGCCAAGGATGAGAAAATCCAGCGAGGACAGGCGGGTCAAGTAAAAGTCGCGGGCGCGGCCGGGAAGCGAGGCGACCACCAACCCCGCCGCCAGTAACGGCACGGCACAAAAAAGCAGGGGCAAGACGGTTTGAATGAGGGTGCGCCGCAAGCAAGGCCTCCCAAACGAATCAACCCGGATCGCGCTCCGGAGGGGTTGGTTTACTGCCGCTCTTATCCTTGCCCGAAGCGGTCGTTGTATCTTTGCTCGATGAAGTCGACGTGCCTTTGCTATCGCACCCGCTAAGGGCTGCCGGCGTCAGGATAGAGCTTGCGATCAGCATGGTGCAGCACAATAACCGGCTCATGGCGATCTTCCTTCGGGTTTTTGATCGCGCAAGAAATCCGGCAGAGCTTGGGGACGTCCTTCACGGTCGATGCAAGCCAACGTCGAACTTCCTTCAGCGAGCACGGTATTCTCCCGGATAACCTCATAACGATGGTCGATCCGGACCGCCGTTGTCCTTTCCACGATGGTTCGAATGGTCAAGAGATCATCATAGAGCGCAGGCCGCCGATAGCGCACTTCCACTTTGGTCAGCACGAGCAAAAACCCTTGGTCTTCTAGATCCTTGTAGGTGTAGCCTTGCGAGCGAAGCAGCTCGGTCCGCGCCTGTTCAAAGTAGACGAGATAATTCGCATGATGCAGAAGGCCCATGCGGTCCGTCTCGGCATAACGAACGCGGATGACAGTATCCCCACTGAGCATGCTGGATCCCCGCGCCGCAAGTGATTCTTACCGAGGGGCTTTTTCGGCCTGTATTTTCTGCCTAATTCGTTCGCAGAAGCGTTTGACCAAGGCGTTGTGGCCGAACTCGTGCGTAAGGAAAGGATTGTAATCAGGCGCTTCGATAAACCTTGCCAACAAGCGGCCCTCGTTAAAGCAGCGACTTTTACCTGGATTGCTTCTCGTTTTGAATCTTTTCCCGCACCCACTCGCGGAAATGTCGGACCAACGCGTTTTGGTCCATTTTGTGGCGCTGAGCCAGCATGCGGGTCAAGTCCTCTGGTGTCACCAGGGGAAAAGCCAAGCTAGTCGCTGACTCTTGATAGTGCTTGCCCTCCATTAACCGGTAAAACGTAAGGGTTTCGTTTTCATAGCGCCATACTTCCGGAATCCCAAGCGCCGCATAGATCTCCATCCGGTTCATCGAGCTGGAGGTCATGTCGGTTTCAAGAGCCAAATCGGGCGGCGGGTCAACGCGCAGGTCGAGCGTATCCTTGGCGCGAATCGAAGGCTCATTGGCAATCCAAAAGCAATCATCGGGCTCCAAGCCGCGTTTCTTCTTTCGCCTTCGCAAAGTTGTAGACTTGGCGCCTTCTATGGGTAGACCCAGCTCTTCCGTCAAAGTTTCGATCAAACGTGCCAAGATGCGTCCTATGCGCTCATGCTTTCGGAGCGGGCTCATGATTTCAAGCTCCCCGCGGTCGTAGGTAAGCCGAATATCCCGCCGGCCTTGGAAAGCACGTAATAGCCGTGAATAAGTCCGCCAATCTACTAAAGACAGGCGGATTTGTTGCTGGGTCTCGACGATCTCTTCGACGGTAGCCATGTCGATCGCCCCTGCGACCAATTTGATTAACGGATTCTGCCGGCTCGCCCGAAGGGCCAATAGACCAGCAAGGCCCGGCCAAGCATCAAGCGCTCCGGTACGAGGCCCCACGACCTGCCGTCGGAGCTTTCAGGGCTGTTGTCGCCCAGGCAGAGATAATGGCCCGGCTGAACGTAAAAGGTTTTGTAAGGCATATTGTTGCCAAGGTTGGACCAATCGCTTGGGTCCGACCAATCATTGACCTTTACGTCGGGGTCGCGTCCGCGGCAGGTGTAGTAAGTGTCGCGCCAAAGCTTGACGTGTTGCACCTTGACGGCCGCTCCGCGCACGCCGATGCTTGCCGGCTCCAGGTCATTCTTCTCATTGGGCGAAAGGTCGCGGATAGGCTCGTAGTTGACCTTCTCGCCAAAGGGCAGCTTATTGTCCACCCAAACAACCAGGCGGTCGTCCACATTGGCGAAGCGGAGCCGGTAATTGCCTTTCTTTAGATTGGTCGGATGCTTGTCCAGTTGTTCTTCCTTGCCGTCGTTCTTAACCCGAACGAGCGCGCAATATCCCGTGGCGAGATCCCAGCGCGCCTGGAACCGGTCGGGCCCTTTGGACAGCTCCAGCACTAGATCACCGGAGGATTGATCGACGTTTACCTCACACTCCAGGATCAAATCGCTGACCCAGTTTTGTCCTGGCGGGTCCCTCCTCAAATCGTGCAACGTCCCGCTGTTATAGCCCATGAAATCGGTAATTAATTGCCGCTTGCCCGGGTTGTCTCTCAAGAGATGCCGGTAACGAATAAAATCGTAGTCCTTCTGATCGGCAAGAGCGTGATGTAAACTATTGCCCTCCGCACTGGCCCAGGCGGTCTTGCCTTCCTCACCCGCCCAGCGAGGGAACGAGGCCATATCCTTGGCGGGATGATCGTTGTCATAGACGATGCGCATCTCCGCGAGCATTGTCTTGGTCGGCTTCTGGAGGATCCGAAAGCCCTTGCGGTGCTCGAGCCGCTTAATCATTTCCTGGTCATCTTCGTGCATGTATTCTCTATGCCAAAGGTCCTCGGCTGCGACTTTACTGTCGTCGAAAGGAGGCGGCTCCTCGGGCGCCAGGCAATACAGCTTGCCGCGATGAATGCCGATCGTTTCCCCGCTCAGGCCGATCTCGCGCTTGATGTAATTCTGCGGCGTGTAATCCTTCTGGGGATTAACGGGGTATTTGAAGACCACCGTGTCAAAGCGATCCGGCCCCAGGCCAAAAAAGCTTTTCGTCCAAAACTTGGCCACCAAGACGCGATCTCCCGTCTCGGCCTTTTCGATCTCTATTTCGAGGGCTCTCTTGGTATCAAGAGGGCCGTCCCGGAGGCCGTCGGCGTCTTTGAACAGTCCTTTTGGCAGATCGATGTGCAGACGGCAATTGGGACAGGTGCAGCCGTCGACTACCTGCGGCATCTTATCCTGGGGATCGACGACGCTGCTAAAGTTGACCGGAAACTTATAACCGCATTCCGGACAGGTGACGTTGGCCTGGTAGCCAAAAAGCGTTTCCGCCATGGAGCCCGTCGGTATGACGAACGCCTCGGCGGCAAAGGATTTGAGCATGAGCACGAGGACGACGACGAAGACCACCGTCTCCACGACTTCGCGCAGCCCATCGGTGTATTGTCCGGCGCCTTCGTGCTTGGGGTAAAAGAAGTTCATCAAGCGGCGGACCGGACCTACGGAGTTAGCTTGTCTGGCCGGTATGACGCCGTTGAGATCGGCTGGATTGCCAGGCGCCGGCTTGTCGCCCGGCGTCCAAGCGGGAGGGACGGAAATCGGGGTAGGCCGTGACTTCTGTCCGGACCCTGGAAGGTTATCGTCCGCCATGATAAAGCCCCTAACTTGTCAGCCTGAAGCGGCCTTTTACCCAATGTCGATTATATCCCCTGTCGCTTTCTTCGCTGGTCCTGCTCCGCCATTTGAGGGAAAGCAACAATACCTCAGCGCGCGGTGCTTTGGCCCCCTTCCGCTCGCTGGCCACCTTGGAATCAAAGCCCCTCAAAGGCGCCAATGGAGCGTATGGGTTTACAGGTGTAAACCCTGTGGCGCAGTGTTGGGGGACCAGAGGGTGGGTCACTTGGGCCAGAGGGTCTATGCCCTCGTGCCCACGGAGACTTTGGCACGAGAGTACCGGACAACCTACTGATCCGTCTCCAGCACCGCCAAAAACGCCTCTTGCGGGATGCCGACCTGGCCCACCTGTTTCATGCGTTTCTTGCCCTCGGCCTGCTTGGACAAAAGCTTGCGTTTGCGGGTAATGTCGCCGCCATAGCACTTGGCGGTCACATTTTTGCGAATCGGCGCGATGGCTTCGCGTGCAATAACCCGACTGCCTATCGCGGCTTGAATGACGACCTCAAAGAGATGCCGATCGATCTCGCCGCGCAATTTCTTCACAAGTTTGCGGCCGCGGCGCTCGGCAGTCGAACGATGCACAATGGTAGACAAGGCGTCCACCCGCTTGCCCGCCACCAAGACGTCGAGGCGAACCAAATCCGCGGGTCGAAAGCCCAGGAGATCGTAGTCCATCGTGCCGTAGCCGTGCGTCACGGACTTGAGCTTGTCGTAGAGATCGTAAATGACTTCCGCCAGCGGCAACTCGTAGACCAGGATCGCTCTTGTCGGGCTCAAATACTCCGTGCGAACAAACGTGCCTCGCCGTTCGGTGGACATCTGCATCAAGTCGCCGATGTTTTCGACCGGAAGCAAAAAGCTTATCCGGACGATCGGTTCACGGAACTCTTCAATCTGCCCGGCATCGGGCACTTTCTGCGGGTTGTCGATGACCAGCGTCTCGCCTTTGCGTGTCAGAATCTCATAGGTGACGTTCGGCGCGGTTTGGACGAGATCGAGCTGGCTATCGCGTTCAAGGCGCTGCTGAATAATCTCGCGATGCAACATGCCCAGGAAGCCGCAGCGGAAGCCGAACCCCAGCCCTTCGCTGACTTCGGGCATGTAAGTGAAGGAAGCATCGTTGAGGCGCAATTTGCCGAGGGCTTCACGCAGTTCTTCAAAGTCGTTGTTGTTGATCGGATAGAGACCGCTAAAGACCATCGGTTTGGGCTCTTTGTAGCCGGGCAGCGCCGTCTCCGTGGGATGAAGCGCGTCGGTAACTGTGTCGCCAATGTGTACATCGGCCAGGTTCTTGATCTGGGCCATAAAGAAGCCGACCTGCCCTGCGGAAAGCGAATCCACAGGAGTCGGCGTCGGGCGAAATTGGCCGACGTCGGTGACGTCGTATTGCTGGTTGCCGCGCATGAGAAGGATGCGCTGCCCTTTGCGGATCGTGCCTTCCATGACGCGGATATAAACGACGACGCCTTTATAAGTGTCGAAATGGCTGTTATAGACCAGCGCTTGGAGCTGAGCGTTGGGGTTGCCTTTGGGCGCCGGGACGCGCTGGATGATAGCCTGCAACACTTCATCAATGCCGAGGCCTATTTTGCCGCTGGCGCGCAGGACCTCCTCGGCTTTGATGCCGAGGGCTTGATTCATTTCAGCAATGACATCGTCAGGCCTGGCTATGGCCAGATCGATCTTGTTGAGGACGGGGACGATTACCAAATCGTCCTCAATGGCGAGATAGGCGTTGGCCACCGTCTGGGCTTGGACGCCTTGGAACGCGTCCACCAATAAAATCACGCCTTCGCAGGCTGCTAAGGACCGCGAAACTTCATAGTTGAAATCGACGTGGCCTGGCGTATCGATCAGGTTTAGTTCGTATTTAGCGCCTTGATGCTCGTAGTAAATGGTTACCGGGTGCATCTGAATGGTGATGCCGCGTTCCCGTTCGAGATCCATATCGTCGAGGACCTGATGGCGAAAATCGCGCTGGGAGATCGCCCCGGTCTTGAGCAGGAACTGATCCGCCAGGGTGCTTTTGCCGTGGTCGATGTGGGCGATGATGGCGAAGTTGCGAATATGTTGAGTTGGCTCGGTCATGACTCCGCTTTCGCCGGAAGGCTCGGGGAGGGTTAGCCTTCCGCTCGGCGTCCGGTACGGGGACGAAGGGTCCATGGCCGAGGCCTGCTCGGCGGCATCCCGATAGCCCTAACTTAGCAGCTTGCCGTGTTAGAGGATAGACCAGGGCAAATGGGGCTAAAGGAAAGCGTTTCAAGATGAACGGCCATTAATGACCTATCGACCCTGGAAAAGCCCCACCGGGGTCATGAAAAAGCCTTCATCCCCCTAGCCCCCATGAAAAACGGCCTACTCCCATGAAAAACGAATGGAAAGAATCCCTCACGTCTTCAAAAATACGTTGCATTGCATGCGCCCCCACCCGCGCGGCGTCGCGCCGTTGAGCGTCGATGAGCGTCTTTGGCCACACGGCGCTCACCCGATCGAGCGCCGCAGCCGTTCGCTAGCCCCAAAATGCTTTCCATTTCTTTCCATAGGGGGTCAGGCGAAATGGAGAGAACCAAATTGCAAGAGCTTCCTTCGAAGTCGAAAAAACTGGCTTGTAGGCTCTTGATTCGTTAAACTCCTTATCACGAAAAGGAGGATCTATGCGAGACAATCCTTCATCGAGTCCGTCTAATCCCAGTCGCCGGGCATTTCTTAAGACCACGGGAGAGACAGCGGCAGCGGTGGTTGCAGCGAGCGCATCGGCTCATGGGAGCAGCACACCGGGGCAGGGCGGCCCGCCCGCGGCCAAGGCGAACGGGCCGAGCATAGCGGGTGCGGTCCCGATCACGCTGCGCATTAACGGCAAGGAACACCAACTTCGCATCGATCCTCGCACGACGTTGCTCGATTGCATCCGCGAGACGGTTGCGCTCACCGGAACGAAGAAGGGCTGCGATCACGGTCAATGCGGCGCCTGTACGGTGCACGTGAATGGCCGGCGCGTCAATTCATGCCTGAGCCTGGCTTTGATGCACGACGGGGAAGAGATCACGACCATTGAGGGCCTCGGCACACCCGACGCCTTGCATCCCATGCAGGAAGCCTTCGTTGCCCACGACGGCTACCAGTGCGGATACTGCACATCCGGTCAAATCATGTCGGCTGTCGCCTTGCTCAAGGAACCCCGCGGCCGCAATGACGCAGACGTGAAGGAACTGATGAGCGGCAACATCTGCCGGTGCGGCGCCTATGGCAATATAGTGGCCGCCATCCAGCAGGTTCGCAAAAACCATTAGCCGCGAGCCGGAGGGATCTCATGAAAGCCTTCGAATTTACTCGGCCCGCAGACGCCGCGACGGCCATTGCGACCGCAGCGCGGGCGAAAACCGCCCAGCAAGGCGCCGATGTGCGCTTTGTCGCCGGCGGGACGACGCTGCTTGATTTGATGAAGCTGAACGTCGAAACTCCGGCGCGCCTCCTTGACATTAACCGCTTGCCCTTGGACAAGACCGAGGCAACGACTGACGGCGGACTCAAGATCGGCGCGACCGTACGCAATTCCGATCTGGCCCATCATCCGACCGTGCAACGGGATTATGCCGTGCTGTCCCAGGCCCTTCTTTCCGGAGCAACGGCGCAGCTACGCAACATGGCGACAACGGCCGGCAACCTGCTCCAGCGAACCCGGTGCATGTACTTCCGCGATACCGCGATGCCCTGCAACAAGCGCGAGCCCGGAACCGGCTGCCCGGCCATCACCGGCAGCAACCGCACGCTCGCCGTCTTGGGCACAAGCGACCATTGCATCGCGACCAATCCGTCGGACATGTGCGTGGCGATGGCGGCGTTGGAGGCGGTGATCCACGTGCAAGGGCCCAAAGGTTCGCGGGCAATCCCCATCGGCGACTTTCATCGTCTGCCCGGCAAAACGCCGAACCGCGAAACTATTCTGGAGCCGGGCGATCTCATTACGCATGTCACACTTCCGCCGCCCAAGGACCACAGCAAGCAAGTATATTTGAAGCTGCGCGACAGGGCGTCGTACGAATTCGCGCTGGCATCGGCCGCGGTCGTCATCACGATCGCCGACGGCAAGGTGACCTATGCCCGGGTTGCACTGGGCGGCGTGGGGACCAAGCCTTGGCGTTCGCCCGAAGCTGAAGCCGCTCTCGTCGGCAAGCCCGCCGAAGCGGCGAACTTTCGCAAAGCCGCGGAAGCGGCTCTGCGCGACGCCAAACCGCAGAGCGAGAACGGCTTCAAGATCGAGCTGGCCAAACGCTGTCTTGCACACGCTCTCAAGATGGCGGCGGCCGGCTGATTCCAGCGAAGGAGCGAACATGCCGCCAACACAAAAAACTCCAGCCGTTACACCGATTGGTCGCAGCACACCCCGCGTGGATGGCCCGTTGAAGGTTAGTGGAAAGGCCCAGTATACGTCTGACTTCCACTTTCCCGGGATGCTCTATGCCGTGCCCGTCGAGGCGACAATCGCCAATGGCAAAGTGGTCAAACTCGAGACGGCCGCCGCCGAGAAAATGCCCGGTGTGCGAGCGATTTTTCATCGGCAGAATATCGGCAAGATCTTTCGCTCGGTTCAGGGACCAGGAATGGAAGGCATCTCGGACGAACGTCGCCCGCCGTTCGAAGATGATGTCATTCGCTACTACGGCCAATATGTGGCGCTCGCTGTGGCGGACACTTTCGAGACGGCCAAAGCCGCCGCCGATGCGGTTCGCGTAACGTACGCCAAGGACAAGCCTAACGTCGCAACCGACCTCAAGGCGGACGACAAACCCGAAGTGCAAAGCCAGCGCGGCGACGCCGACGTCGCCTTCGAGACGGCGCCGGTCAAGCTCGACCAAACCTATGTCACGCCGGCCGAGACGCACAACCCCCTCGAACTGCATGCGACGACCGCGATCTGGGATGGAGCGACCTTGACGCTGTATGAGACGTCGCAGGGAGTCGTCAACCACCAGAGCGTGCTCGCGCAGATGTTCGGCTTGCCCAAAGAAAACGTCCGCGTCATCACTAAGTTCCTCGGCTCGGGTTTCGGGTGCAAGTTGTGGCCATGGACGCAATCTCCGCTCGCCGCCGCGGCGGCGCGGCAGTTAGGCAAACCGGTCAAGCTCGTGGTCAGCCGCAAGATGATGTTCCAGACGGTCGGTCACCGGCCGCGCACCCAGCAGCGGGTGCGCCTGGGCGCGACCCGTGACGGCCGGCTCGTCTCTCTCCAACACGACTACGTCAACCACCGGGCCATCCTCGACGACTACCACGAAGACTGCGGCGAGTCGACGGCGTTCCAGTACAGCGTGCCCAACCTCCGCGTGACGACCGGCCGCGCCAAGCGCAACGTCGGCTCACCGACCCCTATGCGCGGTCCCGGCGCCGTGCCCGGGCTCTACGCGACCGAGTCGGCAATGAACGAGCTGGCCGACCAACTCAAGATCGACCCGGTCAAGCTCCGCATCCTCAACGAGCCGAAAATCGACGAATCGTTAGGCATTCCGTTCTCCTCGCGCCATTTGCTCGAGTGCTTCAAGCTCGGCGCGGAAAAGTTCGGCTGGTCGAAGCGCACGCCCGAGGTCGGCTCGATGAAGCGCGACGGCTTGACGCTGGGCTGGGGAATGGCCGGATGTTCCTGGGTCGCCGCACGCTTCCCCGCCGAGGCCAACGTCGAGCTCCGCGACGATGGCACCGCCCGCGTGGCCTGCGGCACGCAGGACATCGGCACCGGCACTTACACGATCCTGGCGCAGCTAACCTCCCAGAAGACCGGCGTGCCGCTTGACAAGATCGAAGTAGCGCTCGGCGATACCGCACTTCCAGCAGGCCCGCTCTCGGGCGGTTCGATGGCCACGGAGTCGGTGGTCCCGGCCGTCTTTGCAGCGGCTGATAATGCGATCGCATCGCTGCTAAAAATGGCAACGAAAACGCCGGGATCGCCGTTCGAAAAACGCAAGTCCGAGGACCTAACAATCGAAGGGGGCCGAGTCTTTGTGAAGGCGGACGGTCCTGCCAAGGCCGTGCCCTTCGCAGAGCTTCTCCGCCGCGCCAACCTCCGCCTGGTCACAGGGGGCGGCAAATCCGAAGGGACATTCCGTAATCCCAAGCCGAAGCTCTCGACGCACTCCTTCGGCTGTCACTTCATCGAGGTCACGTGGCAGCCGGAGATCGCTCGGCTGCGCGTCAGCCGGGTGGTAACCGTCATCGATGCGGGGCGCATTCTCAACCCGCTGGCCGGCCGGAACCAGATTGAGGGTGCAATTGCGTTCGGAATCGGCATGGCCCTATTCGAACACACGACTTACGATCCGCAAACCGGCGCGCCCATCAACAGCAATTTGGCCGACTACATCGTATCCGTAAATGCCGACGTGCCGCCGCTCGACGTCCATTTCCTCGACTTCCCCGACAAGGAGATCAACGAGCTTGGCGCCCGCGGCATCGGCGAGATCGGCTTGGCCGGCATCGCCCCCGCGATCACGGCGGCCGTCCACCACGCTACAGGGGTGCGCGTGAGGGAATTGCCCGTGAAGATCGAGCATCTATTGGCGTGAGACGTTCCTCCCTTCGCAAGACTGAAACCTGGCTCTGAGAACTTCTATCGAGCAACTGCCGGGAATGAATAGCAAGTAGAGACAGGTCACATGAAACGGGGGTCCGGCCCTTTGCTCAGAGGATGAACGGCTTGATCGCGCCGTCGCAAACCGGTGACGGCTCGCTGGGCCAGGTGTACGTATCAGAAAGCGGCAAGCAGCCCTCCTCACTTCTGGCCGATTAGATGGTAGCGGGGCATATTGGGACCCAGCTTCGCCACACGGGAAGTGCCTACTAGCCGGACGTTTTTCAAGCCGGACGCCTCCATCATGTACTTTAAGGCGCCCGCCCCCAAGGCCCACCAGTTCGTCGGGTCGGGTGTTGCCCCAATGAGGCACTTACATGCCAAAGGGTCGTCCCCTTCGTAGCCCTGAGTTTCGAGGGCAATCCGCCCACCCTTTCTTAGGCTAGTGACGCAATTATCCAGGGACAGCATGGGATGTCTAAGGTGGTAGAGCGTCCCTAGGTGGAGGATCAGATCAAAGGCGTCGGGCTCCCAGTAGGTGTTGGCGTCGGCCTGGACAAATGTGGCCCCGTGCGTCCCGCTCAATTCCGCCAAGGAGCGTGCCACGCTTACGTGTCGCTCGGCGCTATCGACGCCGGTCACGGTCATGCCGTACTTCGACGCGAGGTAGAGGGCATTGTAGCCGGCGTTACAGCCGAGGTCCAAGGCCCGACCGCCCTGAGCCGAGCCCAGGGTCAGCTCAGGCTCGAACTTTAGGACTTTGCCAAGGGGCCGCTCGGTCCACAACTCCCCGCGGTCGAGATCGACAGTCGAAACACCGTTGGAGAAGACGATTCGGTGGCGCCACGGCGCCCACTGCTGGAGCTGTGCGGCCAATTCGTTTGCATTCCAAGCTGTCTCGATGAACGGGGCGCCGTCTCGTACGTCGAACTTCCCCATGAAGAACCTCCCCTCGGTTTGCAGCAACAGTTGAATATGGCCTCTGCAGGACCGCGTGTAAAGCGTCTCCTCTGTTCGTGGAAGCAATGTTCAGGCGGCGGTTGGCGGGGTGGCATGACGCCGGAAGGCTTGCCATTGGGTAGCAAGATTGGCAAAATCCGGATGCCCGAGAGTTCCATCTTCCTGCCAAATCTAGCTCAGTCGCTCCCTAGAGGCGGAAACTCTCTCCCAAGAGCCGAGCCGAACCGTGGCGGTGGAAGTTGCTGGCGCTGGTAAAAGTACGCGCCGGCGCCCAATCGGTCCTCTATGCCAGCGAACTTGCCCAGCTTAACGGGAACTTATTTCGGCAGAAAAAACAGACAGAGGCCGAATCGCCTCTGCGCGAATGCCTGGCCATTCGCGAGAAACTCCAAGCCGATGCCTCGACTACATTTAACATGAAGTCCATGCTCGGTGGCGTGCTGCTGAGTCAAAACAAGTTCCCTGACGCCGAAATCAAAATGGGGACGCGGACAGGTATTGAGAATCTGTGCTCCCGCGAGGCGCCGCGCAGAGCTGGGCCGGTTCCGTGAAACGGTCCGCAGTAGATTTGCGACGCAAGACCTTAGGGTCCGTTTTTCACCAGGGGGTGTGAGGGGATGAAAAACGGAAAACGATTGCTCATTTTGGCCGCCACAACTCGGCAATTGGTCTTTGCCATTCTTTCGGCCGTAGCCAGCCCTAAATGCTTTCCATTTCTTTCCACGGGGGGTCAGGCGAAATGGAGAGAATCAAATCGCAAGGGCTTCTCGGGCGAGATGACCCGCTGGTACGGCGTCGGGAAGACCTTGTCCGGGCGGCGTATCGATCAAATCCCGTCTTTGTAGTCGCCGTTTTCTTTGCGGCCGGTGCCTTGCTGGAGGACATGTTGCTTATCGATTGCGGGTGGAGCGAAGGTTTCTTTGGTCGCGTTTCGGCCGGGCCAGTAGATGGTGACGCTGTCTACCTGGGTGCGTTTGCCTAGACCGAAGGTTAGGGGCAGTTCGCTTTGACTGAGGTAGCCGCGACCGGCGGTGACGATGCGCTCTAGAGTTAGATCGCCCGCTTTGACGATGACTCGGGCGCCGATGGCGCTGCGGTTGGAACGGTGGCCGTCGCCTTCGAGCTTGAGGCGCAGCCAGTGGTTGCCTGATTTGGCTTCGTTGTGCAAGAGCCGGGCCGGACCGCCGTTGGCCGTTAGGACGACATCGAGATGGCCGTCGCCATCGATGTCCGCGAAGGCGCAGCCGCGACCGACCAGCGGGCGAAACACGTCCTCGCCGGCGTTTTCGGGCCCGACCGGTTCGTAACATCTCTTGGGACTGCCGCTGTTCCAGAAGAGTTGAACGGGCTGAGCGTACGTAGTATTGCGCACGGAGGAAATGTCCGGCTCCAAATGCCCGTTGCATGTCAGGATGTCGAGCCGGCCGTCGAGATCGTAGTCGAAGAAGAAAACGCCGAATTTGAGGTACGGGCGGCTCGGCCCGTAAATGCCCTCAGCCAGGGCGGCATCAGAAAAGACCAGCCTTTTGGCGTTGTCCCGCCGCACGAACGTGTCCGGTTCATCGGCAAAATTGCCGACGAGCACGGCCGGGATGCCGGGCCGATATTCGCCCCAATCGACGCCCATGGCCCCGCGCGTGTTGCCCTCGGCCGTGGCGACGCCGAGTCGCTTGGCCATTTCCACGAAATGCCGGCCTTTGCGGGGATCGCCCGGGTCGACGGGCTCGTTGTGAAAGAAGAAATTCGGGGCCGTATCATTGGCGACAAAGAGATCGGGCCAGCCGTCTTCGTCGATGTCGCAAGCAATGACGCCGAGGGACTTGCCGATGGTCCGGTTCAGCGCATTGTCCACGACTTCCACGCCGGCTTGCTTGGAAACATCCTCGAATTTCCCGCCGCCTTTATTGCGGTAAAGAAAGCACGTGGCGCCGTCAAAAGTTGTCGGCGGCCCGTAGGCCCTGCCCACGCCGGCTAATTTAAAGTCTTGAGCCAGGTCGTTGGCCGGAGACCAGGTGATGTAATTACAAACGACCAGGTCCAGCAGGCCGTCGCCGTCGAAATCGAAAAATGTCGCCGAGGTGGAAAACGTGATGGGTTTATCCCATTTGAGGATGTCAACCGAGCCGGCCGGCCAACCGCCCGGACCGCGCATGCCGGCTTGATCGGTGACATCGACGAAACGCCGTCCCTTCTTGGGATCACTGGGATCGACTGGCTCGTTGTGAAAGAGATGATTGCCGCCTATGGCAGTGATGAAGATGTCGGGCCAGCCGTCATTGTCGTAATCGCCGACCGTGACGCCCATGCCGTAGAACGTCAATTTGAGGCCTGATGCCTCAGTAACGTCTTCAAAATCGAGATTGCCCTTATTTCGGTAGAGGGCCAAGGTGGGCGGAGGCTCGCCGGCCGGCTCATGGCCGGGCCAATAGCAAGAGTTGATCAGCAGCAGGTCTTGCTTGCCGTCGTTATCGAAATCCAAGAAAGCGACCCCGGACCCCATCGTCTCGGGCAACAGCTTTTTGCCGAAAGCGCCGTTGGTGTGACGAAAATGAATGCCGGCCTTATCGGTTATGTCTTTGAAGGAAACGGATGGGATGGCGGCCGACTTCTCACGGAGCTTGGGCGCATCTACGGGGGAAACCACATTGGGAGGGGGGTCCTTCTTTGTCAGCACCCAGTACACGCCGGCTGCCGCTCCGCCGCAAACGAGAAGGCCGACGGTCAAACCCAGGAATAGCCGCCAACGGCGCGGTTGTAATTGCGAGGTGGCTTCAGTGACGGTTTCGCTCATGGTTGTACCTGCGAATAATTGTAAATGCTGATAGCAGCCGGCCGCTCCGCCGCGGAATCCGCCGCGGAGCGGCGGGCTACTTTATTTTGCTGTCGGATAAATCACAATGGCTTGCGAAGCCCTGTCCGCTGCCTTGTGGCCGCTGCGGTATTTCTCCACCGTCTGGTTCTTCGCATTGGCGTCCTCAATGAGCAACCCGTGCATAGCGCCGTGCAGCGAGGCCAACACTTGAGCGGTCGCTTCAATCACGAGCGGATCCTTTTCTGTTTCAAAGGACTTCGTCACCCTGACGATGAGGTTTTGCAGAGCCAGCAAGCGGTGGACCTGAGGATCGGGCGGTTGCTCCCCGAAACCTACGAGCTTCTTGGCTAATTGGAACCCAGCCTGCGCTCTTTGCTCGCGGCTTGAATTGGTGTCCGTCAAGAGGGAACCCAGCTCCTCGATCTCCGAGCGCTGGACCTTGTCCGAATCCGAGGCTTGCGCCTGGCGAGGCTCTTCCTCGTGACCCAGAACAGCAAAACATTGCCTTAGCCAATAGTGCGCTTCCAAGTCTTCTTGATCGAGCGACAGCGTTCGCTCGAGCGGAATCAGAGCCTTTCGTAGAAAACGATCTTGTTCTTGGCGATCGTTCAACTCCTGTTGGGCGCGGTTGAAGTACGTCTTGCCCAGTTCATTGAGTACGACATAGTCCGTGCTGAAATCGAATTTGCGTTCACGGGGCTGATTAGCGGGATCGAGAATTTTCTCGAAATCGGCAATCGCCTCATCAAGATGACCGTTTTGAGCATTGACTAGCCCGGTAAACCAGGAGACGGTCCACCACGGCGAAGGCAAATGCCCGTCCTGGATCTTTTTGAGAACGCTCTCCGCTCGGGACAGGTCTCCTTCCAGCACATAACTCCGAGCCAAATTAACGTTGCCATGAGCTTGCGGATCGGGTGCTTCCATACCCGCGAGCTTTTGGAAAGCTTCCTCAGCTTGCCGCAAGCCGGGGCGCTTGGCGTCGCCCGAAGCAATTAAGAACAAGCCGATGCCATAATCGTTCCACCGTTGCCAGGCCGGCTCGATAGGCGACTTTTGCTCGTCGACCTTATCAAATCCATCAACCCGCAAAGTGACCGAATCGGAGCACATATCCACCACCGGCAGCTTGGGAACCTTGTCGTCGCCCCCATTGACGAGACTCATGTACTCGAAATCGAACTTGCGATAGCGAACACGGGCCTTCAGTTGAATAGGGCCGGACACGTCCTTGGGCACGTCCAGCCGGTAGTGAATGACATTGGCTGCTCCGGGGGGAATCTGATGGTTGTAGAGCGGCGTGAAGATGTCTTGAGGGTTGCGGCGATTGATGCGATTGCCGTTGCGGTCGAGCATTAGGACGTTAATAAAATGCGCGTTCTCGTCAACCTTGCCGGAATCATTGGGGCCGCTCATGGCGCCATTGCGGCCGATTACGCGGTCGCCGGATCGAGCCTCAAAATCAACCCAAATCTCGTTGGAATCCACGGTGCCCTGGGAAAACGGATGGCCGATGTCCAGAGTGCGGACTACGACTTCAACGAGGTACGATTGGCCGGGCCTAACTTTCGGCATTTCGGGGCGCAGCGGCGCATGGAGCTTGTCGTCGATATTGCCGCCTTCGCGCAGGCCAAACAAATCAATGCGGACTTTCTTATCTTTTAAGAACTTGGCCTGGGCTTCGGCCGCTTGGACAAACTCGTCTAGATGGTCCTTCTTGGCTGGGTCAAGACTCAGAATCCAGGGCAACCCGGTATTGGCGCCCGGGAAGTTGTGGCCATGTCCTTGACGCGTGCCGCTGTCGTCGAAGTCGCTTGCACCGAAGTCCTTACTTTCCCGGAGCGGCATGTGGCACTCGGCGCAATTCGTCTTGGCAACCTTGGGGTAGTAAAAAGAGCGGGCGTTATGGCCGCTGACGCCGCTTAGATAAAACGTGTCATGATGATTTTGGCCGCGCAAAAAGTCTTTGTAATGGTTTAGCTCCATGGGCAAGGAAACCTTGTGGCACGTCGAGCAAAACTCGGCGGTCTTGTGGAAAGGCTTCAGAAACGTCTGCTTGTGGAAATCCGGCTTGGCCTTGATCATCTGATTATTGAGATATTGCAGGATGGCGTTTTCGCTTTTGGCGAACGGATAGTGCAAGGGCTCGGCAATGGTATAGTCCCCGTTGCCCTTGGTGCTGTTGACGTTTGTTATGGCATGGCACGACGTACAAGTAATGCCGGCCTGGGCGGTTGGATCGTTTACGTCATCGTAATTCGGATCGTCAAACTTGCCGCTGAAGAAAGGCACGACATCATGGCAGCCCGCGCACCAGCGCGCGGCTTTCATGTTGCCGTCCCGCGCCAGAGCCACTTTCCGAGTCTCACGAACGGCAAAGAGATACGGAGGATTATTGAAGGAACTGAAGTGATGGGCCGAATGAAACCAATCGTTGTAAACATCCTTGTGGCATTTAATGCAGTAACTGTCCATCATGAGGGTGTCGGCGGCAATGAAGTTGCTGTCGATCGTGCGCGACGCCGAAGGTTCAAAATACTTCTCGCCTTCGGGCGAGCCGACGCGATTCCAGTCGTTGGGGTTGACGGCGTGCATAGCGCCGATAATGCCAATGAACGCCACCACGCTTACGCCCCAGGCCGCTCCCCATTGCCATTTCAAATCGGGGCCGGCACGGCGATGCAGAACGTACAAATATACGGCCGCCAGCGGAGCGATGACGTGTAGCGCGTAAACGATCCAGCGCCCCAGCGTCTTGGTCGGCAGTTGCAGGCTATCATGCACCTGCACAAGGGCCAGACCCGTAACGCAGACGATAATGCCTGCGGAAAACAAAGCGATACCCAGCCTAACGGCTCGGCGATTGGGACGATGGCGGGCGGTCGCGTAATGAACCAATCCGAAAATAATGAAGGGAAGAACGAACAAGACGCCGCCATATGTGTGGACGAAGACCATGCAAAGCGAGAAGTAACTGGTGTAGTTCCTTCCCGTGGTAAAGTTCAATGCGGACAGCGCAAACAGATAGATGCCGGTCGCTCCGAGCAGGGCGACTCCAGCGAAGATAACCGCCAAATAAACTTTAAGGCGCGGCCCAATGGCCGGTTCATAGACGCGGCCGCGACGGTCTTTGAGCGCCGGCCGGCGCGGCGTCGGCGGCATCGCTACGCTCCCAGTTTGGCCGGGTATGTCCATGGAAATATCCTCATAAAGTAAAATGACTGCGGATGAAGCCTGCTCGTCAATAATTTCAAAATGCGGTCGCGGTCTAAGGGATCAGCGACGGCGACTGCCCCAGCTGAGCATTCGGGTTGACCAATCGTGGCGTCGGCGTCCCGCCAGCACGTTTACCTTACGTGCAGGGCAAACCCCACACAGCAAACCCGGAGGTTAGGCTGCGGCAAACCACAAGAAATTGATCTGGCTTCAGCGCGGAGGATGAAAAATTGAAGATGAGAGTTCGGACGTTAGCATCAAAGCTGAATCAGGAACGTGATGCGACCAACTCGGTGGACTAGGTGTTGAGGACATCGAAGGACTGGCCCAATCTTGCTCCACGCGCAGAGTCGGCGGCGTGGCCGGGACAAGCGGCGTCGAAGGACTTCCCGAGCAGAAGGGCCCCGAACAGCGCTTGGGTTCCGGTTTCTGCTCCGGGTCTAATAACCGCTTTGGTTGGTGAGTGGAGTAAAAACTCGAATGGGATTGCCCATGCTCCAAATAATCACCGCAACTGGCATGAGCGATCGTAGGCGTGATGCACCCCCAGCCGAAAGCGACCACGAAGGCCGCCGGCCAAGTTCGCCGAGCGGTGACAAATCTTAAGAAGGAAATCATACCAATCGGTAGTCTTGGGATTGCCAGGCATGGGGCACTCCTCATTAATCCATACCTTTTTGTGGCTTACAAGGGCAACTAAGTGGTTTCTTGGGGGAATCTTTTCGTTTGCTGCCCGGTCATAAATCTTCGAGGATCCTCCGGAGCCGGCTCATCATCTCCGGGTGTCCCAGCGCGCCCTTGCCGAACCCTTCCAGCGCGCCGTTTTTCACAGCCTCTTCCTGAGCCTCTTCGTAATTGCTAACAAGCATCGTGGCAATTGCTTGTGCCAGCGGGTTTGCTTTGAGGTGCTTGATGATCTGGACGCCCGAAGAGCCGTCCGAATCAAGGATTCGGTTGACCAGAATTAAGTCAAACCGTCCTTCCCGAAGCCGTAGCGTTGCCTCCGCCTCGTTATCAACGGATACGACTTCCGCATTGAAGTGTTCGCCAAAAGTTCGCGTGATTCGACCATGATCGGCGCCACATTGTCCAATACTCAGGATTCGTTTGGCAGTCATGATTAACTCCCATAGTTCCCTACTTTTGTTTGCCTACATCACGAAAGCCATTTTCAATAGACACATTTACAGTTAGAATCCGTTAGTTGGTCTGTTTGGAATTGAAAACCCTCTCCCGGCTCAGCAATTGATTTCAAAGGCAAAAGGAGAGCCTTTACCGAGATATCCTAGTGCCTGTTTCTGGTAATTCCTCGTTTCCCAGAGTCACTTTTTGGGGCGCTGCCCAAACGGTAACCGGTTCGATGCACCTGATCGAGACCGGCCGGCAGCGCATTCTTCTTGATTGCGGCATGTATCGGGGGCCGCGCGAAGAGACCCGCCGCCGCAACAGCCGCTTCCCGTTTCATGCAAATCAAATCGATGCCGTCATCCTGAGCCATGCCCACATCGATCACTGCGGCAACCTGCCCGGTCTTGTGAAACAAGGTTTTCACGGACCCATTTTCAGCACGCCGCCGACGCAAGATCTCGTTGAAATCATGCTCATGGACTCCGCCCGCATTCAGGAGGAGGATGCGCGCCATGCCGGGTTGGTCGGCCTGACCGACATCGGTTCAGATGCACTGTTCACCCGAGCAGACGTGTCCCGCGTTCTCGACCTGTTTGTCCCAGTCCCATATGGTCAACAAAGGCGAATCAACGAAGACGCAACTTTTCAGTTTTTCGACGCCGGTCACATTCTTGGATCGGCCATGACGAGGGTCATGCTGAACAGCTCCGGCCGCGAACATACGATCACATTTACCGGCGACCTCGGACGCCGCGGGCTTCCCTTTGTTCCTGAACCGAAAGCGCCGCCTCCGGCCGATTTGCTCATTAGCGAAAGCACTTATGGAGGCAGTAGACACAAGACGTTGCAATTCATGGCGCAGGTCATGGCCGAGGTCGTCCGCGAGACGCAGGAACGCGGCGGCAAGGTCCTAATCCCCGCCTTTAGTCTGGGCCGCACGCAAGTCGTAGTTCACTATCTTCTTAAATGGATGCGAGAAGGCGTGATTCCGAGCCTGCCGTTGATTGTTGACAGCCCCCTGGCGTTGCACATCTCTCAAGTGTACGGGCAATACCCAGATTACTTGGAGCCGGGATCCATTCCGGACATCGCCGAGCGAGGGACAAACACGGCCGTTCCCGCTGTTCGCTATTTGGCAAGACACGAAGACAGCGACCGGATCACTCGGCATCCCGACCCGTGCATCATTGTTGCCTCGGGCGGCATGTGCGAATCCGGCCGTATCCTGAGGCATTTGAAGCATCACATTGACGACCCGCGCAGCACGCTGGTCTTGGTAAGTTATCAAGCGCCGACTAGCTTGGGGAGGAAGCTCCTTGAACATCGGCCCACCGTGCGCTTCATGGGCCGCGCCTGGAACAAGTGGCTCGACATCGTTGAACTCAACGGCTTCTCTGGTCATGCTGACCATGATGATTTCCTGGCCCTGCTCGGTCCCTTGGCGGGCCAGGTGAAGAAAGTTCGCCTGGTACACGGCGAAAAGGAACAGGCCGAGGCCCTGGCGCGAAGCTTAAGAGAAAATGGTTTCGGAGATGTTGCTGTGCCGCTGCCGGGGGAATCGGTCAGTTTAACGTGACTTGGAGGAGCCAATGTACGCAAGTTAAAGGCATTTGCTCGCATTCTAGCGGTTTTCTTCTTTGACTTTGGCCGCAGAATCTGGAAACTAGAGAGGCCCGCCTAGGTCTCTCGAATACCCACCAACCAGGAGAGGAGTTCATTTGTGGACCACACCACCAGCAATAACCCATCACGCCGCGACCTTATAAAGAAAACCGGCCAGCTTGCCGCCGCGTCGGCGTTGGCCGGCATCGCAATTCCCAGTGTGCACGCGGGAGAGAGCAATACGATCCAACTCGCGCTGGTCGGCTGCGGCGGCCGGGGCACCGGGGCTGCCGAAAACGCGCTCTCAACGACTGTTGGGCCCACTAAGCTGGTGGCCATGGCGGATGTATTCCCGGAGCGGCTCAAAGGCAGCTTCAAACAGATAAAGAACGAACATGAAAAGCAGATGGAGGTCCCTGAAGATCGCCAATTCATCGGCTTTGACGGCTATAAGAAAGCCATGGACTGTCTCAAGCCGGGTGATGTCGTCATTCTGACCACGCCGCCGGCGTTCCGTTGGGTGCACTTTACCTATGCCATTGACAAGGGTCTCAACGTCTTCATGGAAAAGCCGGTCACGGTGGACGGACCGAGCACACGCAAAATGTTGAAGCTCGCACAGGCCTCCGAAGAGAAAAACCTCAAGGTGGGCGTCGGCCTCATGTGCCGGCATTGCGTTGTCCGCCAAGAACTGTTTAAGCGCATCAAAGATGGCCAAATCGGCGACTTGACCATGCTCCGGGCCTATCGGCAGGCCGGTCTTACAGCCAAGGAAAACTCGCCGCCCAAGCCCGACGGCATTACGGAACTTTTGTACCAGATCAAACGCTTCCACTCGTTCCTGTGGGCGAGCGGCGGCTGTTATAGCGATTTCTTGATTCACAATATCGACGAGTGTTGCTGGATGAAAGACGCTTGGCCCGTCAAAGCGCAGGCCTCCGGCGGCCGTCACTACCGCAATAACTCGGTCGATCAGAATTTCGATTCCTACTCGGTCGAGTACACCTTCCCCGACGGCGCTAAGCTGTTCCTGGAAGGCCGGACGATCCCAGGCTGCCACAGCGAATTCGCCAGCTACGCTCATGGCACCAAGGGCTCAGCGGTCATCTCCTTTGCAGGCCATTCTCCCGCCAAGAGTCGTCTGCTCAAGGATCAAAATCCCAATGTCCATAACAAGAACGTGATTTGGCAATTCGGCACCGAAGAACCCAATCCGTACCAGGTGGAATGGGAAGACCTGATGCATGCCATCCGCGCGGATAAGCGCTATAACGAAGTCAAGCGCGGCGCGGAAGCTAGCCTCGTTACGGCTATGGGTCGCATGGCAGCCCACACCGGGCAAGTCATAATCTTCGACCAGATGCTTAACCACGACCACGAACTGGCGCCCGAGGTTGACCGGCTGGCGATGGATTCCCCGGCCCCCCTGCGGGCAGGCCCCGACGGCAAATATCCCGTGCCGCAACCGGGAATCAAGAAAACCCGCGAGTTCTAGTAGTTGGTCGTTTCTTTCGCGCAATCACTATGGGACTTGGACCAGCCAATTGGTCCAAGTCCCTTTGCTCTCTAGGCAGCAATGCGGAACAAGTTATAGGCAAGAAGGAAGGGTGTCTCGTGGCGCACTTGGTTCGCCTTGCCGCCGTTAGCCTCATTCCTCCGGCTCATGACCATCGTGACAAGGGCGTGGATCTCGCCGGCGTGCGCGACATCGTTAAGCGCGTTATGGCTGATAAGCCGGACTTCATCTGCTTTCCGGAGATTTGTGCCTGTATCGGCGCGGGGATCGCAAAGGGCGTCAAACAAGCGCCGGAGCTAGAACCCTTTGTCGCCGCGGTCGGCAAGATTGCTAAAGAGTTAGGCGTGGCGCTTGTTGTTCCGTTTCTCGAACGCTACCTGGGCCAAGTTTATAATTCGACGCCTATCGTCGACCGCACGGGCAAGCTCGTGCTGGTTTACCGCAAGAATTATCCGACGGTAAGCGAAATGGAAGCCGGCATAACGCCGGGCTGGGAAGTGCCTGTCGGCGAATGCGACGGCGTGCGAGTTGGCGCAGCCGTCTGCTTCGATGTGAACTATCCGCGCGTGGCTGAGCAACTGGAAAAACAACGAGCCCGCCTGGTATTTTGGCCGTCGATGTTTTGGGGAGAACGCCTCTTGCAGCATTGGGCTCTGCGCTACGGCTTTACGATCGTCGTTTCATTTCGGGCAGAAAGCGCCATTATCGATATGTCCGGCCGCTACCTCGCCCGCCAGGGTCAGGAAACGTCGCAAGTGCGCGCCAACCGGCTGCCTCCGTGGGTTGTGGCCGAGGTCAATCTGGACCGTGAAGTCTTCCACCTCGATTTCAACGAGAACCAGTTCCCCGCTTTGCGCGAGAAATATGGCCCCGATATCGGCATTGATGTCCACCAACCCGAAGCCTTGTTTCTCTTGGCCAGTCGCCGATCCGGCTTATCGGTCGAACAAATCGCCAAAGAATTCAAGCTGGAGACCCTGCGGGATTACCTAGCGCGTAGCGAACGAATGCGCGACAAGCATTTGCGCGGCCATCCCAAAAGCACGGCGGAAAAGGCCGAGCACAAATAAAAGGACTCTATCGCAGATATGGCGGCCTCACCTAAAAGGGTCCTCATCACCGGCTCGGCCGGGCGAGTCGGCCAGGCGGCAGTCCGGGAGATCAAGGCGCGCGGCCATTTCGTGCGCGGCTTTGACCTAGCCCCTACACCCGGCATTGATGACTTCTTGGTGAGCGACATTACCGACGCCGCCATGATAAGACGGGCTGTCGACGGCATTGACACGCTCATCCACTTAGCCGCCATTCCCGACGACGATGACTTTTTGACAAAGCTCCTGCCTAACAACGTCATTGGGGTCTATCACGTTTTTGAGGCGGCCCGGCTCGCCGGTGTGCGCCGCTTGATTCTGGGCAGCAGCGGTCAGGTGGTGTGGTATCAGCGGTTCACGGGGCCGCTGCCCATCGGAGTCGATGCACAGCCGACGCCGCGCGCTTGGTACGCCGTCGCCAAGGTCTTCCTCGAAGCCGCCGGCCGGTCGTTTGCCGATTCGCACGGCATGAGCGTCATCGCGGCCCGTTTGGGCTGGTGCCCGCGCACGCGCGAGCATTGTGAAGAGCTGGCCCGCACGGAATGGGGGCCGGACGTATATCTAAGCCCCGGCGACGCCGGCCGCTTCTTCGCCTGCGCCGTCGAGGCGCCCGCCAATTTTCAATTCGCCGTCGTTTATGCGTGCAGCCGGCCTGTAACCTGTGAGGTCTACGATCTCAAGCCGGGCAAGGAACTGCTGGGATATGAACCCAAAGACACCTGGCCCGCCGGGGTCGAAGACATGCTGCGATGAGTGACAACTAAAGACAACGAATGGGCGGAAGTCGGCAGAGGTGTTCAATTATTGATCACCCTCTGGCGCGCGGGCGGTGCACCAGAGGGTCGTCACTTGAGCAACAGGGTCCAGCTGCAACAACCAAACACAACGAAAGCGCGCAAGGCCGCCATCGGGTGGTTAATGACAAGGACCCATTGCCGACCCAGGTAGCCCGACGTGTTAGCGAGGCGATTTGTGACGGCCTAAATGCGCAATCGTTTTCCGTTTTTCATCCCCCACCCACCCCTGATGAAAAACGGAACTTTGGGTTGAAAAACGAAACCTAAGGTCTAGCTCGCCGGGAAGGCCCGTCCGATTTGGTTCTTTCCATTTCGCCTGACCCCCGCGGAAAGAAATGGAAAGCATTTGGGGGATAGCTGTAGCTCGGGAACGGGCATACGATGCCCCTTTTTCTCCGGCTAATGGGTCAATCGAATAACTGCGTGAGGTTGTTCCCGAAGTCCGTCATGGCTTGGCCAAATTCCATGCTGGCGCTTGCCCAATTAGCCGCGGCATCTGCGGGGATTCGCCCGGATTGGACCACGCTTGTCGCAGAACTGACGGCTCGCATAATGTCTTGTGAGGCTTGAACCATTGCCGATTCCCTTTCATGAACGCGCGCCTTTTGCGTTTTTGATGGCGATCCCAGAGCCAGCATCTCCTTGCGAAGTTCTTGTAGACGCTTGGCCTCTTGGGAAAGTGCAGTCGCCGCACTCTTGGTGCTAGGACCGTCTCTAACGCTCTTGCAGGCCTCCTCTCCATTCCGCACGCACACGATGGCTTCATTAAAGACCTTTTCGTGCGTACGCTTGTCATCTGACTTGGCGCAGCCCAGACCCAAAAGGAGAAGAATCGCTATCAAACTAGCATGGCGAATCATATGGATGTGCTCACCGACCTTGTGATAATTATTGTGATCCATTATTTCTCCACATAGTCAGGTGAAGAGTCCTTTTCGTTGAGTCAACTTATAGAGGCGCGTAGGCGTCCCAACCACATTCTTCAGCGGGGATGTAAATGGACCCCCTCAATGAGTGCTGTTCAAATGCCTCCTTAAATGTCTCGGTAACGACAATATCGAGTCCACCTCGGGGGAAAAATATGTCCTCGCCTGTCCAAGTCACAGAGACTATGCAGACTCGTTTATATTGATCTACGATCCCACCCTGAAGACAAACAGGACACACAATGGCGCCTTTTTTCCGCTGGTACTCGGACTTTTCCTGGTCCACCGTTGTTTGACTGCGCGGGACAGTTGCGGTGAAGAACGTGGGAGGCGGCTCTTTAGGTTTTCCGCGGCGGTGAATGAACCGGATTACTTCGACCGGCTCGAATGGTGAAAGGCCTTTGAGGTCAGCCTTTTGATATGTCCGTACGAATCGATCGGATACTACGACATTGTTGCCAAGACGAACCAAGTCTCCGTATTCGCTGCCCCACGTTTCCATTTCCACTCGATATGGCGGCAGCCATGAACGCAATCCCACCGGTTGGGCACACTTTGGGCAAAGGGGCGCTGGGCCAGTCTTAAAGCTCTCTTCTTCGATCACATCCATGCCCCCCCGCCTATCCTCCGGAGAATCGGTGATCGGATCTCTTAGAACATAGAATTTCAGTCCCATTACAAACCTCAAAATCCTTTGGGGAACCGCCAAAGCAAATCCGGGTCGTTATACAAGGTCTTCAGAAATTGCATGAACTCTTCTTCAGATGCGGCAACGAATCTCTCTAACCACTCTACGATTCGACGATCCAAGTCACGATGCCACTTTTGGTATCCTTTGTGAGCGATTGCACTAATTGCCCGCGTTACAAATCTTGGGTCTCGTACCTTGAAGAGTCCTTTCAAAATGGCATGCTTATCAAGCGCTCTCCAGATTTTCTTAGAGATTACATGATGAAGTTGCCCCAGAAGACCATCACAGTCCAGGTTATGTGCCCAAACCGAGAAGCCCCAATCTCTTCTTCCTACAAAATACGTGTGATGATCTGCCACCCGTAGATTGTAAACGGGCAGTTCCTCGCCACTGTCGCACATGTCCTCAACAGGAATCCAGCGGCCATCGTAGCTGCGCAGCAGGTCGCCGACTTCTAAGGCAGCCGCCGCCGTCCAGCCGAGCCCTTTAACATAGAAGGGATGCCCGGGTGTCGTTTGAATTATCTGCCCGCACACGTGCAGATTCAAGACCGACAGATGGTTCGTAAAGACCTCTTCGACTTGCTTTGGCTCCGGCGGCGCTTCCGGATCATCGTCTGGCGCGGACAGAATCCAATCGCCGGGCTTGAATTGCTCGATGGGCTTTGAACCGCCAGGAACTAGCAGATGGGTTCCTTCGGCAAAGCACAGGATCCTAAGTTTATCGCAAAGGACTTTCCCCACTCCGTTGGCGACGTTTCCTAATGCCCTGCCCAGCATTCGCGTGCCGGCAGGAGAAAAGAGAGCCGTCAAGCCCCCTTGGATAAGCATCTCGATGGCTTTTTCGCTATTGCCTTGCGCTTGATATCCCGCCGCCGCGCCGATGAATGCAGAGAAAACGACGCCGTCGAGGGGACCAAGAAGGGGCGCCGTAATGATTGAGACTCCGGCTGCTCCGGTCATGTACGCTATCGCCTTGCCCGCCTGGACCATCGCCGCTCCGGCCGTGCTGTTGCCGTCCATGCCGTAGATCGGCACATCCCCCGCCGTCAACGGCGGCGGCGTCATGCCCTGGGCGGCCATGCGCTGGCGCTGTTGCAGCTGCTGGTCGATTTGTTGAACTAAATCCGGTCCTTGTTGCGGGATCTTGGGGATGTTTTCCAGACAGGTGCCGGCATAATTCTCGCCAGGCCCCGGTTTGGTTTGGTCTTGTAGGCCACCCCACATGTCAGGGGGAAACAGACCCAAAGGATCGGTCACATTGGCAGGGTTATTGCCTTCGCTGCGATAGACATTGGAATCACCGGCGCCTAGCCCCAGCGGATCGGCTTGAATTGGCCTCCCCAAGGCAGGCGAATCAACGCGATAACGCTGGTCGTAAAGGTTGACCGCCGTATCCAGACGCAAGCCCTGGAAGAGATAATTCAAAGCATAGGCGCTACTAGAGATACTGCCCCAGTTGGCGTTAAGGTAGCTCACTTGGCCGTAGGGATCATAATCATAGCGCTCAACGACCGTGCCTGACGTGTTCACCAGAGCCGTTACATTGGCGTTGGCATCCTGTTGTACCCAGAGCCGTTCATCGCAGCTAGCCCGACGCGTTAGCGAGGCGAGTTGTGGCGGTCGAAATGAGCAATCGTTTTCCGTTTTTCATCCCCCACCCACCCCCGATGAAAAACGGAAATAACCGGTGAAAAACGGAAGCTAGGGGTGAAAAACGAAACTTAAGGTCTAGCTCTCCGGGAAAAGCCGTCCGATTTGGTTCTCTCCATTTCGCTTGCCCCCTGTGGAAAGAAATGGAAAGCATTTTGGTGGATAGCTGTGGCTCGCGCTAGCGTCGCTTTTACTTCCCTTTGATCTTCTTAACGGCTTCTACTGCCGCCTCCTGGACCTCTTCGTACTTGTCTTTCTTTGCCAGCTTTTCCAAAGCAGAAATCGCTTCTTTGGCTTCAGGGCCAATGTCGCCGAGGGCTTCGGCGGCAAATTGGCGGTAGATTGCCTCCGGGTGGCTGAGGCCTTCGATTATTTTCGGCACAGCTTTCTTGGCGGCAGAGCCGAAGGTTCCCAAAGAGCGCATAGCCCACATCTGTACTTGTCCTTCCGAATCGTTCAGAGCGGTAATAAGATCTGGAATGGCGGCTTCGCCTGCCGAACCAATATTGCCTAGCGCCCAGGCAGCCGAGCCTCGCACTTTGTAGTCCTTGTCGGTGAGCGCCTTCTGCAAAGCAGAAGCAGCCGGTTTGGCCTGCGGGCCGGCATAGCTCAAGACTCGCGCAGCTTGTTGGCGCACAGTTGTATCAGTATTTTTGAGATCTCCGACGATTGCCATAACCACTGCAGCGCCATGCTTTTGCGCGTCTATTTCAACCAAGGCATAAGCAGCATGAACGCGTAAATAAGGATCCTTATCCGTTAAAGCTGTACTTAGACGAGCGACGCCAAAAGCTCCCATATTCTTCAACGAACTTGTCGCAGAATCGCGAACTTTTTCCTCTTTGTCTTTGAGCGCTGTGATAAGAATGGGCACAACTGTTTTTGCCTCGGAAGGAATTTCTCCAAGAGTACAAGCAGCCGCTCTGCGGCTTACGACGATTTTACTACGAAGTGCCTCCTCCAATAATGGTATCGCATCTCGTCCTGCGATTTTAATCAGTGCGCCGCCTAGCTCGGTGCGACCGAGAAAATCTTCCTGGCCATCCTTAAGGATGGCCGCTAAAGCCGGAATTGCTTCCTTCGCATCCGGACCAATTGCCCTTAGAACTGCAATGACTTGCCTACGCCTATCCGATAGCTTAAGAGCCTCAACCAATGCCGGAATTGCTGCTTTAGCTTTAGCTCCAAGTTCAAATAGCTTATCAGCGGCGTCGCGGCCAATGTCGGTGTCATCATCGGTTAATGCCCTGATCAGTTGCGGAACGGGGTCCGCCATTAGATCAACTCCACAATTGCCAATTGGAATGCACAAAACCAGGACAAACATGACTTATTCTCGTTTATCAAGGATTGATGCAAACTGACGGGGAATTGTAACACCTTCAAATTAAGGAAGAGCACACTGCTCGCCACAATTCCGCGTATGCCTACTTATCCCCCTCACTGGGGATTAAAGGCACATCGCCGCTGCTCTCAGGCACAAGCACACTGCCCTCAATCGTCCCTCTATATGTTGGGATTCTATCGCCCACTATTAGATCTGGTATCAAGTCTTCGCCGGTCCAGACCTCATAGCCAAGCTTTATCCATCCAATCAGGGATAAATCCAGCCACGTGTTTACTAGTGCTCCTTGCGCTCCTTTAGCTTTTCTATCCTCATTCCAGAGATAAGCAATCAAGCCGAATTTCACTACTCGACTCCCAAATCTACCTAAAATGCCAACCGTTTTGGCTTTCCTCCAGAAAAGGCGTCGAGCCATATCCTTTGCTTCTTTAACCGTTCTGGCTTCTTTTAGAGCCAAACCAGGAGTCTTTCTAACAAGGGCTAAACGTTCTTTCCTTATCGCTCGATTAAAGGGATCGAGTACCTTATCGATTTGATACACCCCATTTCTGCATTCTAACGGATTGCGTCCTGCTCTCATAATGTTTGCAAGTTCAAACATCTTTTCATCATTGATTGGCCCTTTCTTTTTAGCATACTCCTCCAAGATTTCTTTCACACGTACGCTGTAAGCGGAATGGGTTACTCCTCCGTACTTCCTCCACCAATAGTGTCCTTGGGTCAACTCACCGGAGAATAGGCCCATTCCCACCTCCCATGCACCGGCGTCAATCAGTCCTGCCTTCTTTAAATCTCTCAGGATTGTCTGGGGAATCCAATGATGACCAACATTTTGCGCCAAGCCGCTCGGGTCGGTATTATCCGCTGGTGCATCACCGACGAACCGATAGGAATTGGTGTCACCACTCGCAAAACCTATGGGGTCATCGTTCACCCAGCGCTGAATTGTGGTTGAGTAATCGCGTTCATCGGTATGGAGCATATTGGTCGCCGGATCCGACCGTTCGCCTTGGAATAGGTAGACCATCGCGTAAGCGCTGGCGGAGATTGTTCCAAAGGTCCCATTGAGGAAAGTAACTTTCCCATACGGATCGTAAATGTAGCGTTCGACAACGGTGCCGCTGCCATTGATGAGCGCTGTGACATCGCTGTTCGCACCTTGCTGCAACAACAAGCGTTCATCGAGGGTTCCATTGTGCGCCGTGCTGCGATCGCGCAGGACCAGCGAGTTCGTATCGAGCGGATTCCAGACGTATTGAATGTCGGCGGTTGAAGCTCCATTGAGTCGTTCTTCGATGACATTCCAGCCATCAAAGTACAAGTCGCGCGTATTGGCGCCTGCTGTCTCTACGATCCTCCGACCCATAGCGTCGAACTTATAGCTCGCCAGCGTTGTGGCTCCATTTTTCACCTCCACGAGTCTATTCCATGCGTCATAGATCAGCGTCCTACTTTGCTCGTCGGTGGTCATGTTGCCGTTTTTGTCGAACGCCAAGCTAGTAGCTGCTACAGCCGTTACTTCGTTTTGCTGGTTGTGCGTGCGGTTGACAGCGGTACCGTCAGTGGTCACGCTGCTGAAATTGCCGAGCGCATCCGGTGTAAAGGTTTGCGTGTGCGAAGGGCTAGTGACCGTGTCAAGCTGGCCGCCTTGCTGCGACGCGGTCAGCACGCCACGCAGGAAGCCGCTGAGCTGGTTGAGATTGTCATAACCATTGCCCGCGCCGGAAGCGTGATAAAGCTCGTCAAAATTGTGGTTGACCTCGTTGGTGCGATAAAGGGCGTTTGAGTTGCGGTCGTAGCCATATTTGAACCGATCCGTTGCCGTGCCGCTGCTGGTCTTAATCCAGCGCTGATCGACGACTCTGCCAAAGCGGTCGAATCCCGTGTATTGATCGCCGCCGTCGCCGTTTCCCTCAGCTCCTTGCTTGATGTAGGTCAAGTCAACGCCCGGTTGCGGATGTGCCCGTTTGACCATCATGTCCAGACCGAGATAGCTGTATTGCTCCAAGGTACCGGAGGCATCCGACAAGTTGTCCAGTCGGCTAATCTTGTCATTCAATCCGCCACTTGTTCCGTAGCCGTAGTTGAGTACTTTCCCATTGGGATACGTCATGCTCGTCAGGCGCGAGTTGTTGATGCCGCCGGCCATGAGCGTATAGCCGTATTGCACGCTGGGCGTTGTGCCCGTGTTGACGACGCCAGCATGGGATTGCCATTCCTGGGTCAGCTGGCCCAGGCCATTGAAGGCGCGTTGGACCTGGTTGACCACATTGCCACCGGTCGCGGCGTCGAAACTTGTGAACTTGAATGAATTCCCTTGGGTGTCATACGCGGTTTCGATGCGCCTTACCGAGCCGTCGAAGCCAGACGCTAACGTGGTTATCGCGTCAGCCGAGACACGACCGAGGACGTCATATGCCAGCGTATGCACATTGCCAGCACGATCGGTCAGCGTCTTGGTTTCGCCCAGGGCGTTGACAGAGTAGAGTTCGGCTTCGCTGGAACTCGGTGCGCCTGTCGTTTTGTCGGGATACTGCGTGGAAGCTAAGATGTCCGTGGAATAAAGATCGCTGCCGCCGCCGGTCGTCACGCCGTAGACGTAGGCCGTCTTTTCGTAGGCGCCGCCGGGCTGGTCGGCCTGGAGGCTCGTCAAATGGTTGTCGCCATCGTAGGCGAATTCGGTCGTCTTGTTGGTGGTGGTCGTCTGCGAGCCCCCGTCGTAAGCCTCAATCGTTTTGATGGTCCGGCCTAAATTGTCATAAAGATCCTTGGCCGCGACGCCGCGCGGATCCGTGGTCGTGTCCACCCACCCGGCGGCGTTGTAAGTGACTAGGTTTACGAGCGCCGTGTCCGAAGCCGAGGGAATCGTGGCCGGCCTAGTCCACGCCGAGCCGGCATTGGTGCCCACGTCCACTGTGCCGGTCAGGCGATCGGCGGCGTCGTAATATGAGGCGCTGTAGCTGACGCGAGCCTTGGGGCCCGTGGTTGGATTGCCCAGTGCGCCCAATTGTGTTTCGTCGTGATTACGCTCCCGGTCGGCGACCTCGATGGCGTTACTGTTCTTGTCGTAGGTCGTTTCAATCTGCGACAGCACATTGTCACTGGTAACGCTCGATGCGTTTGACCAGCTCGTGCCGCTGGCGCCGTCGGTCGCGTAGCTTACTATCTCTCTGCCGGCGCCGTCGTATGTCGTCTTGCTTACGAGGCCGCCCGGCACGCTGCTTTCCAGTACGTTGCCGCGATGGTCGTACCAGACGTTGCTCGTGACGGCGGTCGAGGAAACGGCGCCAGTCGTCGGATCGACGCTGTAGGTCTGTGTCTGATAATCGCGGCCCTGGTCATCGTAGGCCGCCTTGCTTTGAGCACGGAGTAGGCTGGCCGCCGGCGCGTTGGGCACGCCGCCCGTTGAGGTGATGGTAACGCCATCGCCGTCGAATTGCTGGACTTGCGTGGCCTCGTCGAGGTTATCGTAAGTGGTGTAGATGATGGGGCGATGCGTGGCCGTATCTTCCGTTCCCTGCACGCCGGCCTTGCCGGCCACGAGACGATCGCGCCAGTCGAAATACTGTTGCGTAACTCGGTCGGCCGCCGTGCCGCCAGGATGCTCTATGACTTGCGTAACGTTGCCGTCGCCCACCTGCGTCGCGCCGCCCAGCGTATTATTGTCGTAAATGAAGTCGGCGGTCTTGATCATGTTCGACGGCGGTGTGTTGTTGGACGGTGACCAATAGCCGCTGCCCGGAGTGTCGTTGGTGCCGACCCAGGTGCTGACCACGCGATCCAGACCATCGTAAACAGTACGATAGATGGTTCCCGTAGGCGTTAGAACTCGGTTTTCGCGGCCCCGGGAATCGTAGGCTACAGTCGTTTCATAGTAATTGCTGTTGAGGGTCCCCAGGCGCGGCGCCGTCGTCGAGTAGGTGACCCCCGTAAGGTTGAAATAGTCATCGCTAGCGACGAATTGGCCGGCCGAGTTGGTGATTTGCCGCGCCAGGGTTTGCAATCCGCTGACCCCTTCGGTGCCGTCGGGGACGCCGCCGGTCACGTGCGGTGTGGCGGTCATGGTCAGCTCTTCGAGATAGCTGCCGGGGCGGTCCTCGCGATAAAGCTCGGTAGGACCCGTCGTGGCCGTGCCAGTCCAGCCGCGATAGACGCGCGTTTCGTGGTTGGGGTCGTTATAAGTTTCGTAGCTGATGTTGCCGTTGGGATCTGTGAGCGACGTTGGCCTTCCCAAAATGTCTACGGTTCCCTGCGTGATGAGATGGAGGCCGCCGCCGCTGGGGGTCGTCCAGCCGCTGGGCAGGTTTGAAAAGTCGCCGGTCTTGGTGGTGTCCACGTCGGTGATGGACTTTACGACTGATCCGGTGGCCTGATCGTAGCTGGTGTAATTGATGAAACCATCCGCGTCTTTGTGCCAGATAACCCGGCCATAAACGTCAAAGAAGGTTGTATCCAAGTCGGCTGTGGCGGGACCGTTTTGCGCTGCCGAGACCAGCGGGCGCGAAACGGCTACGGACTGCATTTGCGTCGTACCGGTGAACCAAGTGTAAGAATAGCTGGTCGTTTCGGCGCCAGTGCCATCAGTGCCTCGATACACTGTGTTTGTGGCGATAGGGGACACGCTGATGCCATTCCCCGTGTGCAGGAAATACTGCACTGTGTTCTGCAAGATCGAAGTGCCGGCGCTTCCCTGCTTGATCTTGGTGTCTTGCGTGTAACCCGCGACGCCGCCGGCCGTCGTCTCGCCGGCCGTGGTCGTGGTGTAGTAATCGGTCGTGGTAATGAGGCCCGAATTGCTATTGAACGTCACGGCCAGGTTGGCCTGCGTATCGTTGTAGCCGGTCACGGCCGACGGGTTGGCTTGGAGAATAATCCGTCCGGCACTGTCATATTGGGTATACGAATCCCAGTTGAGGCCGCTCGTCGCGTCGTGATAGACCTTGAGCATGATCTCGCCATAGCCGTTGCTATAAACGGTGTTGCTGTTGCCATCCGGAAGCACTTCGACGTTTTTGGTTTGCCAATTATTGTAAGCGAGCGCATTGGCGCCGGCTGTATAGGCGTAGGTGAAGGTGCCGAGCCCGCCCGAGCACGAAGAGCAGCCGTCGCCCTGCGAAACTACTTGGGTGACGCGCTGCTGGCCATCGTATTGGTAGAATTTGTCGGCATAGGGCCCGACCTGCGCATCGGTTAAAAGATCCACATTGGTGCCCAAGGCGGCGGTCAAGCGGGCGTACGAGGCCGCGCCGAAATAGTACTTGAGGCCATGCTTGTACCCGCCCGTATCGGAAGGAACATAATTGCGACTGTAAGAGGTGTCTAGCGTTGTTCCCGCGCCGTCTTTGACGACGGCCATCATTAGGTCGCCATAATTGCCATGGTTTGCCGTCAGGCCGTAGTACGAGTATTGGGTCTGGCGAACGGTGGAAAAGGCGCCGCCGTTGACTTGGCGGCGCAAGGTGAAGTTGCTCAGCAGACCGGCATCGTCGCCATTGCTGAGGTATGTGTAAAGATAGGATTCGACGGTCGTGACACCGCCGGTTGTGTTGGTGCGCTGAATTTCTTGGATGCGGCCGTCGAGCGTGAACGCAAGCGCGGTAGTCACGTTGCCGTCCTGATCGGTGTAACTTTTGAATTGGCCCTGCTGGTTGCGAAGGGTGCCGGAAAAATCATAGAAGCGTATCTGGTCGCCCGAGGTATCGGTGAAAACGAATTCCGATCCGACGTGGGTCAAAGAGTCTTTGAGAAATTGGTGTTCGGTGTAAGTGCTGCCGCTTAGGTCAAAGAGCCGGGCGTTGTTTCCCGATGTAATAACGGCAATTGTACTGCTCGTAGGGGCTTGCATCAGAAAAGGAAGCTGTGTATCGACCATGCCGGAGCCGTTATAAGTCGCATTAACGTACCCCGGCGCCATTGCTCCAAAGGCGCGTTTGGCCCATGGACTTGCCGAAACCGTCCGAGCTGGCGTCTTGCAAAGGCAGGTTAACGACGCCGTCGGAGTAGCGCGTTTGGCCGGAAGACTTGTCAAGGGCCTTGGGATCGCCGCCGTCAGCCCCGGGGGCCGACCCGTCCAGGCCGCCATCGCCAGAGCAGCTACAGCCGCTCGACGTGGGCGGCGTGTCCGCCGGCAAGACGCCGGTATCTAGCTGGGCGGTGCTGTTGAAATCGACTTGCGTCGGAGGCATGGTCGTGAATTTCAGAATGCGGACAGTAACCTTGTAAACACCTGGACTTGTATAGGCGTGAGAGGCCGTCGCAGTAAACGTATTGCCGTTCTTGATCAGGCTAGTTGGAGTGTTTTGTCCGGACCCATCCCCCCAGTTGATGACGGTAACGCCGTAATCGGCTAGCGTCCCAGGCACCGAATCGGTAAACCAACCTACGATCACGGTCGGGGGCGGGGTTAGTCCGGCGGTTTGATGCCAGGAGGTGCCGGTAGGCGTAATGACGCTGGGGATTAAAGGTGCATCCGGACCGGCATCGGCTGACGAGGGCGCTAAATCGAGCGAATCAGGAGCGGCTGCGCTATTGACTCGTGGAGACGCCAGCGCAATGGAGCGGGGCGCGGCGAGAAGTGAGAAAGGCGAAGCGGCATGAAGCGTCCGCTCCAGCGACGAAGCCAGGAAATCGCGCAGCGAGAAAAGGCCGAGGCTTGAGGTCATCAAAACCCGCGGCTCAAGCTGTTCGACGCCGAGCCCCGAGCGGCGTTGCTTTTTGGTGAATAAGCTTGTAAAGCGTCGCTGTTTGCGCACCATGATCGGCTCCCCTTCCTGAGGCCAGAGATTTAAATCAACGTCGTCCTTGGGGCGCCGACTATTACAGAGATGCAGCGATAGATATGAACAGGACCACGTTACTCCTAAAAATCCGGAATACAACTTAATTCTGAAAGAATTATGAAAATAGAAAAATCAAAGCGAAAAATCAAAGGCGTCGGGAATCATTATCCGACAAGATTCCCGACCCAACTCCCGACCGCTTTTGTTTTCTCCATCTCCTGGAAACGATTACAGCAGCATCCCGTGAAGTATCACCAGAGCGACGCTGAAATAGATTACCAGACCCGTTACGTCCACAAGAGTTGCTACGAACGGCGCTGAGCTGGTGGCCGGGTCGAAGCCCAGGCGGCGTAGAATGAAAGGCAACATGCTGCCTGCCAGCGAGCCGAACGTCACCACGCCTATCAGGCTGACCCATACCGTTAATCCGACAAAGAGATAATGCTCGCCATAGTCGTATAAATGCAGATGTTGCCAGATGCCGATGCGCAGGAAGCCGATCAGGCCCAGCCAGGCCCCTAAAGTGACTCCGCACCGCAATTCGCGGCCGAAGACGCGCCACCAATCGCGCAAGCGAACTTCCGTAAGGGCCAGGGAGCGGACAATAAGCGTCGCCGCTTGCGATCCCGAGTTGCCGCCGCTGCTAATAATCAGGGGAACAAATAAAGCTAACACAACGGCTTTCTCGATCTCCGCTTCGAAATGCGTCATGGCGGTGGCTGTCAGCATTTCCCCGAGGAACAGGGCCGACAGCCAGCCGCCGCGCTTCCATATCATGTGCAGGTAGCCCGCCTCGAGATAGGGGACGTCGAGGGCTTCCATGCCGCCGATCTTCTGGATATCTTCCGTCGCTTCCTGTTCAGCCACGTCCAACACGTCGTCGGCCGTGATGATGCCGAGCATGAGACCGTCCTTGTCAACGACGGGCAAGGCGGCTCGATCATATTTGCGGAAGGCCCGCAGCACTTCTTCGCGATCGGTGGTCGCCGGGACGCAGATCAGCGGGCGGTGTTCAATGTCGGCCACACGGGCATCGGGATCCGAGAGAACGAGAGAGCCGAGCCGCAATTCCTCCAGGAGCTTGCCGGTAGAGTCGACGACGTACAAGATATTGAGAGTTTCCTTGCCCCGGCCGGTCCGGCGAACTTGTTCCAGCGCTTCGCGCGCCGTCATGTCGGCGCGCAGAGCAACGTAACGCGGCGTCATATACCGACCCGCCGTCTCCGGCGGATAACCCAGCAGGTCGCGAGCGGCACGCAACTCTTGAGGGGACAGCGTTTCGAGCAAGCGGCGAGTCACCTCGGCAGGCAGTTCCTCCAACAAGCGAGCCTGATCATCGGGCGTCATGCCCTCCAAAACTTGCCGCATTTGTTCGTTGGAAAGAGAGCGAATCAGGCTTTCCTGATGGTCCAGGGGAAGGTAAGAGAATACCCGGCTAGCCAGGTCGCGGGGAAGAAGGCGAAAAATGGCCGGATCGTCCTCGTCGGGCACTTCGATCAAGATTTCGGCAACGTCAGACGGATCAAAGCTGGAAAGGACGTCGCGCAGAACGGCCCACTGCTTTTCATGAATAAGTTCTTGCAGGTCGGGCCGGAGCAAGGGTCCGATCATATGAAGGCTCCAATGCTAAGGGGACCTCCGGCCGCCTGGCCTTTGTCCCGGACGCTCGAGGTTTTTGTGGCCGGATATTGGCAACTAGTTTTGACCCCGGTAGGGGTCCCCTACCGGGGTCAAAACTAGGTCAACCACCGGGTACGGTCTAGGGCCCTGCGCGGTCAAAACCAGGTCAACTACCGGCTAAGGGGCTGCGGCCCTCCCTGAGCACAGACAGAAATGTCTGTGCCACCGGGGTCGTGAAAAAACCTGCAGCTATGTGGGAAGCCAAGCTGGCATTGTGGACTTTGGGGCCGGAGCTCCGGCAGCATCGTTTATTGCCGGGGGCCGCCGGTTAGTCCAATGAATTGTGCTTCGGGCTCGTAGAGATCAACCAGGATTGGCTGGGCGGTTTCCGCCTTGGCGACATTGCCGGCCGTATCGCGGACCAGCAAACGCAAGTAGACCTTGGGGGGCACGTCGGATGTCAATTTCCAGGTAAACTGGCTGGGTGTGTTGGCCATTTCTCCGCCGCCGATTTTGTTCCAGGGGCCCGTTGGCCGTTCCGCCCATTCCAGTGTAATGGGTTTGGGCGCCAAATTTTGATCGCTGGCGGACCAGCGCAGGATAAGCGAGTCATGCTGCTTGGGATCGGGCTCGGGAGCATAGAGGTTGGCTTCCGGCGCCGTTTCATCCACTTCCACCAACATCTGCGGAGCATCGCCTTCGCGCGGTCCCGGTTTGCCGAGTCCCGCGCCGCTTTTCACGACGAGGTAGAAGCCGAAGCGCCCTTCGCCGGGCAATTCCACGGTAAGCGATCGGCGAACGGGAGTAAGCCCGCTAGCGGCGTCGCCGGGAATCGGCGAGACGCTGGAAGGATCGAGGTTTAGCCGTTCCCACTTTTGGCCATCGTCCCGCGTCAAATAGAGTTCCACGCTTCCCAGGCCGGAAGGCCCGAGTTTCGCCTCGTATTCCAGCGTCACCCGGCGATCTTTGATGATCTGGAGCCGCGGAAGCGATCCACGGGCAGGTCGGGCAGGGGAGGGCTCCGTCGTACGATTGCCTGGCTGGGGATTATTGGAAGAGGCAACCAGTTGACTGCCGCTGCTATTTCCGCCGCCGAGCGGTGGAACAGCATTGGCACCGGCGCCGCCTCCATGAGGAGGCAGATCGTCGATCGAGTCAGGTTGGCTTCTGGGAGCAGGATGCAACGAGTCCGGGCTTTCCAGAAGGGTCTTGGGATTATTTCGCGAAGAAACCGGTTGGACGGGCGTGGACCCCAGGGTCGGCGACCAACCGTTTCCGGGACTGTGGTCCGGCGCAGGTTGAGGTTTGGTCTGCGAAACCATCGTGGCCGGTTGCGTAAAGGTTCGGGCCCCGCCCGGCGAGCCTACCGCCCCGGGAGCAGCCGGCAGGTCGAGCGTGGCCGGCGCCGAAAGATTTTGAGCCAGATCCTGGAGCTGCATACGCAGGGACACGGCGCCATTGTTTCCCGGCTTGAAGGACGCCTGGCCTCGCAGGGCCGGATTGGTAATGCCGACGGTATTCCATAGCCCTTCCGGCATGTCGGCCGTGCGGTATTCGAGCTTCAAAGAAACCAGGTCCGGATTTTCTTCGCGGCCATCCCAGCGAACAACCAAGTTGTCTCCTTGCCGTTCGGCGTCCACAATTTGCAATTGAGGCCGCATGGTATCCACGATGATTTTCTGATTCACGGGCGCCTTGGCGATGTCTGCCGGTTCTTTGGTTCCATCTGCTGCTTCGACCTGGACCTTGAAGTAATAAACGCCGTCGCCGGGAGCGTTGAAAGGAAAACCTTCCTTGTCCGGCGTAATGGTTCCCGCCGGTTGCCAACCGCCGTCTTCTCGGGTTGATACAAAGAGGTTGACTTGGCGGATATCGGCTCGGCGCGTTTCGTCGATGCGGCAAGGAATCAGAAAGCCCCGCTGATTGATGTGCGATGGTTCGGGCGCGCCAACACTGGCCGCCAAGAACAGGCACGCCATTGTCACGGTTCCGGAAGCCATCGAAGCATCCTTTCCTACCAGAAACCTTCAGAAAGAACCCGCGCTCGCGGCTTGGCGCGCGGATAGGGGCATCCTTTAGTGAATAAATCGGCTTTAGCGGGGTCTACCTTAAGAAAATCCGCGGATAAGTTAATTTTTGCTAAAGAACGGGCTAAGGCTGCCCTTTTGATGACGGGCACACGGAGATTGCCTTCTGATGAGCGATGAAGGGAGTCGGAATTTCGCCTGAGAATGAAATCCGAGCTAAATTGTTGTTGTAAAATTAGTTCGTGCGCCTTACCATCGAAATTAAGGTGCTCTGCACCGCCCGCCACTGCCATGCTTTTTGCTTTTGATACTGCCTGCCTGATACGTTTCTCTCTACCTCGAGGGTATAGGCCATGCTCGTCATTCCCGGTTATACAGGGAAAGATACCTGTGATGGAATCACTCGTCGTGAGCTATTGCGCGTAGGCGGTTCGGCCGCATTTGGAATCAGTTTGGCTGGAATCCTGGGTTTGCAAAAAGCGCAGGCCAAGGAAGCCGCTGCTACGACGACCGAAACGGCCCCCGGTTTCGGCAAGGCCAAAAGCGTTATCCTCCTCTATTTGCAGGGCGGACCCAGCCATATCGATCTCTGGGACCCCAAGGACAATGTTCCGGATAATGTGCGCAGCGTCTTCAAGGCTATCGACACCAAGCTGCCCGGCGTGAAGTTCACCGAAATTTTGCCGAAGCTCGCCCAAGTGAATGACAAGTTCACGATGATCCGCTCGATGAGCTATACGCCCGTGGGTCTTTTCAATCATACGGCGGCCATTTACCAGTTGCTGACCGGCTATACGACGGACAAGGTCAGCCCGTCCGGGCAGCTGGAACCGCCGACTCCGAAAGATTTCCCGAATCTGGGTTGCAATATCGCCCGGCTCAAGCCTCCGACCGAACCAATGCTGCCGTTTGTCATGATGCCTCGCCCGCTTCAGGAAAGCGGCGTGGTGAATAAGGGCGGCACGGCCGGTTTTCTCGGTCGCGCCTTCGATCCGTATTATCTTTTCCCGCCCGGCGACGACATGGACATGACGAAGATGGACCGGATCAAGACCGACGACTTGAAGCTCCGGGTTGAAGTGCCGTCCGATCGCCTGGGCCGCCGAGCCAAGCTGCGCAACCAGATTAACCAGGGCATGCCCGGCCTGGAAAAAGCCACCAGGAAATACGATCTCAACGAGTATTATGAGAAGGCCCTTGGGCTGGTGCTTTCGGGCAAAGCCCGCAACGCCTTTGATCTCTCCAAAGAATCAAACGAGATGAAGGAGAAATACGGCAAGAACACCTTTGGCCAATCGTGCTTGCTAGCCCGCCGCTTGATCGAGGCGGGGACTCGGTTTGTGGAAGTCAACTGGCCTAAAGTCGCCAACTCGGACAATCACTCGTGGGATGTGCACGTCGGCCTGTCCAAGCGCATGAAAGACCAAGCCGCTCCACTGCTCGATGCCGGGCTTTCCAGCTTAATTGCCGACCTCGATCAGCGAGGCCTGCTGGCTGAGACGCTGGTCGTAGCGGTGGGCGAATTCGGCCGCAGCCCGCAACGCGGCGTCAGCACCTCGGGCAACGATAATAACGACGACGGCCGCGACCATTGGCCTTACTGCTATACCGCTTGCATGGCCGGCGCCGGCATCAAACGGGGCTTTGTCTACGGCAAGTCGGACAAAACGGCCTCCGCGCCGGTTGATAACCCGACCCATCCCAAGGACCTCCTTGCCACGATTTATCACAGCATGGGCATTGACCCTGGCACAATCGTTTACAACCACTTAAATCAGCCGCGTGAATTGGTCCAAGGGGATGTGATAAGCAAAGTCCTGCAGTAATCAGGGCCGATTCTCAAGATCGATTAAGAGGTGGATCCCTCGCAAGCGCGGGACTCGCCTCTTTCTTTTGGCTTACAAGTTGCGACTTCAATTGATCCCGTAAAGCTGACCGTACTTGCCGCGGAGGTAAGCGACTAGCGGCTTATGGCTTAGAGGTTTGCCCGTAATGCGCTGGCACAGTTCACCAGCGGAAAAACGGTGGCCGTGGCGGTGGATGTTTTCATTGAGCCATTTCTTGAGCGCGCCGAACTGACCACGCTCAACATCGCTTTCAAGACCGCGGTCTTTCCGGGCCTGGTCCATGAATTGGGCGGCGTACAAGTTGCCCAATGTGTAGGTGGGGAAGTAACCCAGGCCTCCCATGCTCCAGTGGATATCTTGGAGACAGCCCTGGGCATTTGTCGGCGGCGTGAGTTGGAATGACTTTTCGAACTTCTCGTTCCATGCCCCCGGCACGTCTTTCGGATCGAGATCCCCGCCGATTAAAGCCTGTTCCAGCTCGAAACGAAGAATGATATGCATGTTGTAGGTCGCTTCGTCGGCTTCGACGCGGATGAACGAGGGCCGGACATCGTTGATGGCAAGATAGAAATCGTCGAAGCTGACGCTTCTCAGGGTGGAGAGAAAGACCTGCTGAGCGCGCGGATAAAAATGTTGCCAGAACGCGTAGCCGCGGCCGACCTGGTTCTCCCACAAGCGTGATTGGGATTCATGAATGCCTAACGAAGCGGCGCTGCCGCAGGGCGTGCCGAAGTGCGCCGGATCGAGGCCCTGCTCGTAAATGCCGTGGCCCGCTTCGTGGAGAATGCCAAAGAAGGCATCATTGAAACGGCGGGGATTATAGCGGGTTGTAATACGGCAATCGCCCGGGCCCATGCCGCTGCAAAACGGGTGTGTGGTAATATCGAGCCGGCCCGAGTCGAAATCAAAGCCGATGGCCGCGGCCGCCGCCTGGCCAAAGATTTGTTGGCGGTCTACGGGATAATCGCCGTTGAGCACGTCCTGGCGCGGTCTCTTCCCGGAGGCAAGGATGGCGCCGACTAAGGGGACCAGCTCTTCCCGGAGCGCTGCGAATACTTTGGTGATCTCTGAGGCCGTGACGCCGGGTTCGTATTCATCGAGCAGCGCATCGTAAGGAGATTCTTTATAGCCGACAGCTTGGGCTTCCTGGCGTTTGAGGTGAATGATCTTTTCCAGCCACGGCTGGAAGACCTTGAAATCATCGGCCTGACGAGCCTCCTGCCAAACCTGCTGAGCCCGCGTGGTGACACGGGCCAGCTCTTCGACCAACTCCTTAGGCATCTTCACGGCGCGATCGTAGGAACGACGAATTTCGCGAATGTTGGCGACCGCGATGGAATCAGGCGGTTCGGAAATCGGCTTATTGTCCAACTCAGCCAATAATTTGCCGTTCTCAGGCGCAATCAGCATCTCATGAGTCATTCGCGCCAAGAGAGCCATTTGCTCGGCTCGGTGACTCGACCCTTGCCGAGGCATGTAGGTCCGCTCGTCCCACCCCAACACGCTGGCGCAGGAGCCGAGCAAACTGCATTCTTTGTACCGGCGAATTAGTTCCGAGTAAGCTTGGGTGGGCATCTCTGTTCGTTGTTCGTTGTTCGTTGTTCGTTGTTCGTTGTTCGTTGTTCGTTGTTCGTTGTTCGTTGTTCGTTGTTCGTTGACAGCGGATGTTCAGTATGCCGCTAGGAGAACATTTGCTTTTCTTTGCAACAAACAACGAACTACGAACCACGAACCTACCCTAAATTCATACTCATCAAAAATTCCGCGTTGGACTTGGACTTTCTCATGCGGCTGACGACCAGTTCCATGGCTTCGACGGGATGCATATCGGCCAAGACGCGGCGCAGCGTCCGGACGCGTTCGACCTCATCGGGGTGCATGAGCAATTCTTCCTTACGAGTTCCGGAGCGGTTGATGTCAATAGCGGGCCAAACGCGTTTATCGACGAGCCGGCGATCCAGGTGCAGCTCCATGTTGCCGGTGCCCTTAAACTCCTCAAAGATGACTTCATCCATGCGGCTGCCGGTGTCGATCAGGGCAGTTGCCAGAATCGTCAGGCTGCCGCCCTCTTCCACGCTGCGTGCGGCGCCAAAGAAGCGCTTGGGCTTTTGCATGGCGTTCGAATCGAGACCGCCGCTCAGGAGCTTGCCGCCCGACGGGGCCTCCGTATTGTGGGCCCGCGCCAGGCGCGTAATGGAATCAAGAAGGATTACTACGTCGCGGCCGCCTTCAACAAGGCGCTTGGCTTTTTCCAGTGCGATATCACTGACGTGGATGTGTTCACTGGACGGCTCATCAAAGGTGCTGGCAACGACCTCCGCGGTCGGCCCCGACACGGTGCGAACCATGTCCGTGACTTCCTCGGGCCGCTCGTCGATAAGCAGCACGATCAAATAGCATTCCGGATGATTTTTCTTCAAGGCGAGGGCGATTTTTTGCAACAGCACCGTCTTGCCGGCCCGAGGAGGCGAAACAATTAAACCGCGCTGCCCCATGCCGATGGGCGTAAATAGATCGACGACGCGCGTGGAAAGCTCGTCAGCTTCGGTTTCCAGCACGAGACGGCGATTGGGATGGACCGGCGTAAGATCTTCAAAGAGTGTCCCGCCGGTTTTTTGATCGGGCGACAGGCCGTTGACCGCCTCGACCTGCATGAGGGCGAAGTTTTCTTGCCCTTCAATGGGCAAGCGAATAGGCCCTTCGACGACATAGCCCGTACGCAGGCCGACGCGGCGAATCTGGCTAGGGGAGACATAAATGTCTTCCGGCGATGCCAGATAGTTGTGCGCCGCACTGCGCAAGAAGCCGTAGCCGTCGGGCAGAACTTCGAGCGTACCGGAGCCGCGGACCACTTCGCCGCGCTCAATTTGGCGGCGGACCATGGCCACGATGAGCTGAGCCCGGCTCATGCCGTTGTGCTCGGCGATGCCTTCACGTTCCGCTTGAGCGAATAATTTCGGCATGGGCAGCCGATAAAGATCGTCTAGGCGCAGCGAAGTGCCCGTTGTCGGTGAAACGGTCGCCGTACCCGGGGGGCCGCCGGGCCCGCCCTCGGACGGCTTTCGGGGTGTTCGTTTACGAGTCACGTTGCTGGACCCGTCGTCAGTCCGGGCGACGGCCATAGTTCTTCCTCCCACATCGTTGCTCGATGTGTACTAAACTTGAGTCGGTGTCAATGACGCCGAGATTCCCAATGAACCGGCGCCCCCTAAATTACGACCCGTTCGCGGGCAAAGCTTTGGACACAACCGAATACGCCTAATCTGTCTACATTGGTTTTGCTGAATGAATCACGATAAAACGCCACGAGTCATTAGACCGTGGAAATGGGAGGGTTAAACCCATCCTTCTACCGTGACCACTCGGCGGAAAAGGTAGCGTGTGGTAAAGTGACCGAAAACAAAGTGAATTTCCCGCTCAGTAATCGCACTCGGAAGAGTATACCGAATTCTTTCATTTATTCTAGTGGATTAAAGAAGGCAGGGCATGGGCACGGTTGCCGAGCCTTCAAGAATGCCATAATCCTTATAACCTTATTGCCAAATCAGGGTTCTAAATGCCATCTGTAAGTTTTCCGCAAAAAATCTCCGAGGGTGGGCTTTCCTTGCGGATGACGCGCGGCCGCAGCCTGCCCCTGGGGACCACGGCTTTGGCGGACGGCGTTAATTTCGTCCTCTTATGCCGGCATGGCACGGCAGTGTGGCTGGTGCTTTATCCACTTGAGGGCCCCGGCGTGTTGGCGGAGATTTCTCTTAATCCCCAACAAAACCGCACTGGCGATCACTGGCACATCCTGGTGGCCGGGCTGCCCACCGCTTTTCGCTACGGTTGGCGTGTTGATGGGCCCAAAGAGCGCGGCCACTATTTCGATCCGGAAATCGTGCTACTCGATCCGTCGTCCACCGGCATCTCCGATGGCGCCATTTGGGGCGAATACATCGAGCCTTACCGCCATTGTACTACACGGCGGTCCGTTTTTTTCCGGCGGCCGTTTGACTGGAAAGATGATGTACCACCGCGCATTCCGTTTGAAGATTCCATTATTTACGAATTACACGTTAGAGGTTTTACTTGCCATCCGTCGTCCCGGGTAAAGCAGCCGGGCACGTTTGCGGGCTTGGTTGAGAAAATCCCCTATCTGAAAGCCTTGGGCATAACGGCTGTCGAGTTGTTGCCCATTCACGAATTTGATGAAAATGATTGCCCTTTCGAAAACCCTTTTACGCACGAGAAGCTGCGAAACTTTTGGGGCTATAACAGCATCGGTTTTGCAGCGCCCAAGGCGGCTTATGCAAATTCCAGCCCGCAACACGGCCAGGTTTATGAATTCCGCGAAATGGTCCGGGCGTTTCATCAGGCGGGCATCGAGGTGATCCTTGACGTGGTCTTCAACCACACCGGTGAAGGTGATTACCAGGGACGCACGTATCATTTTCGAGGCATGGACAACCAACTCTATTACATGCTGGGCGGCAAGGGCAACTACCTTAACTTCACCGGCTGCGGCAATACGGTCAACTGCAACCATCCCGTCGTGCGGCAACTGCTAATGACCTGCCTGCACTACTGGGTAGCCGATATGCACATCGACGGTCTGCGCTTTGACCTGGCCTCGGTCCTGGGGCGCGATTACCGCGGCAACGTGTTACTCGAGCCGCCGGTGGTTGAGATGATCTCCGAAGACAGTGTTTTGCAGGACACCAAACTAATCGCCGAACCCTGGGACGCGGCCGGGCTCTATCAAGTTGGCCGATTCCCTTTTGGTCAACGCTGGTCCGAATGGAACGGCCAGTACCGCGACGTCGTGCGGCGCTTCTGGCGCGGCGAGCCCGGCCTGGCTTCCCAACTGGCCACGCGTGTTTGCGGGAGTTCGGATCTTTATCAAAGCACCGGACGTCTGCCGCGTCATTCGATCAACTTCGTCACTTGCCACGACGGATTCACCCTGCAAGACTTGGTCTCCTTTAACTCCAAGCACAACGACGCCAATGGAGAAGGCAACCGCGACGGCATGGATGAAAACTTTAGCTGGAACTGTGGCGCAGAAGGCCCCACGGACACCCCGGCCATTAGAGAATTAAGAAAACGCCAGGCCAAGAACCTCATGGCGACTCTGCTGCTGTCTCAGGGCGTACCCATGATCTTGGCCGGGGATGAGTTCCTGCACTCTCAGCAAGGCAACAATAATGCCTGGTGCCAAGACAATGAAGTGAGTTGGGTGAATTGGCAGCTTGCCGAGGACAACGCTGACTTTCTGCGCTTTGTCCGTGAAATGATCGCCTTCCGGAAGCGCCATCCCGCCCTGCGCCGGCGCGGTTTCTTTGAAGGCAGCAATCCGGCTCGGCCACAAAAGGCGGACATCATCTGGCACGGTGTCGATCCGGAATCGCCTGATTTCTCCGAGCGCAGTTTGACCCTCGCTTTTGCTCTAAACGGACGCGAAACAGGGCGCGGGCCGGACCCTGACCTCTACGTCGCGTGCAACGCATCTCCCGATTCGCTGCTCTTCCGCATCCCCCCTTCCCCAACCGGCCGCTCCTGGCACCGCCTGGTGGACACCGCTCTCCCGTCGCCGGGAGACTTTCTCGCCGAGTGCACAGGGCCGCTTGTGTCGCCTCGGACCGTCTATCCTGTCGCCCCGCACACCCTTCTCATTCTCATTTCGACGCCTTGAATGAGGCGGGCAACAGCTCTCCGCACTCGCTTTCGAGGCCCGTGGCATAGAAGCGTCTTTAGGGCGATTACTATTCTCAAGCATATCCTGCCACGACGACCGATGAGCGCCAGCAAATCATGGGCTACTTCGCCCCAGGTTCCTTTCTGCCCTCCATGTATTGGCTCAGCACTTCACCATCTGCGACCATTGGTTTTCGTCGGTATCGGGATCAACTTGGACGTGTTTCAGTATCTTTCACGCACAAAATGCCGTTCCTTTATTGCCGCTTGATCATCGTAGGCCTCTTTATCCTTCCGTTTCGGAAGCTTTACCTCTTCCCTTGGTGCTTTCTTGTGAGGGATATGCTCCAGCAGATGGGAGATGATGTTCAGACGCGCTCGGCGTTTGTCGTCCGAACGGACGATGAACCAATGGGCATCTTCGGTATCGGTCGCTTCCAGCATCATGTCGCGCGCACGAGAATAGTCATACCAGCGAGCATACGATTCCAAGTCCATAGGGCTCAACTTCCATTGCCGGAGAGGGTCTTCAATGCGGGCCTCCATGCGACGCTGCTGTTCATCCTGACCTACCTCTAACCAAAACTTGATCAGGATTATCCCGGCATTGACAAAGAACCGTTCAAACTTGGGGGTGTTTTCAAGAAAGGCCTTGTACTCCTCTTTTGAGCAAAATCCCATCACATACTCGACTCCTGCGCGGTTGTACCAGCTTCGATCGAAGATGACGACCTCGCCGCCGGCAGGAAAGTTTTGGATGAAACGCTGCCCATAGAGCTGAGTCTTTTCACGGTCTGAAGGGGCCGGCATGGCAAGGACGCGAAAAACGCGCGGGCTAACGCGCTCGGTAATCGCCTTAATCGTTCCACCCTTGCCGGCAGCATCGCGACCTTCAAACACAACTACAACACGCAGCCCTTCGTGCTTTATCCAATCTTGCAACCGGCAAAGTTCGGTCTGGAGCTTGCGCAATTCCTTTTCGTATTCTCTACGCTTCAACTTGGGACTGCCTTCTTGTTTCTCCTGCTTGGACATGGCTTTTCTCCGCTTTCTTAACCAAACGCTCAGATTGGTTCGCTGTCTCGTCTCGCCCGTTGAGACTGCAATTATGTGGCCGTATGGTCTGGTTTGAGCTGGACGCCAATATGGCCGTCGGATTCTGCCGGCATCGAATGCGCAGCTTGCATGCCATCCTTGTGGCCATGCCGCTGGATAGTGGATCTCTCCGTAAACCAGCGAACGACCACATAAAACACCGGGGTGAAAAAGATTCCAAAGACAGTAACGCCGATCATTCCGCTGAACACCGTGACACCCAATGCGAACCGCATCTCAGCTCCCGCCCCTTTCGCCAAAACCAGGGGAACCACACCGAGAATGAATGCGAAGGAGGTCATCAGGATTGGCCGTAGGCGCAATTTCGCTGCCTGGACGGCGGCCGTGTGGCGATCCTCGCCTTCCTTGTCCTGCCGTTCCTTGGCAAACTCGACGATCAAGATGGCATTCTTGGCAGCTAAACCGATCAGCACAACGAGGCCAATTTGCGTGAAGATATTGACGTCAAGCCGGGTTAAATACAGGCCGGCGATGGCACAAAGCAAACACATAGGCACAATCAAGAGGATCGCCAGAGGCAATGAAAGGCTTTCGTACTGGAAGGCCAACACAATGAAAACGAAAACGACTGCTAGAGGGAAAACAAGCTTGTTTATCGGATCCTGGCTGGCCAGGATTTGCTGTAAGGTAAGCTCGGTCCATTCATTGCCCATGGACTGAGGCAATTCCTTATTCGCCAGCTGGTCCATTATCGAGATAGCCTGGCCCGAGCTGGTTCCGGGTTTCATGTTGCCATTCACTTCAGCCGAAGGAAACATGTTGTAGTGGTTGACTATGGCCGGGCCGCTGGAGTCCTTGACGTCGACAATGGTGCTTAGGGGCACCATGTCGCCGGATGCGTTGCGAACTTTGAGATTGCCAATGTCTTCAGGGCGCAAACGGAAGCGAGCGTCGGCTTGGACGTAAACCTGCCAGTTGCGACCAAAGCGTGTAAAATCATTTACGTAAGCGGAGCCGAGGTAGGATTGCAGCGTGTCGAACACATCGGTCAAAGCCACATTCTGGCCCTTGGCCTTGACGCGATCTACGTCAACGTAAAGCTGCGGCTGGTTGGTGCTGAAACTGGTGAAGAGCCCAGCCAGCCCAGGCTGCTGATTGCCTGCCTGCACCATGTTATCCACAGCGCCCTGCAGGGCAGGGAGACCGAGATCGGCTTTATCTTGCACTTGCAATTTAAATCCGCCGGTAGTTCCCAGTCCATCGACGGGCGGAGCGCCGAATACCACGACCTTTGCCTCTTGAATCTCACGAAATTGCTTCTGCAATCGGGCCATAATAGCCGGCCCCGATAGTTCGGGATTGCCTTTGCGCTCTTCAAACGGCTTCATTATGACGAACATGCCGCCGACATTGGGAAGGTTAGTGCTAATCAGGACGGAGTAGCCTGGCACACTAATCGCGTGTTCCACGCCTTCCGTTTCGAGAACCGCGTTCGTTATTCGCTTCATTACGTCTTCGGTTCGATCCAGGCTGGCGCCGTCGGGCAGCTGGGCATTGACGACGAGGTAGCCCTTATCTTGCTGCGGTATGAAGCCTGTAGGAACCACCTTGAATCCGAGGTAGGTCAAAGCAATAAGACCGCCGTACACCAGCAAAACGATCACGCTCAAGCGCAGAAGAATTCCCACTGCCCGGCCATAACCGGTAATGGTCCAATCAAAGAACTTGTTGAAACCACGGAAAAACCAGCCCAAAGTAGAATCGAGCAACAGCTCTAGCGGGTCCTTTTTCGAGCCATGTGGCTTGAGCATCAGCGCGCACAACGCTGGACTAAGGGTAAGCGAATTGAAGACGGAGATAAGCGTTGAAGCTGCAATGGTTAGGGCAAACTGCCGGTAAAACTGGCCTGTAATGCCGCTGATAATAGCAGTTGGCACGAAGACCGCCGTTAGAACCAGGCCGATAGCGACGACGGGTCCGGTCACCTCGTCCATGGCTTTAATGCTGGCATCGCGCGGATTCAGCCCCAGCGACATGTTGCGCTCGACGTTTTCCACGACGACGATGGCATCGTCCACCACGATGCCGATGGCTAAAACTAGGCCGAACAATGACAGGTTATTCAAACTGAAACCCAGGGCTGCCATGACGGCAAACGTGCCGATGAGCGAAACGGGCACGGCAATCATCGGAATGATGGTGGCTCGCCAGTTCTGGAGAAAAACCAAAACCACTATCAGAACGAGGATGATCGCTTCGAATAGCGTCTTGTACACGTCATGGATCGACTCGCTCACGAATACCGTCGTATCGTAGACGATGCGGTACTCCACGCCGGCCGGAAAGCGCTCGGCGAGCTTATCCATCTCCTTGCGGACGGCGTTGGCCGTGTCAAGGGCGTTGGAACCCGGGAGCTGGAAGACGGCCAGTGTGGCGGCGGGCTGGCCATCGAGATAGCTGCTCACATCGTAATTCTTGGCGCCAAGTTCTACCCCTTGTACGTTGCGGGCGACGTCGCGGAGATAGGTCACCGCGCCTTTGTCACCCGTTTTCACGACGATTTGTTCAAACTGATTCGACTCTGCTAGGCGACCTTGGGTATTGAGCGTAAGTTGGAAATCCAGTCCGGTTGGCGCAGGCGGCTGGCCAAGCCGGCCGGCTGCCACTTGAAGATTTTGTTCCTTGATGGCCCTGACCACGTCCGACGCGGTCATGTTTCGCGCCGCCAGCTTTTGGGGATCGAGCCAGACGCGCATGCTGTAGTCGCGCGGGCCGAGGAATGTTACGTCGCCGACACCTTTGACCCGCGCCAACGTGTCCTTAACTTGAATCGTGGCATAGTTGCTCAGATAAAGCTGGTCATATTTGTAATGATCCTTGCCGGATTGTGCGTCCGTTTCTTTCTGAGAGATAAGGTTTACGCACAAAAGGATGCTTGGAGATTTTTTCTTCGTCGTCACGCCTTGACGTCGCACTTCCTCGGGTAGCTTGGCCTCGGCAATTGCCACACGGTTCTGCACCAGGACCTGGGCCATATTCAAGTCAGTCCCTAACTCGAAGGTGACGTTGAGATACAACTGGCCGTCATTGGTGCACAGAGACGACATATAAAGCATGTTCTCGACACCGTTGATCTCCTGCTCAATTGGTGTGGCCACGGTTTCCGCGACGACCTTGGCGTTGGCTCCCGGATAGATCGCTGACACTTGGACGGTCGGCGGCACGACCTCCGGGTACTGAGCGATGGGCAACTTCAAGAGAAGGAAAATGCCCAAGATGACGATAGCGACCGACAACATCGCGGCGCCGATCGGTCTGTCAATGAAAAAGCGTGAGAACATGTAATCCTCCGGTGCGGGCGGATCCATTCATCCAAGCAACGCGCGGCGACTAGCCGCCAACGCTCAGACCTGGCATTTCGGACAGCTTCGGGTCCACCTTCATCTCCGGGCGCACCGATTGGATGCCGTTGACAATCACCTGATCAGTCGGCTCCAGGCCTTTCTTGATGACACGCATGCCATTTTTGAGCAGGCCGAGTTGCACATCGCGTCGTTTGGCCACGTGGTCCTCACCGACGACATAGACGTATTTCAGGCTCTGATCCGTTCCGATCGCGCGGTCGACGACCATCACTGCCTTGTGTGCATCGCTGACCGGGATGCGCACGCGAGCGCGCATGCCCGGTGCCAGCAAGCGTTTCGGGTTGGGCAAAGATCCACGCAGTTGAATGGTGCCTGTGCCGGGATCGACCTTGTTATCTGCGAAATCGAGCAAACCCTTGTTGGGAAAGCCTTCCTCGCCCTCCAGGCCAACTTCAACCGGTATCTTTCGTTCTTTAAGGGGATCCTGGCTGCCCTTTTCATCTTTGTTTTTTTGTCCGGGCCGATCTCGCAGGTATCTCGCCAAGGCGCGATCATCGACATTGAAGTACACGAAAATTGGATCAATGGCTGTGATCGTTGTAAGCAAAGTGTCGGCGCCGCCGGCGTTGACCAGATTGCCCTCGTCCACTAGGGCACGACTAATCTTTCCAGTAATGGGGGCCTTGATTTTGGTGAAATCAAGATCGAGCTTGGCTCGTTCTATGCCTGCCGTGGCTTTACTTATTTCGGCTTTGCTCACCCCAAGCTTTCCCAGGGAAATTTCATATTCTTGACGACTCACCGCGCCGGAAGGCAAGAGTTTCTCATCCCTGTTCACCGTAGATTGGGCAAGTTTGAAAGCCGCCTCCGCTGCGGCTTTCTGAGCCTCCATGGCATCCAGTTCTGCTTTATAAGTTCGTGGATCGATCTCAAATAGCAGAACGTCCTTTTCGACAATTTGACCGTCTTCAAATCTGACTGAGATCAGCTGGCCGCGAACCCGCGCCCGCACTTCCACCATGGGAATGGCAGCGATCCGCCCTTCGTATTCGTCATAGTCAATTATGTCGCGGTGCACGGGCAGGCTGACGGTCACGGGTGGCGGCGGTGTTTCTACTACGGGAACGGCCGTATTACAACCAAGGACCACGCCCGTCAAAACCAGGAATCTGCAAGTATGCCATCGAGATCGATGATGACGATTCATAGAAAAACCTTCCTTTCACCGTTCCTCTGAAATTCACATATGCCCTTTTGATGGTATTATCTGGACGCTAGTCCTTGCACAAGCCGATCTACCTTACACGTTGTCTCCTTCGGTGGAGGTCCCCCGTTTGGTAACCGCACCCTCTTGACCCCATTTCCAGCCGCTGATCGCAGGAATGTCATCGCCGTGCTTGGCGATGTACTCCTTGTGCTCGATCAGCTTCTCGTGGATCGCTTGCTTGAGGTAGGGGGCTTTGGCGCCAAGCTGAGGCAAGCGATCGATCACATCTTCTATCAAGTGAAACCGATCCACTTCGTTGAGCACGCACATGTCGAAAGGCGTCGTTGTCGTGCCTTCCTCCTTGTAGCCGCGCACGTGCAGGTTCTTGTGGTTTGTGCGCCGATACGTCAGCCGATGAATTAACCAGGGGTAGCCGTGAAAGGCGAAGATGATCGGTTTGTCCTTCGTAAACAACGTATCGAAATCGTTGTCCGATAGTCCGTGAGGGTGTTCGCCTTTCGGTTGCAGTTTCATCAAGTCCACAATGTTAACGACGCGGATTTTCAGATCGGGCAGATTCTTGCGGAGCAGCTCGACGGCAGCCAAAGTCTCTAGAGTGGGCACGTCGCCGCAGCAGGCCATGACCACATCGGGTTCGCTTCCCCGATCGTTGGACGCCCAGGGCCAAATGCCCAGCCCTTCGGTGCAATGTTTGACAGCCTGGTCCATGGTCAACCACTGCGGGGCCGGTTGCTTGCCGGCGACGACAACGTTGACATAACTGCGGCTGCGCAAACAGTGATCGGTTACCGACAGAAGGCAATTCGCGTCCGGAGGCAGATAGACCCGTATTACCTCCGCTTTCTTGTTAAGGACGTGGTCAATGAATCCGGGATCTTGATGCGAGAAGCCGTTGTGATCCTGCCGCCAGACATGCGAACTAAGGAAATAGTTGAATGACGCGACCGGCCGACGCCAAGGAATATGGTTGCAAACTTTCAGCCACTTGGCATGCTGGTTGAACATCGAATCGATGATGTGGATGAACGCCTCGTAGCAAGAGAAAAAGCCGTGTCGACCTGTCAGCAAGTAACCCTCCAGCCAGCCTTGGCACTGGTGCTCGCTGAGCACTTCCATCACCCGGCCATCCGGGCTGAGCTTCTCGTCTTCCGGATAGATGTCAGCCATGTAGCAACGGGTCGTAACATCCAGCACGTCCTGCCAACGGTTCGAGTTGTTTTCGTCGGGGCTGAACAGCCGGAAGTTCTTGCTGTCCAGGTTCTGCTTCATGATGTCGCGCAGGAATTTACCCATTTCGCGCGCTGACTCGGCCGTGGTCGCGCCGGGACTGGGCACATCGACCGCATAGTCCCGGAAATCCGGCATCTTCAGGTCGCGTAAGAGCAATCCGCCATTGGCATGCGGGTTGTCGCTCATGCGGCGATGACCCTTAGGCGCCAGGTCGGCGATTTCGCTCTTTAGTTTGCCATTGGAGTCGAAGAGTTCTTGGGGCTTGTAGCTTTTCATCCATTTTTCGAGGATGCGAATGTGGTCGGGATTGTCCATGTCCGCCATCGGAACCTGATGGCTGCGCCAATAATCCTCACATTTCTTGCCGTCAATCTCCGGAGGACAGGTCCAGCCCTTGGGTGTGCGGAAGACGATCATCGGCCAGGCAGGGCGTTTGATGACAGCATTTTTGGTTCGTGCACCGGCCCAAATCTGCTCGATCTCAGCAACCGCGGAATCCAATGCGGCAGCTAACTGTTGATGGACCGCTTGGGGTTCATGTCCACCGACAAAAAACGGCTTGTAACCCATGCCTTCGAAGAACTTGCGCAATTCCTCCTGGGGAATGCGGGCCAGGAAGCACGGGTTGGCGATCTTGTAACCGTTGAGATGCAGGATCGGCAGGACACAGCCGTCGCGCGCCGGATTGAGAAATTTGTTCCCATGCCAACCGGTGGAGAGCGGACCCGTCTCGGCCTCACCGTCGCCGATGACACAGGCGACAATCAAATCCGGGTTGTCGAAAGCGGCGCCATAGGCGTGGCTCAATGCATAGCCCAGCTCTCCCCCTTCGTGAATGGAACCCGGCGTTTCCGGGGCCACGTGGCTGGGGATGCCTCCGGGAAAGCTGAACTGCTTGAACAGCTTCTTCATTCCCTCGGTATCCTGGGAGATATTCGGATAAACCTCGCTATAAGTGCCTTCGAGATAGGCATGTGCGACCAGCGACGGGCCGCCATGCCCTGGGCCGATGATGTAGATCATGTCCAGGTCGTCTTTCTTGATGACCCGATTGAGATGGACGCAAAGCATGTTGAGGCCCGGCGACGTGCCCCAATGGCCAAGCAAGCGCGGCTTGATGTGTTCCCGTTTCAGCGGTTCTTTCAGGAGTGGATTGTCTAAGAGATAGATCTGGCCGACTGAAAGGTAGTTAGAGGCACGCCAATAGGCGTCCATTTTGCCCAACTCGTCAGCAGAAAGAGAATCTGCCGTTTGGTATCCTGGATGGTCTCCCGTCTTGCGCTTTTCGTCTATTGACGTAGTAGTTGGCATGAACAATCCCTGAAAACAAGTTGCACCAAAATAAAGCTCGTGTGTCAGCAATGGACCATTGCCGCCTTATCTCGTCTCCTGGGTCAAGTGACGGGCAATAGGTTAACCATTCAGTTACTTGGACTCCTCACGCTGGAATTCAAGACCTTGGGCGCCCGGTGAACCGCCTATCATTTTGAACAGCACGGTGTCGGGTCCCTCGGCCGTTAGCTCCGCCGCCATAACACCTCCCGTATCGGGTTCCATAGCAAGAACATTGCCTTCCAGGGCATAAACCCCTTTGGCCTCCTGCTTCTTAGTTCCGCGTTTGAAAGACCAGGTAAAGGCGCCGTCCTTGCTAAGAGTCATTGAATAGCTGGCCGAGCCCGGGCCGCCTGCTTTCCAGGCACCGATGACTTTGTCCACGGAGACCGATTTGGGAGCAATCGTGGTTGAGGGCTTGGACGGTTGGGCGTCGCGGGGAGAAAGGGTGGCCACAAGTGCGGCGACCACGGTGTCCTTTGGCTTCAACTCGGCCGCCTGACGCCACAGGGTCAATGCGGACTCCTCATGACGGCAAGTCAGGTAATGATATCCCAACAGAAAGCAGAGTTCGGCGGCCTTGGGATTCTTGTCATTAGCTTCTTCGAGAGCGCGAAGTTGGTTTATGTAAACATCGAGTCCCGGGTAAAGTCCGCTCATCGTCTTCCAATCCCAGCCTGGGCCGACGGCGAGGACGGGATGGAGAGCAGCAGCGGATTCGGCATAGCGTTGCAACGCGAAGAGGACGAGCGAGCGAAATTCGTGCAGCACAGCGTCATTCGGCATTTGTGCAACCGCAGCATCGGTAAGCTTCAGTGCTTCTTCGTACTTGCCCTCGAGAAAGGCGGCACGGGCCTGGTCGAATTTGGCGACAGCCTCGGCTGATACGCCAGGTGGGAGTGCTGATGCCGGTGCGTCACCGGTCGCAATCGGCTCGGTTAGCAGTGGCTCGGTGTAATAAGCCGGCATGCTCTCGGCATAGTAGGGATTGGAGTAATCGGAGCAGCCAAACTGGTAACCCAGACTATTGGCGCCCCACCATGTCAAACCCACGGCCGCTGCAACCGGGTAATTGTCCCAGAGGTAATCCCATCGGCCCCAGTAAGCCGGTGCGTATCCACCGTACCAGCCGCCGTACCTGCCATAGTGATCGTCGAAAAAGTTCTGCCAGTCATCGCGAGCCTCGTCGCGATGTTGCTGCCAATCTTCGCGGACTTCGTCTCGGTGCTGCTGCCAGTCCTGGCGCTGTTGATTCCAATCGCGGGCGGGCCCCTGGTCTGGACGAGCCTCGCCTGCTAGCCGATTGTGAAGGTCATCACGGCGTTGGCCCGGCGTCCGAGCGGGAAGTTGGCTGGCGCCAGGCCTTTGATCACCTAGCCCAGGAAGCGTGGCGGGTCGTTCGCCAACACGATTGCCCAGGCCAGCGCCGGCAGCAACACCGGCGCCGAGAGCCGGCAAGGTTGATATTCCTGGGCGACTGCTGATGCCAGGACGCCCTCCTACGTCCGGACGAGTCGACGGCAACGTCGATATCTGCGGTCTGTCCAGTCCGCCAGGCCGAGCCCCTCCGGTTGGCAATTGCGAGGGGCGGGATCCGATGCCTGGCCGGCTGGTTGGCAACTGGGTTGGCCTGCTACCTATGCTGGGCCCTTGTGCGGGTCGCCTCGCCGGCTGTTGCGCGGGCCGGCTGGGCTGACTAAAGGAAGGGGTTCGGCCGCCGGCTGGCATTCCGCCGCTAGGGCGTGCGCCTCCTGCGGGTCTGCCGCCTCCGCCTCCTGCGGGTCTGCCGCCTCCGCCTCCTGCGGGTCTGCCGCCTCCGCCGCCGGCTCGTCCTCCTCCGCCACCACCACGACCACCGCCGCCGCCACGGCCCGCAAATCCATCCGTCGCGGCCCAAAGGGACAAAAGCGAAAGTCCAAGAATTATGTGAACTCGGCACTTCATGGCTGAATCTCCGTCGTAGGTACAAGTCCCGATTCTGAATAGGAGAATGTTACTTCTTGGGCAGAGGCGGCTTGCGCGCCACCTTAATCTCCTCCGGCTTTTGCCGTTCGTCGGCGACTATGCGGTCCGTTGATCGCCAGATGTAACCGTCCTTACCCGTAGGAAGCAGCAAATTTGTGGACGATGCGGCTGTACCATCGGGACGTACGGCGGTGGCCTTGATGATCCAGTTGTCGCCATCCCGGGCCCAGGCACTCTCGCCAAAGCCGCCTTCTGAATCAAAGACCCAAGACCGTATGCGCTTGGCGAGCGGATCCCAGCCGATGCGTTGCGAGACGTTCATCGCGTCCCTTCCGCTGAGTTGCAGCTTGAATTCCTGCAACAAGAAGTTTCCGTCTTCGCTCCAGCGGCACGACGAAAAGACTACAGCGCTGCCGCCGTCGTCAACCCATTCGCCAACCAGCCAGGCAAGCGGCTGCAAGCGCTCATGGCCTGTGGCGACCGGTCCTTCTTCGTCGCGGGCCAGCGCCATCTGCCACTTTCCATCGCGTTTGACGTGTATCACCGTGTAGCGGTCATACTCCGGTGGCTGATTTGGCGAGAGACTTTCTTTCGTTGTGCCTACTTCAATTGCCAGGTCCGGCCCGGTGAAACGAATCGAGTCGACGAATACTTCGATTTGCTTCTTTGGCATCGCCTTAAACAGATCACCGAAAGTCTGTGCGATTGCCTCGCGGCCTTCACTCTCGTTTCCATCCTTGCTCTCGATGCGGCCGTCAGGAATGAAAAGAGCAGCAACGGCCTTGGCATCTCCGGCGTTGTAGGCTTTCACAAATAGGGCAACGTTGGCTCGAATTGCGGCTTCATCCGTCGAACGGTCCGCTTTGGGCTGAGCTTTGCCCTCATTCTTTCCCGACCCTCCTGCCGCTGCGGCTTGTTTGGTTGGATCCGGTTGGCTATGGACGGATGGCAGCACGCAAGCCGCCAGAGCCACTATTATTGCGAATGACAAAGTGCGCTTCATGATTTGTCTCCTAGATTCTCGGAGGTTGCGCCCGCTTGTACCGCCGGCTCGTTCCATTCACCCTCACCTCGTCGGCGGCGATGCTCTAGATCACAAATGCGTCCTTCTTCGAGGAACTGGCGCCTGTGCGGGACCCATTCGCCTCATCTTGGGCTGGCGAAAGATTCTCGCACAGGCAGTGGGATGTCTGCTTTGTAGGGTCATGGCCGTGCAGCGACACGATGTGCTGCATCATAGTCCCCATTACTTGCTAACTTGCCCACAGGAGGTTCCAACGATCTGCGGGAAGGGCAATTGAAACGAAAACGGCATTTAGGCAACTACAATTCGATTCTCACTTTGCGAAGTCCGCTTTGCGACGAATCGTCTGGCAAATGCCGCGGACCGTCTCCTTGTAGTAATCATCCATTTTGGCATCGACGACGAATGCCGCCCCGGCGAGCTGTCCTTTCCCGGCATCGAAGATTCCAACCGCAAACACCACATCGACGCCGGCCTTTTTGCCTTTTCCCGCGCCGGTAATGATCACGGCGCCTCCCTTCGTCTCGCTCGGGTCGTCGTATTTGACGTCCTTTAGATAGTTCTCGAGCCCTTCCTTGACCATCTTGATCCCGCCTTCTTTGTCAGCTACCTTTTCGAGGACGGCGAGCATCGAGTAGGCATTTCCATCCCCGCTGACGGCCGAGACGCAGTTGTCACCGGTTTTTTGCTTCCAATCGGAAGGAAATGTAATCCCCACGATGGGCTTGTCATCCTTGCGAATTACGGCGACCGGCGGGTGCGTCGGGCATGGGCAGGCTTCTCCCCAACCATCGCCCTGGCGTGGATAGTATTTCCCGGTTTCCAGCCAATAAGTGCCGCAATGCACGTCTGCCAACATAAGCTGTCTCTGTCCCGGATCTCCTAGGTCGACCCACTTATATGCCGCCCCCGGAGCCGGCGCTTCTCCGCTGGACTTCTTCGCACTAGCGTCCGCGGTCGTGCCGAAGACCTCAGGCGGTGCTTCATTGAAGTTCGAGTGCTGGGCATTCTGGTATTCGGTGGTAGCCTCGTATTGGGTCCGCGCTGTCGTTTCCCGATTGATAGCCGAGCGGGTCACACCGGTAACGACACCGATTTTGGCGCCTTTCTCCGCTCCTTCGCTTCCTCCGACCATTCCGCCAACCGCTGCTCCGCGCATGCCGCCGACAACTGCACCGGCGCGGCGCTGAGCCAGGGCGCCAGAAGCCAACATCGCGAAGGCGAAAGTAGTAACTCCTAGAATTCCTAACCTGGTCATGGTCGATTCTCCTTTTTCTCGGATAGTTCCCATTTCTGTTCGAGCCGGGCACCGAACCCAGGCTCGCAAAGGCTTTGCTTCTTCTCGCGACCGGCTACCGCGTGAGCTGCCGCAGCGCAGTTCTGGAACATCGAGCTAGCTTCTGCAGGCTCTAGTTTGAACCCTTATTTTGTTCAACGAACTGGCGGCGCGTTTCTTCACCGACGAAGTAGAACTTCTTCCCCTGCCATTCGAGGACCGTCGCTGCTGCGACCTTGGGAAAGCGGATGTGAGCGATAGGATCCTCCACCATCTGATCCGCCAAATAAATCTCATTCTCACCCATCGCGAAGTACGTCTGCACGAAGTCCACAATTCGGTCGTCGATCCATTCCGCGACGGCTCTCTTGTCGACTGCGTTCAGAGGAAACTCCACTTCATGATGAGGCTTAAAACGCAACAGAACTGGGATGATATCCAGGTCATAACTGAGAATGACTTTTTGGATGTCCCGATCCGTTGAAGCGGAGAATTTGAGTCGAACCTGGGCCACTTGTGATTGAAAATGAAAGGATGCCTCTCGGGTGGATGGCACAATCCGCGGTGTCGCCTGAACACGGTCTCCGAACTTCTGGACGAGCAGTTCTAGTCGCGGCCTCCAAATCTCCCCTAACTCGTCGAACACCTTCTTGAGTTGTTCGAGCCGCTGATTCCGCTGTTTCTGCTCCTCCCCTTTTTCGACGTGGAATTTTTTGACTTTTTCTTCGACGGCCGAGAACTCGGCATTAATTCGGTTTGCAGGGCTTGCGATATCAGGCATGATGCTGCCTCCTCAAATATAAGACACACGATCTCATCCATAACTACATTCGCACCGCCGACCTCATATCGCTTCAACCAGGTTTTTCAAACGGTCCGGGATCGAACTCCCTGTTTTCAGGACAATTGCGGAGGGCTGAATCAACATACGTGCCGCCTCTGATCGCATCCTTTACAGCCGGAATTAGGTCGGTGGCAGCGTTGCGCTTAAGAACATAGCCTGCAACGCCCAAATTCAGCATTTGCCCCACGACAGTTAGCTCATCGTGGACGCTAAGAACAATGAGTCGCAGGTCAGGGTGTTGCCCCATCAAACGCTTGGCGATGTTCACTTCTCCCTTACCGGACAACGACAGATCAACAATGACTAGATCGGGCTTAAACGTTGATAGGGCGTCGACCAAGGATCGCTCATCCGCCACCATCAGCACCGTCTCAAACAAGGCGTCAAGCAGGCTGTGAACACCCCCCAACAGCCCCAAATGCCTATCTGCCAAGACGACTCGGCCATATTTCATGGCTTCATCCAATGTCCCCTTTGGGACCAGTTGCAATACAGTTCGGAGTGATGAAGAATAATGTGCTGAGGGCAAGAGCGAATGCCATAAGCAAAATTACTTCAGTTGCATTGCGCATTGCGCAATGCGTTTACATAGATATGAGACCGTTGCGGATGGCGTACTGGACAAGGTCAACGGCGGTGTGAAGGCCCAGTGCCTCCAGAATGCGAGCCTTATGGACCTCGGCTGTTCGGGTGGATATTTTCAAGACACCCGCGACTTCCTTGGCCGAGCGGCCTTCGGCGAAAAGTTGCAAGACTTCACGCTGACGCGATGTCAGTTTCTTGTCTGTCCCCCGTGTTGCCGATTCCCCCTGGCGATAGGAGTTGAAAAGTTCTCCGGCAATCATCGGGCTTACGTAAGTTTGACCCTTAAGGGCTTGACGCACGGCAGTGACAAGTTCGGACGAAACCGAGTGCTTGAGAACGTAGCCAGCCGCCCCGGCTTCCATGGCCTGACGCGCGTAAGCCACATCAAGATGCATGGTCAGGAACACAATTCTGGCGGCAATCTGCGCATCCCGGAGCTGAATGGCAGCGTCTATGCCGTTGAGGGACGGCATCGTGATATCAGCAACAATTGCGTCGGGATGATACTTCTTCGCGGCGGACACAAGATCCCGCCCATCCGCCACAATAGCTAGGATTTCAAACTCAGGTTCCAGAAGGCCCTTTAAGCCTTCGGCGAGGATTTGATGGTCATCGGCTATAAGGATTCTTGCCTTGCTCATGGGCTGTTCAAATCCAGGGGCACAAACGCCTCAATAGTCGTCCCTTCATTGGGCATAGAAGTGATAGAAAGGTTGCCCTGTATGAGGTGGAGGCGCTCTTCCATACTGCACAGCCCGAGTCCGGCATGGAAGTGCGTTTGCGCCTTGTCAAAGCCGATGCCCTTGTCCCGGACCGAAAGGATGAGATTGGCACCGTCAGCGTTGAGGGTAACCGTCACGTGCTTGACCATGGCATGCTTGGCTACATTACGCAAAGCTTCTTGGGCTACCCGGTACACAATAAGGGCAACATCGTTGGACAACTTGCTGGGAATTTCATGGGGACAGTATTCAACTGAGATGCCTTCTCGGTGCGAGAAGCTAGCGCATTCTGAACGCAACGCTTCGACTAGACCTAAATCATCCAAGATAGATGGATGCAACTGGCGAGAGAGGGAATGGACGTCTTCGGACAAATCCACGAGCTTTTCCTGCATGGCTTGCAAAAGGGGTAGGGCTTGTTCGGGACATTCGATGTGCTTCTCTAAGTTGGCCAGGTCAATCCCCAGGAGCGCCAAGCGCTGAGTCCAGTCGTCATGCATTTCCCGAGCAATTCGCCTTCGTTCCTCCTCTTGGGCATGCAGCAACTTGGCTGCGAGTTTTTGCAGGCCTTGGCGAGCAAGGCGGAGCGACCCTTCGCGAGCCTGGAGCGCCTCATTGGTTCGCTTTCGGGCCAGCGCATTTGTAAAAATCTCGCCCACCAGGCGCAGGCGCTGAACTAGCTCATCGGGCCAATCGCGGAAAGCGTGAAAAGCTGTAAAGCCGATGGCGCCAATCACGGCGTCCATTAACTTCAGGGGGATCATTACGTGAGATTTCATGCCTATCTTGGTGCAGTATTCCTTTTCCAAAACGGCCTCAACAGGCAAGTCCTCGGGAATATTGCGAAGTCGCAGAATACTACCCTGCCTAATCGTTTGGGCATACCAAGGGAGTTGTTCATCCAAAATGGGTCGGACGTTGGGTGGCACGCCGGGCCGGTGGTACGAATGCGTTATAACAAGTCGCTTTTGCTCGATCAGCAACTCGGCAAAGCCGCCTCGATCCACTCCAAGGAATTCGACCAGGAGTCGCAAGGCTTTCTCGATTTCAGCATCGACTTTGCTTGCCGGTAGATTGACAAAGGAAGCGGACAGCTCCGCCAAAAGGCCCACAAACTGAGGATCGTCCTTTGTGAGAAGAGCTACCGGGCAATCGGCGTTTTCCAAAACATCACAATCTTCTGCATTATCAAGATCACTGAGCGCAATCGGCGTATAAGGCATGGGTGTCATGTGCAGATCCTTCGTTGCTCAATTTGAAGCTGAGTGTATACCTCCGCTAACGAACTCGCAAGAGTGGGCGTGGCAGCGTCTCTCATCCGGCCCGAGTCCGGCGCGGGCTGTCAGCATCATTATCGTAATGAGGGGGAGGAATGGAAAAATGCCTAATGGCGCCTTGAAACGAATACGGCGGGCCTTAACCGAATGCTTTCCATTGCTTTCCACGTGCTTTCCATTTCTTTCCACAGTGGGTCCGGCGAAATGGAGAGAACCAAATGAGTGCGCCTGCCGGCGAGAGTGTTGGGACGGAAACAGTGTTCAACGTACGGTTTCTCGGCGCCATCGCCCTAGCGAGAAAACCCAGAATATTGCTCGACATCGTTTCGAGCGGCGATTAGACTAGCCCCCATTGCGTTGACTATTCTCTGGAA
>JBJMQT010000001.1:0-33409 GCA_045802525.1 Gemmataceae bacterium
TATGGCCGTTTTCCCACCGAGTACTTGCACGACCGGTTGGGTTTGGTCCAACTGCTTGCCAAACCGCACCGCTTGCCGTGGGCGAACGCATGAGCTCTTGTCCGAGAGCCGGATGCGGGAAATCCGCACGTCCGGTTCGATGAGCGGGGGTGTGGAAACGGAGCATGGGCAGATACTCTGGCACCGGCATCACCGAAAGGGCCGGCAACACGCATGGCTTCCCTAAACCACCGCGCCACCTCCCGACTCTACCAAAACCAAAGTGTAATACCCGATGGGCGTCCTTCAAGGAAGATCCTCACGATGCGCCGTTGGCTACTCCCTATCTTGGGCCCTCTCGCTGGCATCGCTTTTTTGATTTTGGGAGTGAAATGGCTAGACCGGGCCCTGCGCGACACCATGCGTAAGGATCCGCGCTTTCTGTTGAGCTTCGACGAGATTGAAGTAAGCGGCGCCTCCAAAGGGATCGATCGCAGGAAATTTCTGGCCGAGGTTAAACAAGCCGGCGGATTCCCGGATACGCTCCAACTGCTGGATGAGGACCTCGGGGATCGAATAAATAATGCGTTTGCCAGACATCCCTGGGTCGAGGAAGTGCTGCGTGTGGAGACGCTGAGTTCCCATGGGCTGCGCGTCGAACTCTTATGCCGCACTCCCATATTGGCCGTTCCGCAACACGGCCCGACTCTGGCCGTGGACGGCAAAGGCATCCTCTTGCCTCGCGAGGCAGCCAACGATGCCCTCCCGATTTGGCGCGGCTCGAGCAGCCTGCCGCTCGGCGCCCCGGGCACGCTGTGGGGCGACAAAGACATCGAAGCGGCGGCAAGTGTCCTTGGTCTGCTCTCCTCTGTGGATGAGCAAATCCACGTCCGTGCGGCTGCCAGCCGAACGGGCGAGATTCACCTCACAACTCAGGACGGCTCGCGCATCATCTGGGGTAATCCGCCCGGCAAGGAAGGCAAGGGAGAAGCAAACGCCAAGGACAAGCTCGCTTTTTTGGTGGAATACGGCGCGAAGCACGCTGGTCTGGAAAAACCCGGCGGCGCACACGAATTCGATTTAAGGCCGAAGGAAAAACCCTTGGTTCGTCTCTTGCGGTCCGGAGAATGATTACTCCATCAAGTGACGGCCATCAAGCAGGAATTGCGACCAGCTCTCGAACTGATCGCGCTCCGATGTCAAATCCCCGATGGCAGCGAAGCCCGACCGCGTTAGTCCTTGTTCACGCCGTCGCACGCGCGGTTCCGCTAAATCGAGGATGTGGACGATGCCTAGATGAACCTGGCCAACGGGCGTGCTGTCATCGTTTATCAAGCCGATACAGCGTTCGGTGTAGGGCGTTTCCAGGTGAACTTCTTCCTCGACTTCCCGCACCATGCCAAGCCGATAGGGATCATCAAAGAGGGTGCTGTCCGTTTCGTTGATATGACCTCCCACGCCCAAGGAGCGCAGCGCCTGCAAGCGCGCCTCCGTGGCCGCTTTGCCGCGGGTGTAATGAAAAACCTGATCGCCACACCGCAACACTACGTAAGGAATGATCTGCTTGAAAGTGGGATCGGTCTCGACGGCGCTGCGCGGCCGGTAACTGAGCGATTGGGAATTGATAAGGCGCGGCACATAGTCCTCAACACGCGTGCAGAAACCTTGAAAAACGCCGATCTCGTGCAGCAGCGAGGTTGGCACTACCAAAACGCGCTCATCAAGCTTGCCCGCCATTATTTGCGGCCGCCTTTCTGCGAAGGCAGCACTTTTCTTTCCAGTTTTTCCACCAACTCTTCGGACTTATAGCGAACGTCGTCATAGCCGGGCACATGGTGCTTCCATAGAAGAGCGCGAAGTTGGCGGTCAATGGATCCATATTGCTCCAACCGCCCTGGATCGCGGTCCACGTGGGGGGTCCCCAGGCGTTCATCGATGTTTTTGAGGATGCTTTCAAGGTCGTCGGACTTGGCCACATCCAGCTCGGAGGCGAGGCGATTTAGGGTTTGAAGGAGATGGGCTTGTTCCTTGGCGTCCAGGCGGGGCGACGCCTCGGCAGCCGGCAAGTTAGGAATTTCGGTCTTCGGCGCGGGAGCGGCCCGATTGGGTTGTGGATTGATGAAGCTCATGACCAGCGAAAGAACGATCATGAAACCCAGGATCATGAGACCCAGTCGAAGCGTTTGTTCGCGGCCGGGGCGATTGAAGAGCCGGTCCAGTTCTGCTTGATTGCTCGACTCTGCCGCGGCCTGGACGCCGAGCTCGTAGCGGCCCTCCGGATAGCCGCCCATTTGGTCTTCCTCGATGTAGCCGGTATGCTCCTCGGTGATTCGCGGTGTAATCAAAGCATGGAAGGCGAGGCTGTTGCCAAACGCGAAGGTCGCCGGCCACAAACGAATGCGCGAACTCACCGGCAAGAGCATCCAGAGTCCGCGGATCAACTCCGAATCCGGCGCCGACCGCTCGAAGACCAGACGCCCTCCGTCAATCAAGGCCTGGCTGCCGCCCAGAAGGTTGGGCCCGTCCGGCCGCTGCAAGACCGTCTGAATCTGGGCCACGGTCCTTCGAACTGGCAAATCTTCCGGAAGGGAAAGGGAGGGCAATTCGCGTCGTCCATGCCAGATTACGGGAATGCGATCGGCTAAATCGAATGGATCGCCTCCCAAGTCGTGATAGGCGCCAGCGGGCAAGACCAACAGATGGAACGCCAAAGCGCCGGGCCTTCCCGCATCATCGGCGCCTTGATCGGCGACGCGCACAATGGCTACTTGTTTCTTGCCGAATGGTTGTACGAAAAGAGCCAGAGGGCATACAACACCGGGCGGCCGCTCGCCGAAACCCATGCAGAGGCGCTCCGCCTCGGCGAGCCATTCCTCCTGGAACCCGGGCGACCGGGCCAGAAAGCGATAGCCGCCGCCTGCGTTGCTGCCGTAAAGCGCTTGTTCGATTTCCATGAATTTAACGGCTAAACGGCGCTAGAGTGCTTTGTCACCCTGGCAGAATTAGGGTACGTAGCACAAGCGTCTCGCTTGTGCGCTTGCCCAACACAAGCAAGACGCTTGTGCTACGGTCGAATGGTCCGCCCTATCTATCTGGCATGACAATGCGCTAGTCTTCGATCCGAGGAAGCGTGGGCATCGCGAAATCCGATTCAAACGTCACGACATTCTTCCCGGTATCGACCACGCCGCTCAAAAGGCGCATGGCCAGCGGATCATTGTCGGAGTCCACGAAGACGACAAGGTGCTTCCAATAATCGTGGTCAAAGACACGGATACGGATCGAGTCGCCCAGTTTCCAGCGTATTTTGCGCGGGAATTCGTAGTTCCATTCGGGATCATAACGGTTGGCAATGATCGGACTCGGCCCATACCGGATGCCCCCCACCTCGATTTCCACGGAAAGGTCCGGCCCACGGCTCAGCCAAAAGGCAACGCGGCGATTGAATTGCCCGCTTTTTAAGACAACCTTGTAGTCGCGCGTATCGCCTACCTGCTCGCACCAGCGCAGCAATTCCTTCGCCGAAGCGGCGAAGCGCCCTTGAGGATGAACAGCCAAATAATATTGGCACCGGCTGGTCAAGTCTTGCAGGTCTTCAGGGCGTGCGGTGTAGCGATCGCGGACGGCCCGAAAATCATACTTATCCCATTCGCCGTCGATGGTTCGTAGGGCCTCCTGGGATTCGCTGCGCAAGGCGCCGTTGGGATGATTATCCAAATACGCCTGATAGTACTCTTTGCGAGTCTGAAAATTGAGCGGGTGCTCCGCCGAGTAGACTCGGGCTGCTTGAAGTTCATTACTCTCCAGGCGGGACTGAATGGCGTCGCGGCGCCGCCGGACATCCGCTTCATAAGCCGTGCCCGCATACTCCTGTAGAAAGCGGTCCGCACGGTCGCGCAAGGCCGGTAAATCGAGCCTGCTTCCCTCGGCGGAAACCATCTCGACATAGGCTCGCTGTGCCCGCTTCTCCAATTGCTGCTGTCGGCGGGTTTGCACCCCATCTCGGAGTTTCTGGAGATCACTGTCGATAGCGGCTTCAGGATAACTCGCACGCAACGCGGCCAGCTCTTGCCATGCTTTGTCCGGGTCGGAGTCCGGATCGGCCGCGTGTTTCCGCCACGCCGCGAGGCCGTCTTCTATTTCTTTTTGGCGGGCCTGAGCGGTCAGAACAGACAGCCGTTGTTCTTCTTCCCGCTTGGCCGTTGGGCTGAACAAGTAGCGGGTCGGATGCCAATTCCGGTAGCTGTTCCACGTCTGCAGAACCTCCGCTGGCGCATCGGCATGGTGTTTCTCGAACTCTATGGTTCGCGCATGAGCGACCGCGTCATAGGTCCACAGTCCACCCACGACAGTTGCCGCCGTGCCGGCGACGGCCAGGAGTCGGCTGCGACGCCGGCGCCTGGTTAAATCGCGCAGCCGCACACGATGCTTGGCCAGCTCGGAGCTATCGGCATAGCGACGGGCCACCACGGCGCCTGCGCGCTGAAGCAGCTTTGCTTTATTGGGAGCCAACGACCAGAGCTTTGCCAGGCGGGCTTCATCCTGAGCCTGAAGCTCTTTGGCAAGCCAAATAAGAGGCTGATCAAGGTTAACCGGCTCGATCCATGCTCCAGGAGCTTGGGGAGTGCCTTTTGGCTCAGGCGAAGACCGTCCCAGACTGCTAACTGCAAACTCACCTCCGTTTTGGCAATGAGCATTCAAAGCGTGCCGGGCCATCGGAACATGGTCCGTCCAATTCTCGCGATTGCCTGCCGTGCTCAGCAAATCCGCCTTGGTGAGGACCAGAGCCATGGGGCGGTGCAGATCATGAAAAGGAGCGGTCGAAAGATAGTCTTCAACGATTTGTTCGATCTCCTGCTGACGCTGGAGCAGGAGCGCCGGCTGGTCGATGATGGCGGCGTCAATGCAAAGCCAAAGGGCATCACAGTCCGCTAGAAAAGCGCGGATCGGTTCGTCGCGGCCCAGCTCCACATGCTCGCCTTGATAATCCTTGAAAAGCAGATGGAGACGGCACCCTTGACGATAGAGATGGAATCGGAGGTCGGTTTCCGCCAGCGTGGCAGGCAGCGGCTGGCCCGATTCGAGTTGGGCGATTTTATCGGCCAAATGTTGAGCGGTGCGCGTGTCGGCTGCCGCTAAGCGCAGGTCCGGCCAGCGCCCGCTCACCGCTTCTCGGTAGAGAACGCTCAAGAGCGTCGTCTTGCCGACGCCGCGATGCCCGACGACGCCGATGCGCTGCGGCCGGGAAAGGCGCTCGAGAAGTAAATCGCCATCCGTGAATCTATTCGCCATGGTCATTCCCTCGGAAGCTGCGCGGAGGAAACAGATTCTCTTCTTGTAATTCGTCCGGCAACCCTTGATATTATTCCAGGTCACCTACCAGAAAGACCAGGGGACAAATGCGTATCCGGCCCGTTCTTCTGTAATAATCAAGACCTTTGCAAAGGTAATCGACATGAACAAGCTGTTTGTTCTTTTTCTGACCGCGTTAAGCTTCGCCCTTCCCAGCCTGGTTTGGGCCGACGACAAGCCGAGGGAAATTCAGGTCCAGCGAGATTTGGTTTACGCCAAAGGAGGCGACAAGGACCTTCAGTTAGACCTGGCTATGCCCAAAAGCAGCGACGGGCCTTTTCCTGTGGTCATTTGCATTCACGGAGGCGGGTGGATCGAGGGCAAGCGCCAGGATATGAGCAAGACCATTGAGGTCCTCGCCGGCCGCGGATTCGTGGCCGTAACGCCGACTTACCGCCTGGCGCCGGACAGCAAGTTTCCCGCGCAGATTGAGGACTGCAAGGCGGCCGTTCGTTGGGTGCGTGCGAACGCCAAGAAGTATAAAGCCAATCCGGATCGCATTGGCGCCATCGGCTTTTCGGCCGGGGCGCATCTGGCCTGTCTCCTTGGGGTCACTAGTAAAGACGACGGTTTGGAAGGCAAGGGCGGCAATGCGGATGAATCAAGCAAGATTCAAGCCGTGGTCAGCTTCTTCGGACCGACGGATTTGACCAAGAACGATTGGACCGAACACGTAGAAAAGCAGATTCTCATTCCCTTTCTCGGCGACACGATTAAGAACAAGCCCGACGCTTACAAGAAGGCCTCACCGGTCACCTATGTGACCAAACATGCGCCGCCGTTTCTGTTCTTTCATGGCGAAAAAGACACGCTGGTTCACCCCGAACAATCGAAGATTCTGGCCGAAAAGCTGGCCAAAGCCGGCGTATCGGCGAAAGTAGAAATCGTACAGGGTGAAGGCCATGGCTGGGCGGGCAAGAAATTGATGGACAACATCGAGGAAATGGTCGGTTTTCTTGACGAGAATCTCAAGACGCCGGCACGCAGCGCACCTCGCTAGGCATAAGACATGGAAATGATGCTACTGGATTTTTCGCCGCCTCAACGCCTGTTGAGACCAAGTAGCGGAGGCGATTGGAAGACATCGCTATCGCAACCTCCCGCACAGCCAAAATGCCGAGTAAGACGGCCTTACCTCCGGTGGTTGAGTTTGTTGCTGGCGGCGGGTTACCTGCTCTTTAGCCACGGATGCCACGGCGACGTTGATGATGAGCTTTTTGTTTCCCGGGTGGAACAGAAAGCTGGCTCCGTTCAAAAGAAATAAGGCGGCAATTGGCCCAAAGGGTCTAACTAACTCGCCCAGCAAGCTATGTCGCAATTGCAATGGATCAACCTAAGCGCGTCCAAAATGACAAACGTCAAACCAAGTAGGGTGGGACGAGTCCTCGAGTACCACCAGGTCGGAGGTGGGACTCGAGGACTCGTCCCACCCTACTTGGCTCTCGCCTTTGTTTCAGGGTGATGCATGAACCAAACGACCAAGTCCTCCGATGATTCGTCCGAAAAGTCCACGGTCATCTTGACGGCAGAATACTTCGCTCATCCCCCTCCTGTCCGCGTCGATTTGGCCGGGCTGTCGCATGTCGGCAAGGTTCGGCCCAATAACGAAGATCAATTCCTCTTTGCACGGATGCGCAAGTCGCTGGAGGTCTTGGCCTCGACTCAACCTTACGAGGGCGATGCCGCCCTGCCCGATCGCGAGGGCTACTTTATGATGGTGGCCGACGGCATGGGCGGCCGGGCCGGCGGCGAACGAGCCAGCGCGATGGTAGTCGAAGCGGCCAAAAAACACCTCTTGCAAACCGCCAAATGGTTTTTCAGTCTCGATGATCCCGATGAGGGAGTCAGGCTACGAATGCTGCGCGAGGCGCTTGAAGGGCTGGATCGCCAACTAATCGAAGAAGCGCAAAGGGATCCGTCGCTCTGTGGTATGGGGACGACCTTGACTGCCGCCAGCTCCGTCGGGCCGGACGTATTCATCGTTCACGTTGGCGATTCACGGGCTTACCTTTTTCACGACGGCCTTCTCGAACAATTGACGACGGATCACACGTTAACGCAGAGTTATGTGGAACTAGGCATCCTTAAGCCGGAAGAAGCCAGGAAGCACCGCCTCCGCCATGTCCTCACCAATGCCATCGGCGGCAAACTCGGCGTCGTCGGCGAAGTACAAAAGTTGCGCGTGTCCAACGGCGACCGCATGCTCCTTTGTACCGATGGGTTAACCGAAGGGGTGACCGACAGCCATATTGCCGAGATGCTAACTCGCTATTCCGACCCCAGGGCAGCTTGCCAGGCCTTGGTGGACGCCGCCTTGGAAAAGGGCGGCAACGATAATATCACCGTCGTCGTGGCGACGTATGCGATGACGGAGTGAGTTCAGCCAGCTTTGGGAGCTGCCATTGTCCGCAATGTGCTTGGCTAATCGGGAAACTCTTCGATTTCCTTACTGCCTTGAATCGTTGCAGCAGCCTCAATAACCTTGGAATCAATGGAGTTTGCAAAGGATCGGACCGACGCATCGGCGAATAGGGCGTTGGTGACGTTCGCGTGGTTGCCGCCGAATGGCCGCTCGCTGCCAAGATAGGGTTGAAAATCCATTTCGATACCGCGAACGGTCGGAGGTCCCCCGGCGGTCCAGGCACCGGCTGCATGACTGGTTTCGAGAGCTATCAGCAGATGGCTTTCACATCCAACAATGTCTTGGCGTTTCAGACTCCGCTCGTACCCGAAGAAACCCGAGTGAGGATCTTTCGATGCTAGCGTGGCAGCATCGGCTTGAAGACCGGAAATGCCCAGATAATGAGACGAATAGAAAGTGTCGGCAGGTGGATATAAATAGCCTGGGCATTGTAAAATTCGGTAGGGCATCACTGCAATTATCCGATTTTCCTCACTATCCCAAGATTTTCCCAGTTGTATTCTCAAATAAAGATCATCGGACTCAACATAGGGGACAATGGTTACAAGCCAGCTTAGTCGACTTTCCGGTTCAAGATTGGCGTTCTCCCAAGTCGCATTTGGATAACGCTCCATCGTGCCCCGATAGTTGCAAACCGCAAGTCCAACCTGATGTAAGTTGTTTATGCAGGACATTCGGTTGGCGGCATCGCGAATCTTGCCAATTGCCGAAATGATTAGCAAGCCAGTTAGACTGAGAACCACAAACAAGAGGAATGCAGTGATATAGTTGCGCATTGAACTTCGAGTGTGAATTGCGGTCTTGCCATCACCTATTGATGATCGCGATTAATTCTTATCAATGCTTCCTTCGCTTGGTGCCGGGTACTAGCATCTTCATCGCTCTCTAATCCCTCAAGGATTAGCGCGGCCTCGTCGGCAATCTGCGAGGGCCAAGGGCGTTCTCCTTTTCTTGGTCTATTGCTGACTGCGATTGCTCGAGCGGCGCAGGAGCGCACCGCCGGATTTGGATCGACTAATCCCTTCTTGATTGTTGGCCACGCTCCAGGACCTAGATTGGCAAGATTCTCGACTGCGATCAAGCGAACATCCAAGTTGTCGTCATGAAGCGCACCAAAGAAAGCTTCTTCATTGCCCTTCGGATCCAAAGCCCGAAGTGCGGCTGCGCGATACGCCGGATTGGGATCGTGGAGCGAATAAGACAGTTTGAGGGTCCGCGTAGTCCAGACATAAACAGTCAGCACAACAAAAGTTGCAATAACTGCGAGAACCCTTAAGAGATTCTTTCGCTGACTCAGCGGTGTCCGATTGCTGTTCATGGCAGAAACGAACTGAAACGAATCGAATGTAGCGCCGGCTAGAGCCTCTGGGCCAACCGTTTTGACCTACCCTGGGGTGCACCAAAGATTTGCCCACAGGGTCAGAGGGTCGGTAGTTGCGCTGAGTGGTTCTCTTTGGCGATCACAAAGACCGTCGCGACTGGGCGTTCAACCCTCTGGCCCAAGTGACCCACCCTCTGGTCCCAGCAACACTGCGCCACAGGGTTTACACCTGTAAACCTATACGCTCCGTTGGCGCCTTTGGGGTTCTTTGAATCCCAGGCCGCCCAAGGCTCAAGGCCGGGGCACCGGCATGGGCATGGGGGGGTTCATTAATTGCAAGGACTGAAGAGCCCTGGCGTCTTTGAGCTTGGCTTCCACGCCTTTGGTATCGACTTTCACCGAATTGATGAAAGCCTCCTGCATCTTCTTCAGTTCCGCGTCATCCGCTGATGCGAAGGCGCCGACCGTGACGTAGCTAATGCCGCGCGTGTGCAGGACGTAGGCATCGAACTTCATCTTGTGCAAAGCATCGGCCAGGTTGTGGGCGTTCATGTAGGCGGCGCCTAGCGTATCCACCGATTTGCCGCTGCCGATGCCCAGCTTTTCCAAAAAGGTCGACTCCGGAGCATTCTGCGGTCCGATGCACGAAGCGCCGCAGTATTGCTTGACCACCAGCGTGTAGGGTTTTTTGCATTCGAGCAGGCTATAGCTTTCCTCCGCGTTGAGCTTCTTCCACGCCGGGTCGAATTTCACTTTATCCGCCGCTTCATGGGAAATCGTGGGATTACGCGCCACAAAACTTAGCGTGAACGGGCTCTGAGGCAAGCGGCGAATGTCCATTTTGTCCCGACCGCCGGTGGGTTCGCCAACGGAGATAATATCTTGAGCCACTTGCCCGCTGCTCAGTTTAAGTTGCGGCGCCTTCAAGACTTTAACGTCCGGCAGAAGCTTTCGAGCTGAATCGATTGTCTTGAAACCGCCAATCAGGACCGCGAACTGATCCTCAATGTGAATTATTTTTCTGCGGACGCCCGGCATTTGCCTGGCGCGCTCGTCGAGATCCCTTTGCATCTGCCGGCCCGCTTCATCATGGTAAACGTGAACAAAGGCGGGCAAATTTTCTTGGCTTCGCAGATGATAGACCATCTGTTTGGCCAGATTGGGTCCGTCCGGGCCTTTGTAGGTGGCCGCACAGATCAGCCATTCGCCGCATTCGGGGCCTAACACGTAGTCGTGATTAGGGTCGGCTTCTACCCTGCCGGCTTTCAACGGCCCTATAAAGGCAAAGATAACCAACCCACCAGCCAGCGCGCTTAGCAGCCGCCTCATGCTCTGCTCCTTTCAGGACATGGAACTGTCCCCAGCCATCAAACCTTTCGCGTTGTACGGGGCTGATAGCAAATTGACGAAAAGGCGTCCAGATAGTTCTTGAGGAAAAAATGTAAGGTTGCAGATTTTTGGGAGAAATGTTTTTTCAACCGACTAACCAACTGCGGCCGAGCGTCCGGCGCTGCTGTTCCGTGATCGAGGCAATGCCGGTTTGGCCCAGTTTGACCAGGCGATCCAATTGCTCGCGGCTAAAGGTCGCTTCCTCACCGGCCCCTTGGACTTCGATAAATTGGCCCGAGCCTGTCATAACTAAATTGAGATCTACTTCGACGTCTTTGTCTTCGCTATAGTCCAAATCCACCATTTCGACGCCGTCTAATAAGCCGACGCTTGCCGCCGCCACGCTGTCGCTCACGATCAGGTTTGGCGAGCCAACCTCCTTTTTCGCGGCATGTAAGGCGTCCACCAAGGCCACGTAAGCGCCATTGATCGCCGCGGTCCGCGTGCCGCCATCGGCTTCCAGAACATCGCAGTCAATGTAGAGCGTCCGTTCCCCCAGCTTTTCCAAGTTGACGATGGCCCGCAGGCTTCGCCCGATAAGGCGCTGAATTTCGACGCTTCTTCCATCGATCTTGCCGGTGCGATCCCGCGCTTTCCTGGGGCTGGTGCTGCCGGGCAACATGGAATACTCAGCGGTTAACCAGCCTTTGCCCGTACCGACTAAGAAGGGAGGAACGGTGCGCTCAACACTGCAAGTGCATAGCACGGTGGTCCGGCCCATGTGCACCAGGACGCTGCCGGCCGGTTGGCGGGTATAGCGCCGGCGAAAAGCCAGCTTGCGCAGTTGATTGGCTTTGCGGCCGTCGGAGCGCATCATGAATCACATCCTAGCAGCCAGGCCAAGAGCGCCTTCTGAGCATGCATGCGATTGCCGGCTTGTTGGATAACGATGCTGCGCGAACCGTCCAGGACTGCTTCAGTAATCTCCTCGCCTCGCCGCGCCGGCAAACAGTGCATGACCTGCGCATGGGCGGGGGCGGAGGCCAGCAAGGCAGCATTGACTTGGAAAGGAGCGAACGCTCTTAGGCGTTGGTCGCGCTCGGCTTCCTGGCCCATGCTCGTCCAAACGTCCGTGTAAATAATGTCGGCTGCTTTAATAGCTTCGAGAGGATCCGAGCATTGAAGGAGCGGATATTGCGGTTTGAGCCGCTGGTAAATCTGCAGATAAGGCTTGTCGAAACCGTATTCTTGGGGGGCGGCTAGGATGAAGTGGATTCCCAGCTTGGCGCAAATGATAGCGAGCGAGCGGGCGACATTATTGGCGTCGCCGACAAACGCCATGGTTCGGCCTGCGTAGTCGCCGAAGAATTCGCGCACCGTCAATAGATCGCCCAAAGCCTGGCAGGGGTGGTAGTAATCGGATAGACCGTTGATGACGGGCACGGAAGCATAACGAGCGAAGGTTTCCACCGTGGCATGATGGTAAGTGCGCAGGACCACGACGTCGACATACTGACTCATGACGCGGGCGAAATCCGGGACCGTTTCACGCGTTCCCAAGCCGGCTTCGGCGCCGGCAAGAAACACGCTGGCCCCTCCTAATTGGGCCATGGCCGCTTCAAAACTCACGCGCGTCCGCAGAGACGGCTTTTCAAAAATGAGTCCCAAAACGCGCCCGAGCAGAATCGCCGTCTTTTCGCCGGAGGCGTGGGCCTTTTTCAAGCGCTCCGCCTGGTCCAAGAGCTGAACTATTTCATCGGCGGTAAGGTCGATCAGGTCAAGAAAATTGCGCATGGCGGGAGTCCAGAGACCGAAAATCAGTTAAGCCAAGGCTGCTGCTTGCTCCTTGATTACCCGTTGTACGCCAACAACACCTCTTCCAAAATGCCGGAGCCTTCTTCCAGTTCCTGGTCGGTAATATTGAGCGCAGGCAAGAGCCGTAGAATCGTTTGGTGAGTGCAATTGATCAAGAGCTTTCGCTGAAGGCAGCTCTGCACCAGCGGAGCGCCGTCGATCGCAAGTTCAATGCCGATCATGGCGCCTTTGATGCGAACTTCTCGGATCCACGGGCAGCGAGCGCGGACGGATTCGAAGCGCTTGGCGAATGCTTCTCCAATCCAATCCGCCCGGGCGAGGAGCCCTTCTTCTTCAATGGTTTCAATGGCCGCAAGGGCGGCGCGGCAGGCCAAGGGATTGCCGCCGAATGTCGCGGCATGCGTGCCTGGCTTGAGCTTTTCGGCGTATTCCGGTTTCGCCACCAAGCCGCCACAGGCTACGCCTCCGGCAATGGCCTTGGCGAGAGTGAAAGCATCGGGTTGAACGCCCCAGTGTTGATGGGTGAACCAGCGCCCGGTCCGGCCCATGCCGGTTTGAACTTCGTCAAAAATGAGCATCAAATTGTGTCGGTCGGAAAGGTCGCGTAGACCTTCTAAGTATCCCGTAGGGGGCAGATTAATGCCGCCCTCGCCCTGAATGGGCTCCACAAGAATGGCACAGGTTTCGCCGTCTACTAAACGAGCAACTGCATCGAGATCGCCAAAAGGAGCGTAGGCGAATCCCGCGAGCAATGGCTCGACGCCCTGATGGTATTTCGGTTGGCCGGTCGCGCTTAAGGCGCCCAGCGTGCGGCCGTGGAAACTGTTCAGCATCGTGATGATCTTGTACCGGCCCGGCTTGCCGTTAAGGCGGGCTAGCTTGATGGCCGCTTCCACAGCCTCCGTTCCGCTGTTGCAAAAAAATGACCGGCCATCAAAACCAGTCCGTTCCCCGAGCGCCTGGGCGAGGAGTCCTTGCTCTTGCGTATACCAGGTATTGGGCACATGGATGAGTTGGGCGACCTGCTCTCGGACTGCCTTGACGATGCGCGGCGGACAATGCCCCAACAATCCGCATCCCCATCCGGGAAACAAATCCAGATAACGGTTGCCTTCCGCGTCCCAAACCTGCGAACCTTCTCCGCGGGTCAAGCACACGGGATAGCGCGTGTAGTTGCCAATTACATATTTTTTGAAGAGGTCGATTACTTGGTCGGAGGCAAGGCTCATGATTGTGTTCGTTGTTCGTTGTTCGTTGTTCGTTGTTCAAGTTAATAATGCGCGTGGACTTAATTGACCGAAATTTCGGTCCCTACGCCTTGGTCGGTGTAGATTTCCAGGAGCAAGGAATGGCGCACGCGGCCATCGATCATGTGCGTTTTGCGGACGCCGGCTTGTAAGCTTTCCAGGCATGCTTCGACCTTGGGAATCATGCCTTCCTCAATAATTCCTCGAGCGATTAGATCGCGGCATTGTTGCGGATTTAGGCTGCGGACCAGCGAATGCTCATCCCGGCGATCCAGCAGGATGCCGGGCGTGTCGGTAAGCATGACCAATTTCTCGGCTTTGAGGTTCGCCGCCACCGCGGCAGCGGCCGTGTCGGCGTTGACGTTTAACCATTGGCCGGCAGCATCCCAAGCCAGGGAAGGGATCACAGGAACGACTCCGGCCAAGCAAAAGTTTTGGAGTAAATTGCCGTCAACGTGAGTGACACGGCCCACGCGCCCAAGATCGATCGCCTCGTTCTCCGGTCCGCTCAGGAAGAGCCGGTCCCCAAATAGGCATTGAAGCGAACCGGTATGCAACCCGACCGCTCTTCCCCCTAGTTGTCCAATTCGAGAGACCATCGCGGCATTGATTCCCTCTATCAGCACTCGGACCACGATAGCCAGGGTTGCCTCATCGGTGTAGCGGCGGCCATTTATCTTTCGCGGTTCAATTCCCGCCTGAGCCATGGCGCGGTCGATAGCTTTGCCGCCGCCGTGGACCAGCACGGGTCGCATGCCGACGGTTTCCATGAAAATAACGTCTTGCAACGTTGCTTCCAGCGCCTGGGGGTCTTCCATGGCGCTGCCGCCCAATTTGATAACTGTTAGTCGATTGCGAAAGGTGCGAATATAGCTGAGGGCTTCGATCAAAACCTCAGCCTTGCGAATGGCGTCTTCCATCGGCAAATAAAGGAGAAAGCAAAGGAATTTATCATAGACCGCACCGCCGGGGTGTCAATGGCCCGGCGATCATGCCCAAAAAACCGGTTTTGATGATGGTATATATTTATTGCGTTGGCGCCGAAGACCCGGTATATTCCTTCCATGCAGGGAGCGAGATGAGACGGTCGGTGGCCGTGTGGTCATCCGAAAGCTGTTACATGGTTTCTGTGGTATTAGGGAGGCATTATAATGAAGGCTGCGTTGTCGATGGTTCTCGGTTTGGCCGTGATGTGCGTTTTGGCGCTCAGCGTGAACGCAGACGAAAAGAAGGCCAAGGAAGAAACCCTTAAAGGCACCATCACCTGCGCCAAGTGCGATTTGGGCACGGCGGATGAGTGCCAAACTGTCATCAAGGTCAAAGATACGGTCTATGAATTCGACAAAGATTCCGGCAAGAAATACCACAAGGAAATCTGCAAGAAAGCCAAAGAAGGCACCGTCGTAGGCACAGTCACGGAAAAGGACGGCAAGAAGGTGGTCAAGGTGAAGGAAGTTAAGTTCAACTAGCAACAGCCTGACCTTTCCTAGTCTTACCAATCGACAAAAAGCGCCACTCCTCGCGGAGTGGCGCTTTCGTTTTGCCGCGTCTTACTTGGCGATCTGGAACCCCTTCTGTTAGGATAACAAGCATCCAAGGGAGGATTCCGATTCGTGAAGATCATTCTCGCCAGCCCGCGCGGGTTCTGTGCCGGCGTCAATATGGCCATAGAGAGTTTGGATCGAGCACTGGAACTCTTCGGCCACCCCCTTTACGTCTACCACGAGATTGTCCATAACCGGCCGGTCGTGGAGCGCTTTCGCAAACGCGGGGTCGTCTTCGTGGACGATATCGAGGAAATCCCCTATGGCGCGACGGTCCTATTCAGCGCCCATGGCGTCGCTCCGCTAATTCGGGCCGTCTCTGTTTCACGAAACCTTCGAGCCATCGACGCCACCTGCCCTTTGGTCACCAAGGTGCACCTGGAAGCCATCCGCTTCGCTCGGGAAGGCTACACGATCATTTTGATCGGCCATGAAGGCCATGATGAAGTCATTGGCACAATGGGCGAAGCGCCGGCGCACATTCTTCTAGTTCAAAGCGCTCTGGATGTGGAGAACTTGGACTTACCCGCCCAGACCAAAGTCGCTTACTTGACGCAAACAACCTTGAGTGTGGACGACGCCACGGTCATTATCGCGGCTTTGCAAAAACGCTTTCCCCACATCCAGGGTCCGTCGCGGGACGATATCTGCTATGCGACGCAGAACCGCCAGGAAGCAGTCAAGGAACTCGTGCCGGAAGCCGACGTCGTTCTCGTATTGGGCAGCCAAAACAGCTCGAATAGCAAACGGCTGGAAGAAATTGCGCATAGCTTTGGCAAAGCCGCCTATTTGATAGACGGAATCGGGGAAATCTCTAAGTCGTGGTTTGATGCTGCGGATACCGTCTTGATTACAGCCGGCGCCAGCGCGCCGGAAGAGGTCGTGGAGGAATGCGTCGCCTATCTCCAAGGCCAGTTTGGCGCGTCCGTGGAAACTCGTACCATTCGAGACGAACACGTCAATTTTCCGTTGCCCAGGGAATTGCGCGTCCTGACAAAACGTTAATTGAGGCATCATCTCTCGCTCAACTCAGTCCGGTTTTTCACACCAGCCGATATTATTCTTCTCCATTCTTACCCAAAGCCGCGGTTGCAGTTGCACGACCTTTGCGCCGTGTAAACCCTTTACACTCCAACTGTAAGCTTTTTGACTGACCTTCCAGCCCACTCCGAGCCTAAAGCGCGCAATAGCAATCTTAAACCCCCTTTAATATGGCACTGGCCAGGCGGCTACTGGGCTTTCACCGATAAGGAACCGAATTGGCCCGGGACTTGCCTATACCACAAACTGACACATTGCTGTCAAGACTGAAGAAATAGGGCCGACTGCTCGACGATAAATTTCCGCCGGGTGAATTGTGGTTTTCTTGCAATTGTTTTTGACAGGCCAACGCTTTCATTCTAGAGTTCCTTAACGGCGGTGGATGCAAGCATGACCCAGACTATAAAGCTCCGGGGCTGCTTTAGCCGTTTATTCACGATAATGGCAAACCCGTCGCAAGGCGGGGACGCAAAGCCATGGGCCCGCTCGATCCCTCGGGGATTGTCGGCGGGTCGCCAGGCCACCGAAAGTATAAGCGGACCCTTGGTGGAATATCAGGGCCCGTTTTACTCATTTCATGAGCGCGGGTCCTCCTGACGGAATTCTGATTTCGGAACACGGAGAAGACCCATGCACGCCGCTCGATCAGCCCCTTCCACTCCCTCCCATGGCAATATTGACTTAAAGCGGCCCTCTTAGTCGACTAGTGCTGAGGCAACTACCTCTTCCTTCCTCGGTTCGATAGAGCTTTTTCAAGCCCTCCTCCCCACGCCGATGCAATTGGTTCGGTAAATATCCCCTCCAGAGCAAGCCAAAAGTGGCAAGCCTAGGGCGCCCGTATGTCGCTACCCTGGCGGAAGCCATGAGAAGTTCGAGTTTAGCGAAGAAGTGAATAGGAGTGCATATTATGCTGTGCCGGGCACGCTTGGAACGTTTTCGCCGCCGGCGAGGAGTCGCAGCCGCCGAACTGGCTATACTTCTTCCGTTCCTGGCATTTCTCTTTATTGCCGCGGTGGATTTCGGCCGAATTTTCTACTTTTATGTCACCATCACCAACTGTGCTCGGGGCGGGGCGCTCTACGCCAGCTCCGACGCCACGCACACTTCCGATACAACGGGCATTACGAACGCCGCTCTGGCCGATTCGCCTAATCTTTCCCCCAGCCCGACCGTTTCGTCCACGACAGGGACTGACGGGGCCGGTAACGCTTACGTGCAGGTGACGGTCAATTACACCTTTCAGACGATAACCAATTTCCCCGGCATAGCGAGTTCCACTACTCTTAGCCGGTCAGTTCGCATGCGCGTAGCTCCGCCATAACAGAACCTATTTGAAAAGAACGCGGCCATGTTCTTGGAAGAATGATTCGACGACCCCAGGTGCATCCATGCTTCGAAAACCAGTTTCTAAACGACGCCGCGGTGCTGTCATTTTGGAATCCGCCGTCATTTACCCGCTCACTTTCTTGATAATCCTGGGCTTACTTATAGGCGCCATGGGGGTGTTTCGTTACCAGGAAGTGGCCTCGCTGGCTCGCGAAGCCAGTCGTTATGCCTCCGTGCATGGTTCTAAGTACCACCAAGTGACGGGCAAGGCCGCCGCCACTGCTGTCGATATTCACGACAGCGTCATTATCCCCCGCGCTGTCGCTTTGGATCCGAGCAAAATCACGTATAGCGTGACCTGGAGTCCCGACAATAAACCCGGGAGCACGGTGTCGGTTACGGTCAACTATAGCTGGGTGCCCGAGGCTTTCTTACCCATACTAAACCTTAGCAGCACCGCAACGGAAACTATGGCTTACTAAAGATCCATCGGCGTTGTAGCGAGTTCAAGTCAGGCAAAGAGAATTGTGTCAACGAAATAGCGGCCATGAGAGGACGGACTAATGTTTTTGCATAAATCCACAAAATCACATGCCACGCGCCGCGGCGCCATCGTCTTGTTTGTGGCAGTTTGCCTTACTGTTCTCTTGGGATTTGCCGCGATCGCGCTTGATGGAGGCGTTCTCTTAACGGAACGGCGCCATGCCCAAGCAACTGTCGACGCCGCCGCTCTGGCTGCCGCATGCGATCTCTATAAGAACTACGGGATTAACGGGGGGCTGGATAATTCAGCCGGCACAGCGAAAGCCAGCGCCTTGTCCACCGCAGCCGCCAACGGCTATGCAAATGACGGGACTACTTCTGTCGTTACCGTAAATATTCCACCTATCTCAGGGGACTACGTCGGCAAAGCCGGCTATGCCGAAGTCATTGTTCAATTCAACGAAACGCGCGGCTTTAGCAATGTCTTTGGCTCAGGGAGCACACCCGTCCAGGCCCGTGCCGTGGCGCGGGGAGCAATGGATGCGCGGGCCAACCCGGCTATCCTTATTCTGGATCCCAGCGGCGCCAGTGCGCTTTCGGTTTCCGGCACTCCTTCGATCACGACCAATTCAACCATAGTCGTCGATTCGAATAATTCTCAGGCTGCTAGCGCCTCGGGCAACGCTCAAGTTAACGCTCCTGAAACCGACATTACCGGCGATTATACCACCTCCGGCGGAGGGACATTCTTTGGGAAAGTGAATGTCGGCCAGGCATCCACCCCTGACCCGCTGGCTAGCCTGCCGGCCCCGGATCCCGCCAGTCTTACGGTTCAAAGCAACTCGGCCCTCTCGTATGGTGGGCAAAGTTCAGTGACGCTCAATCCCGGCGTCTACAAAGGCGGCATCTCCGCGTCCTCCGGCGCTGCGATCACTCTTTCGCCGGGTATTTATTATTTGGACGGCGGTGGCCTGTCCGTTGGGGGCCAGGCCAGCATCACCGGGAATGGCGTGATGATCTACAACGCCCCTAAGACTAGTTCAGACAGCTTGGATATTGGCGGAGGAGGGACCATTACGCTAAGCGGTCCGACCAGCGGCGCCTACGCCGGCATTTCCTTGTTCCAGGATCGCAATTCCAGCGTTGGCGCAACTTTAAGCGGCGGCAGCCAAATGAATATCACCGGAACGTTTTACTTCGCCGGCGCTCCCGTCAAGATTACCGGCAACAGCAGCACGGCGGTTATCGGCTCTCAGTACATCAGCCGCGACCTTACTATTGGCGGGACCGCCTCACTGACCGTAACCTGGGATAGCTCAAAGGTTGCCCGGCAGCGCGCTATTTACCTCGTGGAGTAGGCATGTCACATACAAACGTTTTGAATTGTTTGCCCCCGCAGGCTGACGGCCTAATTGACCGGCGGGCGCAGCGCCGCAGATTAGCGGCTTGGGCAGCCTACTTCCATCCTCTGGAAGGCGGCGCCCTCCCGCTGCAGACTGCTGATTTACAGGCCAGCGTCTGGTGGAAAGCTCGAGTGCCTGACATTTCGGCTGGCGGCGTTGGCTTGTTAGTCAAACGCCCAATTCCGCCGGGAACGGACTTGCTTATCGAGTTGGCAAGCGCGCGTTTAAACTGCCGGCCCCGCGCCCTGACCGCTCGCGCTATTCATGCCACTCGCCAAGCCAACGGAGACTGGCTTGTTGGATGCGCATTCCGAGAGCCGATGCTCGAAAAAGACCTATAAGGATCAAAAAGTTTACCAAGTCTTTGCATTTCCTTTCATCACGGCACAGAAAACGCTAATGTCAGCCGACGTTGTACGGACTGACTTTCACCGAAACTGGATGGATTCGTACTTGCCGCTTGGGCGTGTACGAAGTGACGCAGGAGGTGGTCCACAATGGCTTTTCATCGCCTGGCGACTGCGGCAAAACAAATACTACCAAGATGGGCCTGGTCTGCTGCTAGAAGGCCCATGACCGCTCTGCTGACTCCGATCCGGTTCAGCCTGCACACAGGCCATTTCAGAAGTGCAATGCGTTCCGCAGCAGTGGACAGTCATGGCAACCCCATCCCGTGGTACACGTATCCGGCAATTGATCTTCTAGATACGAAGGACTTTTCAACCAAAACCGTGCTGGAGTTTGGGTCCGGGCAATCTACGTTATGGTGGGCTAAGCGAGCCAAGAGCGTCTTATCGTTTGAAAAAAACGCTAAGTGGCATGCCTATGTCCGCTCACAATTGCCGCACAATGCCGAAGTGTTTCTCATCTCGGGCGACTTGACAGGACTAGAGGACTATCTGCCTCAAAGCCCGTTCGACCTTGTTATCATCGACGGTATGGATCGACTGAAGGCGGCACGCCGTTCAATCGACTTGCTTCAAGAACAAGGCGCCATCCTTGTCGACAATTCAGATGGCTACTGGGGTGGTGACGATTTGAAGGAGTATCCCATACTTGAGTTGTTCCGATCAACCGGGTTCGACCGTGTAGACTTTTATGGCTATGCCCCAGGAGTCGTGCTTCCCCATTGCACTTCCCTTTTTTTCAAAGGACGCACCTTTCTCCTTCGCGGCAATGAGAATGTGGCGCCGAACAAATTGCCCAAAGGATGACAAAGCGAGGCCTGTGCCGCCGACCAGGCCGCTTGAGGGGCAAAATTTCTTCGGCTAATTTTCTCGATTGCACGCGGTCAGAATCTCCAGGGCTGCCCGGTCAATCTTGTCTTTGAGCGGGTTTGAATTGCACAGAACGACAACGCCGGTTTTCGTCTCCTTGACGAACCCAAGAAACGAACGGTAGCCCCCCGTGCCGCCGTTGTGCCAAGTGACCTGCTTATCCGACCCGGGCAGAGGCACAATGTGCCAACCCAAGCCTACTTTCATCTCTTTGCGACTTCCTTCGGTCAGCGGCTGACGGCACGCTTCCATCGACGCCAATAGTTTCGTTTTTTCTAGACCCAAGTTTGCGGCGACGAAGCGCAGAAGGTCGTTGGCCGTCGAACGCAGTGCTCCACAGCCTTCCAGCGTCGCAAAATTCCAGTCGGACGCTGGTTTGTCATCTTCCTTATGGCCCGAGGCATAGCGCATCCGTTGTTTTTCGGAGAGCGTGATTGCGGTGTCCTTCATGGCGAGGGGTTTGCAGATGCGCTCAATAACAAGGGCCTCATAGCTCTTGGCTTTGGCACGATGAACGAGGGCATTGCCCAGGAGACCCATGCCAAGGTTGGAGTATTCGTATTTTGAACCGATTTTTCGCTTAAGTTCCAACTTGCCGAGGTATTCGTAGAGATCTTTGGCCGCGTAATGGGCATAAGGGCTTTCCTTATCCTCCGGATGAGTCAAAAGGTGGACGAAGAGCGACGGCTGCACGGGCAAGCCGGAGGTGTGCGTTGCCAGATCCTTGAGAGTGATTTCGCGGTCTTCACGTTTGGGTACTCTAGCGCCTTCGGGCAGGTAGAGCTGGACGGGATCATCGAGCTTGACGTTGCCATTCTTGACCATTTCTTCAAGCAATAGGGCTGTAAACACCTTTGTGATCGAGCCGATCTCGAAGATCGTATCGCCAGCAAGTGGCTTGTTGGGCAATGGTCCGGCGCCGTAGCCGAAGACTTCGCGGCCGCGCGGCGTAATGACGCCGACTATGATTCCGATATTCTTGTGGTCTTTGAGCAGCGGCTCAATGACCTTGTCAACCTCGGCCTTAGTGCCGGACGTCGGTCCAGCGGCAAGAAGGCAGGCACAGGGCAGGAAAGGGATAAGCACCTTAGGCCGTCCAGAAAAACCACGCGGGAAGTCGATTAGTCTGCCGGCTTTTTGCAAACTCTTTGTACTCGCTGAAGAAACATTCGATAGTGATTTCTCTTGATCCGGGATCTGTCAGCGTTATCTCCGCCTTATTCGGGAGACCGCTTTTCTTGTCGAAAAATAAGCTGACTTCTTTGAAATCCTTATGGGCGATCCGGAGACCTGCGGCCTCCACGTCGCCAACCTTTACTTCTCCCAGCGGAGACAGCGTGAATTCCTTATCAGAAAAGGATGGTAGCATCTGCGGCACGCGCATCGCATAGACGACGTTCTTGATAAAGACCAATATCTCTTTGGGCGCGTCTTTCGTGTTGCCGCCTTCCTGCGCCCAGCCATTTTCTCGATTGATCACGAGAAGGGCCTTCTTTGTCATGCCGTTGATTTGCATTTCAACGTCCATCTTGTATTGGTCGCGGCCTTGCCAGAGACCTTCGCTTGTTAGGACGATCTCCTTGCCGTCTTCTTGACCCGTGATCTTAGCTTTCCATGAACCGGACTTCAGCTTGGCCAGCTTGGCATCACCTCCCATTTCTTTAATGGCCTTTTCCAAGAGCGGTTTGCTTTCGGCCTGATTGTCGGCCCGTAAGGTGGACAAGCTGACCATAGGTAGACAAACCACGAGCGAACCAAAGCACACGGGACGCATGAGGGACCTCCAGGCGCTTGGCAACTGAAGAAAGCGGTTTATTGATCGGGGAACTGCAACAAAGAGTTGTAACGGATGAGACGTGAAAAGACAAAAGAAAAAGCCATAAGCTCAATGCACAGCCGCGACCGTAAGCAGGCGTTGGCTAAACGCTCCCTTACGGTCGCGGCTCTGAAAGACCCGCGTCCTTATTTAATCATGACCATCGGATGGAGGCAAATCACCCTCGATCGGCGCGGGCTGTTCCTTTGGGGGGACCGGATCCTTGGCATCGGCCCCTTCCTCATTCACTGTCGGTCCGGATTTTTCGCTCTTCATGGGCAGGTCCGGCGCCAGGATCGAAAGGGCCTGTTCGGCTTCTGTCTGAACGCGCGGATCAGCGTCTTTCTTCATGGCCTGGATGGCGAGCACGGTCGGGACAGTGTTAACATTCATCCGAGCCAAACAGCGAATGCAGCCTGCCCGGACGGTGGCGGCTGAGTCTTCCTTGGCCGCCTTCAGCAGTTCAGGAACCACTTCCAGGCTCTTGTGCCAATCGCAGGCGGATAGCTGTTCCGCGGCCCATTCCCGCTGCGATGGATAAATCGATTCCTTCAAGACGGCCATCCACTGCTTGATCTTGTCCTTGTCGCTAAACGGCAAAGGCGCTACTGAAGGATCCTCCTTCATCGGGGCGGTATAAAGCATGCTGTTCAAGCCCGGCGGCGGCATGATTATTTTGTGCACGGTGTGTTCGCCTGTGGCCACGAGAATCGGCGCTTCCGCCGTTGAAACCGGGGCCGTCTTTTGGCGGATTACCTGCGGAGGCAGGTCGGACTGCGCCATGACCGGCGATGGGGTTTTCTCCCGGACCGGGGGCATATAAGCCGGCTTGACGACCGAGGCAGACTCGGCATCGGGGTGAAAATCGTCGGGCGGCAGGTCCAGCGAAGCAGAGGTTGATACCGGCGCTCTTACCGGCGCGACAGCTTCGGGCAGAATGGTCGTCTTCGGCTGCAACGCTGCGCGGACCTTTTCATTATCCGCTTTCATCACTTCGATTTTTTGGACGACCTTTTCACTGACAGGCACCTTGCTGTACGCCTCAGGATCCATCAAGGGATCCGCCTTGTCGACTTTCTCCAGGCCGCTGTTGACCTTCATTGGCTGGACGGCAACCTGAGTGGTCTTGATCGTCTTCTTCTCCGCCTTGCCTGAGGGAGCTGGAGTGGAATCCTTAAGTTTGCCCCACGATTCACGCCAATCAGCGGGCTGGTCGGGGACTGTCTCCTTTTTCATCGTTACCGGCAGAGGCGAGACCGCCGGTGCGGGCTGGGGCAAGGATATAGCTGGCATCGTTGTCGTCGCCGTTCTAGCAGGAGACTGGGCCGGGGCTGCCGTTATCAATGGCCCGCCCGCATCCGTATTAGCGGCGCCGCTTTGAGTCCAGACCGGACGCGCATAGGGCGAGCCGGAATAAACGGGCGGCGAATGTGAGGTTAGCTGCGGACCCTTGGACGATGTCTTTGTGTCCCGATGATTCTTAATTTCCGGCAGAGCGTTGTTGCCGCTAGGGGAGCAGACCGCCGATGTCGGGCCCGCATTGCCGGTGATCTGCGACGGCTCCTGGGCTTGAGATAGTGGAGCTGCGGGCGTGTCGACAATCACCGGCAAGCTAGCCGTCTTGGCGCCGGGAAGCACCACGGTCTTTTTCTTTTCAACGGTACGAGTGGCGGACTCGGCGGCCGGAGTAGTTTTGATTTCTTCGCCGGGTGGAAACGGTACGCCGGCAGGAGGCTTGGTATGCCCGCGACCCCAATGGTAAATGCGGGCGGAGAGCGCCTTGCCGGAGCCGTCGATTTGGCCGGCCTGGATGATGGAAATGCGCTCGCCCGTGTCAATGGCCTCGACAAGCATAGCGCCGGCGCCGTCGGCCGTTTGCCACACCTTCAAGACCGTGCACTTGGCCGACTTGCCTCCTTCGGTGACAACGATAGTGCGGCCGACGGCGTTGGCGGGAATGCCGGAGGAAGCAATGAGCCGGCTCTGTTGCCCTATTGTCGCGGCCAGCAGCGCGAGCCAAATCCTTATTGAGTTGGACCGGACCATGAGCCGGGCCTCCTTTCCTAGCACTCAGCAACCAGAAGGGGAAACCCTGCCGACAGGGCGCCCTCTGCTCTCTTTATCGACCATGACGAAAAGTCGGATCAGTCCGAGTTTGCTAATTTTAGGGCTACTAGCAGGATGCGAAGGCCGCAGCGGCAAACATGTCGGCAGCGGAATAAGAGGTCTTCACAAAAAAGCGCGGGCTGCCGTGCGAAATCTGTCAAGATTTGCGGCTTAGCCTGAGGCGGGTACACTCTACAACCGCTGCAATACCCTTGGCCCAGAGGGTCTAGCAGTGCTACACTTCTTTCGTTTTAGTTCATTTCTGGCGGTTTCCTTAGTTTCCAAATTAGGGAAACGAACTTTCCTGCCAGAATGCCACGCGGCTTTAGCGCTTAAGAAAAGTCGTTTTCGTACCCCTACACCATCCGATTGCGCGGGAAACGAAACGGTGATCGTGGCCCTCAGGTGCATTCCGTTGCAGCCCGTCGCGCTCTACCACGTGCCCAAGCAGCATCCCACTCCGGTACCGGTTAGCGGCAAGGCCCTTCTTGCAAAAGGCACCTTGAGATATTCGTCGCGACTATAGACCACGCGGCCATCTTGAATGGTGTAGCTGACATGCGTGGCATGTTCGAAAGGATCGCCGTCATAGAGGACGAGGTCGGCAACTTTGCCGGGCTCCACGCTGCCGAAGCGGTCGGCGATGCCGAGGATCTTGGCGGCGTCGAGGGTGATGGCGGCCAGGGCTCGATCGAAACCGAGGCCGTTGATCATCGCCATGGCCGATTCGAAGCGCGCGACGCGCGTTTTGGGAACATACGACTCAAAGCCGGTGCCGATGGCCAGCGGAATCTTATGATCCGCCAACACGGCAGCGTTGCCCAGGTAAATGTTGAAGGTCTCCATTTCGCTGGGCCGCTGCATCGTGGGATGAACCACGACGGGGACTTTAGCGTCAGCGATGCGATCCGCCATCAAATAGGCCTCGGCCGCCAGATCCAGCTCCGCTTTGAGCTTGAACTCGGCAGCTAAACGCAGAGCCGTTTCCAGGTCGTCGGCTCGGTGCCCGCTGAAGATCACCGGCAGTTTGCCTTCCAGCGCGAGATTCAACGGCTCATGCTTCAAGTTTCGCGCCGGCTTTTTGTCATCGTCCTTGGCCGCGGCGCGTTTACGAGCGTCGGCCTGAGCCTGGGCAAAGGCGGTGCGCACGATATTCGCCGTAGCCATGCGCGTGGTCGGGGCCTTGCCTGGGTAGGTGTGCTTGGGCGTCTCACCGAGGTTGATAAGGAGACCGGCGGGGAAGCGGATCGTCATCTTCTCGACGGTCGGTCCCGAAGTGCGAAAGATGCCCGTCTGCCCGGCGATGACGTTGGCCCGGCCCGGATGGGCATGAATGACCGTGATGCCCTGCATGCGCAGAAATTCGAGCAACGGTTCGTTGGGATTGAAGGCATCGAGCACACGCAGGTCGGCTTGATTGGGATCGCTCAGCTCGTCTTGATCTTGATCGGCGGGGAGATTCAGGGCGCCGGTCGGAGGCACGACCGTGTGGGCATCGATCAAACCAGGCGTAACGACTGCCGCGGCGATGACCGGGATGTTTTCCGGCCTCTTTACTTCGTCGCGCGAACCCACTGCCTCGATCTTGCCGTCTTTCACGAGGATGATGCCGTCCTTGATTGTCCCTTTGCCAACGGTGTGGATAAGACCGGCAAGAATGGCGTAATGCTTGGGCGCGTCTTTGAACCCCGGCGTCTTTTCCGGGACCGCAGGCGCTTGGACAGCCGTGGAAGGATTGACGGCATCCGGCTTCTTGGGGAAGCGGCCGCGATCCTTGGCAAGGGCGAAGCCGCCGGTCTGATAGGTCCAATCCTTCACGCGATCGAACCTGCGCCGCCCATCGATATAGGTCTCGTCAACCTGAGTGTAAACGCTAAAGGGCGAGCCGGACAGCACGACGAAGTCGGCGTCTTTGCCCTTCTCCAACGAACCGAGCCGGTCGTCCAGGTGCAACATCTTGGCGGGATTGATCGTCAGCGCTTTCAGAGCGGCCTCTTCGGACATCCCGCCTCGGACGGCAATGGCGCCGGTGCGAAGCATGAAACGCGATTCGGTGATGAAGTCGTCGGTGTTGACGGCCACGAGCACGCCGGCCTTTTCAAGGATGGCGCCGTTTTCTTCTAGGAGCCCGGCGGTCTCCATTTTGCCGCCGGGGCTGTCGATTAGTGTCATCGACACAGGAATCTTCCGCTTAGCCAACTCATCAGCCACGCGATAGCCTTCCGTGCCGTGTTGGATTACCAGTTCAAAGCCAAATTCCTCGGCAAGCCGGACGGCCGACATCAGGTCATCGGCCCGGTGCGTGTGGAAATGAACGGTGCGCTTGCGCTCCAAGACTTCGACCAGGGAAGCCAGCCCCAGATCGGTTTCCGGAGCCGTCCCTTCCTTGCCGGATTCGGCAGCTTTGCGATAAGCGGCCCATTTCTTATGGTAATCTTGGGCCTTAAGGAACTGCTCGCGCTGCATGGCGGTCAATTTCATGCGCGTGCCGGGGGCTTGCTTGGAGCGCGTGAAGTTGAAATTCTTGGGATTTTCGCCGTTGGCCATCTTTAGGCCGCCCAGGATTTTCATGTCGGGAATGCGCATTTCTTCCACAGTATCGCCGCGCAGCTTGACATAGAGCGTCTGCCCACCGATGACATTGCCGCTGCCGGGCATGATGTTGGCCGTAGTGACGCCGCCGGCGACGGCCATGCGAATGCCGGGATCATCGGGCCAGATGGCGTCGAGAGCGCGCAGGCCGCTTTGCACCGCCCCGCTGCCCTCGTTGCCGTCTTGATGAGCCGGGACGGCGGGCTTGGGATAGATGCCGATGTGCGAATGGGTATCCACTAACCCGGGGATAATCGTCTTGCCCTTGAGCGCGATGACGGTCGCCCCCTTGGGAATCGTGACTTGATTCTTGGCGCCGACCGCCACGATCTTGCCTTTGGCGACAATCAGGACGCCATTGTCAATGGGCGCGCCGGCGGCCGTCAGGATGTGGTCGGCAAGGTAAACGAGGGGCGATTGCTCCCCTCTCCCCCCGCTCGGTCGACTGGGATCGTCCGCTGAAGCCCCGTCGGCGGGGGGAGAGGGGTTGGGGGTGAGGGGGGCCGAATCGCCGCTGGAGTTTCCCCCCTCACCCCGGCCCTCTCCCCCCGCCGAAACTAACATCGCGTGGGTTACTAGTTGCAGGGGCGGGGGGAGAGGGGGACAGATGCGCTCGGGAGTCATAACTTCAACCGTGTCGTACTCTCCCCTGGCCGGTCTGTCATTGCCGCGCATGGTCGATTCAATGAAGAGAAAACAAAAGAAAGGGATAGAGAAGAAGGCAGCGCACCGCATGAGAATCTCCGTTGACGATCCGATTAGCCAGGTTTTGCCGAGAAGGTAGTTTCGCGGGCCGGAAGGGAAAATGCAAATTGGAAAACGGTGCCCCGAGCAGAAATTGGATTTCTTGGAGCAAGCAGGATGAGTGTTGTTAGCGAGTTTGTAATCAACTCTCCCTGCTCATGGACCCCGCCAATGCGGGTTATCTCCCCGCAGAAACTCACCCAAAATATCCCTGCCGCCACAGCGAAGCGAAGTCCATCGACAGCGCAACGGAAATGTGCAGGGCCGCCCCTAGCCAGATTGAGCGCGTTTTCAGGCTCATGAATCCCAGGGCAAGACCGGCGAGGATGGAGGCACAGCATTCCGGCAACGGCTTGGTGAAGTGGATCATGCAATAGGGCACCATCATGACAACAATGGCATACGCGCCGAAGCGACGTTTGACGCCATGCAAAATGAAACCGCGAAAGAAGAACTCCAGGAACACAAACTGGAAACCATAGAGTAATTCCCAGCACCAAAAATACGGCCAAAGGTCTTGGCCGGGCGGCAAACGATAAAAGGGATAGGTCTCTTGAAAGCGCTCGTAATGCGACATCCAGGCAACAAGCGGCACCATGACAGCCAGCATGGCCAAGTATATCGGCAGGCCGCTCAAGGCGCCTTGCACTTTCATGCCGTAATCCCCGAGGCGCTCGCGGAACAACAGGCGAATTATCAAAGCAGGGACGATGAAATAATCCACCGCACACCAGCAGGCCCACCAGGTCAAGCGATGGAGCTGAGCGTTTTCATGGAAGTTCATGACGGCGATCAAGTCGGCGGCAAGCCGTTTTTGGCCGATGGTTTCCAAGAACGCGGCGACCAGCCGGTGGCCTTCTTGCATGCCGATGAAGTGTTGGACCGTTAAGGTAACGGCCGCTGTGATCAGGACTGCGACCACCTTGACGTCCAAGCCGAGCGACGAGGGTGAGGCCAGATAGGCGCGCGACTCCTGCTCGGTGCGCTCGAGCGGTTCGAGGAAAAAATCAACCCACCCAGGACGTTTGGTGTTATGGCCCATCGCTAAAGCTTCGCCGCCGATTGATTACATGTTGGTTTTATCATCGCCGGCCACGTGGAGCAGCTTGTCCAGCGCCGCCGTTAGCTCGGCATCATGCTCGTGGTCTTTGGTATAAAGCCGGCAGATCGACAAACTGGCAGGCAGGCGCTTGAATTGTTCATGATCACCCAGCGCACAGATGACATCGCTTCCCGGCTCCATGACGAAATTTTGACGAGAAACGCCCGCGCTTAGTGAACGATGATAATGCCGGGCGACATCGGCTCGAAAAGCCAAGTCTTTCAAGGGGCCCGGCAACATGGCGCGCACCCGCCGCTCGACCAGATCGGCATCGGTGAAGATGCTGGCCAATTGCGCCTGCCCTTGCTCAAAGTGAATCGTGCGCTCGCAAGCCATCTTCCAGGAGATGCGCCGATTGAGAATCGCCTGCCAGGCAGCGCCCAGCTCCCGCTTGCCCGGGTCGGCATCGCCGGTCCACCGCTCAACTGCCGCTAGGAGCGACCATTCCGTTAGCTTGCGGTATGCCTCTAGATGTTGGAGGGGATTGCCCGGCAAAAGGCGCTCCATCGTGGGGCCGAACAAATCACCGAGCGCCAAATCAATGGCTCGCGCCGTTCGATGGAAATACAGGGTGCGGAAAAGCTTTTCGCGCGCTTCAATGAAGCGCTCCAGGGCAGGCAGGCCCTTAGCATGCAGAGTCAGTCCTTGCGCGGTGAAAAAGCTGTAATGCAAGAGGCGATTGAGGTCAAAAGCTTGGGGTCCATGCCCGGCCATGTAGCTGTCGCGCAACACAAAATCCATGTTGTCGACGGTGTAAACGCCGCTGAAAAGCGCCCGCAGCAGGCGCAACCAATGAGGCGCCTCTGGGCCGGGGGAGGCCCCGGGCCGTTTGATCAGATACGCCACCTGTTCCGGTTGGAGCGTTTCCGTGGCATGGAGAGATCCATGCGGGTTGCTCCGCAGCCCTTTGATGACCTCGGCCAGTTCCGTGCGAATTATGTGCTGGCCGAGGTCTTCATGGGTCAAATCGAAGCGGTTCAAGTAGTGATCGTCAAAGAAATGACCATAAGGTCCATGGCCGACGTCGTGCACCAACGCCGCCACGCGAGCCAGGCTCTCAACGTAAGGCAGCGAAGGCACGGGCTCCTTGCCACACGCCTCGACGAGGGACGGATAGAGATGGGCGATTGCCCGGCTGGCTAGATGCATGGCGCCAAGGACATGTTGAAAACGAGTATGCTCCGCGCTGGGATAAACCCACCAGGCGCTCTGTAATTGATGGATCCGCCGCAGCCGCTGGAGCCAGGGATGGTCGATGAGCGTCTGCTCGGCAATCTCGTCCGGATGATGCGATGCCGTATAAGCAATGTAGCCGTGCAAAGGATCGCTGATCAAACTCTCGCGATCAAACCGGGTGGAGAACATTCTTATTTGTTCGTTGTTGGTGGTTCGTTGTTCGTTGTCAGGCGGTAAGAGCTTGCTGCTTCAAATCAGTCTATGCGCCTGATTCAGGAAAATCGAGCAATGCAACATGCAACGAACCATTAACAACGGACAACGAACCAATCAAGTATGCACCGCATCGAACATGGCGAGAGATACGGGGCCGAAGAGGAAGACGGGCAGCCAGGCGGCGAAGGCGGGGGCGAGGATATCACTGTCGCCCAGTTGTTTGCTGGCAAAGCAGGCGGCGAAAAAAATGCCGCATAAGACGAGACACATGCCGGCGCTAATGAAGACGTTGCGGTTTTGATCGCGAAGTATGACGGACAGCCCCATCACCACAAGGATGATGCCCAGGATGGGCCGTGTTAGCCGCATATGAAAAACCATCGCCATCGAAGTAAGGCGCGTCGAATCGGGCTTTTGCAGCTCCTGATAGAGTCCGTAAGTCGAGGCGAAGTTGAACCAATTGCGGTGGCGCGTGAGGGCGTCAAAGTCAACTTGCTTAGTATGAAGAAAGTATTTGCCGGGGTCTAATTGCTCGAGGATGGGATGGTCGGGCTTCAAGTCCGGCAGCGTTTCGGGCTTGACGCCGCTTAGGAGCCAGCCTTCCGTGCGCGGCGCATCGGGCGTACCCTTAGGAATGTAGCGGGCTTGCTTGGCGGTGAGGTGGACGAGATTGTTGGCGATCGAGTCGGGAATCGTGACATAAAGGGGTTTGACAATCATGCTCTTGGGCAGGGCGGACCCCGGTTCCAAGTGAATCCCATCGGGCTCGTAGGCGCTTTGGGGGCGAATCTCGGTCTTGCCGTCCGGATCGCTTTTTTCGTTCATCAAATGGCCGGCGATCTCCGGCAGCACCAGTTCCTGGTTAAGGGCGGCCAGGCTCAGCATGATGAACGCGCTAATCAAAACCGGCAACACCACGCGCCGCGTCGACATGCCGGCTGAGAGAAGCGGCAACAATTCATTGCTGCGTTGCATCCACGCGATAGTGAACATGGCGGCCAGGAGGACAATGGCTTCGCAAAGGCGGTCGAAGATTTGCGGGACCTTATAGCCGTAGTACATGGCGATATGCTGCAGCATGGACCTCAGGCCATGGCTATGCTGCGTGAAGTCGTCGATATTGGTGAAGAGGTCCACTACCACATAGAGGCTGAGCATGCTCAAAAGGCAAAAGAAATACGCCTTGAAATAGCTGACGATAAGCAGGCGATCGACGTACTTGATCATTGACTAGGCCCGTTGTCCGTTGTCACTAGTGCATTGTCAACCCTCAGATAGAGGGTGGCGCGCTTGGATTTTGGGTGGCACGCCCTGAGGTACTCCGAAGGGCGTGCGAGCGTCGCGTTGCCACGCCCTTCGGAGTACCTCAGGGCGTGCCACCCTTGTTAAGCGCCCCAGATCTAAAGGTCGACAATGTACCAGTCGGGTGGTTGACTTCGCCGGGGAACTCTTTCCGGGGACAACGGATGCCGCGCCGGAAAGACAGGACATATTGGTTGATGTACTCGTTCGCCGAGGTCGAGCTCCATTCGCCGAAGCCGTTGGCCTTTAGTTCTAAGTTGGCGGCGCCGGTATCCCAGCCGTTGTACTCCATGCGATAAATTGCCGTCATAACGCCCGTGCGATTGAGCCCGGCTCGGCAATGCCAAAGGACCGGATAGGTGTCGGGATCGTCCAAGACAGCCAAAAATTGATCAATCGCGGCGGGACGCTGTTCGGGCAGCTTCAAGCGGGAAATCAGATCGGGGGCGATGAAGACGTAGCGCACGCCGAGTTGCCGGCACAATTCGCTTTCCTTAATTGTGCCGCCGCCCATGAAGTGCACGTCGAGGTCGGGATCGGGGTGGTCGTCCTGGAGGTTGATTATGGTGTGGAGGCCAAATCGCTTGACGGCCTCGGCAAAACCGTCTGCCGTTAACTGGCCGCTGCGATAAACCTTGGCGGATTCCACTTCGCGCAGCCGCTTGTTATGGGCGTAAACGTAGCGAAAATGCACGGCCGGCGCAATGACGATTACGCCGAATACGCCTCCCACAAGCAGCCAGCGCGTCCATCCCGCCATGAGACCCGTTCCTCTCGCATTGTTCCCGATTCGCCATTCTGCCTGGCTAATCAGAAGGCAGAGAACAGCATCTCCCCTCCCAGGCGGCGGATTCTGCCACTTTCCTGCGGAAATCACAAGAGCGAGTGCGTGTGGCACGCTCTGAGGTACTCCGAATAAGCCGCCGAAATTCGGAAAAGCAAAAAAGTTTCGGATTTCCTTGCTTGGCTGTCGATTTGGTGGATCGCCGTTCGACTACATTGCGGTGTGAGTTTGTTTCAGCGAACAAGATACAGATTCCCTATTCGAGGAGGAATTTCCATGGCGCGACGATTTCTTGTGTGCGGGCTTTTGCTAGTTGCTTTGCAGGCTGTGACCTACGGCGAAGAGAGGGCTGACAAGCCCGCGTCGACCAATTCAAACTTTGAGAAGATGAAAAAGCTAGCAGGCACGTGGGTAGCCGCGGATAAAGACGGCAAGCCAACTGACCAAGTCGTATCGGTCATCAAGTTGACGGCGGGAGGCAGCGCGGTTCAGGAAACCATCTTCCCCGGCCAGCCGCTAGAAATGATCTCGGTCTATACCGCCGTTGGGTCCGACCTAGTCATGACGCACTATTGCGTGCTGGGCAACCAACCGCGCATGAAGGCCGATCCGAATTCGCCCTCCAACCAGATTCGGTTCAAATTCGACGGCGGAACCAATCTCGATCCGAAGAAGGACAAACACATGCATGAAGCGACACTGACCCTGGTTGACAAGGACCACATCGAGGTTGCAGGGGTAGCCTGGGAAGGGGGCGCACCCGCGAAAGAGCAATGCTGCGACGGGATGAAGCTCGTCCGCAAGAACTAAGGCCCGGCTGAGCTGATGAAAAGCAAGACGGCTCTTCGTCCGAAAAATGTTGCGCTCGATCTCCCCTCTCCCCTGTACGTACTTGTTTAGCCAGCTGCACTGAAAATCCTATACTAGCGGGAGCATGGATGCACCCACCTACGCTGAGTTGCTTCAAATAGTGGCCGACCTGCGTAAGCAAGTCGAGCGCCTGACCGCGCGAGTCGAGGAATTGACCGCCGA
>JBJMQT010000164.1:0-72607 GCA_045802525.1 Gemmataceae bacterium
GGATCGCGCTTAATCCAAGTCATGTCGGAGCCGCGCCGGGAGGCGCTGCGGAGTAGGCCGGCGCCGTCTGCCCAGGAACCGCCGCGAGCCACGTGGCCAAACCGTTTCTCGGTAGGCAAGAGAACCGGTTCCAGGACGGTCTTGCCGGCCGGGAAGGTGCTGTAATAGTTTTTGTCGTAGTGATCGAGGCAAAACTCGGCGACGTTGCCATAAATGTCGTAGAGCCCCCACGGATTGGGCTTTTTCTCGCCGACCTTGTGCGGCTGTTCATCGGAATTATCGGCGAACCAAGCATAATCGCCCAAGGTCTTGGGGTCATCGCCGAAGAAGTAGGCCGTCTTAGTTCCGGCCCGCGCGGCGTATTCCCATTCGGCTTCAGTCGGTAAGCGATAAGTTTTGCCGGTTTTTTTGGATAGCCAATAGCAATATTCCATGGCCGCATGATGGGTCATGGAGATGGCGGGTTGCTTGCCGCCGCCGAAGTTGTAATAGGGATCAATGTAGACGTTGGTCGGATGCGTTGTAGCATCCGGATCCTTCTTGACCTCCTCAGTTTTGCCTTTGTCTTTGGCCGGCTCAGCTTTCTTGTCACCTTCTTCCTTCTCGTCGGTCGGCTTGCCGCGGAACAGGTCGTATTCCTCCCACGTCACCTCGTACTTGCCCATCCAGAAGGGCTTGATTTGCACGGAATGCTGCGGTCCTTCATCGTCGGACCGGTCCTTTTCTGCTTTGGGACTGCCCATGACGAATTCGCCGCCCGGGATCGGCACCATGTCAAAGCTGACATCGGCGCCGGGCATCTTTTGCGTATAAGGCTTAAGATCGCCGGCAAGCGCGGGAGCCGCCTCGGCCCTTTCTTTAATGTCACCAACCAATAAGAAGGCGAGCACGGCGGCAAAAGCCACAGCCACCAGTGCACTCTGTATCAATCGCCTCATCTGTGTTAAGCTCCAAAAATCAATCCAAACGGAACCAGGTCAAGAGGCAAAAGGAATCAGGCTATGGCCGCCCGCCTTGTAACCGAATTCGGGGCGCTTGTTTGCCTCTTACCTTTTTACTTCCTGCCTCCAGCTTCGTCTCCCGGTGCCGAGCCTGAACTGAGCCGGTTTACATTTACGCAACCGCACATGGGCACGGAGTTCAAGATTATTGTCTATGCGGCCAATCAGGCGGAGGCGGACAAGGCGACTCAGGCGGCATTCGAGCGTATCGCGGAACTTGATCGTATCATGAGCGACTACCGGCCGACCAGCGAATTGATGCGTCTGTGCCAAAAAGCAGGCGGCGAGCCGGTAAAGGTCAGCGAGGACCTGTTCTTTGTACTGAGTCAAGCCGAAGAGGCGTCCAGGCTCTCCAACGGGGCTTTCGATGTAACGGTCGGCCCGCTCGTAAAGCTCTGGCGCTTGTCATTTCGCAGTCAAAGGTTGCCGGACAAGGAAAAGTTAGCCAAAGCGCTCGACCTGAGCGGCTATAAGAAAGTCCATCTGGACGCCAAGGCTCGGACAGTGAAACTGGACAAAGCCGGCATGCAACTCGATCTCGGCGGCATTGCGAAAGGTTATGCCGCGGACGAGGCTCTGGCGGTTCTCAAGAAGCTGGGCATAACGCGCGCGCTGGTTGCGGCCAGCGGCGACATCGCCGTCAGCGGCCCGCCGGCGGACGCCGACGGATGGAGCATCGCTATCGCGCCCCTTGATAAGTCGTCAGGCAAACCGGAGAAAACTTTGCTTCTGCACGATGCCGCTGTTTCTACGTCCGGCGATGCGGAAAAGTATGTCGAGATTCACGGCAAGCGCTATTCGCATATCGTTGACCCGCGAACTGGCCTGGGGCTTACAGATCGGATGAGCGTCACCGTCGTCGCAGACCATGGCATCACGGCAGACAGCATGACAAAGGTTGTCTGCGTGCTCGGGCCGGAAAAGGGCATGCCGCTAATCGATAAAGTGAAAGGTGCGGCCGCCTACATGGTTCGCCAGTCCCAGCAAGGCGTCGAGACTTTCGCATCGAAGGAATTCAAGGACCGATTTGGAAGAAAATGACTTTCGGGAGATGAGACGAATGCTCGACCGTAAAAAAGTCGCCGCCGTCATTACCGAGTATCGTCCTAACTCACATGCGGATGTCATCGTCGGCAAGATTCTTGAAGGCTATCTTCAGGACAGCGGGGCCGGGCCCAACTTGCAATTGGTTTCCATGTATGTCGATCAGTTTCCCAAAGATGATATGAGTCGTGATCTCGCCAAGAAGCACGAATTCACGATTTACGAAACCATTGAAGGAGCATTGACGCTCGGCGGAAAGAAGCTCGAGGTTGGCGGCGTTTTGTGCATTGGCGAGCATGGCAAGTATCCGACCAACGAGAGAGGCCAGATTCTTTATCCGCGCCGCCGATTCTTCGAAGGCGTCATGGCGGTTTTTGAAAAAGTGAAGAAGTCCGTTCCGGTTTTCAACGATAAACACCTTGCCGCGACCTGGATGGACGCAAAATGGATGTACGATAAGTCGCGCGAGCTGTTTGTTCCCTTTCTGGCCGGCTCGTCTCTTCCGCTGATTTGGCGAAAGCCGGAATTGAATCTGCCCAAGGACAGCGCTTTAGTACAGGCCGTGCAAATTGGCTACGGCCCTTTTGAGGCCTATGGGTTTCATGCGCTGGAGGCTATGCAATGCTTGGTTGAACGCCGCAAAGGCGGTGAAACCGGCGTCAAGACCGTCCAGGTTCTCCAAGGCGACGCGATGTGGAAGGCCCTCGACGATGGACTATGGTCGAAAAGCCTATTAGAAGCCGCCATAAAAGTTGTCCCGGCGCATGCAGAGGGTGATTATCGCGCCCCCACTGCCAAGGTCGATGATGCCGGCGTTATGCTGATTGAATATCGCGACGGCTTCAAGGCAGCGGCGGTTTTGCTCAACGGTTGGGTGCAGGAAGGAGATGGCGGCGCCTTTTGCTTCGCAGGCCAAATCAAAGGCCAAGAAAAGCCCCTGGCAACAAACTTTTATTTACAGCAGCCGGAGCCTTTCGCCCATTTCGCGTATCTTGTCCGCGCTATCGACAGGCTCATTCAGACGGGCCATGCCCCCTATCCTGTCGAGCGGACTTTGTTGACGACCGGCATTCTCGATGCGGCCATGACGAGCAAGGCCGAGAAACATCGCCGCGTCGAGACTCCTCAATTGGCCGTCAAATACCAGCCTACCGATTGGCCTCACGCTACCGATCCGATCCCGAAATCCATAAAAAGGAAAAAATAAGCTTGCACTATACGGCTTGGCAGAGTTCTTTTGTGACTTCTCCCAGTCTTGCGGATCAAAAAGGCCAATGGCGGCCGGGAATTGGTTAAGTGTGATGTCGCTCCTAACTTGCCCCTCATGTTCTCACAAATTGAGCGTGCCCGTCGGGCAGCTGGGGCGAGTCCTGCCTTGCCCTTTATGTAACATCATGCTCGTGGCGGTGGAAAGCTTCGACGGGCCTCAGTCCAAAAACTTGGAAGAAACGCAACTAGTTCTAATTCAGGCGCCGGTGGTTCTCGACGTGCGGGCGTCAGAACCAAGCAATTCTGAATCTGATGTGCCTCGTGAGCTGGCGCCGCTCTTGGCTTGTCCGTGCTGCAACAAAGAGTTGCGCGTGGACATATTGAAGATTGATCGGCCCTTTCGCTGTCCTTTGTGTTTCCATTTTATTGTTGCCAACGAGTATTCTGACCCAATCGGCCATTCTGAACAGGTGAAGAAAATAGCCTTAAGAAAAGCCCGTTCAGACGTTCAAGAAAGAATGGCCTCGACAGCCGGTGGCAACCGGGTCAGCAAGGGAAGCTCCTCGTCTGGAGGGGCTCAGCAAGAGGCTACAGGCCGCGCGGAAATTTGGCCTGCGGCGCCGGTCGTGCTTCGTTGGAAGGCCGATCTGGCGCTGCGCCTGGCCCTTTATGCGATCCTGTATCTGGGCTTGATTGTATTACTAATCGGCGTTTATCGGCAGAACTGGTTCGTATCTGCCACGATGTTTTTCCTAGTTGGATTCGCCTTTTTCGCGCTCCTTGGAAGACAACTCGGCGCTAAAAAACGCGAGCGCAACTTACATGCCCAGTTCCGCTTTCTAAACGAGGGGGACAGCGACGGCCCTCACTGGGTAAGCAAAATGGCCGTGCTCGGATTCGCGATCTTGTTAATGGGCGAAGCGCTGGCCGGCATCTTTGCCCTGGTCCAAGCACTGGAGGCTCCGGACGACTTTTACTTCGTTGCTGGAATGGTTTTCCTGGCTTTGATCCTCGCCGTTATACCGCCCATTCGAAGTTTTTTCCGAATGATGAGAAAGGGATTTCGGTGGCTACATCGGTCCTCCCTGGGCAGTCGCGTCGGCGCAGCCTCGGGACTCAGCCCGCTGTCGTGAAAAATGTTGTCGATGACCCACTTAGTAAGCGGGATTATTGGGAACAAGCGAAACCAGCAGGCGTAAAGCCTATGGCTTTGCTTGACACCTGGGCAAAACGGTTCCAGTTCAGTCGCCGTCCCTTCTTTGCCCGGTAACTTAATCCTCCTCCTGGAACCAAAGGATTCCTGCCTTCGTAGAATCGACAACCACTATCCCTGTATCAAATGTCGAGGAGGTTAACGAGGAGCTTGCCCAGGTGCCCTTGGTTTCGCCCCAACCCAAGTCCTCTACTTCGTTTTCCCCAACAACAACCACACCCGACTTTTTTGATTCCTTATCCCGTTCGTACACCGATGGCTTCCACGGCAAGGTGTTCGTGAAGTACTCTTGATTATCGCCGGAAAACATGCCAAAGAATTTAAGGGCTAGTTCTTCACTGCGCTCTTTCTCAATGCATAGGGTTTTATAAGCGAGACCTCGATGAAGACATCTAACCAGGTGCCTTTGCGCAGCCAGAAAAGGAATGTTAGTCCAAGAATTTGGCGGATTAAAGCCAACATGATGCACAATTCGGTTGCTTGCTTCCAGGTGAGACACAGGATCCGTCAATGGCAACAAATCTAAAGTCACTATCCCATACTTGCGCTCGCCTTGAATGATCTCGCGCAGTTCTCTTACTGAGTCATATAAAGGCTGCATAGTGATTGGTACTCACCCGCTGCTAGCCACTATGGATTAGAGCCTGGTTGCTGCTTATCGGTTCTCCGTCGATTCTTCCGCATAGCAGCTTCTTGCAATTCGTCTGGATATCCGATAACACAAAACCAGGATTTGTCACACGCCGCATGCCCTTCAGGGTTGGACCACTGCCCCAAATGCCAAAGCGCCCTATATGAAAACACCCCTTCATAGTCCAGCGCTAATGACGATGGCCTTTCTGGGCTTGGCTTTCGTGCCGAGTCGAGCGCTGGCGCATCGGCTGGGGGCGGATTGCACAATCCGAGGCAAAAACATCCAAGTAGAAGCCTTTTTTGGTGACAATTCTCCCGCAAAGAACGCGCACATCTCCGTCGTTGACGGCAATAAGACGTCGGTGGCCGAAGGACGGACGGACGACAAGGGCGCCTGGTCCTTTCCGGCGCCGGTCCCGGGAATTTACCGGGTCATTGTCGACGCGGGCTATGGGCACCGGGCCGAGATCCGCATCGATGTGCCCCAAACCAAGGATTCATCGCCGGCGGCCCATGAAGAAGGCGTCTGTTGCAATGATGCCGATTCAGGCGATAGGGCCGAATCCGTCCGGATTAGCGAAGGCGCTTCCCGCGATGAAATAACGCATTTCCCTTGGTGGCGGATCGGTTGCGGCCTGACCCTTATCGCCGGGACATCTTTCATTTACTTGGCAGTGCGAAGAGCCTGGAAGGCGCACAATGCCACAATCGCTAAGCTCGATCCACTGGCCTGATTTTCCAACTGGCTCGCAGGCTGGCAAGGAAAAAGTGGCGGAGCCAAGCGAGCAACGGGTACATTAGCGGGCGTAGAACCGCCTGAGACATTGTTTCCGGAGAGTGCCTGTGTCCGATCTCGTTCGTTTTTCCGTGTCTTTGGAAGCCGATTTGCTCGAGCAATTCGACCGTTACTGCAAGGAAGGGCGCTTTGCCACTCGTAGCGAAGCTATACGCCAGCTATTGCGGGACACGTTAACGACACATGCCTGGGAATCGGACGCCCACGACGCAGCGGCCACGCTTACGCTCGTTTATGACCATCACCGAACGCACGTGGCGGAAAAGCTAATGGACATGCAGCACCGCCACACCAACGTCGTCGTCTCGACAATGCACATTCATCTAGATCAAGACTTATGCCTGGAAGTTATCGTCTTACGGGGGCGAGCGGGAGCTTTGCAGAAGATCGCCTCGGAATTGCGCGGCTTAAAAGGGATTCACAAAGGTCAATTAGTTTTGGCCACGACGGCGGGGAAGCACGACCACGATCATGAGAAGGCGCATCACGAGCACTAAAGGGGTTGCTAATCAAGCAACGTGGATCAAGCACCTTAGCGCACGGTAATGGGCGGAATGGCTTTTCCATGACGACAAATCAAATACGTTTGCTTGGTCTGGCAACTTTTCTGATCCTACTTGTAGAAACCAGTGTCCCGGTTAGGGCCGCAGACCCTCCAGCAGTTCCCTGGCTCCTCGCCCGCGCGTACAAGTTGCCTTCCGAGTACACCAATCAGGAAAGCGGATATTTCTCGATCGTCGCAGGCAAGAACGGCAAGCTCTACATCGGCACGGCTAAATACGGCGTAAACGCTTACCTCCTGGAATTTGATCCCAGCAAACAGGCATGCAGGATGGTTGTCGATGTCATGAAGACAATCGATTCCAAAGCCACGGGCTTTGCGGCCCAGTCAAAGATCCATACGCGCAATAATGTCGGCGCTAGCGGCAAAATTTACTTTGGCTCCAAACAAGGCTATCCCGAAAAAGGAGAAAACCGTTCCGACTACTCCGGCGGCTACGTTTTTACATTTGACCCCAAGACTTCCAAAACGGAGCATTTCGGAATTGCAAAAGCACACCAAGGCGTGATCAGCGTGACGCCTGACGAAGCGCGTGGAATCGCTTATATTTCCACGTGCTCGGACGACCGGCCCATCGATCATACGCACTTCCTAATCCTGGATCTGAAAAAAACGTCGTATCGAGACTTGGGCGACATGGAGCATTCCTACGCCTTTATGTGCTCGATAATAAGGATCGAGCCTACCATCCGCGCCGCGGCAGCCTCATGGCCCGCTATGATCCCGCCACGGATAAACTCGAGACGCTCAAATTAACGGTTGACAAGGACAAGCCTCCCGAAGCGCTCACTAAAGAAGGAGCCATTCTTAACTGGGAAGTAGCGCCGGATCGCAAGACCCTCTATGCCGTAGAGATGTCTACCAATCAATTGTTTGCGTTCGATTTGACGGCGGCGGGAGACGTGATTCCGGGCCGGAAGCTTGGTGAACTGCTTGGCAAAGCCAAGACGACGGATTGCCGAGCCATGTGTGTGGGCCCCGATGGAAAGATTTGGGCGGCGGTCACCGAACAAGGACTTCCTGACGGACCCCAGCTCCATTTAGTCAGCTACAAGCCGGGCTCTGCCGTGCCTATCGATCATGGCCCGGTCGGCATTGCTAACGCCGACTTTACGACTTTTAAGACGCCTGACGGCAAACCGAAGTCATGGCATCATACTATGCGAACCGCCAAAGACGGCACGCTGACGCCGTGGGTTCCCATGGGCGTTTGTGCCGTCGAGGACGGGACAGTGTTCGTGACGACAATTTCGCCGTTTACCTTGCTCAGGTTTTCACCAGATGCCTTGAAGACTGGGCCGAGCGAGCCTAAGTAAGGAACTCGTACTCCCAAATTCCTGCGTCATAAAAACACCTTGCCCGATCCAGTCTCAAAGAATTTGGCAAAAAACAGACAATTCTGCGCGCGCTTCGACAGAACCCACGCGTTGATATTAGCGAGAGTGGTGAAGGAGGTTGTTGCAATGGCGCGACGCCTTTGCCGGGACGGCCTCAAAGGCCAGCGGCAAATCTCTTAAGGCAGGAAATGTTTTCAATGCGACTGCGACAAACGCGGGCAATAAGGAAAACCATGGGTTCCATGACCCGTGTCTTTCGCTTAATCGCCCGTCTGCCTAACTACTCATCCAATAGATCGGTTTCGAGGACCGCTTCCAATTGCCACCTTTCACCGGCATCGCAAACCGTGACTGCAGCTGCGGCGACTGGCTCGTGCCGCACAAGTTTTGGGTTCGATGTCAATTTCGCGCCTGGTTTGCCCCTTTATCTATCAAGCGTTAAACAAATTCGCGCCACACTGAATAAACGCCCGGAGTTTCATCGGTTTCTCCTGTTCCCGGCCGATGTGCCGTGGAATCGTGTCCTACAGTTGTCATAATCGGGAATAGCGGAATACCCCCTACAGCTTCCCCTCTACTGTCAGATTTCCGCTCGTTCCTCATTTCTCCCTTGGTTTAGTTGTTTCGTCATCTGTTCGAGGTAGCCAAGAACCAGGAACACCGTCGATGAAAAACCCGTCCAAGAAAATCCGCCGTCCCTCGCGCGTCGCTCCGTTGGCCGTGGAATCGTTGGAAGACCGGCGCTTGCTATCCGGTTTCAAATCCTTATTGCACGAGCCGCACCATGAATTATCTTTGCTAACCGATTGGGTCCAAACGGCATCGCAGCCGACCGGCTTCCTGGGGTCCAGTCCCCAGATAATCGCCGGGGGCAACGCCTTCTTCAACGTCCTCCCGCAACTCCTTGGAATTCCTCAATCGTCTCCGAGCCAAGTAGGGCAAGGCGCGGATTTACCGGCAATCAAAGACCATGCCAAGGCGGATCACGCCAAGTTTTCATTCGATGCCATTGCTGATTTGATCGTTTCTGCGGCATCCCAGAAGAAGAGCGTGGAATCGGCGCCAAAAAGCGTGATGCATATCCTTCAAAACTTAATTACGCAATATTTCGGAAAATTGAATTCGATCTCAACGCCGCCGTCCTCGGACAACATAGACTCCAACAATGCAAATTTGGACCACGCCAGTTCCCAGACCGGCAATGTAGGGGGTGGATCTTCCGCTGGAGCAGGTCTAGGAAATTATCAAGGCAGCGTCACTGAAGAAAACACTATCGACAAGGGCGATAGCGGAAGCGGCGCTGCCAAGAAGAATGTTGAGGTCGAGACGCATTTGACCGGCACAGATTCACCAGCGTCGGCGATTCCGACCAGCTTCATTACATCGGTTCCGCTAACGGGCGAGACTACGAGCGGTCCGGTTGCAAACGCTGGCGCCGATCGATCCTCTTCAACAGGCAACATCGCCGCCAAGACCGGCGTCCTATCAATTGACATCGCAGTAAGTCATGTAAGTCCAAAGGCGGCGACCGCTGCGGTGACCGCCGAGCCGCCCAAAGAGCCAATCGCCGATCAAACGTCCTTAGTTATTTCCAAAGATCCCGAACAGGTCCGGCAAACCGCTCAAGATAGCACCGTGAAGCCGAGCCTGGCCACGGAAATCGTGGATGTAGGATTCAAACCCACTCAATCGCCCCTCTTAAACGGGAATCTCGCCACGGGGCAAAACGAAGCCACGGGTGAAATTGGCTACTGGTCGTTCGCGGGCTTCACCGGTATCGGTCAGGCGGAACGATTCACATCCAATAGCGGCAGTTTCACCGATGCAGGGTCGGATGAAGGCGTCTTGTCGTTTGCTCCGGAAAGCCTCCTGGCGGCTGGGGCGCCGGCTGAACAGAGCGGGCTCGACACGGCCATTCGCAGCTTCTTCGCCAACCTCGATGACATGGGCAAAGAAGCGGGCGCCTCGCTAACGCAGTTCCATACCCCCGCTTGGCTGCTGTCCGTTGTGGGCTTTGCCATGGTCGCCGAATTTACGCGCCGCCGCACCCGCGCTCCGATCCAGGGCACTTCGCTTGCCGGCGACGATCAATTATCGATGTCCACGTGGTACCCGGCCTTCCTAGGCATGACCACCGCGGATTAGGAATGAGTTCTGTATGTCTGGAAGGACTACTGGAAAGACTGACCGCCGGGGATCCTGAGGCTGCCGAACAGGTGTTCCTGGCCTACGAGCCCTATCTGCGCATGGTCGTGCGCCGGCGGCTGCCGGCGCGCCTCCGTTCCAAATTTGACTCCATCGACGTCGTTCAATCCGTCTGGGCCGACGTCGTTCACGGCTTTCGCGAGGCCGGTTGGCATTTCACCAATGCCTCTCAGCTTAAGGCGTTCTTGGTCAAAGTAACTCAAAACCGCTTTCTCGACCGTGTGCGCAAACATGGCACGTCCGCCAATCGTGAGCAATCCTTGAGCTGTGCCAACGGCCGCCACGTTGCTCCGGAAGAGGCAAGCCGGCCTAGCCAGGTTGTTCAAGCCGACGAATTATGGCAACGCATGCTTCGACTGTGCCCGCCGGCCCACCACGAGCTTCTACGGCTCAAGCGGCAAGGTTGCTCCCTCGCTGAAATCGCCCAACGGACGAACCTCCATGCCAGCAGCGTAAGGCGAATTCTGTATGAACTCGCCCGCCGCTTCGCGGAAGAGGGGTAAATGATTGAGGATCGAGGATGGAGGATGGAGGATCGAGGATCGAGGTTCGAGGATGGGAGGATCGAGGATCGAGGATCGAGGATCGAGGATGGAGGATCGAGGATCGAGGATGGAGGATCGAGGATCGCAACCTCCTCGTGCCCAAGCTCTGCTTGGGCACGCGCTGCCGCGAAGCTCTGCTTCGCCTCCGAACGATAGACCGTATCGCTATCCTCCATCCTCCATCCTCCATCCTCCATCCTCCGTCCTCCAACGAACAAAGGTTAACGCATTGGAAATGCAGCGATCGCAGCGGTTGTCAAAGCCTATCTCCAGGTCGTCTCCCTTAACGGCCCCGGTTATCGGCAAAGGGATCTCACTTGTCGATCGAGTCGTGGAAGAGATGGCGGAGCGCTGGTCGAAGGGAGAAGGTCCGCTCGCCGAAGAGTTCCTCGATCGCTATCCGGAGCTGAAAAGCCAACCGGAAACGGCCGTGCGAGTTATTTATGAGGAATTCTGTTTGCGTCAGGACCATGGCAAGGAAATTCCACCGTCGGAAATCCTAGGCCGATTTCCTCAATGGCGCGAGCAGCTCGAAGTCTTGTTGGAATGCGATTTCCTGATCAAGCCTTCTCTTGAAGAACCACAAATTCCTAGCGAAGGGGATAGTTGGCTTGATTTCAAATTAGTTTCCACCTTGGGCCGCGGCGCTCAAGGCGCCGTTTTTTTGGCGGTTCAACCCGCCCTCGAAGATCGCCCCGTCGTTCTCAAAATCACCCCTTGCGATGGCAGGGAACATCTTTCACTCGCGCGGCTGCAACATACGAACATTGTTCCGCTGTATGCCGCCCATGACGAAGAAAGTCGCAATTTGCGCACCTTGTGCATGCCCTATTTCGGCGGCGCGAGTTTAGCCGATGTCCTCAAAGAAATGCGGGCGATACCCGTTGGCTGCCGGACGGGCCAAAGCATATTAACGGCCCTGGATCACATTCAAGCAAGTCTGCCGATCCGGATTACGGGACGGGGGCCTCGGCAAACGCTCGCCCAGGCTTCCTATGTGCAAGCCGTCTGCCTAATGGGGGCCGGGTTGGCCGAAGGGCTTCAATACGCCCACGACCGTGGCCTGATCCACCTCGACATCAAGCCGGGCAATGTTCTGGTAGCGGCAGACGCCCAAACCATGCTCCTGGACTTTCATCTCGCGCAAGAACCGATCAAGCCGGGTCAAGTTCTCCCGCCCTGGCTAGGAGGCACCCCGGTTTATATGTCGCCCGAGCAGGCTTTGACGCTCGACGCTCTCCGGGAAGGCCGCCTCGCTCCCGTGGCAGTTGATGGACGCTCGGATATTTACTCGCTTGGCCTGCTGCTTCACGAAACGCTAGGAGGCTCGTTCCCTGTTGATCGGGAAGCGCGCGCTCCATTGCGAAGCAACAATCGGGGCGTATCGGTCGGACTCGCTGACTTGGTACACAAGTGCCTGGCTCGCGTTCCCGGTGAGCGCTATCAAACTGCCGCCGCTTTAGCCGAGGATCTGCGCCGCCATATTTTCGATCAACCTTTGCGCGGCGTGGCCAACCGAGACCCGAGCGAGCGCTGGGCGAAGTGGCGACGCCGTAAACCGCTGGCGCTTTATGTCTGGACCGCCCTCGTAGCGAGCACGTTCTTGGCCGTTTTGGCCGGAAAAATATGGTGGACGAATCGAATCGATCAGGCCAATCGCCTCGAAGCTCAGCTTGAGGAACGTCTTTTGGAGAGCCAAACGCAACTGGACCGGCATCAGTATGAGGATGCGCTGGCTAGTTTGACGCGCGCCTTAGAACTCACTTATCAGTTGCCGGACAACCATCGCTTGATTCGCCAAGTAACCGACCAGCGAAAGGCCGCTTATCGCCTGAAGCTCGGTGAAGATCTTCATCAGGTCACCGATCAGCTTCGCTTCCTCTATGGATCCGAGACGCTCAAGCCCAAAGAAATGCAAACACTGGTCGATGCCTGCCGAGGTTTTTGGGAGGAGCGCGAGCGAATCAAAGAACTTCTGACCGGGGACTTGACCGATGTAATTCGCCACCGCCTCCACAATGACCTTTTTGAACTGGGGATTATGTGGGCGGACCTTGGCGTGCGATCGGCCGCGAAGAGCGAAGAAACCGCCGCTCGGCGGCGTGCTCTGATTGTCTTGGACGAGGTGGAAAAACTGTTCCAGGCCGGTCCCGCTTTGCTCCTTATCCGCCAAATCAACGCGGAAGCTCTCGGTATGCGGGATAAAGCCGAGTCGGCTCGCCAGGCTTTCAATAGGACCCGGGCCGCCGACGTCTGGGAGCATTTGGCGCTGGGCCGCCTGCTGCTTCAAGTCGGTCCCACGCAAAGCCTCGTGGAGGCCGCCAAGCACTTTCGCGACGCGGTTGGTTTGCAGCCGCAAAATTTCTGGGCCAATTATTATGAGGGCATTTGCGCCTACCGTCTCCAGCATTACGAAGAGGCGAATCGCTGTCTAAGCGCCTGCGTGAGCCTGGCGCCCGATTCCAAAGAGTGCAAACAAAACCGCGAACTCGCTTTATCCGAAGTAAAGAAAGCCCAGGCCAAACTGCGCGGCAAGCTCGCCGGGAACCCGGAAATTCTTCAGTTGCTGGATATGCTTGAAGGCAGTTGATTTGATTGGCCCGAGCGGGCGCCAAATTCCTAATCCGGCCTGTGAACGTGCAGATTTCGGAGCACATCCAAAGCAGTGACTACTCCGACCAGGACGCCAATATCGTCAACCACATAGAGCCGATGAATTTTCAGATTCACCATTTCTTCGATCACCTTGGCGGCCGGCGTATCAAGTCTGACTGAAAAGATGACCGGCGTCATGAGATCGCGAATCTGCGTGCGGTCTACGTTTTCCAGCAAGAAGTCGTCCTCCAGGTGCCGGCCGAGCGGCGTGCCCGCGTCCATATAGTCCCGATCCGGCGTGAAGTAAGAGACGGTCTCGCGATCGTGCACGACAATATCGTGCTGCGTCAACACGCCGACCGGCCGTCCGGCCTCATCAATGACCGGGGCGCCACCGATGCCTTTGTCGATGAGAAAAGCAATAGCTTCTTTGACCGTCGCCACGTCGGCAAGCGAAACCGGGTTGGGGGTCATGAGATCGGCGGCCGTGAGCGCGGGCAACACCATGATCGGCGGCGATTCGGAAAAGAGCACCTCGTTCATGTCCATCCTCCCGGGCGGTCCTGAAAGACGCCGGCAGCGCCTGACGCGAAAAGAAATCCGCGTTTGATATCTAACTAAATCGTCATAAGTGGATTTGCAAGCAAAATACTGCAAACCGCAGGATATGGCGGTTTGCCCTCCATTTCCGGCCAGGCATCCAGGGCCGTCTTCATATTTGTCGCTGCAGTTTCTAAATCGCTCCGCAATGGATGGCATTGCCTTTTTGGTCTCTTGCCCGTTGCTTTGCCGATGAGGTGGGAAAACTCATTTATTTCTCATAGAAAACCGGTACATTCCGATTAGCAGGGAGTTTAGTCCTGTAGACAAGTTCGCGGGGCACGGAATTGCTTTCGGATAACAGTCCCGGATCCCGTCAAAACACTTTTTTTCGTGGAGGCTATGCAATGAGATTGACCGCAGCCGTATTCGTGATTGTTGCCGGTTTGGTAGGCGCCGCGCGAGCGGATGACAAAGCCAGTTTAACCGGCACCTGGAAATGGACCGTAACCAATGGCGAGCAAAAGCGCGATGTGACGCTCAGGCTGAAGCAGGATGGGGACAAATTGACCGGCGCGATTCTAAATCGTAACAGTCGGGAAACCAACATCGAGGACGGAACCGTTAAGGACGGGGAAGTCAGCTTCAAAGTGACACGGGAAAGAAACGGCCAAAAATCAACTTCCAAATACACCGGCAAAGTCAGCGGCGACATGATCAAAGGCAAAATTGAATCCGAACGCGACGGCAAAGCAGAGAGCCGCGACTGGGAAGCCAAACGCCAAAAGGACTAAATCGCAAACTCATCAGCAACCGCGCCTTACGGGCAGCTCGGATCTGCCCGACAGCGCGGTTTTTTTGTCTTTATTGATTTTCGCCTACGTATTTGTCTTCATAGTCCTAACTGCCATTCCTTGATCCAGGATATGGGATAGACCAGCATCGCGATGCTGAACAGCAAATCGTCCCTTATCCAAAGGAGCAGAATCGCTTCGGTCGCGAAGAACAAGGCGATTGACCACCGGAAACCTATCTTTGCAGCGACTAAGAAGCCGAGTGCACAACTCAGGATGTCGCCCAGCGAATTTGCGACCGAATCGCCCTGGTAGCCGACCGCGGCAGTGGCTGCCCGATACCTTTGGATAGTAAAGGCGGAGTTCTCGAATATTTCCCAGAGCGACGCCAGGACAACCGCCAGCACTAGCCTCCACCGACACGCCAAGCGCCGAAAGGTCCAGGCTAAGAGCCAGTAAAAAACCAAGCCGTGAAGCACGTGGGTGAAGCTGTACGGGTCGAATAAGTGCTGGGAATTATGTGGCCCGGTAGGATCGCCTGACCAAAGATTGGGCTGCCCGCATATACACCACCAGCGCCGCCCCTGAGCGCGAAGTTGATAAGCGGTCACGGCCAAAATAGCCGCGATGGCGAACCAAGGCAGCGAATTCCGGCCAAATCTGCCGACGCGACCGATGGAGGATTGACCGGGCGCCGTGGCCGACAGTTTTGGATCGATGGTCATGGCTTGTCTCTTGCCCCAATCAATCCGATGTCCCAATTAATTGCTTGCTGCGCTCGTGCCGATCCTATCATCCGCCTTTTGAATTGCCTGCCCGCTCCAAGGCCGTTCGGTCCCACCGGCCCAGATCCGCGGCTACTCGATACGTGGTTTCGAGAAACTCGAGCAGGGCCTGGTCGGGTGCACCGGCTGTCCGAACCGCATCATACGGCAAGATAAATTCATGCAGATCGGAGCTGTAGAAAGCGCCGGACGGCCCCACCCGCGCGTCGCGATATCCTTCCGGCTCGGGATAGGCGTAAGAGTAAAAGGCCGGGTACGAGATGCCGCCGCCTCCCGGCCAGAAACCGGCACTGGAGACCTCGTGCGAATAGGCTTCGCGGGCCACCCAATCCGGCAGGTGCGGCACTCCGCCGGCGTGCCGCAGCGCCGGCCGCCCGGAGAAACGAGTCACCGCCAAATCAAACGCTCCCCAGAAAAAGTGCACCGGACTGCATTTTCCAAGAAAGCGAGCCCGGAATTCCGTGAAGACTCGTTCGGCTTGAACCAAAATCCGCCAACACCGATTCGCCGCATCGGCATCGTAGGATGCATGATTGCTGTCCTCGTAAAACGGAGTGGCGTCCTCCATTTCGTTGGGCCGGGGATAGATCTTGGTTTCAATGCCTAGCTCGCGGAGATGCGTCATCAGCTCGTTGTAGAAATCCGCCACGGAGCGCGGCCGCAGGGCGAGCGACCTAGTTTCCCCTTGGGAAGTGCGGATCAACAACTGATGATCGATGAAGTCGAAATCCATTTGAAACGACCCCGCGCCATGCGGCATGGGCGAGGTAGTCAGCCCGCGCGCGGTAACGTAAAGAGTCACGTGCCAAGAGTGGTTGATCCAAGGCATGTGGGCCAGGCGCACCTTCCCGACGATTTGGCACCAGCGATGCAGCGTTGCATACGTCTGCTTCCAGTCGTCCAACGGAAGAGGCGGCCAACTTTCCGATCCGGAAGGTTGGTGCTCTGCGGAAAAAGGCGTCCCCATGATGCAATCTCCCTAACGCTTGGTGCGCTGCCCGTCTTTACCTCCGCCTAATTACCGATAAGAATGGTGATAATAACCGATCAAACTCAGCAAGGGCAACCGAACGGTCGTTAGGATCCATCGTGCTAAGGAAACACAGTCTTCGACATAAGGCGTTTGCGAAGCATCAAGGCCGCGTGGTGGAATGGTAGACACAAGGGACTTAAAATCCCTTGGGGAGTAATCCCCGTGCCGGTTCGAGTCCGGCCGCGGCTAATGGAAGGCGAGCGTCGAGGCGTGAGCCCCGCGTCCTTCACTTATCAAGGCGCAAGCTGCAGAAAAGTCCTTATTAGCTCCGTGGAAGTCTGGAGCGGAGCGTTCCAAAATAGCCTAAAACATTCACGGCGTAACCCCGAAAACGCCGGCTGGAATTATTAGGCCTGTGGCTTCCAGCGGTCTTAAGATCCAAAACGTTGTTCGCCGTTCTGTAACCACAAGAGGCGGCAAACCGCTTTCTTTTAGATAGGACTCCGCCAGCGGATCATCCACTGGAACTGCTACACGAATTTCGCTCCAAGGCACGCGGCTCCAATAGCGCCGCGTTGGTTTGCTTCTCAGGCTAATTCCCCAAATGATTCTTTGCTCGCCGCGATCCCGTAAAGCCAGGTTCGCGGAAAAGACGGTGGGCCAAACTTGCCAGTAGTCCCCAGCGATGTGGGTGCAATGGGCATCAACAAGCTCCTCAACCGCCATTCCTTTGAAAGCTTCTATGCTCGTGAACCGGGGATAATGATGTACTGCCAGATCGTCGCGCACGCCCTTGAGCGAAGGCATTCCGTAGCTGCAGGCGATCGCCGCCACCAACAAGATCGGCGACAAAAATGCCATCCGACGGCGTGTCTCCTCACTTAGCGCCGCGGTTGCCGTTCCGATTGCGGCGATGGTAAGAGCCGCCTGAAGGTACAGGCAAGAAGGCAATAGATAACGGAACATGTACTGGTTTTGGCCCACCCATTCGCGCGTCGCCATGAACAGGCCGAGCGCGATGGCGACTGCCGTCAGCGCTGCCGCCGCTCGCCAGAAGGGCCCGGCATGCCGGCGCATCCCCGAGAAAGCCAACCCAAGCAAAGCGAGTGCCCCAAGCGCGGCGAGGGCTAGGAGGTAACTGCCATTGCCAAGGTTGATCACCGTATTGTCAATTAACGCTTGCAAGGAATGCGGCCATTCTTCCATCGGCAAGGCACTGAAATTGGTCGGCCGGCTGGGCGCCGTTTGCATCAGTAACAAACCGGCTATATACCCTATTGCTAAGAAAAGCAGGGAATAGCCCGCTTCACCGGCAGCGCGATTACTCCTTGCCGCGGCCAAAAATCGTGTTACGACCAGTGGACCAAGGAAAAGAAACGCGGTGCAATAAACCCAGTGGCAAACGAGGAGCATTAATAAGGCAAGCAACCGCCGCGGCCAGGATATTGCTCCCTCGGCTTGCAGCTCCAGCAACAAGAGCCCACCCAGGCCGAGGCAGAGCCAAAGCCCATAATAGGTGTTAACGAGATATTCAAAGCGATAATAAGGAGTCGGCAAGGCGAGGAATCCGGCTAGGCCGACCGTCGCAACGAGCGGATAAGTCCTGTCGCGCAGGAAATACCGGGCCAATAGAAAAAAGGCCGCCAAGCCGCACCCGACATTTAGGCCGTCTTGGAAAAGGAGATTGCCCAGCGGATGCTTGATGGGCATGGCCAACAGCGGCACCAGCATGCCGATGCGGTCGTTTTCCCAATAGAACAGCGTCCAGCGATAGAGGCTGATCTGTACGGGTAGGATAGAATCCGAATGCTGGCATTGGTGCAGGTTGCCGAGGTCAATCCAAACGGCGAGCCCGGCACAAAGAATAAGGTAAGGCCAAAGCGGAGGCGCACTGGCGCTTCCTTGCCGATCCATGGCATCCGTCTCCATTCTTCCGCGCAACGGCGAGCCTTCTTCGTTTGGAAAAGACCCGGCTTGCCTAGCTTACGGGTTTAACGTTTGGCCCTGGAAAACTCAAGGGAAGAACCGCCTACTCAACCGCTCACTCTTCGGAGATCGCTTGCACGATGCACGTCGTCTACCTTTCGGGAAAGGACATCGGTCAGCCGGCCGTATTCGGCAATGTAATCGGCCAGAAAGCCCCACTCGGCCCTTTCTTTCAAGACGATTCGGCACTGCCGCATGGTGACCGCCTTGTGCGTCAGCGTCGCGTCCTCGAAGCGCTCCACCTCAGTCCAATCAAGGCAATCCCAGGCATCGCCGCGCGTGCGCACAAGCCCCCGCGGATAGACGAACACCCAATTGAGGGGCACGAGCCGCGTGCCGACGAGGACCACGGCTCCAAGGACAACCAGAGGAACTGCCAAGAGCCGGCTCACCGAGGCGCCCAACGGTACCCCGGCAAGGCCTAACAGGAAGACCGTGACGCCCATGATCACAAAAATAACAGCGCAAAAAGCCCCAATGATTCGGACTCGGAGGTTTGGGCCAAAGACGTGTTCGGGTTTACCAAACCGCTCTTGCAATTCCGCGGGCACAACAGGAGGTGTCGCATGGATATGCACGGAAACGGTCTCGCAAGAAAAAATCGACTTACCACCGCTCAGGAATGCTCTACATTAGCAGCTTTAATCGCCTTAGGTCCTTCTCTTCCTCTGGGAATCGAGGCCGTCCTGTCAATCGATCCGTCAAATTTGAATTGCGAATTGCAGCAAGCGGCCCAGGCCATCCGCGAGGCTGATGCCTTGCTTATCGGCGCCGGGGCAGGGATGGGAGTGGATTCCGGCCTCCCCGACTTTCGCGGCGCCGAAGGGTTTTGGAAGGCTTACCCGCCTTTCCGCGGCCGGCAGTTTTCCGATTTGTCGACTCCTCACTGGTTCAAAACGGACCCCGCTTTAGCCTGGGGCTTCTTCGGCCACCGACTAAATTTGTACCGGTCCAAAGACCCGCACCCCGGGTTTGAGATCCTCCGCCGATTAGGGGAGGCCCGGCCGTTCGGATACTTCGTTTTTACTTCCAACGTAGACGGTCATTTCCAGCGAGCGGGATTTCCCGAGGACCGCGTGCTGGAATGTCACGGGTCGATCCATCACCTTCAGTGCGTTCGCAAGTGCGGCCAACCGATTTGGGCAGCCGATGAGGTTCGAATTGATATCGATGAGGCTGCCATCCGTGCCCTGTCAGACCTGCCGCGCTGCCCGAACTGCCAAGACCTTGCCCGGCCCAACATCCTAATGTTTGGTGACTGGGACTGGGCTCTGGATCGCTATTTGCAGCAGCGGGACCGGTACAGGGCCTGGCTGCGGCGAGTGGAAGGCAGGCGGGTTGTCGCCATCGAGTTGGGGGCTGGGCTGGCCATCCCAACAGTTCGGGTCGAGTGCGAGCAACAATCTCAGGTGCTTATTCGAATCAATCCTCGGGAAGCGGAAACTACCAAGGGCAACATTTCCCTGCCAATCGGGGCCCTGGACGCACTCAATGGGATCGCCAAGTATCTGCTGGCGTAACAAAGTGGCGTAAGATCCGCGAAAGCATGCGGTGGACGGCCCTGCACGGCAATTCGAAATCCAACCGGCATTTCAAAATAACCATTGCCGCTCTAGGGATCGACGGCTCCAATGGTTGCAAAGCAACGCTCAGTTGGATTGACCAGCTTTACGAAAAGTGAGGCCCATTTATGTTTGGTTGGTTTCGTCCAATTTGTCCCTGTGATCCGGCCGCCAAGAAGTGGGTTGAAGAACGACTGCGCTGGCTTTCCGAACAATTCGGTTTGCATATTTTGCTTGAGCGGCCGATCATTCTGCCGATTGAAAAATTCTTCCCCGATCCTTGGGATGGTTCCGCCAAAGCGGCCCGCCGCATGTTCCACCGAGTCTGCGAATACATGGAAGTTAATAAGAATGCGGTTGAACTAGAATTGTTCAACGACAAAACTTCATCTTCTCTTATTGCGATTGATCCGACCATAGGCTTCGCCGCAGGCACATGGTCGCAAAGCGAAGATGAATGGCAAAAAGGCATCATTCGACTCGAACGAGGCAGCCTTGATGGGCCTGCAGACTTGATTGGCACGATGGCCCACGAATTGTCTCACCAATTGTTGTTAGGCCAAAGGCGCTTTGATGAAAATGCGTTTGACAATGAATTGCTGACCGATTTGACTGCGGTGTACCACGGCTTCGGGGTATTCTTCGCCAACAATCCGCGCAAATCGACAGGCAAACTCTTCAAATGGCCGGGGACGCAACTGCACCGGCCGGAATATCTTTCCGAACCCATGTTGGGCTACGCTATGGCCCACATGGCTTGGTTTCGAGACGAAGAACGTCCGGCCTGGGCGAGGCACTTGCGCTGGGCGCCGCATGCCGTATTCAAGCAAGGTCTGCGGTTCTTGCAGAAGACCGGCAATTCAACATTCCGACCAGTCAGATTCTCAGACGTAACTGAATAAGGATATGCGGTTAGAAGGGGTCATTGCCAAAGGAGGAGGCTTTGAGGCGCGTGCGTAGCCGAAATCAAAGTCGGTGGCGCATTCCAACCAATCGCTCGATTGAAAGCTGTCCCAACTTTGGCCCAATCTGAAGCACTCAAAGGCGTCAAATGGCCATATAAAGCAAGCCCATGCATTTCAGAATAAATGTGCAAATTGACTGGGACATCAATACAGAAGATCGGCGGGAAGTCTTCGCGCGACTGCGCAAAGTGTTTTCTAGATTCCGAGCAGCTTTCCCTGAGTCTTCTCAACCCAAGGATGGCATTGGCTGGGCTAATTTCGAATCTACGGATGAGACCCTGATCCCGCGCATTATGGCTTGGCTGGATAAAGAAGGGGAGAAATACCAGCTTGTTCAAAATGATTGTTGGACTGTTGACGAGATGGTCCGGGCGCGATGGTTGGAACTGTTATATTTGAGCGGTCCCGTCGATATAGATCATAGTATCGGTCCGCTAAACCACTATAGAGTCTTATGTGAGGCATGCGGCCGTCTTGACATATCGGTTGTTCCCGAGCCGTATAAGATTCTCGACGACGTCCTTCGGAAGGACTTCGACTTTTTTCGCGGCGACAATAGCCTCATTATCTTCAAGGCTTGGGTCAAGGACCTTCTTCGTGATTTGGTGGCCGACCAAATGGAATGGGGAGAAACATGCGTAGTCAACTCGGTTGGCAAGGCCGTGTCTTTCAAAAAAGCCCGTAACAATTTCCTCTGGGTTCGCCCGAAACACTGCATCGGCCAGGATCTTAGGGACAAGGCAACATCCCGGTGCTCCAAGTGTAAACAGGTGCGAACCTGCAAAACGGACCGTGATCGGGAAGGAAAGCTGTTCACGGGAAGGTTTCTTGTGAAGCACTTTGGGAAAAAAGATCTCCACATCGCCAGGGTTGCCAATTGCATGGGACCCAATGGGGTTGTGGTCTCGGGCGGCCTTTGGGGCCACCTGTATAACAGTGGCGTTAAGGGGCTAGTGCTGCCCGACCAAGGCCTTTACTCCGCCAAAGGTGAGCCCCCCCCTGGAAGCCAAGCGCCAGTTTGCCAATCTGAAAACCGGAAAAGAGGATCGGGTCCTTCGCTCAAGATGTGGTGGGAAAAGAGAAAGTAGGGCCCCCGGCAAAAAAGGGTGACCGAAGTTCTTGCTTTTGACAAGGGGAACTTGGATCGGGATCTGCCGTAGTTGAACCGTTTTGAAATTCCGACCTGGCAGTTTTTTCTTTTTTAGCTTTACCCATTGCCAGGTCAGGGTCTTACTTCTTTGGTTGTTGGCCCGGTCCTAAATTATGCATGACTGGGTCTCGTGAATCATTAGGCTCCGGCACGTCTTTTGAATCCTTATGATAGGCTCCAAAGGATGACGGAGTTACTGCTTCGCGCCCCGTACCAAGTAAACAATCAAGCTTATTTGCCGGCCAATAGAGCATCTTAAGATAGCGGTTATTTCTGTGAAATTGATAAATTGTCTCAGAGCTGTCGTTATCCGGCATTTTCGAGTAGTAGAATCCTTCCATCCCGACTTTTCTAGCTTCGGCGTAGCCACGGCGCGACAAATAGAGGTAGTTTGCCAGATAAAGGAACAATAAAACGCTAATGCATATAAGCCCTAAGCGTTTCAACTTCTTTTCCTACTAATTCCTTCCATAACAACTCACCCTTCCAGAGAACGGTTATAGAAGATTTAGCGCCGGGTGCCATGCTTTCACGGCTTACCGGAGATAAGTCCATTCAGCCATAATCTTGTGGGGCCGTGAAAGCATGCCGAACGCCGAGGGGCTAATCGTTCGGCTGTTGCCCTATCCCTCCATCTCTAGGACATGGACGTGTTCGGTCATGATGACGTAAGCCCACACGGCCAGGTTGAGCCGTTGCCCGAGTGCTTGCCCAGGCTTCGATGAACTGAGTTCCGTCCAGTTGAAGGTTCGGTTCTTTTTGCGGTGACCCAGAGTCTTGGGAGAACGTTATCGTTCTGTACGGGCGGCATGCTTTCGCGGCTGGACCAGCCTTGGTGACATGGCTGTGTCATTCCCGAGCCGCGAAAGCATGGCACCCCCGCTTGTTTTATAAGCGACTGCTAAAAAGGTATTTTACCAGTCTTTTTCCTCATATCCGCCTTGCATTTGTCCGAGTTCTTAGCCATAGAGCATTGGTTAGTACTCACTAGCATATTCGGTAAGCAGGGCTGGCTGTAGAGCCTGGAGAAGCATCATGCGCCGGGTCTTGATTGGTATTTTGTGCCTGCCTGGGCTCATAGGCTGCCATACGCATGAAATGGGTAAAGGATCGCATTTCGATCTCGATACGGTTCCAAACCAGCCGGCACAAATCCCTGCTTCAGTAACAATTATTGACGTCAGACCCGATTGGGAAAAGCGATCGTACAACGGAACGTTTACGTTCATACCATTGGAAAACCTTAATCCGTAGCCCGTAGAGCATTTAAGTCGCGCTTTAGAGGAAGAGTTGGCGACTCTGCCCGATCCGCCCAACAACCTTCGCCTGGTGTTAGGCTCTTTCCGTGTGGTGGCCAATACGGAAGAGCCACGTCCCTATATCGCTCCCTTGGCTTTTCCAGGCGGCCCAACAAACCTAGGTAGCGGCTGCAACTCGGCGGCCGGCGCGCTTGTCCTTCTCGCCTTTTGTGTGGCGGTCGTGGTCGTCGCGGAAACCGCCGTCATCTCTTACGAAGCGGGCACGCTCGCGGTGCACGACCTTCGCCATGCCTACGATCGTCCCAAGGAACTGCGCGAAGCCTACGACCGGGGCCTGACCTGCGACATCCACGCGACTGCGTCCTTGGAATGGCCCGATGGCCGACGGCGCGAGATCGATCTTCGCGGCCTCGTCCATGGCTCCGAGACTCTGGCGGACCGAGAATGGCAAAGTGAAATTCGTACTTCAGTTCAGGGTGCCTGTACTCAGATGGCCCTCGAATGCAAGAACCGCGTGCTGCATCCCGAAGCGGTTGCTTCTTCCGTAAATAAGCCAAAGGCGCCGGCTTTCACAGCTTATGGCGGGAAGTGAACATGTTTCCGGCCGAAGTCCGGGCGGGGCCCCACTTTGCTGCTCATTGACATCAAAAGACGTTCATTGGAGCCGCTGCCCTAGGGTGGGGGCGCATGCAATGCAACGTATTTTTGGGGGGAAGGCTCCCTCTTCACGCACAGCATGGCAACGAGGAAAATCAATGCTTAAAGCACCTTGCAGGCCTCGTCGAAGTCTAGGCGCGGGCTGCGGGGAAAGAGCTTGGAAGGGTCGCCGTGCCCGAGGTTGCAGAGGAAATTCGATTTAATCGCCGTTCCGGCAAAGAAAGCCTCATCGACTTTGGCGTTGTTGAAACCGGACATCGGCCCGCAATCGAGGCCCAGCGATCGGGCCGCCATCATGAAATAAGCGCCCTGGAGCGAGGAGTTTCGGAGCGCGATGTATTCCAAAATGTTTTCCGGCAGATTCTTAAACCAGCCCTGTTCGTCGGCAGGGGGGTACAGTTTCGGCATCTTCTTGTAGAAATGAATGTCCATGCCGATGATGGCGGTGGCCGGCGCCCGCATCGTCTTGTCCACATTGCCCGCATCGAGGAACGGCTTGAGCTTTTCCTTGGCCTGCTTCGACTTGACGAAAACTATCCGCATTGGGCACATGTTTGCTGAAGTGGGGCCCATTCTCGCGAGGTCGTAAACTTGCCGCAGCAAGGCGTCGTTGACCGGTTCGTCCAACCAATTGGTATGCGTGCGTGCCTTACGGAACAACAGATCCAGAGCTTCGTCATTTAGCACTTTCGCCATGTCGGCTGTCCTCGCGGAGATTGTTGGTCGGGCATCCCGCACGGGCTGCCCGGAAGATTCGCTCAACACACGCGGCTTGGGTCGTGCTTATAGTATTGGCGTAACGTGAAAGCCGCCAGCCTGGTAAATGAGTCGATGGTTCAAGCGCCTGGCGTCAGTGTGACCTTCCGGAAGTCGATGGGTCCATGGTCGCCTTGGAGGAGAATGGGGCCGGGCTTGCCTTCGTCGCTGTCGAGCGCGCCGCCGGTGATGCCGGGGATCGTTTGCCGGTCAATGATGCGCTCACCGTTGAAAACGATGGTGACGACCCTGCCGACCAGGGTGATGTCCATGGTTTGCCATTCACCGGTTTTTTTCGCGGCGTTGACGGAGGGCGTTAGAAAGCCGTAGACGCCGCCAATTTTGTGGCTGTCGGCTTCCTCGCCGAAGTCATCTTCAATCTGCACTTCATAGCGGCCGCGCAGAAAGATGCCGCTATTGCTCTTTGGAGGGTAGCGAAACTCCGCATGCAGCTTGAAATCCGTGAATTTTCGCTCGGTTTGCAGGTCGTTGCCCGGCTCGGCGTTCGCAAGGAGGCCGCCGCGGACCAGCCAGCCATTCTTGATTTTCGACGAGCGCGGCTTCCAGCCGGTGAGGTCGCGGCCATTAAACAGTTCTATGGGTTCGCCCCACCGAGGCGGTTGATCTCGTTTGAGCGTGGGGGCGCGACGGCCTTCCCAGCTAACGGACTCGCCCCTGTCGTCGGTTGTTTCGCCGCTAAGTAGATCGTTTTCGAGCTTGCCCTTGAAGATTACATCCTCCGTGCGGCTTTCCCACTGAGGCGGCATCGTGAAGCGGATCCGCCCATTGTCGAACTCCACGCGGGAAATGGGGCGAGCGCTGCCGAACTGACCTACGAAGGAGCCAACCAGCGTCCGGTGCCCCGACAGCCGAACTTCCAGCCAGGCGGGATAATCACCTTCGGAGCCGTGGACCGTGAGGTCCCAGCGCCCGAGCACCGTCGGCGGCGCGGGCTTTGTGGACGTCTCGTCCTTCGCGAAATTGCAGGACAGCATACCGGTCAGGAAAATAATTACGGTCCCGAGGACTGAGCGAATTCTTGGCGCCATAGTCGTTTCCTAGTCAAGCCATAAAGAGCAACTGCTCTTGGGCGGTTCCGATTCTCAGGACCGCCCAACAAAGGCTAACAACACTTATGTGAGATTAAGTTACCCACTTTAGATTAGCAAGATGCCAGAACTCGAACCGATTCTAGCGGCAAAACCCTGCGCTGAACGGATAAGCCCTGTGGGCCGCAACCCTGACCCTGTAGCTCAAGCAGGGACCCTCTGGACCCGCAGCAATTGAGCTACAGGGTCAGGGTTAGAGCTTTTGGGCTCGTTTGGCGCCCAGGCTTTCGCAAAAGGCATTCTGCAAGTACCCTTATTGAGCCCGCATCGTAGAAAAGAGCTGAGCGAACCTTTGTCCGGGCGTGGCTGTCTACCGGAGAATCAAAGTTCCGTACCGAGCGACCTATTAGGAACCGTGAACAGGATGGAAACTGCCGAAATTCTCCCCGAGTCGCCAGAGGTCCCTGCCGGCCTAGAGCTTTCCAGGGCCCAGCCGAAGCAAGTCGCCGGCGGCAGCCGCGAGTTATTGTCGTTGGCCGCTCCGCTCATCGTCAGCCAGAGCTTCATGACGGTCCAGGTGTTTGTGGACACGGTCTTGTTGTCCTGGCACGACCCGCGCGAGATGGCTGCCTCCTTCCCGGCCGTGATGTGGTACTGGCTGCCGTTCGGGCTCCTCCAGGTGACAGCCGGCTATACTTCGACGTTTGTCGCCCAGTACACCGGCGCCGGTCGCCCGTACCGAGTCGGGCCGGCCGTCTGGCAGGGCATTCACTTCGCCGTTCTCGCCGGCCTACTGATGTTGCTCTTGGTCCCGGCTGCTCCTTTTCTTGTCGCAGCCGCCGGGCACAGCGTTGCCTTGCGGCCCCTCGAGGTCGCTTATCTTCGTTGTCTGGCGTTCGCAGCACTGCCAATGCTGCTCATGGCGGCCGTCAATGGATTCTTTTCCGGCCGCGGACAAACTTGGACCGTTCTCGGCATCGAGGCGTTCGGGACGGCGGTCAACGTTGTCCTGGCGCTTGTGCTGATTTTCGGCCGCCTCGGCTTCCCGGAAATGGGCATCGAAGGCGCGGGATGGTCGACTGTCATTGGGACGTGGGCGTCCGCGTTGATGGCGCTGGGCCTTTTCATGCGCCGGCTCTATCGGAAGGCATACGCAACGAGGTCGGGATGGCGACCGGAGCGGGAACTGTTCGGCCGGCTAATGAAGTATGGCGGCCCGGCGGGCGCGCAAGTCTTTCTCGACGTGCTCGTATTCAACCTGTTCGTGCAGATGGTTGGCCGCCTGGGCGAGGCGGCGATGGGGGCGACCACCCTCACCGTCCGCCTTAACATGATATCTTTCCTGCCCATGATGGGACTGGGTCAAGCCGTTTGCATCTTGGTGGGGCAGCGGTTGGGCGCAGACCGTCCCGACTTAGCCGAGAAGAGCGCCTACACGGGTCTAAAATGGACGTTTGGTTACATGTGCACCATCGCCGCGCTTTACGTCACGGTGCCGGGCCTTGTTGTTTCAATTTTCGAGGGCGGTCGCGACCCGGAAGACTTTGCCGCCGTGGCGGCGATTGTGCCGGGGCTGCTGGTTTGCGTCGCGGCTTATTCGGTAGTCGAGTCTGTAAACTTAACGTTTGCCTTTGCCTTAAGAGGCGCGGGCGACACCAAGTTCGTGACCATGGCAACATTCTGCCTGGCCTGGCCGATTATGGTGCTGCCCACGTACCTCGTGGTGCGCGCCGGGGGCAGCGTCTATTGGGCGTGGTGGTTTGCCACGGCCCACATTTTCGCCATGGCGGCTTGCTTCTTCCTCCGGTTCCGCACCGGCAAGTGGAAGACCATGCGCGTGATTGAACCTCAGATGGAAGCGGCACGGTAAAGGCTTTAGAAAGGCGTTAAGATGGCAAACCACGCCACTACGTTTGCTGACAAACTACGCCAAAAACCACCTTGCCTTGGGACCTGCATTACTTTCACTGATCCGACGGTCACGGAGGCGCTCTGCGGCGTCTTCGACTTCGTCTGGATCGACATGGAACACAACGCGCTAACCTTGGAAGCTGTGCAAGGGCACATCATGGCCACCAAGGGCAGCGAAACGATTCCTCTGGTCCGCGTCCCGTGGAATGACCCGGTTCTAATCAAGCCGGTATTAGACATTGGCGCTGCCGGGATAATAGTTCCACTGATTCGTACGGCCGACGATGCTCGGCGCGCCGTGGCCGCCTGTCTTTACCCTCCGGAAGGTATGCGCGGATTCGGCCCGCGCCGGCCTTCGAACTACGGGAGGCTATCCGGACCGGAATTCTGCGAGACTGCCAACAGGGACGTTGCGATCATCGTGCAAATCGAACATATCGAGGCGGTGAACAACCTTGACGCCATCATCGCTGTGCCCGGCTTGACCAGTCTTCTGATTGGGCCAAACGATCTGTCGGGTTCGATGGGCCACATGGGCCAACCGCGGCATCCGGAGGCGCTCCAGGCGATCGACAAAGTCATTGCTCGCGCCGGGCACAAAGGTATTCCGGTCGGCCTCGCGTTCGGCGACGATCCGGAAGACCAGAAGCAGTGGTTAGACAAAGGAGTCAAGTGGCTGGCGCTGGGTGCGGATTTCTCACTAATGTTGAAGGCCGCCGATCTTGTTGCTGGACAAATCAGGAAGCATGGCAGTCGCACCGCTAACTGACGTTCCCTATGGGACGTATCTTTCTTCCCTTTCTACGATCACGTTCCACCCTCGGGCCCTTTGCCACGTTCCCCAGCGCAGAAAGCGCCAATATCATTAGCCTTACGCGATGCGAAACGTCGGCAAAGCGACGTGGCACTTAATTTGCTCAACAAGGCGCGACGCAGAGTTGTCACCCCTTGCTGGAGGCGTTGCCATGTTTCGCGAGCGCTATCTATGGGCCTTGGTTCCCGCCATTTTGCTGGGCGGATTTCTTCTCGTTGTGAGAGGAGACGATCAGGACAAAAACAAGTCAAAGAGCAAGGGAGTGCTGCCGGATGCCGTCCAAGACGTCCAAACTCCCAGAGATGTCGCCGCCACCCGTCCCGAACAGAAAGCGAGCGAGCACGACCGTTCCGAGGTTTTCAAGGCTACCAAAGCCAAACCGATCACCAGCGCACTAGACGACCAGCCCAAGGGTGGGGATATCACCGGTTTCGATTTCTACCGCGACCCCCTCAATGCCGATAAGCCGATGATGACGTTTGCGGAAGTGCTCAAGCAGGACCTCGCCGAAAAGCCCAAGGTCACGCTCGACCAACGTAAGCTCCTCGAAAATCGCTACGACCTGGAACCCCGGCTCGATCCGAACGTAAAGATGTCGCGCGGCAAGCCGCTGCCGGTAGGCCCAACGGCCCGCCTGGCCAAAGGCATGACGTGGGATCGGCTTGCCGATATGGCGCCTGAAAAAATTCGCCACGAAGGCGCCTTTCCCTATCCTTCGCTTCCGCATCCCAAGCATACGACCGGCGGCCAGGTCTTTCCGCAGATCCAGATCCAGATGTTCCCCCGGCTGGAGCGCTTCGACGTCGACTTTGACATTCCCGATGCGTTTCTGCCCGAATTCCCGCCGGCCATTTTTCTGCAAAACCGACCCGAGCTGGGTGATGTCTCGCGCGGCGAGGTCGTGTCGATCAACAATTTCCGCCGACTCTTTAAAGATCTCTTAACGCCCGTGCAACTGGAAGGACTGCGTCTCTTGTTGACCCCACTGCCCCAAGAGGAGTTCAACCCGACCGACGACCGTAAGAGCCGGGAACCGAGCATGGGCGTAGCCTGCCTTGATTGCCACGTTAACGGCCATACTACCGGCCAGTTTCATCTAAGCCCGGACATCCGTCCGCAAAAGCGCCGCTTCCGCCTCGATACGACTAGCCTGCGCGGCGTTTTCAATCAGCAGATTCACGGCTCCAAACGAAGTCTTCGTTCGGTCGAGGATTTTACGGAGTTCGAACAGCGCACCGCGTACTTCAATGGCGACCCAGTTCACGCGATGAAAAAGGGATTTCAAGAACTGCCGCGCAGCGTCATCCCGCACATGGCCCAAATGCAAAACATGTTCGATTTCCCGCCGGCCCCTAAGCTCGATCTGACCGGCCGGCTAATTCCCTCCAAAGCCAGCGATAGCGAATTGCGCGGCGAAAAGATCTTTTTCGGCAGAGGCCGCTGTGCGGTCTGCCATCCCGCCCCGTTTTATCTCGACGACAAGATGCATGACTTGCATCTGGAGCGCTTCCTCAACGAACCGGGCGACGGACCGATCAAGAGCTTCACGTTAAGAGGCATCAAAGACAGCCCGCCCTACATGCACGATGGCCGCTGCCTGACTCTGGAAGACACCATCGAGTTCTTCAACCTGGTCCTTGAACTGCGTTTGACGAGCGCAGAAAAGAAAGATTTGGTCGCGTTCCTGCGGGCGCTGTAAACGAAAAGAGGGCGGCAGGCCTAGCGGCCCGCCGCCCTTTTTGTTGCGACGTTATCCATTCATCAAGGATAGTAATACGTTGACGGGTACGCCGAATAGGTCGTAATGCCCGGCGTCGAGTAGTAGACCGTCGACGGATAGTAGGACGGCCGGTAAGCCGGGTAATAGTAGCTGCTGTATGTCGGAGCGACGTAATAAGAGCTGGTATAGCTCGGCACATAATACGACGCATAACCCGGCACATAATACGACGAGTAGCTCGGCGCGTAATAGGAGTAATCCGGGACGTAATAAGAGCTGCTGTAATAGCCCGGATAATAACCCCTCCAGCGCCACGGACGGGCCGCCTCGGCTGACGATGGCGTCATGCCGACGAGACCTATCGACGTAATGGCCAATAGCGCGGACAAGATCAGTGAACGCATCGGATCACCCTCCTCATGCTGCCAAAATGGGAAACAAGCTTCCTAAATAAGCCTCCTGCACCGAAAAAAGGGAACCAACGCTAAAAATTGCAAATTGAGTGCCGATCAAAAAGAACCGGACAAGAAAGGGAGGGCGCCAGCTACAGCATTCGTTTCATCTCATTCATAACACACACCAAGCCGCTTTGACGTAAGTGCTTGGCATTGCATGTGAAGACGTATTGTTACGAAACGGCCAAGGCTGCCTGTGTTACGAAATGAACCGGGGCTTGCAGAACGACCAAGCTAAGGCCGTTTTGCCCGAAAAGGGCTTCTAATGCGGGCCGATTGGCTCTATTGGCCAATACGTCCGCAAGTTCTGTAATGATCCAACAGGTTTTGATCATCTTGCCCGCGAAAGCCGCCGAGAAAGCCAGGGCTTGCTCGTGCCGGCTATCGTTGGGGTTAACCAGAAGATAAAACGTGTCAGCAAAGATTACGGTCATCGCTTTGGCGTTCCGTGCACGTAGTGGTCATGTTGCTCGGCCATGTCGCTGGGCAGGTCCTTGGCAATTCCCGCCAATTTCAAGAGCCTTTGGCCCAGCGTGGTTTTCTTTTCGGCTGGCTGAAGGATCGCGGAATCCCCTTGGGTGCGGTCCATTTGACCGGCCTCGTCGTCTATCGCAAGAAAGACCTTAACCTTCGATCCCTCCCGCAACGCCGGCCCGTTTTCGAGAACAATGGCTCCATTAATTACGGTTCCAATCAGCTCCATGGCGATTCTCCTTTAGCGGACAGGATCTTTTTCTACTTATCATACCGGACTTGCCAGGTGAAAGGCGAGCGTCCCCGTAAAGACCAGCCGGCAGTGGCGGCGGGCGGGTCACTTTCCCCCTTCAGGGCGAGGAGCGTCACCAGTTCCATGGCCGCCAAGCCCGCCAAGGCGATGGGAGCGTTTGTCAGGGACTTCAGCCAAGCAAGGGCGGGGGGATGACTGCGAAGAATGTCCACCAGGACATCAGTGTCCAGCAGCATTCGCAGGACCTCCGCGCGTTTCCGCTTCCTTCCGGAGTCGCATGGCGAATGCTTGACTATCCTTAATGCCTTGACGGTCCGCCCAGATTCCGACCAGCCCTGATTGACTCAAATCCTTGGCCGTTTGAATTGCCGATTCGGCCGAAGGACCCGATCGCCCTTGGAGCGCTCAAGAAATCGGAGCACCTCGCACCACCGCTCGGCCGGAACGCCATGCAACGCTTCGACAATTTGCTGTCGCTAACACCGGATGATGCCGTCGTAAGACCTCCTCCAAGAACAGTGGCATTGTACCACCCGCTTGTCACCGCACGATGGAACAGCCGCGAATGCAGGCAAGCGGCCGGCGGGGCGGATTGGGTCGAAGGCTGGTCCGGGGTTGGCGGAATTTACGCTGTCCACTTTGGTTCTTCTCGAGGCCGTTGCGACTCTGCGGAAATAGCGCACGATGGCGATATACTATAGTGTGGAAGGGTTTGGCCTGGCAAACCCGCCAGAAATTAACCCGGCTTTGAGTCATAAATAAGCATGATTACTGGCGACTTCGCGGTCTTCGCCGATCAACACCGATTCCAAGATGATGTCTGGGGACAGATTATTCTGAACGACCTGGAACGTCGCGTGATCGACACGCCGGAGTTTCAGCGATTGTTTCGCACCTCACAACTCGGCTTCGTTGACTTGGTCTACCAATCGGCAAATCACACCCGAGGAGCGCATAGCATCGGCACCTGTCACATCTCCAACCGGTTAATGAATTCCCTAACGGACAACATGAAGCGTCTCGGCGGAGGACGAGCGCAGCATGCCCTAATTAAGATCTCGGAAGCAGAGCGCGTGGTAATCCGGCTTGGTGCCCTTCTACATGACATCTCGCACGTGCCGCTTTCACACGATTTGGAGCGAAAAACCCATCGAGTACCGTACCAACCGGAACTAAAGCTTCGATCTTGTTACGGCCATTATGATAAGCATGACGACTAAGAGCGTAACCCGCTTCTTTTTTTGCTCCTTTGCGACGAGACCGTCTCTGTGCTGGCCCGGCTCCTTCGCCGTTTTTCGGCTCCGTTCTATCAACTCCTCTACCGCGCCAGCGAAAAATCCGACGATTACCCGCATCTGAAGGAATTCCTGGCGCTTCTGCGGAACTCGAAAGATTTGGGCTGGGACCCAGAGCGCGAATTGCTCCCGGCGCTACTGTTTCACCTACTGGTTTACGAGGACCTGGATGATTTTCAGGCCGCCAAGGAAGGCACACGAGAAATTGCGGTCCGCTTCGAAGGCCGTCAGGTGATCACAACCCCTTGGGGTCTTGGGCCGGAATCGTTGTGGCGCGACCTCCACGAACTCTGGTATCAGCCTTTCCGACATGACATAATCGGCAACACGCTCAGCGCGGACCTGATCGATTATCTCAAGCGCGATCCCCAGCATATGGGGATGGACCGCCACATTGACTTGCACCTCCTTGACGCGTACGTCCTCGTACCGACGCCCGTCACCGGTAACGGGATTGACCACGAGAATACCTCTGATCAAACGTCCAAAAAAAATGCGGGGCGGCCGCGCTATCGTTGCGCCATTGATCTCCACGATCATAAACGCAACACGGCCCGGACCGAGGGCCTGAATGACGTTTTCCGGCTTCTCGACTTACGGCACGAGATCCACGAAAAAGCCGTCATGCACCGCGTTGTGCAATCCGCTAACGCCATGTTGTCGCGTGCCCTACTTCTTTTGGGCGATGAGCGGCCACAACTTTCCGACCTAGTCCGGCTCGGCAGGCCGGATCATGCGCTGCAGGGCGAAGACACGTTCTTTCAAAGCCTCCTGGTCGAGTGCGCCAAACCTTCGTTAGCGAAGCGTCCGCGCGTGAAGGCGGCGAGAGAAATCCTCCTCAAAATTGTCGATCGCCGGGTTTACCGCCCTCTCATGATGATTCCCGGGGATCTCGCTGCCAGACATCTTTCCCCAAACGGTAAGGAAGAGCAGGCTGAGCATAATCTCCGAACGCTCGCGACTCTCATCGATTCGTTGTATTACAGCCCCTTCCTGCTCTTTGTTTCCGCAGCTGTCGAAAAGTTGTTGCAGGGGGTATTTGAGACTGACGAGGAGCTTTGTCAGGAAATCAAGGCCATCATGGCGGACGAACACTTGGCCCGACAGGCGACCGACGTCATCCCAAGCCGGGTAATAATTTGGACGACGCCGTATAAGCAGCTTTACAAGGATCCTGGCGTCGTCGTTGCCTTGTCAAAGCTGGTCCATCCGATTCATCAGATTCCGGAAGCCGCACGTGAGTCGCAAGAAGATGCGTCCGTGATCGACCTAATTAGGCGTTCAATTGAGAACGCGGACAGCAAGTACGCCGGACTTTGGAAGTTGTACGTCTTCATAAGCGACAGCCTTTACTACACAGGAACGCTGGGCAAGCTGAAGCAGTGCGCGTCAGGATTGAAGAAAACTGGGGATGATGTCTCCCAGCATCTCTCGCGCCTCGACATGGCGCAGGCCATGTTGATGGCCGCCTTTGACTCCATTTGGAGCAACTGGTCTGGCATTTGTGAATCGCACACGGCCACGGCCGAGCGGGCCGGTTGTCTGCAAACTGTTATGGACCTGGACGGGTTTCGACGGCTTGTTGAGCGATGGGTGGCCGCATATCGCGATGGCCCGCGAAGGCCGGTGCTTTCGACGGTGGACAAGAGTCACTACGTCCACGGCGATCCGCTGCTAGACAGCGCCGGTGCACCGCCCCAAAGTTCGCCCGGACACAACTGCCGAGACATTCGATATCAACTAGACAAGCCCGCGTCCGAACGATGGGAAAGGGCAAAGTCCGAAAAGGGGTCACTGGACAGCGAGGTTGTTGCATTTCTTGAACAGGCCGGCGTTGGGGATGCGCGGGAAATCTCCGAGCTTGAGTTGCTTGGCTTGTTCGAAGCTTACGACGAAGATGTGCGAAGACAGTGCAAGGGCTTGATCAACGAGTCCGCCAGAGAGCGACTTGATCCGTCGGTTCTCAAATTATTCTGGCAGGCCGAGTTCCCGGTCAGTGAGGCGCGACAACCTTTCGACCTGGCCGATCGGAAGTCGGTGCCCAGTCCATCCCTGCCGTTCGCATTCGACCGGCAATCTGCGCCTTCTTCGCGCCGCGAAATCGAGAAGTGGCTTCTAACGAAAGCGGAAATCCTCCCACGGCGACCCAGAAAGCAACTTACCAACGACCTCGATGCCTTGGTGACCTACATCGAGTCGCTAAACTCGAGCGATCGTTTAGCAGTTCTTGATAACCTCAAGGAGCGTTTTCGCTACGAGGCTCTTTCGGACGTGGCGGACATAAAAGCGAACCAGATCATACATGGCCTTATGCGTTGGCTGCATAAGCGAAACGGCACTTCTGGTGAACAAGACTCGTAATAAAGGCGGTCAATGGGTCGTGCGCGACGTAGCAGCGAGGCGAGAATAGACAGCGGACGTCAAGGGACGGGAATGAAAAAGCAAAAGCAATCCAAGTTCGATGAGCTTTCGGAGCGGGCGTGGCGCATCGTCGGAGAGCTCTCCAGGTCAATAGCGGACAAGCCACTACCTGTTCAACTCGATGAGGTCGCGAGTTCCTTCGGGATTCAATACGTGCGGTTCGAACCACTACTTAGTACGGCCAAGTTGGTAAAGATCGAGGCCGGCTCTTACATCCTGATGAACACCGAGGCACCTGGAGCTAATCAACCGCCTGGAACGATCCTAGACGTTAAGGGCGGCAGATGGTCGGACCTGGCACCGCCCCTCAGGTTCACAATCGCTCATGAGATCGCCCACACTGTCTTCATGAAAGCCGGATGGGACTCGAACCGCGATCTATTTTCGAGGCACGATCTGGCGCTGGAGAGTAGCTGCAGCAAGATGGCGCGGGTGCTGTTGCTTCCGCCGTCAAGGCTCGTGCGAGAATGGGAAGGCCGGCTCTTTGACATCGAACATATTAAGACGCTGCTCAAGCGATTCCGAGTTTCCGCTCAAGCTTTCATTCTTCGCATTCAGCTTCCGGACTTACGCGGAGCTTTCGACGGCACGGACGGAATGTTGGCCTTTGCGCGCGAAGAAGAGGGCCAGATCCAGATCGTTGCGTATCATACGTGGGGACCGCTCGCAACCGGGCGCTTTAGCGCAATACCTGAGTCGGGTCCGACAGAAAACGAGCAAGCAGGTCCCGGAAAGGGAAAGGTTAGAGGATCGGTTCAGAACAAGGGATTGGAAGGGCGGCCGTTAGACGACCTCTCTCGCGATTTCGACATCGAAGCATGGCTTCAGAGGGGCGAACGTGATCCAAGACCGATTCGCGTGGTTTGGCGCCCAGGTACGATTCTTCCCTGTGAAATCATTGCGCGCCAGATCCATTCCAAACCTCGCGGCTTCCTCATCAGCATCCGAGTAAACGGATCGCCAGAGCCCGATTCGGAAATAAAAGCAAGAGCGGAGCCGTGAGGCACCTCGTGAACGCCGCTCAAATATAATCGTTGGATTCCAGCCCTCCTTCCACGGCTCACGATTTGTAAACAGGAATGGTTGAGTTTGCTTTTCTGGCCGAATTGCAGCCCGTATTGCCGAAAGTTGAAAAGAAAAAGGGCGGTCGGGAGTCTAATTGAGAGTTCGACGAACTTGACTTGTGCGGTCGCCGGGGGGGCGAAGCGAGGACTCCAAACGCAGATCCTTTACCGTTCTTGCCTCAGTTTACATATGTCCTGTCACGGGCTCGCATTTTAGGGCAATCCGTCCGTTCCACCCTTCTAGCCGTAGGCAGCCCCCAAATGCTTTCCATATCTTTCCACGGGGGGGCAGGCGAAATGGAGAGAACCAAATCGGAGGGGCTTTGCCGGCGAGCTCGGCCTTAGGTTCGTTTTTCACCAGGTGGGTTCCGTTTTTCACGAGATGGTCCCGTTTTTCATCAGGTGGCCCCGTTTTTCATCGGGGGTGGGTGGGGGATGAAAAACGGAAAACGGTTACTCCTTTTACATCTCTTCCCCCTTTCCCAAGCTTTCCTGACGCAAGGACCCTGTGGCTCAAGCGCCCCACCCTCTAGACCCGCACACATTGAGCTAGAGGGTAGAGGGTGGGTGATCCATTCTTGAACAGCTTGCGCTTTCGTTGTCTTTCATTTGAAGGCGGCCAACGTCGGACCAAGGGCGCCAACACGTTGGCGGCCTTCAAATGCAGGCGTACTCAAAAGTGCAAACCCAGTGTGCCAAGCGCGCCCCCCAGTGTGCCAAAAACATTGGCACACTGGGGGGTATGCCGAAGGAGAAGCCAAAGGGACAGCGTACATTCTCTTGTTCTAAGACAGAGATACAGTCCTTCGCCAAATTAAAAAACCGCGTCGAAAACGGGAATCCCGGAGGGCAGGGCGGTTTGCGCTGATTTGATTCCCTGGCAGGAATTCGTTGCTTGTCCTATCGCGTTTTTCGCTTTTTTGCTACAGGCGGTCCCTGGAAATTTCCTAATAGCAAACCGGGAAAAGCTATCTTTGAAGAGGCGACGGGTCCAGGGCGGTCCGTTGTTTTCAGAGGGTCTTGGTGGGGGCTAAGCCGGCATGTATGTGCCCAAGTCGATCCTTTGCTTAAAGGACTATTCGTGGAAGCAGGCCCGTGCCGATATGGTGGCCGGGCTGGTCGTCGGCGTGGTGGCGCTGCCGCTGGCGATGGCATTTGCCATTGCCTCGGGACTGCCGCCGGTCCGGGGGATTTCCACGGCGATCGTCGCGGGCTTTCTGATCGCGCTCTTGGGCGGCAGCCGAGTTCAAATCGGCGGGCCGACCGGGGCGTTTGTCGTCATCGTTTACGGCATCGTCGCGAAGTATGGCTACGAGGGGCTGGTGATTGCCAACCTGATGGCGGGCGTTATCCTCATCATCATGGGCTTGAGCCGGCTGGGGGCGGCGGTGAAATTCATTCCGTATCCGGTAACGACCGGGTTCACCGCGGGCATTGCGGTGGTCATTTTTTCTTCACAAGTCAACGATCTGCTCGGCCTGCGGATCGAGAACGTGCCTGCGGACTTCATCGGAAAATGGCAGGCGTTTTATCAGCGCGTTATCGAGATCGGTTGGCTGGAAACGTCGAAGAGCCCGACTATTTGGCTGAGCGCTTTGTGCCTGGGCATCCTGATTTTGTGGCCCAAGGTCACGCGCCGCTTGCCGGCCTCGCTAATCGCCATGGCGGCGGCCACAGCCGTTGTTCAGATATTTAACGTGCCGGTGGAGACCATCGGTTCGCGGTTCGGCGACATTCCGCGAACCTTGCCCGCGCCGAGTCTTCCTGCATTCGATTTCCAGCGCCTACGCGACCTCATCGGCCCGGCGACGACGATTGCGATCTTGGCGGCCATTGAATCGCTTCTCTCGGCCGTCGTGGCCGACGGCATGATCGGCACCCGGCACAAATCAAACCTTGAATTGGTGGCGCAAGGCATCGCGAACATCGCTTCGCCGCTGTTCGGCGGCATCCCGGCTACGGGTGCCATCGCGCGCACGGCCACCAATATCAAGACGGGCGGACGCACTCCGGTAGCGGGGGTGGTTCATGCCTTGACGCTGCTGGCTATTCTGCTCTTTTTTGCACCTCTGGCCTCCTATGTTCCCCTGTGTGCGCTTGCGGCAGTGTTGGTCATGGTTTGTTATCACATGGCTGACATGCGAACGTTCGTCGACCTGTTGCGGACGCCGCGTTCCGACGCGGTGGTCCTGCTAACCACGTTCGGGCTGACGGTGATATTCGATTTGACCGTGGCCGTTGAAGTCGGCCTCGTCCTAGCGGCATTTCTGTTTATTAAGCGGATGGCCGATGTGACCAACGTAGCCGTTGTCACCCGCGAATTAACCGACGCGGCCAACGGCGAACCGGACGACCCCAACGCCATCAGTAGCAAGACGGTGCCTCCGGGCGTGGAGGTGTTCGAAGTAAATGGACCGTTCTTCTTTGGAGTGGCCGATAAGGTGAAAGACGTTCTGCGTAACGTTATGGGCAAACCCAAGGTCTTCATATTGCGCATGCGCAATGTTCCGGCGATGGATGCTACGGGGCTGTATGCCTTGCTCGATCTGCGGCGGAAATGCGAACGCGAAGGCAGCCTGCTCATCTTGGCGGAAATTCACACGCAGCCTTTTGTCGTGGTCGAGCGTTCGGGACATTACAAAGACTTCGGCAGAGCCAACGTCACGGCCCATATTGACGACGCCCTGAACCGGGCACGCGTTGTGCTCGGATTGCCCGAGGTGAAAGTCAATTTGGCTCGGGTGCCGGAGGTGGCCCGCGACAGACGGCTGGTCGCCGGAGAGCCGAGGCAAGAGGCCGATACAGAAGATGACAACAAATAATGCCTCGGGGCTTCGAAAATCCTTTCTAAACCCAATGCGGCGTCGAAAAACGGGATTGCCAAACATTGCCTTTAACGCTATGGGGCCGACCTCTTGAGCCGGGCGCACCAACAGATGAATGCGCCTCGGGCACACATCTTCGGGGCCGATCCTTCGTGAAGGTGATTAAAGGAGTCGTCGGCATGCGGAACGGGATAACTCCGCGCGAAGCGGTGATCCTGGGTCACTATGGGTTGGCCCTGGCAGTCGTCAAGAACCTTCGCCGCCGGTATCCGGCAGTGAACTTTTTGGATTCCGACGATGCCGTTCAGACGGGCCTGTTGGCCTTGATCCGCGCCGCCGATAAGTTTGACCCGGCTAAACAAGTCACCTTCGGGCATTATGCCTGGGTCATCATTCGTCGAGCGGTGTTGCAGGCGGCCCGGCGGAATTGCCTGATCCGCGTTCCGAGTTCGCGGCGGGACAGCATTTCCTGGTCTTGTCTGTCCGAAGAAATCTGCCCGCCTTGCCCGCAAAATGACGCTCTTGATCTCGATAGCGAGAAATGGCTGCCGAAGCTGCTCGCTTTGGCCGACGACCTGGCCTCTGGCGAGCGGCTGCTCTGCTATAAGGCATTTGGACTGCGCGGCTATGCACGGCAAAAGTTAAGTGATATTGCACGAGAGTCGGGATGTACGCGGCAAAATGTCAGCCTGCGTCTCAAGCGTATTCTGGCTCGATTGCGAAGGCAGGCGTTGGAATTCAGGCCGCCCTGCGAAGGTCTCTCCGACAATTCTATTGCAGCCGCGGGGTCCCGAACGCGCCACCTTAAGGAGAGCAAGCGGGAACAGGCAACGCGCTATTTGCGGGCGGGATAGGTCGCTTTATCCCGTGAATTGGCTAAACCGAACCAGCGCTTTGGCGTTCTTGACGGCGGGCGGCTATTTCCGTGCGGAACAGCGCGCGGACGCGGCGAGCGGCGATGCGATCAGTCAAGCGTGGGAAGAAGCGGCTCAAAAAGACCAGCAAGCGCCCCTGGGCAGTAAGGACGGTCTCCGTCTTGCCGCGCTCCAGGGCATGCAGCGTTGCCGCGGCGACGGCTTCGGCAGTCATGCCGCGCAGGTGATCCATTTTTAGCCGGGCCCGCTGTACCAGCATATTCTGCGAGAAATTCGTCTGCGTCAGGCCGGGGCAGACCACTATGACATCGATGCCGTCTTTGGCCAACTCGGCCCGGAGAGCGTCGCTGAGGCCCTGGACGGCAAACTTGCTGGCGGAGTATTCGCTACGCGCGGGGATGCCGCGTTTGCCGGCGATTGAAGAGATGTTGACGATGGCGGGATGGCGGCCCTCGCGCAGGAGCGGAATGCAGGACCGCGTTAGCTCTGCCAGGCCGAAGAAATTCACTTCCATGATGGCCCGCAAATGGTTGGGATCTCCTTCGGCGAAGTGGCCGGTGGCGCCGATGCCGGCATTGTTGACTAGCACATCGAGACCCCCGAACCGCTCCTGAGCAGCTTCCACCAGGCGCGCCCGGTCCGCCGCGTCCGTTATGTCGGCTGCAACCGTCTCCAAGACGCCGCCTCGAGGAGGCACCTTGGCGGCAAGGTCTTCCAGCAAGTCGCGGGAACGGGCGGCGGCAAGGACCCAGGCGCCCTGGCCGACTGCTGCCTCTGCCATGGCCCGGCCAATGCCCTGCGAAGCGCCGGTAATAAGCATCCGCGATCCCATCAGACTGCGTCGGCTCATGTCTCTCTTCTCCCGATCTGCGAAAGCACCCTGCGACTTGAGGAGAAATAGGCGGTCATTCAATTCTTACACCATTTCTGGGAAGGATATGCCGCGGCCGGGCCGCGGGGGGATGGAAATGCGACTTCGATAGGTTAAGAAATGCCGGTTGTGTGCGACGTGCACTGTTTGCGATTCGCGCATGCGGCTGGTTCCCAGCCTATGGCACGGTCAGGAGACCGCGCCATAACGTGAGGTCAGGAGACCGTGCCGTAACGTGGGCGGCACTGTCAGAAGACCGTGTGCCATAACCTGGGCGGCACGGTCGGGAAACCGTGCCATAGCGGGGGGCATACGGCAGTTTGGGAGGTCGTGCCGCAAAGAAGCGTGCCACCACGGATAGTAGTTTAGTGCTCTTTGGCCTTCTTTCGTTTGGACTTCTTGTCCGGAGGCGTTTCCGGCTTCCTCCGACCGGCTTCGAGGCCGCGTAAAAGGGCGGCTTGCACTAGTTCGAGCGTGAATTGAGCATGAGACACGCCGGCCGACTGCAAACCGCCGGCCAGGCCCGCAGAAGGACTGAAATCGGGATTGGGATTCACTTCAAGAATATAAGGCTTGCCGTTGGGGCGCACCCGGAAATCGACGCGGGCATAGTCGCGGCAGCCCAACAATTGAAATGCTTTGCGCGATAGGTCGGCAATGCGATCGGCGAGGCGCGGCGTAACAGAGGCCGGGTACAAGGGTGGTGTCGATTCGTAGTCGCGGGAGCCGGGCTTCCACTTGGCATCGTAAGTGACGATCGGCCAATAGCTCGGATCCTTATCAACGAAGAGAATCTCGGAAATCGGCAAGACGCGCAGGTCCGGCATCTCGACCAGCCCGACGTTCAATTCGCGGCCGCGAATGAACTCTTCGACCAACACCCCTGGCCCATAATTCTCAATTAGATAGGCGGCTCGTTTGATCAGATCTTCCCTATTCGTGACGACGCTGCCTTGATCGAGGCCGACGCTGGCGTCTTGCGCGGCCGGCTTGACGATCACCGGAAATTCCAGCGGGCACGCGAGGATAGGCAGCTCATGAATCACAAAAAAGCCCGGCGTCGGCAGTCCGGCGCCTTGCAGCAGATACTTGGTCAGGGGCTTATTGCGGGCCATGGCCAGCGTGTGAAACGGGCAGCCGGTGTAGGGAACGCCTAGCCAATCGAGGATGCCGGCGACGTGAGCCTCCGTCTCATAGTGATCCGCCAGGCCCTCAAAAAGATTGAAGACGACGTCCGGTTGTTCTTGATTAAGGCCCTTGAGCAAAACGGCCGGATCGCGACAGACGCCCAGTTGGCGGACGTCGTGGCCGGCCGCCACGAGATTTTTCCCAACCTCTAAGACCGTGTCGTGGATCTCACTTTCCGAATCCGCGTCGGGATGGGAGTCGGCAAGGATGGGCTCGTTAAACAAGATGAGTACACGCATGCGGAATCCTCAGGATCCAACGACGGCCTTCGGCAAAGCCGAAGGTTATCAAACGACGCTCAACTTATCTGCTAAGCAACTCGGCCCGACATTTAGTTTTTGTTGCCGCTCAAGAGCCGCTCGCACAATTGATTCAATTAACTGGGCGTAGGTCCAGCCGAAGCCTTTCGCTAAAATGACCAGATCGCTCGATTCCGGATTGAGCCCCGGCAGCGGGTTGACTTCAAGGAAATACGGAACGCCATCGCGCAGACGAAAATCAACGCGCGCGACATCGCGGCATTCCAGGGCTTGGAAAACTTGCAAAGTTGCTTGTTCGATTCGCGACATCACGGTCGGGGGCAAATCGGGCGGGCACTCGTAGCGCACTTGTCGCAGGTAATCGCGTTTCACTTCCAGGCTATAAACAAAACGTTTGGTTGCTTGCGCGGGCACAACCCGCATGATGCCCACAATACGGGGCTTCTCGTTGCCAATTACACCCACGGTCAATTCGTCGCCTTCGATGAATTCCTCAACGAGAACCGGTTGGCGATGGTCGCGGCGCAGTTGCTCCACGACCTTCGGTATGTCTTCGAGCTGATCCACAAGGCAGCGATTGCGAATGCCCTTGCTGGAACCTTCCCAGGCCGGTTTGAGAATGGCCGGAAGAGGTATGCTGCCGGGCGATGCCTTGATCAATTGCCGCAGGGAAGCGATGGACTGGCCTGGAGGAATAATGAGGCCTTTGGGGATGGCGATGCCGGCGGCCTGGGCCAGCCGTTTGGCGCAGCTCTTGTCCAGCGTGACGGCAAGGGTTAGGGGATCGGAGCCGGTATGCGGAATATTAAGCATTTCCAAAATCGCCGGGACACGGGCCTCGCGCGAACGGCTGATGCCCTGTCCTTCGGCGATGTTGAAGACGAAATCGGGGGGGCTGGAAAGGAGCTTTTTCAGAAGTTCCCGGCCATTGCCTAGCAAAATGACTTCATGACCCAGATCGCGAAGGACGCAGGCAAGGGCCTCGATCGTGACAGGGCTGTCGAATTCTTCTTGGAAGTCGTCGGGAAGGCCGGATGAAGGAGGAATGTTCGCTTTCAGATCGTAGGTGATGCCGATCCTCATCCTGGATTGAAAACCTCGGTCAGGTTTGGCGAGCGGGGGACGCTAGTGCGCTGATTATTTCGCAAGTCATCAGAGGACTTGCGTCCCCCGCTCGCCAAGGTGGAGGAGCCAACTTCTGTAGCCGCAAGCTTCAGCTTGCAATTGGCATCTTCGCGTCTCGCAAGCTAAAGCTTGCGGCTACAAAATTCGGCGTCCTCTCAATGATGTCCGTTACGGGGAGTCCATTCGTGTGTGTGTCCGTTAGTCCCCACGGACAACAATTCGACCGCTTCGCTGTCGCTTTCTGAGGCGTTCCCATCACCGCAACGGTTCTCATGTGCGTGTTGATGACCATTGTGTTCAACGTGAGGGGTGGCGATCAGGTGAAGCCGACGCCGAGCCATGCGCTCGGAGTTTTCGGGCATGAGCACCGACTTCGTCCCTTGCAGAAGCGAGCTGACACCGCGCGTCGCGGTCGCATGAGCTGTATTCACTTTGTCTTCCGCTTGATAGCGGACCAACATGCCTTCATAGTTCCGCAGGATGACGGCATCGTCGGAAGCGGAGACGAGGTAGTTAGGCATGAGAGGTATCTTGCCGCCGCCATGGGGGCTGTCCACGACATAAGTCGGAATGCCCAGCCCGGACATGTGGCCGCGAAGCCCCTCCATAATTTCCAGGCCTTTCCACACCGAGGTGCGAAAATGGCCGGCCCCAATAACAGGATCGCAATGGAAGAGATAATAGGGGCGGACCTTAATGCGGAGCATAGCTCGCATCAAACGTCGCATTTCTTCCACCGAATCATTGACCCCCTTGAGGAGCACCGAGTGGTTGTTAACCGGCATGCCGGCCTTGAGCAAAGCCTTACAGACCCTGGCCGCCTCGGGAGTGATTTCCCGCGAGTGGTTAAAGTGCGTCTGAATCCAGACCTTGCCGGGCGACGCCAGGAGTTCGATCAACTCCGGATCGTAGAGTTTCTGAGGCAGCGTGACGGGAACGCGGGTGCCGATGCGAATGACGTCCACATGATTGATGGCCGCGAGGTTGTCCAGAAAGAACCGCAGCTTGTTCACCGGCAGGGTCAGCGGATCGCCGCCCGAAACGATGACGTCGCGGATCTCCGGATGGTCGCGAACATATTCGACCATGCGTTCATCATCGCGGCTGATGGCGTCCCAGCCGCCGCGGACCATGGTGGCGCGTTTGCGCGTGCAAAAGCGGCAATACATGGTGCAGACATGAGTTGTGACGAGGAGCGCGCGGTCCGGATACCGGTGTGTGAGGCCGGGGACCGGCGAATCCTTGTCTTCTTCCAGCGGATCTTCCAGCTCGTATCCCGACGGGTTCTTCAGTTCCAGCGGTGAGGGCGCCGACTGTAAACGAATGGGGTCGTTGGGATCATCGGGGTCGATCAGCGAGAAGTAGTAAGGTGGGATGGCGGTCTTGTACTCTGTCTCAAGGGTGCCGATGGCCTCCAGCTCCTCCGGAGTGTGACAGAGCAAGTCGCGGATTTGGCGAACCGAGCGGATGGCATTCTGCGACTGCCACCGCCAATCGTTCCACTGGTGATCGGGAACGTCGCGCCAGAGCGGGTGACGCCTAGGTTTACCGGGAGGCTCTTCTTCCTCGATCCCGCTGGTGGTCTTGTGGACCGACCGGGGATGCAGCCCGGTACGCTCTTCAGATTCGTTCATTCGTCAGGAGTCCTCCAAAAGAACAAAGATATCACGTGCCCGTCATGGTGCTTGCCAACATGCTGGCCAAGGCTCCTTGGGACACTCCCGTTAAACGCGGCATGCTACCGCGCTCCGCACAAATTACAAGGGCGACTCTAACCTTCGCAAACTAATAATTAGACCAAGTGTAGAATCTGCTTCGCACTCTTCCAATACGAGTTCGCTACATTCTGCGCATTTCGCCAGAAATTTTCGTCATTATCGGCGACTGAGGTCTAAGAATTGACTAATTTTTTCAACAGCGACATTTCGCGCGCAGAAAAGAGCGCGCGCAGACAAGCGCCGACGAGCTGCGAATTGGAAGCTCAGCATAAGCCGATTTCTCAGCTGTCGAAGTTCCTGCTTGGCTTGCCGGCCATCGAACGTTTACACTCGCTGGCATGTCAAAATCACTCATCACTTCGAAGCCGGGCTTAATTCGAGCCCTGGGTCCGGTCTTGGCCACCGCCATCGTCATTGGCTCGGTCATTGGTTCGGGCGTTTTCAAGAACCCGCGCCTGGTGGCGGCCAACGTCGATTATTTCGGGATGATCGTGATGGTGTGGGTATTGGGCGGCGTCCTGGCTTTGTTGGGCACGCTGACGCTTGGCGAGTTGGGCGCGCTGTTTCCAGAGGCCGGCGGCAGCTATGTCTTCCTGCGCGAGAGCTTTGGCCGTTTGGCAGCTTTTCTCTTTGGATGGGTGGAGTTTTGGATAATCCAGGCGGCCGGCTTGGCAGCCCTGGCCACCGTGTTTACCGACGAGCTAGCAAACGTGGTGTTGGCTAGCCCGGTTTTTCAGAAATCGGGAAGCATGGATTGGTTCGGAGCCCCGTTGACATCCTATTGGGGTCGCCAATTTGTCACGGTTGGCATGATCATGGTCATGGCAGGCGTCAACATCCGCGGCGTGTTATGGGGTGGCTGGTTGCAATCGTTGATTACCTCGATCAAGATTGCCACCCTGCTGGGCATTCTCGCTCTGCCCTTTATCGCCTTGGCTTGGAGCGAAGGAGAGCTAACGCGGCCCAAACCCGAATATCTGACGCCGGTTTGGCCTTCATCTTGGGGCGGCGTCAACTTGGCCGGCTTCGGCATAGCTTTGGTGGGAGTTTTGTGGGCTTACAACGGCTGGATGAACTTGGCCTTCGTTGCCGGAGAAATCAAGCGACCGCAACGGAATCTGCCCCTGGCATTGTTGGCCGGTACGGGCGTGATCATCTTTCTTTATCTGGGCGCCAACTTGGCATATGCCCTGGTTTTGCCGCGCCAAGAAATGGCCGGATTGAAAAACGTAGCCGTAGTAACTCGATTTGCCGAGGTGATGCTGGGGCCGATTGGGTCGGTGGTTTCTTCCGCGGCGCTGATGATCTCGGTCTTTGGAGCTTTTAATGGCTGCCTGTTGACGGCGCCACGCGTCGTATTCGCCATGAGCGAAGACGGCCTGGCTCCCCGGGCGTTAGCCAAAGTACATCCTTTCTATCACACGCCGGCCCGATCCATTCTTGTCTTTGCCGTTTGGTCCGCCCTCTTGGTTTTCGGAGCGGCCATCATCACACAGTTTCCCTTGCCGGATGTCCAGCTAGGCCAATATACCTTCAGCTTCAACGTCCCGAAGGACCAAACACCGTTTGACCTGTTGACCGGCTTCGCGATTTTCGGAGTGGTCCTGTTCGAAACGCTCGCTCTGACGTCGATCTTTACTTTCCGCCGCATGATGCCCAATGCGGAGCGAGCGTACCGATGCCTGGGCTATCCGTGGGTGCCGATCCTCTACATTGCAATTATGGCGGTGGTAGCGGGCCACATGTTTGTCAACCAGCGGACCGAGTCGCTGGTCGGGCTGGCGTTTATCGCGGTCGGCGCCGGCGTCTACGCATTCATTTCTCACGGGTCCAAGAAAGAACACGGCGTTTAGCGGCGACGCGCCAGCGGAGCGCTTTGGCCAACGCGCTCCGCTGGCGCCCCGCCGCTAAACGTTTACACGCGCATAACAATTTTCCCGAAATGCGCGCCGCTTTTTAGATATTGCAGCGCTTCGCTGATTTGATCGAAATTAAACACACGATCGATGACCGGCTCTAGCTTGTGGAGCCCGATTGCCCGGTTCATCGCTTCAAACATGGCGCGGGAGCCGACATAGATGCCGCGCATCGTGACGCCTTTCATGAGCAGGGGCATGGGATTCACTTCGCCTCCGCCCGTCAAGACCCCGATTAGGCTGATGAGGCCGCCTGTGGCGACTGCCTTAAACGACTTGGGCAGCGTGCCGGCGCCGCCGACTTCAACGACATGATCTACACCGTTTCCGTTTGTCAGCTCGCGGACGCGTTTATCCCAATCCGGCGTTGTGCGATAGTTGATTCCGTCTGATGCGCCCAACTTGAGGGCCCGAGCCAATTTCTCATCACTGCTTGAAGTAAGGAGGATGCGGGCGCCGGTAATCTTGGCAAACTGAAGGGCGAACAGAGAGACGCCGCCGGTGCCCTGAAGCAAGACGCTGTCGCCCGCTTTGAGGCCGCCCTGGGCAATGAGCGCATTCCACGCCGTCACCGCAGCGCAGGGCAAGGTCGCCGCCTGCTCGAACGACAGGTGGTCCGGAATGGCAACAAGCCCTTCTTCGGGCAAGACGACATAATCGGCGAGCATGCCTCCTTTGGAAGCGCCGAGGGCCGTGGCCGACTTGGCCGGAGTCAATTTGCCTTCAATCCAACCGGGCATGAAGCACGCGGCTACGCTGTCGCCGACTTTGAAGCGCGTGGCGCCCGGTCCCATCTCGGTCACTTCGCCGGCGCCATCCGAAAGCGGCACCATCGGCAACGGTATCCGGGGATCATAAGTCCCCGTGGCCATGAGGAGATCGCGGTAGTTTAGAGAACAGGCTCGGACTTTGACCTGCACTTGCCCATAGCCCGGCTTGGGTTCTTGCCGCTCGACAACGCGAAACGCATCCAGACTGAACTTGGATAATTCGACGACTTTCATAGCGATCTCATGGCTTAATCGGGTTTACGGATACAGCCCGCGGCGCAGTTTTTCGCGCGCGACTTTCTGCACGCCCAGGCTGAGTGCCGCGGTGCGCATGGGCAGTTTCCGTTCTTTTGCCAATCGGCGCACCTGGCTAAATGCCTTGAGCATCAACTCCTGGAGCTTCTCATTGACTTGCGTTTCCGACCACAAGAATTGCTGGATGTCCTGGACCCATTCGAAATAAGAAACGGTCACGCCGCCGGCGTTGCATAGCACGTCCGGAATGATGAAAATGTTGCTGCTAGCCAGAATGGTGTCGGCATCGGGGGTGGTTGGCCCGTTGGCCGCTTCGGCGAGGATGCGGCACTTCAGTTGGCCGGCGTTTTTCGCAGTGATGACCCGTTCGAGTGCGGCAGGAACTAGTACCGTGCAAGGGATTGTCAAAAGCTCCTCGCTGGGAAAGGCTTCGGCTCCGGGAAACTCGCGAAGCAGGTTGCCCGCGGCAACATGCGCCTGCAAAGCCGGGATGTCGAGGCCACGCGGGTTGCGGATGGCGCCGAAACGATCGCCTACGCCGACGACTTTCACGCCCAAGCGATGCAGCTCTTGACAGGCGACGGAACCAACGTTGCCGAAGCCTTGAACGACGGCGGTGGATTCGCCCGGTTTTGTGTTGAGTTCCTTCATCGCTTCCATGATGCAGTAGACGACGCCGCGGCCGGTGGCCTCGCGCCGGCCGACGCAGCCCCCCAGCTCGACCGGTTTGCCTGTGACAACTTCGGGACAGGCGTAGCCGACCTTCATGCTGTAGGTGTCCATGATCCAGGCCATGGTTTGCTCGTCGGTGCCCAAGTCCGGCGCCATGACGTCCATGCGCGGGCCAATGATGGGCAGGATCTCCTCGGTAAACCGCCGGGTAATGTGCTCGAGCTCGCCTTGGGTGAGGGCCATGGGATCGCAGGAAATGCCCCCCTTGGCGCCGCCGAACGGCAAGTTCATGATGGCGCACTTCCACGACATCCACATGGCCAACGCGGCGACTTCACCCAGATCGACGCTGGGATGGTAGCGAAGGCCGCCTTTGGAGGGGCCGCTCGTCAAGCTGTGCTGCACTCGGTAGCCAATGAAGCTTTCGGTGCGGCCGTCGGAATCCATGCGAATGGGAATGCTCACGACCATGGCCCGCTTGGGCTTGCTAAGCCGCTCGAGAATGCCCTGATCGAGGTCGATGGCCTCGGCCACGGTGTCGAGCTGCCGGCAAGCCATTTGGAAAGTGGGAGAGTTCTCGAAAACCGGGATGGGGTTATGGGGAATATCGGGATTCTTGTCCGGCAATCGCTGTCCATGATCGGAGGTCGGTGTCCGGGGCACGACGACGTTAGTTGACATGATAAAGTCCAAAGCCTGGCATCGGAGAGTTTAGCCGCCATTGGCAACTCTACAATGATTGAAGGTTTCTGGCTAGCGACGACGCCATGCGGGCCAATATGGACAAGCTCATCATCGGCTGCGGTTATTTGGGAATGCGCACCGCTAAGTTGTGGCTGGCGCAGGGGCATGGCGTATTCGCTACGACGCGATCGCATTCGAAAGCGGCTGAACTTCGGCAAATCGGCATTAAACCGATTGTTTGCGACATTCTGGATTCCGGCAACCTTGGCCCATTCCCAACGGTCGAGACGGCTGTTCATTGCATTGCGCTGGACAGGAACTCCGGAGCGTCTATGCACGACCTCTATGTCGGGGGACTTGACAACGTGCTGGCCGTCTTGCCGCGGCCAAGACGCTTTCTCTACGTGAGCAGCACCAGCGTTTATGGTCAAACCGGCGGCGAAGAGGTGGATGAGCATGCCTTCACGCTGCCGCTAGAGGAGGCAGGCAAAATCGTTCTTGAGGCAGAGGCCATACTACGAGAAAAGTTTGCTGAGGCCGTGCTTCTCCGTTTTTCCGGCATTTATGGACCCGGCCGGCTGCTTCGGCGGCACACCCTTGAGCAAGGCGAAGCCATTGTTGGGGATCCGGACAAATGGCTGAACTTGATTCACGTCGAAGATGGAGCGGCGGCAGTGCTGGCCGCGGAGGCTCATGCGCAGGCCTGGGAAGTCTACAATATTGCCGACGATAACCCCGTTCGCCGCCGAGAATTCTATGATTGCCTCGCCCGGATGCTCGGCGCTCAACCGCCGGCTTTTGTGCTACCCTCTCCCGACGCCCCGTTTCCCAGCCACGAGCGGGCCAATCGCCGCATAGTCAATCGGCGGCTCCATGAAGATCTGAAGATGGTTCTGCGCTATCCGAGTTACCGAGCCGGTTTGCCGGCTTCCATTTAGAGTTGCTTGAATCCCCACCAGCGCGGTCTAAGATACTCTCTGATCCTTCGGCAAATGCCGGCGATCAAAGGCCATCGGCGAAGGACCCGTCATCATGCTTCTGCAGCGCAGGTACTTGTTTCCCAATGTCATCGAGATGAATTACCAGGCCGGCCGCCGGCTGGGCGTCAACGTCTACCTCATCGACGGCGGCAGCGAATTCATCCTCATTGATATCGGCTATCTCGATACGGTGGACGAAATCGTCGAAATGATCCGCAAAATGGATTTCAATCTGTCCACCTGCAAGATGGTGGTAGCTACGCACGCCGATGCGGATCACATCCAGGGCATCAACCGCGCCCGTGAATTGCTCAAGACAAAGGTTGCCGCTCATCCGCTCAGCATTGAGCCTCTGGAGACCGCTGATGAGATCCAGACCTATGCCTCGATCAAGGCTCAGGGGATCGAGATTCCCATGACGCCGACCAAGGTGGACCTCCGCCTTAGGGAAGGCGATGCCATTAAGGTCGGCAAGCTGGCACTGAAAGTGTGGCATACGCCAGGCCATACGGCAGGCCAATTGAGCTTCAAGATGGGCAACCTGCTCTTCTCTGGCGACAATATTTACAAGGATAGCTGCGTAGGTGTGATTGACGCGCATCATGGGTCCAATATCCCGGACTTTCTCAAGTCCCTCGACCGCATTCTCAAGGACGACTCGGAGTACCTCTTGCCAAGCCACGGTCCCGTCTTTCGCCGCGACAACCAGATCCTTCAAAAAGCGATCGACCGTCTCACCCAGTATCAACACATGGCGGATTTCGGCACCTGCGCCATCGATTGGCCGCTACTTGATGAATGGGAAGCCGAAGTGCTCTCAGGAAAAATGCCCGAGTTAAATTAAACCTTTTCTAGCCGTGCACTCCATTTCCTTGGTAAATGGCCGTAATGCCTTGCCGTTGGTAAAAGGACAAAGGACAACGGACGGCTGGCAACGAACAACGAACAACGAACAACGAACAACTGACCACTGACCACTGACCACTGACCAATAATGAAAATCGGCATTGCAGGCTTTTCCGGGTCCGGTAAAAGCACCGTCTTTGGGTGGTTGACCGGCGCCAAACCGGACCCGGCGAAGATTCAGACTGGTCAGGTGGGCATGGCCGACGTGCCGGATGAACGGCTCAATTGGCTGTCGGCCAAATTCAACCCTAAGAAAACGACCCCGGCGAAAATCGAGTTTCTCGATACGCCTGGCCTACTCGCCACCGAACGGCGCGATAATCCGCGCCGGCTCGGCATCTTGCGCGACACCGGCGGCCTTTTGATAATACTCAATGGCTACAGTGAAACGGGTCTCGCGGCGGAACTGCGGCGGTTTCGCGAGGAGTTGCTTTTCGCGGATCTGGAGATCATCGCCAATCGCGTTAAGAAGGTGGAAGACCAGCTCAAGAAGCCGCGGCCTGCCAAGCAGCGAGAGCTGGATCAGGAGGAACTGGCTCTTCTCCAGCGCATTGCGTCGGCTCTCGAAGAAGGCAGGCCGGCAGCCGCGCTGGGGTTGAAGGAGGACGAAGAGAAGGCGGTGCGCAGTTTTCAGTTGCTCACCCTCAAGCCGCAAATGGCGCTGGTCAACCAAGGCGACGAACGCATCGGCAAGCCTCTTCCGGCCGATCTTCTTGCCTTAGATCCCAATGCGATCCAGGCACCTGCCAAGCTAGAAATGGAACTGCAAGAACTTTCCGAACAGGATCGCCAAGCATTCATGCACGATCTGGGCCTGACCGGCTTCTCCCGGGGAGATGTAATCCGGGGGATCTACCAGGCGATGGGGCAAAGCGTGTTTTTCACCGTCGGCGAAGACGAATGCCGGGCCTGGACTATACCGCAACATGCCGACGCGGTAACCGGCGCCGCCCAGATTCATACCGATTTGGCACGCGGGTTCGTGCGCGCCGAAGTGGTCGGTTACCAAGACTTTGTCCGCGTCGGCTCCATGAAAGAAGCCAAGGCGCAGGGCGTCTATCGCCTAGAAGGCAAAACCTATATCGTCAAAGACGGCGACATCATGCACATCCTCGCGAGCACCTAAACGAGGCGGCAAATTCGTTATTCGTGGACGGCCTCGTACTCCGTCCATCTATCCCGGCTCATCTCATTAGCACGTCGGCCGGCGGGACCACGTGAAAGGACCTAGGACCCCCAAAGATCGTTTCATCGGGCCGGCTCACTATGAGAAACGATCTTTTTTGCCGCAAGGCACTATGCGCGCTCCTGTTACGAAAGATCGTTTCTCTACCCCCTCATACACCCCCCCGGACATCCAGCATGAAACGATCTTCTACCTGCAAAGACTGTTTTCTCGATGGTTTAGAGCTTCTTTTGCTGCTTTTGCTCCTATTGGGATTTGTTTCGGATTTCGGATTTCGGATTTTGGGCTTTCCATGCCGGAAAAACCCAAAATACGAAATCCGAAACAGATTCTAAGCTCTAAATCTCAATCACCAAAACCCACTGAGCAAACGCCAGAATCCCAAACCCCAGGGCAGGCGGCTCAGAAGCCGCAGTGTTCAGTTGCTTGGCTTCGCGGAGCTGGCCATTGTTGCCGATGAAGCAGGGCAGGCAGATGAAGTCGCCGCCTGGCGGGATCCCGGCTGGATCGTTAGTGATCGCTGAAACCATCCAGCCCTCCGATCCTCGAACCTCGACTTTAAGCATCTCCCTGATAGGCAACTCGGCATACTGTAGCGTCTTGAAGGTTACAGTAGAATTTACATCCTTAGTCGATCCACCATTCCCGGCAAGGCGATGAGGGTCATTGCAGCCCAGAACGGCAGGGCCAATAAAAGGGCGTGCGGCCACTGGTATTCCAACAGGAGCCAAATGGCCAAGAACCAGACAAGAAAATGAAGAAAGTTGATTAACAATACAAGCAATGTCAAACCCGGCCTTGGCGTAGTGATCACGCCGAAGGGATCGGTAGTAATAAAGCGACCTTTGCCCCCTTCTTCTACAAAACGGACGATTTTGCCACCGTCCTTGGGCCTGCCCTCAGGCGTTAAGTCGGCTTTGAAAACAGTTCGCTGATCGCCCTCTTTGACAATCAGGGAATCAACCACTCCTTCGGAAGTGTTCCATTCCCAGCCGCGGTTGCGATCCTGTACTTCGACGAATTTCCCTTTACTTTTGTCCTTTATGTAATGAGTCTCCTTGCCGTTTCGTATGGAGTCAAACTGATCGAATTTCGTCTCATCCGCCGAAGTGAACTCGAACAGAGTGTTAACTTCGTATTTTTTTGCCAAAAGACAAAAGAAAGCGATAAACAACGTGACCGCTCCGGCGGCGGCCGGAGCGCGCCAATGCAAATCCGCCGAAGAAGTCTCGTAAAAGTAACCCTGTATGAACAGGGAACCCACCCAGAAGAAGACTGTCAAGCCGGCAAATACCAGAGCCAACGTCAAAATCAGCCAGAGCACAGCGTTCTCCAGATCCCCACCTGTTTATCGAATCGATTGGGTCATTTCTCTTGCGGCGGTTTGGGCGGGACCTCCTCTTTGCGGGGGTCGTCGGGCCCGAACACGACCAGGATATGGTCGCCGGCACGGATCGGGAATTTGCGAGTCTGCTTGCGCAGTTGGTCGCCTTCCTTCCATTCGGCGCGGATCTCGTAACTATATTTATGGCCCGGTTTGAGTTCCGGGGACCGGTAATCGCGCACGTCGCCGGTGTCTTTGGTTTCCACGTCTTCAATCCAGACTTTCGTTTCGGCAGTCGGCACGCGTATCGTCACAAAGGCTACGTTATCCGGAGGCGCTTGCGCGGCTGCCGTGATTCCTGGGTCAGAGGCGCCAACCTCGGCAGGAATCGCGGCCTCGTAATTCACCGGCGCGCCGTAATAAACGCCGGAGGGGGCCAAGCCGCGCTCGGAATAGTAGCTGAAATAACCCGGGTAGTCGCCCGCTGCCAGCCAGACGCCGGGGCCGAACGAGCCAATGTATAAGGGAAAGCCAAAACCCCAGCCCCAACCCCAATTGTTGTAATAGCCTCGACCGTAGCCACCATAATAGCCACGGCCATATGCGCCGTAATAGCCGCGATTGAAACTGGAACCGGCGGCTACGCCGCGACCGCTGCCTGAAAAGCTCGGAGCGCCACGTCCATTGAAAGAAGGGCTGGCCCCACTGGCGCGACCGCCGCCCATCGAGCCACTCATGCTGCCTCGGCCGCCGCCACCGCCACCGCCCATGCTGCCGCGACCGCCGCCACCACCCCCGCCGCCACCTTTTCCCCCACCGCCGCCGCCGCGCTGGGCCAAAGCGGGCTCAACCGCGCATAGCAAGGCTAGAAAAGCCGCGCAGCCGCCTAGAAGTCGGGTTCTCATTTTGCCTCCATTATTAAATAAGAGCGATGTAGTGATTATCATCATGCCAGTTTCAGTATGGGAATGCTACTCCCCATCTAATCTGTTGAACTGCCGGCAGTGACAAGAGTCGGTGCAATCGTAACGGAGGCCGATCCTTCCGCGAGCTTGGCCACTTCTTTCGATGGGCCCCTGATGAGGCGGCCTAATATTAAAATCGCCAGAATCGTGGCGACCGTCACGATCCCCCAGCGGATCGGCTGGGGCCAACTGTCCGGTCCCCGATAGCCTCGACCGTCCAGAAAATTGTTTAATACCACCAGGCCGACGCGTAAGCCGTTGTGCGTGATCTGGAACATGACGGCCGGCAGCAGGCTGCGGCTGCGTTCAGTCAACAATCCCAGGACGAGGCCGAGAATAAATGCCGGAGCGAACTTGAACACGTTCATATGGTAGAGGGCGAAAAGGAAGCTGCTCAGCGCGATGGCTTTCCAGGGCCCGTAGCGGCGCCGCAACCCACTCAGAATTAGCCCGCGAAACGCTAGCTCCTCACAGAGCGCGGGAAGCACGGCGACAGCCAAGAATACTTGCCAGGCCGGCGCGTTTAGTCGGCCGTCTTCAATCCAGGCGTGCAGCCCTTCGGTCAGTTCATGGTTCTCCTTGCGCTGCTCATTGAGGCCCGGATATTGGCCAAGGATTAAGTTCTTGACCTCGACCCGCGGGGGGACTAGCGCAAGAGCCAGCAGGCCCGCCGCCAAAAGCAATCGGACCGGCGGCAATTTCAGGGCTAGTCCTTGCCGCGGCCGCGACGTCAGAATCAGCGCCATGAAGAGCGGCACTGGAAGGACAAAGCCCACGAAGCCGATAGCCGTGCGCTCTAACAGCGTTTGCTGAGCGCCCCAGCCTAAAGAAAGAAACCGCAATAACAGGATGAGGCCAAAGCAGAAAAGGGCCTGGCCCGTGCTGGGCAACGCCTCTTTGGCACGGAATAGCTGCTTGAACCACAGCCCCACGTCAAGACGTTCGGCCTCGCGAAAAAGAACTTCTTCACGCTGAAATTGCTCGATGGCCCAACGCAGCGCCAGCCACCCGTAAAGAGCCATCGGCGCCAGGACGGGCAGTAAATAGAACAAGGCCGCTTGGTCTGGAGAGGCCGCCAGCATCAGCCGCTGCATGAGCAAAGCCACGCCGGTTACGGGCACCATGCAATAAAAAGGGTTCAGTTCCACGCCGGGGGCCAGCGACAGAAACATAAGCGGCATGGTCAGCAGGAACAACGGCATCAAGTAATACTGCCCTTCCTTCGTGCTCCGCGCGTAGGCGCCAATGGCCAGGCAGACCGCGCTGAAAAAAGCGGACAAAGGCAGCACCAATAACACGCACCAAAAGATCGGTCCGATCCGCAAGGCGTCGCTGGGCAGCAAGTCTCGAAAGTGCCAGGTGGTCCCGGCCAGGCTGAGCAGATTTAACAAAGCGGTGGCGGCACTAAAGACCCAGATGGTCAAAAACTTGCCCAGGACGATTTCCTCACGGGCCGCCGGGCTAATGAGCAGTGTCTCCATCGTGCCTCGCTCTTTCTCGCCAGCGCACAGATCCACGGCCGGGTAAAGGGCCCCGGCCAGCGACCACATAACGATCATGAAAGGAATGATGCGGACCAACATCTCCAGCAAGCCGTCCGCAATTTGCTTGGCTGATGATTTAGAGGTCTCAGGGTCCTTGACCTCCAGGGGTTCGTCGAAGTCGCCGGGCAGCCCGGATCGCAGAAAGCGAACTTCCTTGAGACGTTTTTTCCATTGGTCCAAAACGACATGGACGCGCTGGCTGACGTTCTTGGAATGCTCGTCGCCGGGGCGCGCCAGCACGATGACGGCCACGCGCCGGCTTCGGTTTAATTGCTCGGTGAAATCAGGTGGCACGATCAGCAGAACATCAACACGTTTTTCATCAAGAGCCGACCGGTCGATGGATTTCAGCCATTCGTCCAGTTCGCCGGAGATGCCGGGAAGGGGTGAAGGAGCGCTCGTATTCAGAATCTTGATCGATAAGAGATCGGGGTCGCCTACTTGTCCGAAAGCCGTAGCAAACCGGACTTCGCCGCCTACCTTGATAAGCAAAGGGGGATCATTCTGACCCAACCCCTGCTGGGTTAATTGCGATTGGGCGGCACTAGCTGCGAGTGCCGCTGCGCCGCCGCCTGGATTCACGGTCAACCACGGAACAACCGGCAAGGCATTGCAGCCGACGCTCAAGGGCGTTTGTTGAGGCAGATAGTCCGCGCCTACAATGCCGACAAAACTGCTTTTCTTACCGTTCCCCATCGCGAACTGCAACAGGCCCAAACCAATAAGCGGATAGAGGACGAGCGGCAGCACGGCCATCATGAAGACCGTACGCCGGTCGCGCAATTGATCGCGCAATTCACGCAGCCAGATCAAACGGATAATGGACCAACGCATTGGCGCGGTTACACCTGAATTTTCGCGGCCTGCTTTTGAGATCAGAACAAGGGGCGGCTATTGCTCTTACGTCTTGCCATATCGTTTCGTTGCGTAGGTGGGATTGTGACGTGGCAGGAATGGGTGGAATCCTCCTTGTAAGCTGTCCGGATGTTACGATTATGCCTCAAAAAAAGGGGCGTGGCGTCATGATGGCTGATTTTTCAGAGCCGCTAAACGACCAGTGGCCACGCCGCTCGCTCACGTTCCCCGCTCTGTATTTCGCTTCGGCAGCTTGAGAGGAGCTGCCTATCGGCTTATGATGAAAGTTGGTGGTTGTACCGTTTCAAGGTGCTTCGGGATGACTTCGTTAACCCCTAATATCTCTGCGGACCTGGCCGCGAAGCGCGATCGCCTACTGGCGGCATTGCGCGCTTTGGGCCGTGTCGCCGTGGCGTATAGCGGCGGCATCGACAGCACAGTTGTCGCCTTTGCCGCTCACCAGGAACTCGGTGACGCCGCCGTGGCCGTGACCGCGGACAGTCCCAGTGTTCCCCGCGCCGAAATCGCCGAGGCCCGTGAGCTTGCCAAGCGCATCGGCATTCGCCATCGGATTATCGCCACCGACGAATTCGCCGACCCCGATTATGTCAAGAACGACGGCGCCCGCTGTTATTTTTGCAAGAGCGAACTTTACGGCAGAATTGAGAGTCTGCTGCCCGAGCTGGGCATGGCGGTCATTTGCAGCGGCGCCAACCTCGATGACGAAGGCGATTACCGTCCGGGTTTGAAAGCAGCCGCCGAGCACAAGGTGCGCCATCCCCTTCAAGAAGCGGGCATGACGAAAGCCGACGTTCGCTCGTTGGCCCGGGCCTGGGGACTGCCCACGTGGGACAAGCCGGCTTCCCCCTGCCTTTCGAGCCGCCTTGCCCCCGGCGTCGAAGTGACGCGCGACCGCACCGGACGTGTGGAAGCGGCCGAGGCGTATTTACGCAAGCTCGGTCTGCGCGAACTGCGCGTCCGACTCCACGAAGGCGAATTGGCCCGGATTGAAGTGCCGCCTGCCGAACTGCCACGAATCGCCGACCCGGCAATTCGGGACACTCTGGCCGCCTATTTCAAAGACCTGGGGTTTCAGTTTGTCACACTCGATCTGGAAGGATTCCGCTCCGGCAGCTTGAATACGCTCGTCAGTTTGGAAACCAAACAGCTCTTCGCCAATCGAGCCCACCAGGAATCCTGAGCATGAACACCGCCAACGGAACGACGTCCATCGCGCCGCTGCCCGCCCGTCAAGCGCTCGACGGCTATTTTCTCGAAGCCCGCGCCAAACTTCTCGACCTGGCCGCCATCCTCGACCGCATTGGCCGCGGGGCCGAAGCCGGCGGCGTCGCCAAGGACATACGTCTTGAAAAAATCCGCCAGGCCCTCGAAGTCTTACGAGACAAGAGCGGCGGCCGGGCTGCGCGCATCCAACAAGTTTTTTCGCTGGACTATGAGGCAGGATGGAAACGGCCGAAGCCGCAGTAAAAGCGGCTCGATGATTTGCGACTTATCTGGCGAGCCGGTCGTGAGCATGCGAGCCCGGTCGCGTAAGCACCGGGAGACAATAGCCATTCAAGCCTTCAGCATCCCGACTTTTCGCGCATAGGGAAACACGCCGCCCGCCTCAAGGATCGGGGCCACTTCACCAAGCGACTTGAGCTTCCATTCTTCGCCCGTAGTCAGGTTATGCAGCCGGCTTTCTGCCACGTCGATGCGCACTTCGTCGCCGGTGCAAACGCGATCGCAAAGGCGGTCCACGCTCTCAAACGGGATCAAGTACCCGCCGTTGACGGCATTGCGATAGAAGATGCGGGCATAAAACTCGGCAACGACGGCCTCGAAGCCCGCGGCGTCAAGCGCGATGGGAGCGTGCTCGCGGGAGGAACCGCAGCCGAAGTTCTTGCCCGCGATGAGGATCTTGTACTCGGAGACAAATTCGTCGTCGGTATGCAGAGGGACATGGCCTTTGGGCAGGCCGGCCTGGGCTGGCGGCACGCTGCTCAAGGCGTATTTGCCGAACTGCTTGTACTCTTCCGGAATGGATGGATCGTACGTCAAGTATTGTGCCGGGATGATCTGGTCGGTGTCGACATTGTCGCCCAGGACGTAAGCTTTGCCTTGGATGGTGGTTTGCATACTTGTTCGTTGTTCGTTGTTCGTTGTTCGTTGTTCGTTGTTCGTTCATCTCTCGGTCCCAAGCTCCAGCTCGGGACCGCACTGCCACGAGGCTCTGCCTCGTCGCCTCTGAAAGGACTGTTTTGCCGGGGTGCAGCGAAGCGGAGCTTCCCGACTGTGCGGTCCCAAGCTGGAGCTTGGGACCGAGGTTCGGGACCGAGATTCTGGTTATTCGTTAGCGGATGTATTCCCTTGGATCGGTAATGACGCCGGTTAGGGCACTGGCGGCGACCGTCAGGGGGCTGGCGAGAAACACCTGGGCTTGCTTGTGGCCCATGCGGCCGGGGAAATTGCGATTAGTGGTGCTGATGCAACTGATCGCTTCGTTGAGCCGGCCGAAAGTATCGCTTGGACCGCCCAAGCAGGCGGCGCAGGAAGGAGGCCCGATTTTGGCGCCGGCCGAGATAAAGACTTCTTCCAACGTCTGCCCATTTAAGCGTTCTTGCTTGAGATTCGCCGCAATCTCGCTAGTGGCTGGAACGATGAACGTGTCTATGTGGACGCTATGGCCCTTGAGGATCTGAGCGGCCGCGCGGAAATCGGTCATCTTGCCGCCCGTGCACGAGCCAATGTAGGCGCGGTTTAGCTTGGTCCCCTTAACTTCGCGGACGCCGGCGCTGTTGTCGGGGCTATGCGGTTTCGCAACCGTCGGCTCCAACTTTGTGACATCGTAGACTTTTTCGAATGAGTAGCGGGCGCCCTTCTCGTGATACACCGGGGTGTAAGCCTTGCCGCGGCGATTGCGTTTGTTGACGTAATTAAGCGTCACCTGGTCCGGAGCAATGACGCCGTTTTTGCCACCTGCCTCGATGACCATATTGCACAGAGTCATGCGTTCTTCGATATTGAGGGCATAGACGCCGTCGCCGTCGAATTCCATGGCCCGATAAGTCGCGCCATCGCAGCCAATATCGCCGATGACGGACAGAATTAGATCCTTCGCCATCAAATAAGGCGGTAAGTTGCCGTGAAAAATGAAGCGCATCGTTTCGGGCACTTTGAGCCATAGTTTGCCGCTGCCCAAAACGAATCCGGCGTCGGTGTTGCCGATGCCGGTGGCAAATTCGCCGAAGGCCCCGGCCGTGCAAGTATGGCTGTCCGTGCCAAGGAGGATTTCGCCAGGCCGCGTATGGCCCTCCTCCGGCAAAGCAATGTGGCAAACGCCCTTGTATTGGTCGGTGCCGACGTCGTAATAGTAGGGCAGGTGTTGCTCGGCCACAAACTGGCGTAGAATATCGACATTCCGATTGGCCATCTTGTCGGCCGTGAAAATGTAGTGATCCGGGATGATTACGACCTTCTCCCGGTCCCAGACTTTGGCGTCGGCGCCAAAATGATGCTTGAAGACGCCGATGGTTCCTGGGCCGCATACGTCGTGAGTCATCAGGACATCGACATTGACCCAGATATTTTCGCCCGGCTCGACGCTGGGACGGTCGGAATGGCGAGCCAGGATTTGCTCGGAAAGAGTTTGCGCAGTCATTTATCGTCGGGCTCCGTGGTTTTTCGCGTGGCTGTCATTATCAGTATACAACCGTGATCGGCTGAGCGACAGGAGCGCTGCGGTCTCGACGGGGTTCTGGTCATAATTATGGCTTCTACAGCAGTCACCAAACCGTGGCATCATCAAAGATTTAACGAGTGAGATTCCTGACAAGCCACCCATGAAAACCGCCTCCCGGACCTGCCGCCTCCTGACCTTGGGTTGCAAAGTCAATCAGTACGAGACGCAATTCGTCAAGGAAATGCTCGAGGCCAACGGCTACCGAGAAGCGGTCGCGCAGGAACAAGCGGATCTTTGCGTGGTCAATACCTGCACCGTCACCAGCGAAGGCGATGCCAAAAGCCGCCAAACCGTGCGCCGTCTGGCCCAGGAAAACCCCTTGGCCGCGATCGTCGTCATGGGCTGTTATGCCACGCGCGATCCCGAGTCCGTTGCACGTCTTCCGGGTGTGGCCAAAGTAATTACCGACAAAGATAAGATCTTGGACGAACTCCGTCCTTTCGGGGTTACCCGGCAGACGCGCGGCATCTCGCGGTTTGACGGCCATCAGCGCGCCTTTGTTAAGGTGCAAGACGGCTGCCTGCTGCATTGCAGCTATTGCATCATTCCCCAGGTTAGGCCGACCGTCCGCAGCCGGCCCATTGAAGACATAGTTGAGGAAGTGCAGCGCCTTACGAGCGGCGGCTGCCAGGAAATTGTGCTGACCGGGATTCACCTGGGCCACTATGGCGTCGATCTGTCTCTAGGGAAGCCGAAAGCGCAATGGCAGCGGCTTTGGCATCTTCTGGAAGAACTGTGCCGATTACCCGGCGACTTTCGCATTCGCTTGAGCAGCCTCGAAGCCGCCGAGGCACGTGATGATTTAGTGAACGCCATGGCGGCCCATATCCGCATCTGCCCGCACTTGCATTTGTGCTTACAAAGCGGCTCGGATCGCATCCTGGGCTTGATGAAGCGCCGGTACAGAAGCGCCGGTTTCCTGGAGCGCTGCCGAAGGATTCGCGAAGCGCTTCCCAATCCGTCCTTTACGACCGACGTCATCATTGGCTTTCCGGGAGAGGAGGAGGCCGATTTCGAGGCGACCCTCAAAGTGGTCCGTGAGGTTGGCTTCTCTAAGGTTCATATTTTCTCTTACAGCCCGCGACAGGGGACGCCGGCGGCTTTGCTGCGGCAGACGGCATCTCCGGCCACGGTCGCGGCCAGAAGACGACGACTCCTGGATCTGGAGGCTGAAGTCCGAGCAAGGTTCTTGGAGAATTGTGTTGGGCAAAGCTTGGATGTGCTCGTCGAAGGGCCGGACCCGATCCGAACAGGCTGGGCCCGCGGCACCTCGTGCCGCCATGTGCCTGTCAGCTTCCCAGGGCATGTCCCCGCCTTGCTGCGGCGGCGCGTCACGGTCCGAGCCGTGCAGGCCGCCCCAGACGGTCTGATCGGTGAACCGGAACCGGGCGATGGTCTGATTTCGCCTATGCCGCCGGCGGAGGACATCGGCCGGTCAAGCAACAGGCGTCTTACCTTGCCGTTGGTGAGTTAGGGTCCGGGCAATAATAAACTTTCCAATTCTGGGTGGCACGCCACCCAAAAGGGGCCGCCACAATGGAGAGTTGACTGAATTATTTCTGCTCACCAAGGCAATAACTTAGCTTGGCCTGGCCCAAGAGCGTGGTAAACTGGACCACCTTGCGGTTGGGCCGCACTTTATCCCGATGCTCGTTTGGTCCCCCAACCCTGCATCGCAAAGGGATCATGCATGGATCGTTCGTATCGCCATATCGTCGTCAATCCGGTGGAGGATGTGTTTTGCGTTGCGCTCAAGGACACGCGGCTCGATGAAGCGGAGGTCTACGAATGGGCCGATGAAGTGCTCAGTCTGCTCAACGACCGCGGTTGCCGCAAACTCGTCCTAGCTCTCGGTCCGGACTCTCCGGACTGCCTGTATAGCGTTTTCATCGCCAAGATTCTCATGTTGCGCCGCCGCATCGTGGAGCAGGGCGGAATCATGAAACTCTGTTCGGTCTCGCCCCACGTCAAAAGCGTTTTCGAAGCCTGCCAACTCACCAATTACTTCGATTTTCACCCCGACCGCGAATCCGCTTTGGCGTCGCTGGGCGAGCAGGTGGCGAAAAGCTGAGCGGGGCGAGCTGTTTCCTTGCCGGGCCAATCAACGCCGATGACTCATCAGACACGGTTGGTACCCGCTTTTTTTCTCTCAAATAGAAAAATCCCACCAAGATGAAAAATTTGTGCATTCTGATATTGACATTTTTTTAGAGCTTTTTAGGCTAGGGATTATTCCCACCAAAGATTGCATTCGCCCTTGACTCGCAATCAAGGCATCGTTGGACCGGCCTCGGGAAGTACTAATAACCTCAGCCTTTTTAGAGCTCTTAATCGATAGCCGTTTCCAGGTGACAAACCACCTGGATTTCTTCCTATTGTTGACGCAAATCAGCCGGTGACTCGCACGCTCACCTTTTGTTGATAATCGCGTCATTTTTAACCCACCATGAGGAGCCCCTAGAGATGCTGCGCAAATGGCGACGGAATGCTAGCCTCTCCCTTCCCAAGTCACGCCGCTTCGGCCTTCGTGTTGAAGAACTGGAAGCGCGCGTTCTCTTAAACTCAGCGCCGTCTTTCTTCTCAAGGCGCGATTTGCTAGGCTCGGGGTTGGAGCGGCTTTTTAGTCGGCCCTCGCCAGCCAGTGCCCAAAATTTGGGTTCTTCGGACACCCATAAGTTAAATGTCTTAAGCCCGACCAAAACTTCATCGACGACAACGGCTCCGGCGACGACTACGGCAACGGCGCCAGCGACCTCTACCGCCCTGGCCTCGCCGCAACCGGCCGGCTCTTCCTCCTCTACGAGTTCGGGCGGGTTGATCAGCCCTGCCATCAGCCCCAGCGCTTCCAGCGGTGGGGGGCCTGATCTTGTAACCCACGATCCCTTCCCGGCGATTGCCCCGACCCTCTTTGGCTCTACGAGCGACGATCCGGCCCGCGAAATCGTTCAAGCCGCTCGCAGGGCGGCAACCCCATGAGCGAGGGCTTTTCTGACGCCGGCATTCGCTATGCCGACGGCGTGATTCAGCTTAACATGACCGATTTGACATCGGCCGGCTTTGGCACCCCCTGGGGACAAACGCGTAACTGGACGAATGGCCCCGGCTATATAAATGGCAGCTTGCTGGGCAACAACGTCATAGCCTCGCAAATGCCCACGCTCCAGCAAGCCAACAACGGAGGCACCCTCATTCTGCTCACCTCCGGGACCAATGTCCGCTTTTTCGACTTCAGCGGCGGCGCGTACACCGAGCGCTTGTTCCTGCAAGACAAGCTCGTGCAAAACACGACAACCCACGATTTCACGCTAGTGGACAACTCCGGCAAGGTCCTCAAGCTCTATGACTTTTCCACCAGCAACCCCACGCTTCAACAGGGGACATTCGAGAGCTTGACCGACCAATACGGCAATGTCACCAGCGTGACCTCCCACACCGCCGACGGTAAGATTGCCGAAGTCCAATCCAGCTATACGGTCGGCTCTACGACCATTACCGACTCGTATCTATTCACCTACCTCGCCAGCGGCGTCAATCAAAAACTATCTGCAAAACGTCACCCTGCGCCGCAAGGTCAACGCCGGCGCCTGGACAACGATACGTCAAGTGGATTACGCGTATTACGATGGGGTGCAATCTTTCGGCAATCTACATGACTTGCAAACCGCCAAGCTGAAAGACGGCGCGGGCAATGTCTTGGATACCCGCTACTACCGCTACTACGTGTCCGGTGAAGCCAACGGCTATCAATCCGGCCTCAAATACGTTTTTGGACCGGAGTCCTATGCCCGGCTGGCGGCCGCCTTCGCCAACCCGCTGACCGCCACCGATGCCCAGGTCGCTCCTTATGCGGACCTTTATTTGCAATTCGACGCCAGCAAGCGCGTCAGCCAGGCGGTTGTTCAAGGTGCCGGGTCTTCGCTCCTCGCCAGTAATGTCGGCTTGGGCACCTACACTTATAGCTACACGGCCGGTCCGGGGGCCGGCACTACAAATTTCAATGCCTGGGCCATGAAGACCGTCGAGGGGCTCAATGACGGCAGCACGAACACCGTGTATAGCAATCCCTTCGGGGAAGTCATGCTTCGAATCTTCCACGATGCCGTCAGCGGCAACAATTGGAGGACCTATTACCAATACGACACTTCCGGCCGCGTCATCGAAGTCGCCGCCCCCTCGGCGGTCACCGGTTATGACGACACCCAAGCCAGTCTGGCCGTTACCTTCAATAGCGCATCGGGCCTCATAAGCAAGACCGATTACTACACGACCACGACGGCTGGGGAGACGACCGCCGGCAGCGTCGCGGGTTTTGAACAGGACAACAAAATCCAGCAAGGCAGCGCCGGCACGCCGATCACCCTCGACGCGACGCAGTACTTCCAGCACACCGCCGCCGGCAACAGCGTTGATCCCGTGGCCAACCATACGGTTTACCGCAACACCAACACGACCGGCGGCGAGACCACGAGCTATAGCTATACCTGGTTCACCGGCACAACGCTCATGCAGTCGGAGCAGGTAACCAAGCCAGTTATTTCATCGACGCAAAACGGTCCCGGCACGGCCGACGTGGAAACGACCTTCTTCGATTCGCTCGGGCGGCCAATCTGGACCAAGGACGCCGACGGCTTCATCAATTATTTCCAATACGATCAAGCGACCAGTACTTTAACCAAGTCCATCACGGACGTGGATACGACCAAGACGACCGACTTCACCGGCCTGCCCACCGGCTGGACCACGCCGACGGGCGGCGGCTTGCACTTGATTACGCAGCTGGCCGTCGATGGTTTAGGAAGGCCGACGCAACTGACCGATCCCCTGGGAAACATCAGCTATACGGTTTACAACGATCCCAACTACGAAAAGCTCGTCTATCCTGGCTGGAACAGCACCACCAGCACGCCGACCGGACCAACGCAGGTCATCCGCGAAGACCGGCCCGGCAGCTACATGGAATCGCTGACTATGTCGGCCACGCCGCACCTGACAGGTGGCGTTCCCGATGGCACCGAGGCGATCAGCGGCTTGCAGACCCTGGCGCGCGCCTACACAAACGCCGCCGGCCAGGTGGTGCGCAACGATGCCTACTTCAACCTTTCCGGCGTGACTTATTCGACCGCCGCCAACATCGGCGTCAAGAACACCAACTATTATGAAAGCCTGACCGATTACGACAATCGCGGCTGGCTGACCCGGACGCAATCGCCCACCGGTACGATCACGCGCACGGTGCACGACGGCCTGGGCCGCACGGTCAGCACCTGGGTCGGCACCAACGACACGCCTGCCTCGGGGCAATGGTCGCCGGCCAACAACACGTCACCCTCGAACATGATCAAGACCGCCGACTATGTTTACGACAACAACACCTTGGGCGGCGCTAGCCAGGTCGGCGACGGCAACCTAACGCAGATCGTCGCCCATCCGGGCGGCACGGCGGCGGATCGGGTCACCGAGCGGTATTACGACTGGCGTGACCGGCTAGTCGCTTCCAAGGAAGGCGTGCAGTCCACCGAAGACACGACCACACACCGGCCTATCACCTATCGCACATATGACAATCTCGATGAAGTCACTGAAGTGCAGCAATACGACGGCGATACCGTAACCATCACGTCGACCGCCGGCGTGCCCAATGCTCCTTCGGCCAGCCTGCTCCGCGCCCAGACCATTACTTCCTACGACGATCAAGGCCGCGTGTATAAAACCCAGTCTTACAGCGTTGACCCGTCCACCGGAACGGTCTCGACCAACGCCTTGACGACGCAGCTTTGGTACAACCATCGCGGCCAAGTTATCAAGACCGCCAATCCCGGCGGCGAAGTCCACAAGAGCCAGTTCGACGGCGCGGGCAGGCAAACGGTCAGCTACGTCAGCGACGGCGGCGGCGATGCCGCCTGGACCGACGCCGCGAACGTAACAAGTGACAATGTCTTATCTCAGGTCGAAAATACCTACGACAAAGATGGCAACATCATCCTTGTTACCGACCGCGAACGTAACCACGACGAGACGGCTACCGGCGCGCTCGGTAACGCAACTACTGCGCCCAAATCCCGCGTTTCCTATACGGCTTCTTACTTTGACCTGGCCAACCGGCTGACGGCCACGGTCGACGTGGGCACCAACGGCGGCACGGCCTGGACGCGGCCGAGCAGCGTGCCTACGGCTTCGGATACCGTCTTGGTCACCCTCAACGGTTACAATGCCGCCGGGTGGGTTAACTCGATCACCGACCCGCGCGGCATCGTCGAGCAAAAGAGCTATGACAATCTCGGTGAGCTGACGCAAACCATCGAGGCCTACACTAACGGCACGCCCACCACTACGACTAACAAGACCACGAACTTTACCTATGACGGCGACGGTCATAGACTCACCCTGCAAGCTGTTGAGACGGGCGGCGCGTCGCAAACCACCAAGTGGATCTATGGCGTCACGACCACCGGCGGCAGCGATGTCAACTCCAACAGCATTCTCGCCACGGTCCAGTACCCCGATCCCTCGACCGGCTCGCCCAGCAGCACCTATCAGGAAAGCTACACGGTCAACGCGCTAGGCGAACAGAAGACCTTCACCGACCGGGCCGGCAATCTCCATACGCTGACTTACGACATCCTGGGCCGCATCACGTCCGACGCCATCACGACGCTCGCCACGGGCTTCGATGGCGCAGTCCGCCGGATCCAAACTGCTTATGACACGCAAGGGAATCCGTATCTGGTCACCAGCTACGATGCCGCCACGGCTGGCAACATCGTTAACCAGGTCCAGCGCGCCTACAACGGTCTCGGCCAAATGACCCAAGAATGGCAATCCCATTCCGGCGCTGTCGTCACCGGCGCGACGCCCAGCGTACAGTACGGCTACAGCCTCATGAGCGGCGGCGCGAATCATTCACGCCTCACGAGCATCACGTATCCCAACGGCAAAGTGCTGACTTATAACTACTCGACGGGCCTAAATGATTCGATTAGCCGTCTTTCCTCGCTCTCCGACACCACCGGCACGCTAGAATCGTACGACTACTTGGGCCAAAGCACAGTCGTCCGCCGCGCCCATTCGCAGCCGGGCGTCGATCTCACCTACATCAAACAAGGTGCCGAAGGCAACGGCGATGCCGGCGACCAGTACACCGGCCTAGATAGATTTGGGCGAGTCGTCGATCAGCGCTGGATCAAGACAAGCACGGGCACAGCCACGGACCGCTTCAAATATGGCTATGATCGCGATTCCAACGCCCTCTATCGGGACAGCCTCGTCAACACCGCTTTCGGCGAACTCTATCACGCCAACGGCGCGGGCAACGGTTACGACAACCTCAATCAATTGTCCGGGTTTCTAAGGGGCGTTCTCTCCGACACGAACTCGGATGGCGTGCCTGACACCGTTGCCAGCGCCTCGCATACCCAAACCTTCACGCCCGATGCACTGGGCAACTTCAGCACCGTCACGACTGACGGCACCGCCGTCAACCGCACGCACAACCAGCTAAATGAAGTAACCGGCGTCGGCGCCACCACGCTCGTCTTCGACAAAAACGGCAACATGACGACTGACGAGCAGGGCAGAACGCTCGTCTACGACGCCTGGAATCGCTTGGTTGCCGTGAAGAACGGCGGCACGACGTTGGCCAGCTACAAATTCGATGGCACCGGAAGACGGATTGTTGAAACGGCCGGCGCTAATACGCGCGATCTCTACTTCGACGGTTGGAATGTGCTCGAGGAAAGACTCAACAGCGCCAGCACAGCCGACATGCAATATGTCTGGAACCCCTTACAAACCAACTCGCTTGTCCTGCGCGACCGCAGCACCGCGCACAACGGAACTCTCGATGAACGCCTTTGGGTCCAGCAAGACGCCAATGGCGATGTGACGGCGTTGATCAACAGTAGTGGCTCTGCAGTCGAGCGCTACGCTTACGACCCGTACGGCCTGGTCACCTACCTCAACGCCAGCTGGGCCACGATAAGCAGCAGCGGCTACGCCGCCAATTACCTCTACCAAGGCGAGCGACTGGACCCGGCAACGGGTTTGCTTCACATGGAGCGCCGCGACTACTCGGCGAGCCTGCAACGTTTCGTTAACGTTGATCCCAAGCGGTATGCGGCCGGCGACAATGATCTCTATCGATTTGTTGGCAATAATCCGGTGATTCACTTTGATCCTACTGGCCTAGATACTAATGCCGCCTTACAGTTAGCTGGTATTATGTCGGGAATGTTAAATATGATGGGAGGTAACTTTGATCCGCAAATTGGAATAAATGAGGGTATACGGGCCTCCCAAGCATATGAAGACCTTCGAGGATCCGGGGAAAGCATTGGCGGAAGCATAGTTATAACTGGAGCGTTTGTTGGGGCAGACATTGCTGGCATAACCAAGATATCGGACGCGTGGGTCGGAAAGGACGCGCTGTCCGGAGAACCCCTTTCGCCGTGGCAGCGCGTTATTGGGGCAGCGACGGGTGTAGTTCAGCTTGTTGGTACAGTGACTACAATAGTCATGGCTCCAGGAGCCTTCGGAGGTTCCACTGGCGGCGCGATAGCGGCGGAAGAGGAGGCGGGGGGCATAATGGAAGCCTTGCCGGTTCCAGAAGTACCGCCCCGACTTTGGCGACCAGGCGGTGGTCCTGGGGGCAATAATCCCAAGCCTGGGTGGAATCTCCGACCTGGCGCAGAATATCCCGCTCCTCCTCCCGGAGAGCCACCAATTGTTAAGCCTGGTGCGGGACCATCCGTATGGGAGGAACCGCCTCCTGCGCCTCCCGGCAAGAAGCCGCAGTGGTGGTATCCCTTGGATGCGGAATCATTGCCACCCGAGGCAGATTGGCAGCCAACCCCCCCCGCGGGTGAACCGCCAATAAGCCCGACGACAGGTGAGCCCATACCGCACTGGGAAATTTGGCCGAAACAACCGATGTCCACAGACGCTTTTCTAGAAATGCTAGAGCAGATTACTTTTGGACCGCCCAAAAAAGCGTAAACTGAAGCAGTAAAAGAGGCCTCAACCTCTAGCAGAATGGGGAATTGTCACATTAATCATAGTAAATTGGAAAGCTAGAGCGATGCTGCCTCTCCATAAAGAAATGCAAGATTTGATATGCACTTTATCGAGTAGCTTAATGGCTGAGCGAGAAGCAGCTATTGAAGGCTTAAGAAAGATTGGTCAAGCGGCGGTACCGGCCTTGGTGCACATTATACCAAAGAAAATGACCGATCAAATAATCGCGTTGAAGCGGATTGGTTATCCAGCGAACGCCGAAGCAATACCATATCTTGTTGAAGAACTGAAGTATGCGGGAAGTTATCCGCCTAAGGAGGCGGAAATAGTTGAGGCGCTGATTCTAATCGGCATACCTGCGATTGAAGAGCTGCACCAGGCAATCATGTCCCAGGCCAAGAATGGTCTTATGATTAACCACATCGCGGAAATACTGCTAACCTTTGAAGCCCCAAGTATTGGATGCTTGATGCCAACGTTGATTCACGCGCTCAAGGCGGGCCTGGATTACGATCCTTGGTACTACCGTGGTCTAATGGAATTGATCGAAAAGATCGGATCACCACTTGCAGAAGCAGCCATTCCAATTCTATGCGATTATTGTAGTCGCCCGTTTTCGGCTGGAGTTCCTAGTAAGCTCGATCCTGGCTCCGTAGAAGAATTTATGGAAAAAGCCCGAGAGGCCAATGAAGAGGTTAAAGAATCGGCTCTATGTTCCCTTTCCGCGTTTTCTTCCAATGCTCTTTCATCAGTTCTGCCAACAATTGATGCCGCAACTCGAGATCCCTCCGATAGGATTCGCTATGCCGCAATCGCTCTAGCCGAACGCATTCGTTCAGATGCCGATCTTAAATAATCAGGAGGTCGACTGGTGAAGACGTCAGTGGCATTTCGCCTTATGCGTACAACAATCGAGAGCGCTTTTGTGAAGGTGCTAATTACACCTGATTTAATAGGGGACAATGGAAAACTTATAATGCAGAAAGTGGCCGCAAAAGCAATAGACCAAGGTTATAGTTCCAGCCTTGATTGGCATCAAGAAGAACAGACGGTTTGTCTTCACCCAGTTCAGATGCCTAAACCGGATGGTGGCCGTGGCTGACTTTTCCAAATTCTGATAAACCGACTTTCGTCCAAGAGCGAACAAAGCGCGAGTTTTGTCACACTTTGTAGGAAGTGGGTCGGGGCTGCTAATGGTGTTGGCCTTGGAGAACACCAGCACTGCCGAGATCCCAAACACTAAATTAAATTCCATACTTATCCGCCCCTTGCATACTTTCGACCGCGCAGCCCAAATGCTTTCCATTTCTTTCCACGGGCGGTCTGGCGAAATGGAGAGAACCAAATCGGAGGAGCCTCCCCCGGCGAGCTAGACCTTAGATTCCGTTTTTCACCAGGGGTGTGAGGGGGATGAAAAACGGAAAACGATTGCTCATTGCGGCCTAGAAAGAAAAAAGGTATCGCTTGTTTTCCATTTTCTTTCCACGGGGGGTCAGGCGAAATGGAGAGAACCAAATTGCAGCGGGCTTCGCGGGCGAGACTGCCTGGCTCCTTAAGGCGCCGTTTCAGCAACGAATGCGTTGCAACCCGAATGGTCGTTGGCAATTGTTGAACCGACTCCGAATTAGTAGGCGACGGTGGCAGTGTAAAATGGCTACAAGGAACCGGATGGTGTTTTGGCTGTCCGGCGAATTAACTAGTAGTCCGCCGATCCAGGGTCTGAACCAGGTCGGGCCGCCATCCTAGTTTTCCGGGCGCCAACGTTTTGCATACTGTCTCCCGGCGAGGCGGCATCCTGGCCTAAGAAATGAGATTACCTTGTTTCTAATCCTGGCTCACTTGAAGTTGATCTATCCCCCCTCTTAAGAATCGAAGCAATCGTCGAAGTGTGCCAGCGCTCGCCCCGGCACGGAATGCCCGCTTCCTCCAAATGCTTGGCGATCTTCCGCAGCCCGTTGCCTTCCGCTCGTAACTTCTTGATTCGCTCAATGACTGCCTGCTCCTCGGGATGGTCAGTCATCTGTGCCGGCCGATCAGTGAACTGACCGGTTTCCTTGTCCTTGACCATGGGTCCATTGGGATCGGGCATCTTGCCGTAGGGGCAGCGATCCAGCCGGCCCATGCGGCGCCCGTGCGCCTGATAGTGACGCATGGCCTTGCTGGTCCGCTCGCGGATCATCGCCAGTTGCATTTCGGCCACGCCGGAAAGAATCGTGAAGATCAGCTTGGTAATGTGCTTTCCCAGAGGGCTCCGCCATGATGCAAAGTACAACGCGCTGCTCGTCACGGTCGATCTCGGAATTGGCGAGGTCACGGCGACGGCGTTTCACCCATTTTGGGTAGTAGAAGGGAAAGACCTGGAGAGGCGATCTGCCCTGCGGCACGTTGATGTCAGCGAGGACGGGGGCGGGTCACTGTCAGGACGCTGGGTGAATTCCCATGACTTGAGGGAGGGAGATCTTGTCTTCCTTCGAGACAAGGGCTTCGCGACGATTCGGAGGGTAACGCAGCACCATGAAGTGACGTCCGTGTCCAACCTAACGGTGCGAGGTTTGCACACGTTTGCTGTTGGTCAGGCTCAAGTCTTGGTGCATAATACATCAGGATCGGATCCTGCTTCACTGCCCTTTGGCGGTGAGGAAGGTGCCAAATGGATTCTTCAATCGTTGCGTACTGCGCGCGATTTTGCTCGCAGTATAGGAGAGACTGAATTGGTTAACAAAATTGCATATCAGTTGGAACGCACGGAAGCGTTAATTGCAAAACACTATCCAAACATTATCAAGTGACGGCCATGAACACCAAGGAACCATCGCCGAACCGAGATGCAAGGGAGTCGGAGCATCTAGCTTTTTCTCATTGGCGCAAAGACCGAGAACTTGCTCAAGAAGTTTGGAAAAAGTTCGCAGGATCA